>DHTZ01000012.1 GCA_002408885.1 Lentisphaeria bacterium UBA5247 | reverse complement strand
AATGTAATTACGATCATCGCGATCCTCGCCGCCATGCTGCTGCCCGCCCTGAATATGGCCAGGGAAAAAGCGAAAACAGTCAAATGCATGAGTAACCTCAGGGACTGCGGGGTTGCCGTGGCAATGTACCGCAATGACTACAGTGATCTGCTTGCCTCCAAACCGGTCGGATACGGCAGTTGGTACGACTGTTTTGCCCAGAATAAATACATGCCGGTTTACGCGGAGGGAAAAGAATGCGCCGTTCTGTGCCCGAGCGCGCCGGGTGGTTATAAAGACGTCTACAGTACTTATGGATTGTTGACGCCCAACTGGACGACGGAAGGTACGACGCATTATAAGCATTATTTATCGGCGGACCAGCCGAATAACCGTTATCTGGATTTGAAGAAATTTCCGAATTACCAGAAAGCGATTCAAAATCGGGTTCACCCCAGTACGTTCATTATCATGGCGGACAGCAGTTGGGTTAAGGGCACGACGCGTTACCCCTATCCGTACTGCAATATAGAACCACACCGGATTACCACTACCACTGGTGGACTCCGGTTCTGGCATGACGGGAATTCGGTGGCCAATGTTCTGATCCTGGATGGACATGCCGCCAGTTATAAACGTTACGATTTCCCCTACAACGCAGCCAGCCAGCCGAATGGCTCCATTCTCAAATTCGTTAACCAGCAGGGAAATATTGAAGATATTGTATTATAATTCTTGTATATAACCTTAAGGAGAAATAGGACAATGAGAAAGATTCTGATTCTATTGGGACTGCTTGCCGGTTCGGCATTTGCGCAGGGGATCGATTTGAGCGATGTTCGGTGGGTGGCGCCGAGGGAACAGGCGAAGCAAAACAGTTTTCAAATGGTTGACGGCGACGTATCCTTCAAATTTCCGGTCGTCAACAAAGGCGGCGCCTGGTTTGTCGGACAGTTGCAGAAAGAAGTCCTGTTGACCGGAAAGAAGTTCCTGAATTTCTCCGCCAGAAGCGATGACGGCCAGACGCATCTGGTTTATTTCTATATCCGGCGCGAATTGCAGCCGAACGATCAAGCCTCCTTCTATTCGCTGGTGGAGGTCACGCCGGAATGGAAAACGTTCAACCTGCGCCTGGAGCGCTCCAACCGTACCAATGCGGGCAAAGGCTATTTCGTCTACACGAAAGGGACGAAAAACTGCGACATCGATCTACGCAAGGGCGGCCGTCTGCTGACCTTGCAGCCGGTGGTACAGGAACAGGCGGAGGTTTCGTTCAAGGAGTTCAATCTGAGCGAAGAACCGTTGGTGAAAAATCCGAAGGCGGATGCAATCGCCGCGGAGATCGCGGCGCATCCGAAAGTCCAGCCGTATCAGTTCAGGGAAATCATCAAGCCGGGCGCCGTCAAAGCGGCCGGATTCTGCATCGTCGCCCCGGAGGCGGGGAATTTCGCCGCCGCGGAACTGTCGAAATACCTCGAAAAAGCGACCGGAGCCAAGTTTCCCGTCGTCGCCGCGCCCGGAGACCGGAATATCATTCTGTCCGTTCGCCCCGGCGAGCCCGAAGATGCGTTTCAAACGGAACTGACGGACGGGAAGAACCTGAAAATCACCGGCAATTCCCCGCGTGCGCTGACGTATGCGGTTTACGATTTTCTGGAAAAAGCGGCCGGGGTCCGCTGGTTTGCGCCGTTTGATTACGGTGAAGTGGTGCCGCGCAACCCGGAACTGGCGTTCCCGTTATTCCGGGATGAATCGGCGCCGTCGATGAATTACCGCTGCCCGCATTATTGCAGCTACACCCGGCAGGCAGGCGCGGAGAAACACGCCTACGATATGGCGGACTGGGCGTTTAAAAACCGCTACAACGTTGAGCTGGAACGCCTGAAGAACCGCGACAAGGTCAACGAATTTTACGCCAAGCGCGGCGGCTGCATCTGGCTGATGGAGCACGCGGGGCACAATTTTCACAAGCTGATTCCGCCGAAGACCTATTTCAAGGACCATCCGGAATTCTTTTGTTTCGACCGCGCCACCGGCACGTGGAAAGCCGAGTACGCGCAGTTGTGCACCACCAGCCCCGGACTGGTGAAAGAGCTCGGCAAGGTGGCCGACGAATATTTTAAGCGGAACCCGGAACAGCGCTTTTTTCCGTTGTTTCAGGAGGACGGCGCGCGCCTGTGGTGCCAGTGTCCTCCCTGCCTCGCCCTGAACCCCAGCGGCAGCAATCTGGCCAAAGCAACCGAAAACAATATCAACCTTGCCAACAACGTTCAGCAGGAAATCCGTAAAAAACACCCCGACCGGAGCGTCTTCACCTACGCCTACGGGATTACGGTGAGCCCGCCGGAAAAGATTTTGCCGGTGCCGGGCGTGCGGATCATGTATTGCTGGTATTCGGACGGTAATCCGGGCATGATGCCCTGGCTGTCAAGAGCTTTCTCGGATGTCGAAAAATGGAGTCGGCTGACGGACGGTAATATTGTCGTATATTCCTACCATTATCTGAATCCGCGCTACATGTTCAATAACGAGCACGTTCTTATTAATATGTTCCGGACGTTCAATCTGCTGAAAATTCAAGGCAGCAATCAGGAGTCTACCGAATCCTGGGGCGGGGTTGACGCTTACCTCCAATATCTCGGCGGACGGCTTCCCTGGAACCCGTGGTTCGACGAAGAAGCGTTGAAAACGGATTATTTCAATACTTTCTATGGGGCGGCTGGCCCGGCGGTCCGGGCGTATCATGATCTGCTTTCCGAACGGCTTTCCGATAAATCGAGCTGGCTGCGCATGGGGCTGAGTCAGTATGGGTTCATTCCCGAGGCGGACCTGAAGAAGATGACGGACTATCTGGAAACGGCGCGGCAGGCGGTGAAAGACGATCCCCGCGCGTCAAAAGCGGTGGCGGCGCAGGCCGGGTACTTGCGGTATCTGACCGCTTATTCCGCGGCGATGGCGGCGGGCGACCGCTTTTACCGTGCTCCGGACGCGGAAAAGTACCAAAACGCCTTGAATGCGATCGAAACACTGAAAGATGTGACCAAAAGCCTTCTGGCCGACCGGATCGTATCCCATGATGTCCAGCGCGTCTATACGGCCTGGGAGCGTAATTTGAAAGCGGCTCACGAAGAAAATCTGGCCCGGACGGGAGTTCTGAAAGACTACAACATCCTGAAAACCCTGAATCCGTGGCGCTTCCAGACGGACCCCGATGCAAAAGGAGATGGCGAACAATGGTTCGCCGCCGATTTCAACGATTCCGGCTGGAAACAGATCAACAGCGGGAAATTCTGGGAAGATCAAGGCTTTCCGAGTTATAATGGCGCGGGCTGGTATCGCGCGACGATTGAAATTCCGACCGGAAAACCTGCGGCGCTCTATTTCGGCGGGGCCGACGAACGCGCCTGGGTGTATCTGGACGGCAAATACATTGGCGGACACCACGAAGGCGATGTCGATAAGCTCTGGAACGAACCGTTTGTCATTGATATTCCTGGAGATATCGCTTCCGGAAATCATCAATTGACCGTCAAGGTCATCGACAGCGCAGGGAAGGGCGGCTTGTGGAAAGACGTCCTGCTGCTGCAGAAAAAATAACCCGCGCTATCTATAAA
>DHTZ01000007.1 GCA_002408885.1 Lentisphaeria bacterium UBA5247 | reverse complement strand
TTTTCACAAAATGCAGAAGAACCCAACTTACCATTACCACGATGGAGGAAAACATGAGCAGAGCATTCGAATGGGCAAAAGAACAGTATCAGGCCTTTGGCGTTGACGTCGATGAAGCCTTGAGCCGGCTGGCCGGATTTACACTGTCCATCCACGCCTGGCAGGGGGATGACGTGGTCGGATTTGAAAACACCGACCACGCATTGACCGGCGGCTGTCAGGTGACTGGAAATTACCCCGGACGCGCCCGGAACTCCGCCGAATTGCGCGAGGACCTGGATTTGGCGCTGCGGCTGATTCCCGGGCGGCATCGGGTCTGTCTGCAGGGGCATCAGGTGGACCGGATGCTTCCGGGCGTCGACCGCAATGGATATGGGATTGAGCATTTTTCCGAATGGCTCGGCTGGGCGGCCGCGCAGAAAATCGGACTGGATATCGCGCCGGTGTTTTACTCGCATCCGAAACTGGAACACGGGTTTTCGCTGTCGCACCCCGATCCTGAAATTCGCCGTTTCTGGATCGAGCACGGGATGGCGATTCGCCGCATTGGCGCGGAATTCGGCAAGACGTTGAACAGCCCGTGCATCTGTAATTTCTGGATGCCGGACGGGTTTAAGGATATTCCGGCGGACCGCTATCATTTCCGCACACGGATGGCGGAATCACTGGATGAGATTTTCGCGGAAAAGCATCCGGCGGAATACCTGCGTGACGCCGTGGAATCCAAGCTGTTCGGAATCGGAACGGAAAGCTGTACCGTCACGTCTCATGAATTCTGCCTCCTGTACGCCCAGAAAAATCAGAAAATGGTCTGTTTCGATACCGGCCACTTTCACCCCACGGAATCGGTGGCGGACAAACTCTCCTCCACGTTCGGCTTCATGGACGAAGTCCTGCTGCATGTCAGCCGCGGCGTCCGCTGGGACAGCGACCATGTTCTGCTGCTCAATGACGACCTCCGCGATCTGGCGCGGGAAATCGTGCCGTACGGATACAGCAGAAACGTCCATATCGGCCTGGATTATTTCGACGCCAGCATCAACCGGGTCGCGGCATGGGTGATCGGCGCCCGGAATATGCAGAAAGCACTCCTGGCGGCATTGCTGGAACCGCGGGCGCGCCTGATTCAATATGAACAGGAATGGGATTTTACCCGGCGCCTGGCATTGCAGGAAGAAGCCAAGGCCTTGCCGTTCGGCGCGGTCTGGAACCAGTTCTGCGAACAGTCGGCGGTACCGGCGATGGACAATTACATGGAAACCATCAGAATGCATGAAAAAAGGACGAACCGCGGCAACTGAATAAATTGTGAGTTATGACGACGAGAGCGGATTACTGTTAATCCGCTTTTTTTCGTAATTGCCGCAGCCATTCGCGCCCGGCGGGGTCGTCCGGAGTCCGTTCAAGGAATTTGACGCCATCGGCGATGGCCTCGGCGGTGCGTTCCAGCCGCGCCAGCACCCGGCTCCTGAGGTAATATGCCTGTCCGTGGCGCGGGTCCAGTTCAAGCGCTTTGTTCAGATCGGCCAAGGCGTTTTCGTATTCCCCAAGGGCGTTTTTGACGTTGGCGCGGCCGATGTACGCCCGTACCGCGTCCGGCTTCAGGTATGCGATCCGGTCATAGTCGATAATCGCGCCGATCAGGTCGCCCTGGCGGTATTTCAAATCGCCCCGACGGTAATAATAATCGAAATTACGGTCGGGGTTCAACTCAATGGCGCGATCATAGTCCAGCAGGGCGGCATCCGGCTCTTTCAGTTTTTCCCGGACCTGCCCCCGGACAAAATACGCCCGGCTGAAATCCGGCTTCAGGCGCAATGCCGTTTCCAGCGCCTGCAACGCGCCCGGCAAGTCCCCCTGCCCCGATTTCAACGCGCCGAGACTGCAATAAGGATACGCATAGTCCGGGGCGAAACGGATGGACGCCAGGAGCGCTTCTTCCGCCGTTTTTTCCTGCCCCATTTCGGACAAGGCATAGCCGAGGATATAGTACGCCCGTGCATCCTGTTTGCGAAACGACAGCACTTCGCGGGCATCCGCCGCCGCTCCACGCCAGTCGCCCTGTTCAACCCGGACCACCGCCCGATAGTAAAAAGCATCGAAATTCAGCGGGCTTAGTTCAATCGTCCGAGTAAAATCCGCCGCCGCCCCGGCAAAATCCTCCAGCGCGGCCCTGACCATCCCCCGGTTGAAATAGAGCACCGTCGCATTCCGGTCCAACGTCAGCGCCCGGTCGTAATCGGCCAGCGCCAGACGGTATTCCTGCCGGGCAAAATGGAAGTTGCCGCGCTTGCCGTAAGGAACCGATTTCCCCGGCGCGGCTTCCACCGCATGGTGATATTCCTCCAACGCGCCCGCGGCGTCACCCGTTTTTTCTTTTTGCCGGGCCTGCCGGTAATGGTTTTCGAGCCGCCTGCGCCTGTTGGAATCGAACCAGACATAGAGCAACAGCGCCGACGACAGAACAATCAGCAGCAGGTACCGGTAATCAAATTTTTTCATTCAAATTCTGTGATGTATCGCATGTTTATGATATTCATTTGCCGTCCGTGCTTTTCCAGCGCAGTTCCGCCAGATACGCGGCTCCGACCGCATCGTCCGGGGCCAGGCGGCAGTAGATTTCGCAGGTTTTGACGGCTTCTTTCCAGCGATTCCGCTCCGCCAATATCCGGCTCTTGCCGAGGTATGGCGCGGCATAGCGCGGATCAAGCGTTATCGCCCGGTCGAAATCCGCCAGCGCGCCGTCTTTATCTTCAAGGTCATATTTCACCGTGCCGCGATTGCCGTAAGCCTCGAGGTACTCCGGGTCCAGCGCTATCGCCCGGTCGAAATCCTTAACCGCGGCATCGAATTCACCGCGGTCATAGCGAAGCAGCCCGCGGTTATTATGTGCCATGGCAATGGACGGATCGAGCGCGATTGCTTTATTCAGGTCCATCAGCGCATCCTCCTTGGCTCCGTTCAGAAACAGCACATAGCCGCGATTGGTGTATGCCATCGCCTGTTTCGGGTCCAGCTTGATCGCGGCGGTCCAATCCGCCAACGCGCCTTTGCGGTCCTCCAGGCGGAACCGGACATAGCCGCGGTTCGTATACGCCGCCGCCTGCCTGGGATTGATCGTCAGGGCCTTGTCGTAATCGGCCAGCGCTTCGGCGAATTTGCCGTTTGCCGCGTAAACCATGCCGCGATTATGATACGCATCCCCGAAGTCCGCGTCAAGCCGGATCGCGGTATTGAAATCCTCCAATGCTTCATCAGAAAGCCCGCCGGCATATTTCAGCGAGCCGCGACCGTTGTAAGCCTCCGCGAAAACAGGCTGTTGACCGATCGCCCGGTTATAGTCCGCCAGCGCACCGTCATGATCGCCCCGGCGCGCCCGGAAATCCGCCCGTGTCCTGAAACCATAAGCAAACTCCGGATCAGTCCGAACGACCGTATCCAGATCACTTCCGGCGCCGTTCAGGTCGCCCGTCCGCTCTTTCAGCAAAGCGCGCTGGCAGTAAGCCATGCCGAACCCCGGGGCCAATAAAATCGCATGGTCAAAATCTTTCATGGCGTCTTTGAAACTGCCCATCGCCGCCAGACAGCGCCCGCGGTTGCAATAAACCATCGCCTTATCGGAAGACAGCTCAACCGCCCGGTTCAGGTCCTGCAACGCCTCCGGCAGTTTGCCGTAAACGGAAAACCGATTGAACCCGCGTTGATTATAAGCCTCCGCATATCTGGAATTCAGCTCGATCGCCCGGTTGTAGTCAGCCATTGCGCCGTCCTGATCTTTGATCCGGTCTTTCGCCATGCCGCGTTTCAAATACGCTTCGGCATTCTTGCCATCCAGCTTGAGGGCATATTCATAATCCGTAATCGCGCCTTTGAAATCCCGGTTGAATCGCCTGAGGTCGCCGCGATTGATATAGGTTTCCATATTGGCGGGGTCCAGTTCAATGGCTTTATCGTAATCCGTCCGGGCGCCTCCCTCATCATTGAGCTTCATTTTGGACAATCCCCGGCCGCAATAGGCCCCGGCATTGCCGTTATCCAGTCTGATCGCCTGTTCAAAATCCGCCAACGCGTTTTTGAATTCGTTCTTTTCCAGAAGAATCCGGCCGCGCCCGAGATAAGCCGAGGCATTATTACAGCTTGCCCGGATCGCCCGGTTGAAGAACTCCAATGCTTCGTCCGCAGCACCGTCGCGATATTTCAGCCAGCCGAGGGAGCAAAGCGGAGAAGAACCGCTCGCGCCGTCCTTGATGGCCTCGATATAGTCAGCGGCGGCACCATTCAAATCGCCAAGCGCTTCCTTCACCTGCCCCCGTTCATTATAAATAATGCGAAGGTCGGGGCGCAACTCCAACGCCCGGTCATAATCGGCCAGCGCGCCGCGCGGGTCCTGTTTCTGCTGTCTGGTCATACCACGATAATAGAAGAACTCACCCGCTTTCGGGTCGAGCTGAATCGCCTGTTCAAAATCCTTCATGGCTTCGTCCGGACGCCCGCTACGGAACCAAACTATTCCGCGCAGAAAATAGCCCGGCGCATAAGAAGGCGCCAATGTGATTACTTTGGTATGATCCGCCAAGGCGGCCTCCAGCTCCTTCCGTTCCATTCTGATGTTTCCGCGGTAGAAATAATATTCGATATTATCCGGGTCCGCGGCAATCGCCCTGTCGCAATCCGCCAACGCTCCGGCAATATCGCCGGTTCCCCGTCGAAAGGCTCCGCGCTGACTGTAATGATAGGCGGAGGGTTCCAAATTGACTGCCATATCACTATCCGCCAACGCACCGGTAATATCGTTTTTCATCGACTTCAAAACAGCCCGCCGCGAATAGGCTTCGGCAAGTTTCGGATTCAATCGCAGCGCCATTTCCAGATCGGCGGCGGCACCGGCGTAGTCTTTCAGCATGATTCGAGCCCACCCGCGGTTGCAATATCCGGAAGCGAAATCAGGAAAAACTTTGAGCGCGCGGTTAAAATCATCCAATGCTCCCGTCCAGTCTTTCAGGTCCGCCCGGATCAGTCCGCGATTATTGCAGGCCAGCGCAAGGTTCGGGTTCAGCTTGAGCGCCTTGTTTAAATCGGACAGCGCACCGTCGCGGTCGCCGTTCTGGCGGCGGATCAGGCCGCGTTCGTTATAAGCCAGCGCCAGTTCCGGGTTCAGGGCCAACGCCTGATTGTAATCGGCCAGCGCGCCGTCAAGGTCGCCGCCGTGGTATTTGATCAGTCCGCGATTATAAAGTTGTTCGGCATTCGACATGCCGTCGAGCGGCGAAGCCCCTGTTCCACCGCCGGGTGTCCCTCCTCCACAACCGCCACTCAACAGCAGAGTACCGCATATACCCAACACCCCCAACACCCCATATCCCATCGCTTTTTTCATATTGCAGAAAACTCCTTGCCATATTATCGGTTCCACACCAGCTAACTCTATCGCCGAGTACGCGGTTTTCAAATAAAATTCCGCTTTTTCGCCGGAAAATACGCTTTGCCGATTGCAAATTCGCCCCAAGCTGGTACTTTTTATGAAACGAAACCGCAATCGGACAGGAGCGCCGGGGCCCGCCGCCCCGCGCATTATTCAGCATGGGCTTCAACCTTTTTATCAACAACCGGATGGAAATACTGGTGCAGACGCTGGCGGCGCAGTTGCGCGCCAACCGTCACGCCTCGCCGTTCACGCCCGACCTGATTGTGGTCCAGAGCGCCGGCATGCAGCACTGGCTGCGGTTGCAACTGGCTTCCGCCAACGGCATCTGCGCCAACGTCCAGTTCAAATTCCTGCGCGAAGTAACCGATGAACTGATGTATTCGGCGCAAGTGATCGAGCGCGGCCGGGCGTTCAGCGAAGACAATATGCTGTGGATGCTCCTGCGGCTGTTCCATGACGACAGCCTGATGGCGGAGCCGGTGTTCCGCCATGTCCGCGACTATTTCACCGGCGAACAGCCGGACCTGAAAAAATTCCAACTGGCGGACCGCCTCTCTTCGATTTTCGACCGTTACATCATTTACCGCCCCGACTGGCTGCTGGCCTGGGAGCGCCGCGCCGACGTCGAGGAACTCCGCTCCGATCCCCACGCGCCGTGGCAGGCCGAACTGTGGCGGCGCATGGTCGAACTGGCCGGCGGAGCATGGCACTATGCCGCGTTCCGGGATCGTTTTCTGGCCCGGTTGAGGAACGGACATTCGGAATTCCTGCCGGAGCGCATCGCGATTTTCGGCATTTCCAATATGCCGCGGTTTTTCCTCGATATTTTCGCGGAATGCTCCAATTACTGCGAAGTCGATCTGTTTTACCTGAATCCCTGCATGGAAGACTGGAGCTACGCCTATTCGCACCACGAAATCGCCCGCATGGACGACCGCCATACCCCCCGCAAACTCCAGTACCTTTACAGCGGCAACGACCTGCTGGCGTCGTTCGGCCAGGCCGGACGCGATTATTTCAGGGCGCTGCTGGACAAAGTCGAACTCGGTTTCGACGACTGGCTGGAGGCGGCGTCCGAAAACTCCGTTCAGGAGCCGACCATGCTCCGCCAGATCCAGGCCGACATCCTTCAGCTCAGCAACAGCCGCCGGAGCGCCCCGCCCGCGTTCAACGACAACAGCATCATCATCAATTCCTGTTACAGCGAACAGCGCGAAATCGAGGTTCTGCTCGACCAACTGCTGGCCCTGATCAAATCCGATGCCGTATCGCCCGATGAAATCGTGGTCATGGCTCCCGACATTACACCTTACGCGCCGTATATCGAAGCGGTTTTCGGCGATGCCGATTCCGGCAAAGCCACCCTCCCCTATACGGTGGCGGACCGCGTCATGCTGTCCGACAGCCATATTTTAAATTCATTCCTGCGGATACTGGCGCTCCCTTCGCGCCGCTTCACCAGCCTTGAAGTCATGGAGGTCTTCGGCGTGCCCGCCGTCCACCGTCATTTCGGACTGGACGAAGAAGACCTGCCGCTGATCCGCCACTACCTCGCCGAAGCCAACATCCGCTGGAGCTGGAACGGCCCGGACAAAGAATTTTTCGGCCTCCCCCCCGACCCGCTCAACAGTTGGGAATTCGGGTTCGAACGCCTGTTGGCGGGACTGGCATACGGCCCGTCCGACGCCGCCTCCGGCGGGCTGGTTCACGGCATCGCGCCTTACGACGATTTCGAGGGCGACGCGGCGCGGGTGGTCGGGCAATTCAGCGGTTTCGTGCGTGAACTCCATGAATTCATCACCGCCGCCCGGACGCCGCGCCCGCCGGCGGAATGGCTCGAATTTTTCCGGAACCTGCTGGCGCAGTTTTTCAGCGAAACCGCCGACTATGTGCTGGAGCTCCAGCAACTGCGCGCCCAGCTTGAACGCCTGGGACTGGATCGCTCCGGCTTCGAAGCGCCGGTATCGATCGCCGTCATCAACGATTTCCTGCAGGAACGGCTTGCCCCGTTGACCCGGCCCGGCCGGTTCTGCCGCGGCGGCGTCACCTTTTGTTCGCTGATGCCGATGCGCAGCGTTCCGTTCCGGGTGGTCGCGCTGCTGGGCATGAACAATGAATCGTTTCCGCGCAACCCGCGCCGCCCGAATTTCGACCTCCGCGACCGCTATCCGCGGCAGGGCGACATGACCCGCCGCCTCGAAGACCGGTATATTTTTCTCGAATCCCTGATTTCGGCGCGCTCGAACCTCGTCCTTTCCTATGTCGGACAGGATATCAAATCCAATGAGACGCTGCCGCCGTCCGTCGTGGTCAGCGAACTGATTGACTACCTGAACCGCGCCTATCCGCCGCATACCGGCGACATGCTCGTGCGGAAACACCCTCTCCAGCCGTTCAGCCCGCGCTATTTCCTGCCGGATTCCCGGCTGTTCTCGTATTCGCAAAGCTCCTACCAGTGCGCCAATGCGCTGCTGAACCGTTCCGCCGACGCCCGCCCGGTACGCCAATGGCGGCTCGCTCCGTCGCCCCCTCCGGCGGCAACGGAAGCGATTCCGCTGGACGAACTCAGCCGTTTTCTGAACAACCCGGCCCGGAGCTTCATCTCCCGGCGGCTGAAATCGCGTCTGGATGTCCGCCGGGAAGCCGAACTGCAGGAAACCGAAACGTTTGACCTCGACGCGCTGGAACGCTATCAACTGGCCGACGGCATTCTCGAAGTCCTGCTGTCCGTCGCCGTTCCCGACGCCGCCTGCCGTGATGCCCTTTACGCGAAACTCCGCGCCTCCGGCGACCTTCCCGCGGGCGAAAACGGCCGCCGCGCCTTCGACTCCATCTGCGAAGAATGCCTCGAAATGCGGCAAACCATCCGGCAAACCGTCAACGGCGAAGCCCTGCTCCGTCCAGCCAGTTTCGACCTGATCCGTCCGAATTTCGCCGTCACCGGCGTGCTGGCGTCGCTCTACCCCGGCAAACAGCTTTTTTATCATTTATCGAGTTCGTACCACAAATATTTATTGAGCGGCTGGACCGCCCATCTGGCTTTGCACGCCGCCGGACTGCCGCCGCGCCCCACTCACGTGATCTGCAAGGGCGGCAACCATTACCGGATTGAGGAACTGTCGCGGGAAGAGGCCTGTTCGGAACTCGACCGGATCGTTGCGTTCTATCAGCGCGGAAACGAAGAACCGTTCTGCTTTTTCCCGGCGACTTCCATGGCCTATGTCCAAGGCCTGCTGGATCATGCGGACGACCCGGCCGCCGCGCTCCGCGAAGCGCGCCAAAACTGGTACACCACCCCTTTCGCCCGCGGTGACAATCAGGACGCCTGCGTCGAGGCCTGTTTCGGCCGCGACCTGCCGCCGCCCGAACGGCTCGAAGCCCATGCGCGCCCCCTGATCGAACCCCTCCTGTCGCGCCTGACCCGGGAGGTGCATTCATGATCACCCGCTACCAGCTTCAGGGCCTGAACCTGATCGAAGCCGCCGCCGGCACCGGCAAAACCTATACCATTTCACGCCTCTACCTGCGCCTGTTGCTGGAAAAGGGGCTTGGTGTCCGGCAGATTCTCGTCGTCACCTTTACCGTGGCAGCCACCCTTGAACTGCGCGAACGCATCCGCGCCCTGCTGGCCGAATGCCGTCGCTGCGCCGAAAACGGCGACCCCATGCCGGACAACCTGCCCGCCCCCGACGACGCCGTGCGCATCCTCACCCATGCGATCAACGAATTCGACGAAGCGGCCATCTTCACCATCCATAGTTTCTGCGACCGGGTTTTGCGGGAAAACTGCTTCGAAAGCCGCGTCCTGTTCAACACCGAGCTCATGCAGGACCCGTCGCGCATTCAGGAACAGGTGGTCGAAGACTATCTCCGCCTCAACAGCACCGCCGACAAATCCATCCCCGCGGAAATTCTCAAGCTTCACAACCGCGCCCCGCTGGCGCCGTTCGCGCCGCATCTGTCGGAGGCCGCCGCGAACTTCGACGAATCCGGCCGCCGCGCCATCGAATGCCTGAAAGAATGTTACGCCAACACGAGAATTAAACTCGGCGACATTCCGGAGCGTTATCCCGAGCCGCACTGGCCCGACCACATGCACGTGCTGGACGAAGTCCGCACCACGCAGAAAGATTTCAGCGCCGCCATGAAAACGTTTCGCCGGGCGCGCCTGGCCCGCGCCGCCGTCACTTTTCGCGAATTCTACAGCAGGCGGATGGCAGAACTGCGTAATTCCCTGAATTTCCGTTCGTTCAACGACATTCTGCTGGACCTGCATCGAAGCCTGCATGGCGATTCCGGCGAACTGCTGACCCAGACCATCCGCCAGCATTACCATGCGGCGCTGATCGACGAATGCCAGGATACCGACCAGTTGCAGTTCGATATTTTCAGCAAACTGTTCATCGAAGATCACGATATGCCCTGCTTCCTGATCGGCGACCCCAAGCAGTCGATTTACAGTTTCCGCAACGCCGACATTTTCTCCTATCTGTCCATGCGCGACCGGGTGGAGCAAGTTTATCCGCTGACAGTCAATTACCGCTCGTCCGTCCTCAACGTCACCGCCGTCAACAGCGTCTTCGCCAATACCGCCGACCCGTTTATCATTGAAGGACTCGACTACCTGCCGGTGGAAAGCGCGCCGGACAGCAAAGGCAACGAACGCCCCCTGACCGGGACCGAAGCGGTTTCCGGCATCGACTTTATCCACCTCGGCGTGCCGGACCGGACCGCCGCCCGCGGCGGCGTTCTCCCGCCGGAGGACTCCGAGCTCCTCGCCACCGCCGCCGAAGCCGCCGCCCAGTCCATTGCCCGCCTCCTGAATACTCCGTCGGAAGACCTCGCCCTCGGCGGCAAACCGGTCAAGCCGTCGGACATCGCGGTGCTGACCATGAACCATGAACAGGCGCGCGCCACCCTCGACCGGCTCCGGGCGTACAACGTCCCCGCAGTGGTCCAGAACAGCGGCAACGTCCTGCTCTGCGCCGAGGCGGACGACCTGCTCCTGCTCCTGAACGCCATTCAGGACATCCGCCAGCGCCAACTGTTGAACGGCGCCTTGCTCACCCCGCTCTGCGGCGTCACGCCGCAACAGCTCGACGCCATGCTCGGCGCCCCCGACAGCGCCGTTTACGATGAACACCTGCTCCGCTTCAAAACCTGTTTCGAACTGTGGGAACATCACGGGTTCTACCCCATGTTCCGCCATTTCCTCGATCAATACAACGTCCGGCCCCGGCTCCTCTCCGCACCCGGCGGCGAGCGCCGCCTGACCAATTTGCTCCAGCTCGGCGAAATTCTGAACGCCGAGACCGTCACCAGCCCCGGCGCCCTGCTCGACTGGTTCACCCGCCAGCGCGACACCGCCGACGCCAAAGCCTATGAGATGCGCCTCGAACGCGACGACGAAGCCGTCAAAATCATGACCGTTTTCGCGTCCAAGGGACTGGAATTCCCGCTGGTGTTCTGTCCGTTTTTCTGGAGCAAGGGCGTCCGCGAACGCAGCCGCGGCAGCTTCTGCATTTACCATGACCCCGAAACCCGTCAGGCGGTATTCGGACTGAAAGAGGACGAAATCGCCGCCGAAGCCGAACAGCTCGAAAACATGGCTGAAGCCATGCGCCTATTTTATGTGGGGCTGACCCGCGCCCGCAACAAATGTTTCGTTTATTGGAACAACGCCATCGCCCGCAATCCGCTGACCCATCTGTTCGGGTCCGATTATCAAATTCCATCGGGTTGGGAGAGCGTCCGCTTCCTGGAGCACATCAATCAGGAAACCGCCCCGCTGCCGGTAAACCGTATCGAAGCGGAACTGGCTCCCCTCCCCGCTCCGCCGCTCCCCCATCAACTGCGCGGCAACTGGACGCTGGCGAGTTTCAGTTCGTTGATCAGCGGCCGTCCGCTGCTCGCCGCCGAAGAAGACTGGAGCCGCGACGACGACGAAACCGGCGCCACCGCCGAAGCCGCCGAGGACGCGGACGGCTTCATCGCGTTCCCGCGCGGCGCCAACCCCGGCAGTTTTCTCCATCAGGTGCTGGAGGACATGGATTTCGCCATTGCCGACCCCGCCGCGCTGGAACAACTGGTCCGCCGCAACCTCAAACTGTTCAATATTACCAGCCGGCGGCAGACGGATGACGACCTGACCCGTCACGTGACGGGCATGTTGCGCCGCCTGATGTCAACCCCGCTCCTGCCGCAGTCCGGGTTCACGCTCGGGACACTGCCGAAGTCCGGACGGCTGGTCGAGCTGGAGTTTCACTTCACCATGCGCCCGGGAGGAACGCCGCAGCCTGAATTTTCCGATTTCCCCGAACTGAATGAATTTCTGTCGAAAACCAGAATCCCCGACGGCTTCATGAACGGCAAAATCGACCTGATATTCGAGCACAACCGCCGTTTTTACATCCTCGACTGGAAAAGCAATTACCTGGGGCCGCAGCCCGAGCACTACCGCGCCGAACGCCTGCGCCACGCCATCGACCATCACCTGTACAATCTTCAATACCTGATTTACACCGTGGCGCTCGACCGTTATCTGGCTCAGCGCCTGCCGGATTATGATTACGAACGGCATTTCGGCGGCGTCCTGTACCTCTTTCTGCGCGGGGCCGGGCACGGCGCGAACGGCATCTTTTTTGACCGGCCGGAAGCCGCGCTGATCCGGCAACTGAGCGCCCATCTGGCAGCGGCGGAGGCGACTGATCATGAATGACATGAACCTTTTGATAAATGAACTTTACCGCAATAAGCTGATCGGGGGCATCGACCGTGCCCTGTCCGATTTCTGCGCCAAACTGGCGCGGGAGGATTCCCCGGAACTGCGCCTCGCCGTGGCGTTGACGTCCTGCCGGATATCGTCGCAGAACCACGCAAGCCTGAACCTCCGCCAATGTTCCGGCATGACCGTCGGCGAATTCTTCGCGTCCGAGCTCCTGCTCGGCGGCGAAATGCCGCCCGATCATTTGCTACAGACCAGACTGCCGGATTTCACCGCCTGTCTCGAGCAGATCGACCGCGCCGGGCTTGATCTCCTGACCGTTTTTCGCGGCGAGCGCCTCTACCTGCGCCGCTATGCCGTTTACGAACAGCGCGTCGCCGACATCATCCTCGCCCGCGCCGCCGTTCACGAAGAACGCGACTGGTCCGCCGCCCTCGACCGTTACCGCCTCGAAGGCGAACAACGCCTCGCCGCCGCCACCGCCCTGAACGGCAATCTGTCGATCATCACCGGCGGCCCCGGCACCGGCAAGACCACCACGTTCGCCCGAATTCTGGGCATCATGCTGGAACAGGGGCCTTTGCGCATCCGGCTCGCCGCTCCGACCGGCAAAGCCGCCCAGCGCATGACACAATCGGTCAACGCCGCCTGCGACCGCTTGCAGGCGCACAACCCGGCGTTGACGAACATTCCGCGCGAGGCGTCGACCATTCACAAACTGCTCGGTTATATCCCTCATTCGTCCGCATTCCGGCATAACCGCGACAACCCCCTGCCGGTCGATCTGCTGGTCATCGACGAATGCTCCATGATCCCGCTGGCGCTCCTTTGCAAACTGCTGGAAGCCGTCCCGGACGAAGCCCGCATCATCATGCTCGGCGATAAAAACCAGCTCGAACCGGTTGAAGTCGGCGCGCCGTTCAACGATATCTGTTCGTCCGGGAATCCGCTGCTCGCCCGCCGGATCGCGCAACTGACGAAATCCTACCGTTTCGCCGCCGACCGCGGCATCGGCAAACTCAGTGCAGCCGTCCTGTCCGGCGTCCCGGAACAGGTCGAAGCGCTGGTCGCCGCGCCCCCGCCGGAGGTCCGTTTTACCGAAGTAGACGCCCGCAACTGGACGCAGAAACTCCAGGCCGCCGCCGTCTTTTTCCAGCGCTGCCGTTTGATGCCCGACCTGGCGGAGGCGTTTGCGCATTTTTCGCAGTTCCGCATCCTGACCGCCTGCCGCCGCCGTTTCCTCGGCTGCGACAACATCAACGACTATATGATCGAATTCAACGGCGGCAAAGCGCCGTTCAAAGGCCTCCCGATCATGATCACCGCCAACGATTACAATGAAATGCTGTTCAACGGCGACACCGGCATGATCTGGCAGGACGATCCGGACGCGCCGCTTTTCGCCGCCTTCCCGGAGGCCGACGGCACGTTCCGCACCATCAACCTGAACCTCCTCCCCCCCTGGGAACCGGCCTACGCCATCACCGTTCACAAAGCCCAGGGTTCGGAAGCGGAAAATATTTTGCTGATGCTCCCCTCCGACGGCGCGCGCATCCTCTGCCGGGAACTTTTTTTCACCGGCGTGACCCGTGCCAAAAACAGCGTGGAAATCTGGTACGACGATCCCGCCGTCCTGACCGGTCCCGCCCTGGAATCGCAAGCTCAACGCGGCGGTCTGGCCGACCGGCTGGATGACGCGGAGGCAACTCGCTCATGACCCATCCGCAAGCTCAAAAAATCGACCTGCTGTATGACCTGAAAGTCCAGCCGCGCGGCGGCTGGCTTCAACTGCTCCGCCGCGAATCTCCGTCTCCGCGCATCGAATCCGTGGCCGAACATACCTGCGGCGCCTGCCTGCTGGCCCTGCTCTGCCTGTCGGAAAACGATCCGGCTTACGACAAAAACCGGGTGCTCCGCCTGCTCCTGGTCCACGACTGGGCCGAGGCCGTGCTCGGCGATTTCGCCCACGATGATAAAACCGTCTGGAAGCCGGAATCCTATCAAATCCGGGAACACGAACTGATGCGGGAGCTCTGCCCGGAACTGTACGATTCCTGGTGCTCGATGGAGGACGGGTCAACCGTGGAAGGACGGCTGGCTAAGGATTTCGACCGGCTGGATTCGCTGATTCAGCTCTATCGCTACCGCCGGGATATTGAAGATGCGGCGGCATTTGAAGCGTTCGAGGAAAACGTGTCCGGCAAACTGCAAACGGAACCCGTCCGCGCCCTGTGGACGGAGTTCAAGCCGTATTTCATGCGGAAATACCCGCCCGGACGCAACTGAAATTATTGTTCGACGGACTGAAAAAGGACGATATTGCCGTATTTGACCCGAATGCTTTTCGGTTTTCGGGTGACGGTGTCGATGATCTCAAAAGCGGCCACGTCTTCCATGATGTTTTTGATCTGCTCGACCCGCAATGTCCGCCCGTCCACCAGTTTGACGGTGAACGGCCCTTTGCGGCTGCCTTCGCTGTCCACCGCCAGATTTTCCAGAAACAACCGGTTGACGCCGCTGGTGGGAGCCACGACGTCACGTTCGCGGCGCTCCGCCTCGATCGCGGCGGTCTCTTTGGCGGCTTCGTAAGCGGCCAGCCATTCGCGGAACAGAATCTCCGGCTCGCCCTGACGTTTACGCTTCTTGTTATCCTGTTCGAATTGAACGCGGAGAAAAGCCATTTTGACCCCGAGCCGGTTCTCCGTTTCGAGTTCTTCCCGCTTTTCCTGTTCGGCCTCCGGGCTTACCGTCAGCCGCATCCCGATCAAGAGCGGGTATATCCACGGCAGGACCAAGCCTCCGCAAAAATGGATGAACATGCCGCGACTGCGCATTTCCGCGATCGTCGCCGAAGCGAATGCGCTGCCGAGCACCGTCACCACCGCCAGAGCCCAAAGCCCCAGCAGCCACAGGTCCACTTCCGCCAGGCCGTTAAAAAATATTCCGGCCCAATCCAAAAAACCTTGTATCGCTCTTATCATAAATCATCACCACACTTTCCAGTTACCGCTAAATATAGCACGAGTCATCCGGGATTGAAACCCGGATGCGCGTTTTCATCGATAATTTATTTACGCCCAATCGGACGGCTCACATTTTTTTCTTTTTCTTCTTTTTCTTCTTCCGCCCGTGCCCGGACTGCCGCAGTAACGGCATCACTCCGATAAAACACAGCCCACCCAGCAGAACCGCCGATGCCAGCAGCGAAATATCCTGAACCAGTGTACCCCGGTAACTGACCGTCACCGTCCCGCTCCCGATTCCCGCCGGGACGACGAACGACAACAGCCTGTCATGCCCGGTCTTCAACTTGATCGGCGAAGAAGAACCGTCGTCGAGCATGGCGCTGTATCCCTTGTAGGGAACCAGCGGCAGCGTGACCTGCAAGGCTTCCTCCGGATCATTTTCGCTGAATTTGAAATAGAGGTCCTTATAGTTCCAACTTCTGGAGAGTTCGTATTTCGCATTGCGGGCGGGAACGCATCGAGGCTCGGTGCCGAAATCCCGGAGGTCCCCGACGTTCATCCCGGCGGGCAGGTAATGCAGTCCGCTGGCGATATTGTTCCGGGCCTGTTCCATCGAAAACCGGCGCACCATGTTTTTCTCTGAAATCTTGGCGGCATAGGCATAGGCCGTATTGAAAAACCAGCCTCTTCTGCACTTTGTGAA
>DHTZ01000037.1 GCA_002408885.1 Lentisphaeria bacterium UBA5247 | reverse complement strand
ATCGCGATCACAACCAGGAGTTCAATGAGCGTAAAAAATTGTTTCTTCATATACCACCTGTCATTTTTAAAAGGCAATTTGCTTAAAAGCCAGGATACGGAGAATCGATCCCGCTCCGGGCCGCACACATCGAAAAATCGGCACATCGTATCAACTTGGGATATTATACTGCTTTTGGCATTTAAATGAAATGGCAAAAAATGCTTATTTTTTAACAAAAGGTTTGTTTTTTGCAGTTTGCCGACGAAACTGATTTTGCAAATGAACCGGCTACGCCTTATATTGACGGAAACAGGCAGGGACACGCATGAAACTGAAACACGACAAGGGATATGAATTTACTCACGATCATCGGGATATCAACGGCTTGCTGGTTGAACCGATTGTGATTCATCAGATTCACTCCTTTTTCCGCTGCGAGCCGGCGGTGGATGCTTCCCGGTATTTCAGCATCCACCAGCACTATGTGCTTTGGATCTGCCTGAAAGGCGAAGGATGCCTGATGGTGGACGGCGTATCGTATGTGTTTTCCCCGGATGACGCCATCATTACGTTTCCCGCCCAGCAGCACCGAAGACTGCCGCTGGAGGACAAACCGGTGAAATGGCTGCTGATCCGTTTCGCCGCGGATTGTCCGAAGTGGTTCAATATGTTCCGCGGCCGGGTTATGCACATATCGGGGAATTCGCGGAAATATCTGAGGGCGTTTTCGACTCATTTCCTGGACGCGGCCCATGACCACGGACCCGATGCGGCCCTGGAATGTTCTTATTATCTGGGACTTCTCCTCAATTCATTGCGGACCGCCCCGGTGCTGGGAGAAGACGCCATGCGGTTGGCCGTGATGGGCAGCGAATACGTCCGCCGGGCCAGCCAGTTGATTATTTCACCCGAGTTTACCGGGCGGTCCTACCGTTTGATTGCAAAGGAGGTCGGTATTTCGCCCGCTTATTTGCGGGAACTGTTCAAGAAGCATATCGGAGTGACTCCCGCCGAAGTCATCAACAACAACAAGCATAAAACCATGCAGCACCTCCTGCTCAACTCCACGCTGAACATCACTCAAATCGCCGAAAAGTGCGGTTATGACAGCGTCTACTCTTTCTCCCGGTACTTCAAAAAAGTAACCGGCATTTCGCCGAACCAATACCGCCAGAAATACCGCCATCACAATTATCAATGAGCACGTGAAACAATGGCGCCGTCCGTTTTCCGGCAGGGGCCGAAACGATGAAAAACATCGCCGCCGAATAAACGCTTTTATTTGCATTGAGCCCATTGCAAAAGATCGAAGATTACAGTATGGTAATAAATCATATTGAATTCAGTATCGTTCAGGACAGGAAACTGAAGGACCTGGCTTCCATAAAATAAACTATTGCGAAGGAGCACTTTTGAAATGAATCTGCATTGGATCGACTGGTCGATCCTGATCGCCGTCGTGGTCGGGGTGATTGCTATCGGGGCTTATTCCAAACGTTATGTCCGGGGAGTGGCCGACTTCATGGCGGCGAACCGCCTGGCCGGGCGCTACCTGTTGTCCATTTCCGTCAGTTTCGGCGGGGCGATCACACTTGTAGCCGGATGGGAAATGGTCTACCGGGCCGGGCTTCCGACCCACTGGTGGGCAATGATGTCGCTGCCGGTGGGATTGCTGATTGTGCTTACCGGTTTTGTGATTTACCGGTTCCGGCAGACGCGGGCGCTGACACTGGCACAGTTTCTGGAAATGCGCTACAGCCGCAGGTTCCGGCTGTTCGCCGGAACGTTATGCTGGCTGTCCGGGGTATTCAACTACGGGGTGTTTCCGGCGGTCACGGCTCGTTTCATCATCTATTTTTTCGGTCTGCCGGCCAGTGTGGAATGCTTCGGCTTGTCGATTTCGATGTTTCCGCTGGTCATGTTCACCTATCTGGCGATTGCGGTTTACACGGCCTGCGCGGGCGGGCAGATCGGCATTATGCTGACGGGCTTTTTTACCAGCGCCATCCTGATGGTGATTTTTGTCGTGATGATGTTCTTCTTTCTTTTCAAGTTCGACTGGGATGTCATCATGTCGGGGCTTTCCGTCGCGTCGGAAGGCAAATCCATGATCAATCCGTTTAAAACAGGCGCGGTAAAGGATTTCAACGTCTTTTTCTTCCTGATCGGAATCTTCGGTACCATCTACGGAACCCGGGCATGGCAGGGCAATTCCGGGCAGAACGCGGCCGCCAGAACACCCCATGAAGCCGTGTTGAGCGGAATCATCACCACCTGGCGCGGGCTGGTCAGCGGGCTGGTCCTGATCCTGATCCCGATCTGCGCCTATGCGGTGATGCACCTGCCGCAATTTGCCGACATCGCGGCTCCGGTCACTCAGAAACTTGCCGGCATCAAAGACCCGATGCTGCAAAGTCAAATGACTGTGCCGCTGGTCCTGGCGGAGCTCCTGCCAGTCGGGCTGATGGGAATGTTCGCCGTCGTCGTGGCGTCATGCGCCATCTGCTGTGACAACGGTTATCTGCATTCCTGGGGAACCATCCTGATTCAGGACGTGATAACCCCCATGCGCGGCAAGCCCTTTGACAAGAAAAACCACATGCTGCTGCTGCGGCTGGCGATTGTCGGAGTGGCCGCCTTCGGCTTTACCTTCAGTATGTTGTTTCCGTTGAAAGACTTCATCCTGATGTATTTTGCCCTTACCGGCGCGATTTATCTCGGCGGCGCGGGCTCGGTGATCATCGGCGGCCTTTATTGGGACAAAGGCACGACCCCGGCCGCATGGACCGCCCTGCTGGTGGGAACCATCCTCGGCTTCGGCGGACTGCTGGTTCAGCAGGTCTGGGCTCCGTACCTTTTTCCCTGCCTGCTTGAATTCTGGCCCGATTGGAGCTGGCTGGCGGCGAATAAGGAAAAATTCCCGTTAAACGGGCAGCTCATTTATTTCATTGCCATGATTACGGCGCTTCTCAGTTATATCCTGATATCGCTGTTCGGCCCGCGCAAGGATTTCAACATGGACAAAATGCTCCGCCGCGGCCAGTACGCCATCGCGGATGATGTCGCCCATGTCAAAAAAGAAGAACAGCTCAAAAAACGCCGCAGCTTCTCCCGTTTGATCGGCATCACCTCGGAATTCAACCGTTTCGAACGTTTTCTCTCCTATTCCACGTTCGGCTGGACGATCGGCTGGTGGGTGATTTTCATCATTGGAACCGTCCTGAGCCTGACTACCGACCTTGTAACAGATAAAATCTGGCAGGAATTCTGGTGGTGGCGGCTCGTGCCGTTCGCCGTAGTGCTGGGAACATTCTGTTCGGGCTGGATCATCATCGGCGGTTTGAAAGACGCAAAGCAGTTGTTTCATGACCTCCGGCACGGTTATTTCGACGAAAATGACGATGGCTCGGTAAGTAAATAATCGATTCCCGCGACCTGAAAAGGCGGAACCTCATTTGGGGTCGCGGATCAGGTTACATCGTTTAAAACGCCAACAAAATCATGCCGAGAACGGCAAGCAGGATTCCGCAGGCTCCCATAAAGCCGTTTTTCTCTTTGCGTACCCATTCGGAATAAAGGAAAAACAGCGCCAGCGACGCGCCTATCGCAAGCGGATAGGCAATTCCCGCCGCTCCAACTCCGCTGAGCAAGTCGATTGCCCGGAAAACGGTCCATTGTCCCGCCGCCACCAATGCTCCGTAAAGCAAAGCCAGCGGCAGGATGCTCCGAAACCCCGATTCCCGGCGGACAAGCGCCGGTATAAACCAACCGAGCCCGCAAAGACTGAACAGCGGAATTCGCCAGCTCAAAGCTGCGTTGCCAATTTCTGAAAGCTGGTTGGGAATCAGCGTCAATGTCTGTTGGAGCCCGATCAGCGCAAACGCCAGAAAAGCGAAGCCGAGAAAGGCATTGCGCCTGCCTGTCACCGACGATGAACGGCTGGCAGACGCCAGCGGAATCAAGGCTCCCAGCAAAAGCGCCATCCCCACCGCCCGCCAGGCCGAGAGCGGCTCGCCGAAAAACAATACTCCGCCGACAAACGGGCAAAGCATGGCGGACTGCGCGATCCCCCAGCTTACTCCATGTCCGCCGCGCCGCATGGCTTCGCGCAATGCCAGAAAACCGAGCTGGCTCATGATCCCCGCCGGGACCATGATGGCCGCAATGGTCAGGACGGACAAGGAGGGCGCCCCGACAGGCGGAGCGGTTCCCCAGATGACCAGCGCGAAGAACAGGGAACTCACGGCCAGAAACAGACGGAAACCGTCCGGTTTTTCCGCCGCTTTGCTGTAAACAATTCCAACCAGCCCCCAGATGACTCCGGTTGCCAGCGTCAGCGCAATTCCTTGAACAAACATGATTTTCTCCGGTATTTCGGAGCAATATATCTGGAAAATTATAAAACAGCAACTATATTTATCCGACATTTATTACAGAAAAAAGATATTAATTTATAGAAAACGTCTTTATGAAACCCGTTATCACACACGTCGGACAATATACGCGGGCGGAAAACCATCTACAGGAAACGGAGTTCTGCCACATCGGCCTCTGTCTGTCCGGATTGGATTACATGACGTTTTCCGCCGCCGGGCAGACGGCCGTGATGGAGCTATCCGGTTCGGAGATTCCTTGCTTCATGCTGTTGCCGCCGGGTGTCCGTATCGACTTCCGGTTCGGGCATCGGCGCGAAAACTGGGTAATCCAATGCCATATCGCCGGGCTGGAATTGGATGCGGACGAATTACAGGGCCGTTTTCTCTGCGGAAACGCGCTGCTTTCTGTTCCGTTTGTTCAACCGCTCGGGCCGGAACGGGCACTGGAGCTTCGGGAACGGTTTCGCCGGATTCACGGCTTATGGACGAGCAGTACGCCCGCCAACCTGCTTGCCGCCGGATTGATGTCCGCCGGAATCCTCGGCGAAATGATGGCGGAGAAACCGTCGGAAAGCATCGGGCATGGCAAACACCTGGCGATGCGGTTTCGGGCGTTGATTGACGCCGACACCGGATTCCGCAAAACGCTGGCTGAATTAAGCCGCGAGACCGGAGCCGCCCCCGGGTACCTGCGAAAGTGCTTCTATACAGCCTATCGGATTGAACCGGGCGAATACCGTGCCAGGCGGCGACTGGGGCGTATTTTGGAATTGATCGGACGAGATCGTCTTGGGTTTAAGGAAATTGCGGAAAGCGTCGGCATGAAACACGTCACCCATCTGAATGCGTTTGTAGGAGAGCGCTGCGGAGTTACGCCCGGCGCCCTCCGCAAGTCACGCCGCAGCGTCTGATGGTGAACGCGGCGCGCCTGTATCGACAGAGCACGCCGCGGATTGAAATATTAAAGCAGTTCGTCCGGAACGCGCAGCACGCCGCCGGTATCGGCACTGGTCGCGCACATGGCGTAACGGGCCAGCCAGCCGGTTTTGATCCGGGAAGCCGGTTTCTGCCAGTTTTTTCGGCGCTCGGCCAACGTGGCTTCATCCACTTCGAGCCGGATGGAGCGGCTGGGGATATCGATGGAAACCATATCGCCGGCTTCAATCAACGCAATCGTGCCGCCCGCCGCCGCTTCGGGGCTGACATGCCCGATACAAGCGCCGCGGGTACCGCCCGAAAACCGTCCGTCCGTCACCAGCGCCACGCTTTCGCCGAGGCCACGCCCCATGATGTAGCTGGTGGGAGCAAGCATTTCCTGCATGCCCGGGCCACCTTTCGGTCCTTCGTAGCGGATAATGACCACATCGCCGGCGTTGACTCTGCCGCCGAGGATGCCATCGCAGGCATCTTCCTGGCTTTCGAAAATCACTGCGGGGCCGCGATGGCTCAGCATGGATTTGGCCACACCCGCGGTTTTGACCACGCAGCCGTTTTCAGCGAGATTGCCGAACAGAATCGCCAGTCCGCCGTCTTTGCTGTAGGGATCTTCGATGGTACGGATCACTTTGCCGTCGGGAGCGGGGGCTTCGTTCAGTTGTTCCGCCAGGGTCTTGCCGGAAACCATCCTGACGCCGGTGTCGAGCATATTCGGAATCCGGTTGATTTCCTTCATGATCGCCATGATGCCGCCGACCCGTCCGAGGTCTTCGGCGATGTGCAGTTGCACCGACGGCGAAAGTTTACAGATATTGGGCGTGGTACGGCTGATCTGGTCGAGCTTTTTCAAGTCCAGCGGAGTGCCGGCTTCATTGGCTACGGCCAGCGTGTGGAGAACGGTGTTGGAACTGCCGCCCATCGCCATGTCCAGCCGCAACGCGTTGTAAAACGCGGTCGGGGTGGCGAAGTCGCGTGCTTTCGGGGCATTGGGGTCTTTCGCCAGTTCGACGATCCGGGAAGCGGCGTGCCGCCAGAGCGTGATGCGGTCGGGGGATGTCGCCGGAATCGTGCCGTTGCCGGGAAGCGCGATGCCGAGGGCTTCGCACAGGCAGTTCATGCTGTTGGCGGTGAACATGCCGGAGCAGGAACCGGGGCCCGGACAATATTCGCATTCCATATGGCTGAGTTCGGCATCGTTGATTTCGCCGATGCGGTGTTTGGCCACACCTTCAAAAATGGTGATCAGGTCGGTACCGGCGCCGTTCTTGTCACGCCCGGCCGCCATCGGGCCGCCGGATGCGAAAATCGTCGGGATATTGAGGCGCATAGCGCCCATCAGCATACCGGGAACGACCTTGTCGCAGTTGGGGATGCAGACCATGGCGTCGAACGGATGGGCGGTACCCATGGATTCGACGGTGTCGGCGATGAGTTCACGGCTCGGAAGCGAATACTTCATGCCGTTGTGCCCCATGGCGATGCCGTCGCAGATCGCCATGGTGTTGAATTCGAGCGGCACTCCACCCATTTCACGGATGGCGTTACAGATGATTTCCCCGACTTCCTTCAGGTGGCAATGCCCCGGTACGATGTTGGTATAGGAGTTGCAGACGCCGATGAACGGCTTTTTGAAATCGTCGCTTTTAATTCCGGTGGCGCGCATCAGGGCGCGATGCGGGGTCCGTTCCGGACCGTTTTTCATGATATCACTGCGCATACTGTCTTCCTTTTCCGTTTCGGTTTCCCTGCCGTGACGGCCTTCAGCCGCAGGCCATTTCTGCCAAATATCTTTCTTTTCGGAGTTGCTATTTTGCAAAAACAATGTATTAATATATATTCTGAATGATTTTTAACAAATTAGATGCGATAATTTTAAGGATAAAAAGATGTTCGACAGTTTAAGCGACAGATTACAGGAAACATTCCGTCGCCTGCGCGGCCAGGCCAGGCTTACTGAAAACAATATGTCCGACGCGCTGCAGGAGATCCGGGTCGCATTGCTGGAAGCGGACGTCAACCTGAAAGTCGTCCGTGAATTTATCGAGGACGTCAAAGGCGACTGCATCGGCGCCGACGTCATCAAGAGCGTCACACCCGGCCAACAGGTCATCAAGATCGTCAACGACCGCTTGGTCGAGCTGATGGGCAGTGAAGAATCCGAACTGAAACTGGCTTCGAAACCGTCCGTCATCATGATGGTCGGTCTTCACGGCAGCGGCAAAACCACCACCGCCGGCAAGCTTGCCCTGCGCCTGAAAAAAGAAAAAAGCAGGGTCATGCTCGCCGCCGGCGACATTTACCGCCCCGCCGCCATCGACCAGTTGGAAGTGCTCGGACGCGAAATCGACGTCCCGGTATTCGCCGACCGCGCCTGCAACAACGTGGCGCTGATCGCGCGCAACGCCATCGAACGTGCCAAACTCGAACACTGCGACGTGGTCATCATCGATACCGCCGGGCGGTTGCAGATCGACGACGCCATGGTTCAGGAACTGGTCCACGTCAGCCAGACCGCCCGCCCGGACGAAATTCTGCTGGTGGGCGACGCCGCGCTGGGACAGGAAGCCGTTTCGGTTTCCGAGCATTTTCATAAAGCGCTGGGCCTGACCGGTATCGTCCTGACCAAGCTGGACGGCGACGCCCGCGGCGGCGCGGCGCTCTCCATGCGCAAAGTCACCGGAGTCCCGGTCAAATTCATCGGGACCGGAGAAAAACTCGAAAACCTTGAAGTTTTCCATCCCGAGCGAATGGCTTCGCGGATTCTCGGCATGGGGGACGTAGTCACCCTGGTCGAGCGCGCCGCCGAAAAGATCGACGAAGAAGAAGCTGCCAAGCTTCAGGAAAAACTGCGCAAGAGCCAGTTCGACTTCGATGATTTCCTGAGCCAGCTCCGCCAGATTTCCGAAATGGGCGGTATGGAATCGGTGCTGAAACTCCTGCCCGGCGGCCGTAACCTGGCGGGAATGATGGCGAATATGGATTCCAAATATTTTTCGCATATGGAAGCCATTGTGCTCTCGATGACCAAAGAAGAGCGGCGCAATCCGGATATCCTGGACTTCCCGCGCCGCAAGCGTATCGCCAAAGGCAGCGGCACCTCGCTCGAAAAAGTGTCACAACTGATCAAGCAATTCGCCGAAATGCGCAAAATGATGAAAAAGACCGGCATCCTCGGCCGTTTCTTTAACAGCGGCGGCGGGGGCGAGCAGAACAACTCCGCACTGATCAACTCCCTGTCCGGCAGCGGCTACTCCGGGCTCGGCCTGAGCAAAGATGAAAAAGACCACCGCCGCAAGGTCGAAAAACAGAAAAAGAAACAGCGCGCCAAACAGCGCAAAAAGAAATAATCGAAAAAGGATTCATATGCTCACATTATTTATCGGAATCATTGCCGGAATCATCGTAACCGTGGCCTGTGCCGTTCCGGACGGGTTGGATTGGGGCTGGATCTGGGGTGCGACGACCGGTCTGCTGGTATTGGTCGTCATTCAATTGATCATCAGCCTGCTGATTCGCGTTAAGATCAAGCAGGTGAATCAACGGATTCAGGAAGTCATGCTGGATGTGCGCCGCAAAGTCGAACTGAAGCAGCAGCAGTTCATGCGCCGCCCGGTCGGCAGTCAGAAAATGATGATGCAGGTTCTGGAAAAAGAACAGGACGACGGCATCCGCAAAGCCATCGAAGCCTGCGACTGGTTCCAGCCGTTTTTCAAATGGAATCTCATCCTGAAACGGCAGACCAATACCATGAAAATGGCTTTTTACTACCAGCTCAAGGAATTCGACAAAGTCGATGAACTGCTGCCGCAGTGCCTGCTGATGGACAGTCAATCGACCGCGATGAAGCTGGCCCGCATGTATAAGCGCAAGGACCCCGGCCTGGATAAGTTCTTCCGTAAGAAATGCTCCGGCACCAAAGGGCAGAACGCCGTTCTGCTGTTCTCGCTCTACGCCTGGATTCTGGTTAAGCAGGACCGGATTGCCGACGCGCTCAAAGTGCTGGTGGACGCCCGGAAGAAAACCGACAACGAAGTCATCAATTCCAACTGGGAACACCTGGTCAACAACCGGAATAAACATTTCTCAAACTCCGGCCTCGGCGAAACCTGGTACGCGCTGGCTCTTGAAGAGATGAAGACGCCCAAAGTCAAGCAGCAGCACCAGATGCGCGGGTTCCGCGCCTGATACGGCGTTCAGAGCAATTCGTAAAACAGTTCTTCGAGGTTGCTCCCGCTTTTTTCGTAGACCCGGCAATCGGTGGGGTCCGGGTAATGCACGCCGGTCAGCCCTTCGCGCTGGGCGCGTTCGATCCGCTCGACCCGCAAGGTGACCGGATAACGGAATTGGAGCGGCTGGAACTCACGCCAATGCTTTACCGCCCCGGCGGCCATGTCCGCAATCATAGCATGTGCTTGATCGAACGGCAGGGAGTCGCTCTTTTCCAGCCCGGATGATGTTTTCACCTGACAGAACGGCACGCCGGGCATGAACCCGGCCACTTCGGCACGGGTTTTGTCGTCGCCGGAAACCATGATCACCGGCACGCCGTATTCCCCGGCAATCGCCGTATCAAGCAGGGCTTCACCCGCCTTCACACCGTTCAACCACAGGTTTTGATAGCTCTTGGAGCTGTACGTATGCTCCAGCAATGCCGCCGGCGTTCCCGCCATGGCATGATAGCCCAACAGGATCAGCGCGTCGGTATCCTCAAATTCCGGATAACGCATGCCGCGGGACGCTCCTTGAAACAACTTCGCCCGGGAATCGATCTCCGCCGGGTTCAGGTTCATGCCGCTGCCGTGCCCATCGCGCACCGTCACTTCATCGGCGCCTCCCAGGAAACATCCCTCGATACAGGCATTGATGTCGTCCGTCATAAACTTGCAGCCGTCCGGATACTCCGGCTGATCTTTCAACACATGTCCCCGGCAACCGATTCCGGTACATCCTTCCATGTCGGCAAAAATATAAACTTTCATCGGTTATTCTTCCCAGCTCTTGTTACCTGAAAAACCTTCCGCGAAAAAGACCGGTTTGTAACCGTGTTCGGTCACCAGTCGGAGCGCCGTTTCGATCCGCTCGTGATGGTCCGGCTGGTAGTTGGAATAGCCCGGATACGAATACTGTTCGTGCGACATCAGACTGATGACATCCCGTTTCAGGGCGCTTTCGAGTTTCGCAGGGATTTCGCAGGGGCGCAGCAGGTTGCAGATGGCGTCAATTTTGGTAAACAGCAGATGATGATTGAAATCGTAGAGCATGCGCTTACGCTCCAGATAAACGGCATCGTCCAGGCTGCGGCAGTAGCCGAGGTCGCAGACCGGCGGCGAAACGGCATTGTCCAGAAATTCGCCGTTCAACATCCGGACTCCGCGTTTCACAAGCCCGTCGAATGCATCGGGGCGCGCCATAAACCAATGCAGCACCACCGGCGGAATCCAGCATTCTTCGCCCGCGATCCGAATGATTTCCTCCCGGAGCAGGTCGAAATCCGCCAGCGTTTTTTCCGGCGCGACATTCTGGTAGGGGCGGTCGGGAAACTCCGAATACGCATGAAACGCCAGGCGCAACCAATCGGCGTTGTCACGCCATTCCTGCCGGTAGGCATCGGGGAAATCGCTCAACTGAAAGGAATGGTGGTCGTTGCGGTAAAAACAGTTCAACGTGACTTTCATGCCGTAACGGCGGTTCATCTCCCGGAGAAATTTCAGGTAAAAATGGTCGAACAGCGATTTCGGGCGGGATTTTGCAATTTCGGTGAAAAAAAAGCTGTGGTCGTCAATAAAGAAATTATAACGTTTAAAAGAGTTTTTATCCCAGACCAGTTTTATTGCCTGTGAAAAAGCACCATATCCGTTTTTCGTTTCAACCCGGATGTCGTTGAACTGCTCTTTCAATTCCACGACGGACGAAAAGCGGCGGCCGTCGCTGGTCGCTTTCACGCCGTTGACCAATACCGGGCCGGGAGCACCCGCTACCCCTTCCACAATCAATTCCAGTCCGGCGGCGGATTCGCGCCCCGAATGCCGCCCGACCACCGCACCATGTCTTAAATTGGTTATCTCCAGCATCTATTGAATCTCCGGGTTCTCATATAAATTGCGCCCGCGGCAGTCAATCGCCACCAGCAACGGCATATCCTTTACTTCCAGCCGGTGAATTGCTTCCGGCCCGAGGTCTTCGTAGCAGACCACTTCGCAGGCGGTGATGCATTTGGCGATCAACGCCGCGGCGCCGCCGGTCGCCGCAAAATAAACACATTTATGACGAATCATAGCGTCCACCACGGATTTGGAACGGTTGCCCTTGCCGATCATGGCTTTCAGTCCGGCATGCTCCATCAGGATCGGCGAATAGGCGTCCATCCGGTAACTGGTGGTGGGGCCCGCGCTGCCGATCACGGCGCCGGGTTTCGCAGGCGCCGGGCCGACGAAATAAAGAGCGCCGCCATTCAGGTCCACCGGCAGTTGTTCGCCCTTCGCAATCAGTTCACAAAGCCTTTTATGAGCCGCATCGCGGGCGGTGTAGATCACGCCGGACAGCAAAACCTGTGTTCCGGCGGACAGGGTTTCCACTGCCGCATCGGACAACGGAAGCTCAATTTTCACGGTATTTTTCATAAGACCACCTGATCGTGACGCGCCGCATGGCAATTCAAATTCACCGCCACCGGAAACGAGGCGATATGACACGGGAAATACTCTATATGCACAGCCAGCGCGGTGGTATCCCCGCCCAACCCCTGCGGGCCGATATTGGACGCATTGATTTTTTCGAGCAACTCCTGTTCGAGGGCGGCATATTCCGCCTCCGGGTGCGGCTGGCCGAGCGGCCTCAGCAGGGCTTTTTTCGCCAGGTACGCCACTTTCTCAAAAGTCCCGCCCACGCCTACGCCCACGATGGTCGGCGGACAGGGATTGCCCCCGGCGCGGGTGACGGAGTCCACCACAAATTCGACGAGCCCGGCACGCCCCGCCGCCGGCGGAAACATTTTCAACGCGCTCATATTTTCAGAACCGCCGCCTTTCGGCGCCAGTACAATCGACAGTTTATCACCGGGAACCAGTTCCAGATGAATCACCGCCGGGGTATTGTCGCCGGTGTTGCGCCGACGGAACAGCGGGTCGGTGACGATCGATTTGCGCAGATAACCCGCCGTATAGCCGCGGGCGGTACCGGCGTTGACCGCATCATACAGGCTGCCGCCGCCAATCCGCACATCTTCGCCCATTTCGATGAAATAAACGGCGAATCCGGTGTCCTGACAGATCGGCATCCGCTCCCGGGCGGCAATGCGGGCGTTTTCGATGCACTGCCCCAGAAATATACGCCCGCGCTCACTGCGTTCCTGCGCCAAGGCGTTTTCCAGCCCCTGCATGATATCACCGGGCAGATCATAGGCGGCCTTCAGGCAGAGCGCCGTCACCGCATCCGCTACGGCGTTGAATTGAATGGTCCGCATAAGCACATTCTCCTTTATCGGCTGTGAACCCTGTCCAGCATCAGTTTGAAGCCGGAGACATAGCTGGCCTCCGACATATAAGTCTCCACCCAGGTCCGCCCTTCATCGCCGAGGCGGCAGGCGTAGCCGGGGTCATTGATCAACATTTCCAAAGCATCCGCAAAGCCGCGGATATCCTTGCGCGGCACCAGCAGCCCGCTGCGCTCATGGCGGAGCCATTCGCCCACGCCGCCGCAGTCAAAGCCGACCACCGGCAACCCGTAGGCCTGGGCTTCCGGCCCCGCCTGTCCGAACGGCTCCGAACCGATTGCCGGGAACACCGCGATATCCGCCTTTTCGAAATATCCGCTCAGGTCGTCCTGCCAACCGGTGAATTCGATTTCACGGTCAAGCCACAAACGCGTCGCCAGGCGGCGGCAGCGTTTTTCCTCGGGGCCGGTGCCGATAATGTACGCTTTGAACTCATAACGAACCATCGACAGCGCTTCCAGCAGCAGCTTGACCCCTTTTTCCCGGATCAACTGCCCGGCGAACACAATAACCGGCGTTTCGTTGCTCTTGCGAACTCTGGTCCGGCGCGGCGACACGCTGCATACCGGGTAGATTTTGACCATCCGGGCCACATCGAAGCCATTGTAAAGCAGCTCATCGCGCATGAAAGTCGAGGTTACAATATAGGCGTCGCACGCCTTGATTTCCTTCACCAGTGCCCGACGGCGATGAAGGCTCAGACAATGCACGGAACCACGGCTCCGGTCAACCAGCCCCCCACAGAGAGAACAGAACAGCAACTTGAACGGACGCAGGCAACGGGCTCCGAAAAACGGATAACTTTTATCCGGACGCAGGCAACAGTATTCATGGTCGTGAACCATCACCGCGGTCTTGAAGTTGGTCCGCAGAAGGCGAATAACGGCGGGATCATGAATTTTATGGATAAACACAAGGTCGTAGTCACCAGGTTTCAACTGTGCCAGATGGGTACGGTCATAAACGCGGCTGAATACACTTTCATAAAGAACGGAGTCGCCACCCCGGTCGATAAAGAGGCCGTCCACTTCAAAACCGTGATTCCCCAGCGCCCGCGCCGCGTCATATATATAACGCTCCGCTCCGCCGAGAAACCCGCTCTGCGCCGCCACAAACAATATCCTCGCTCTATTCACGCCCGTCATCGCCCCTGCCCTGCTGGTTGCCGAATATCAGATTAAAGGATAAAATAATACCGGTATCCCGATAATTCAACCGCAATCTCGGATTTATTTTAGCCGGATTTCAGGCAAACAGCTTTATTTTCAAATTGTTACTGACTATTTGAAGCTGAATTTCACGGCGGTCGGTTATTTTCGTATCTTCAGGCCTTGATTTTTCGCGTCGGCAGGGATATTGTTCTTCAACCTGATTAAAATTAAGAGGAAATATGAAAAAACTGATTGCCGCCCTGATGATCTGTACCGCCGCGCTGGCTTCATCTTTTGCCGCCGACGCCGTCAAGAACCCTGCCGAAATCGCTAGAATCGCGTTTGAATCCATGCAGCAGGGCAACATCGCCGCCGTGCTCCCCTACGCCTCCGGCTCGGCCAAAACCAGCCTCGAAGCTATCATGAACATGATGACTGCCGTGGAAGGAAAAGACCTGGACGGCGTACTCAAATATTCATTGATCGCGGCCGGACAGAAAGCGGACGCCCGAACGGTGAAACAGCTCGCCACCGCCATCAAAATGCAGAAAAAGGAAAACGCGACGTTTGCCGAAGCCCGCAAGAAAATCGACCAGAGCTTCGCCAAATACAAAAACGCCACCCTCGGCGAAATCAAGGAAAACATCACCGGCGACACCGCCACCGTCACCACCGCCTACACCATGAAAAACGGTGATGCCAAAACCGAATCCACCCATTTCAAGAAAATCGGCGAAAAATGGTTTTTCACCAGCCCCGCCAACGCCCCGAAGCATAAAAACAAATAATTCCCGCTTCTGAAAAATGCTCAGGGGAAACGCCTGACGCGGCGGTGGCAATACGGCAGAGAACCTCTGCGCCGGTAATAATCCTGATGACACGCTTCGGCGTTCCAGAAACGCCCCGCCGGTTCCAGCGCCGTAACCACATTGCAGCCATTGGCCCGCAGAATGACCAGCAGTTTTTCAGCAATCTGCTTCTGTTCGCCGTCCAGATGGAAAATCGCGGAGCGGTATTGAGTACCGATATCCGGCCCCTGCCGATTCAGGTGAGTCGGGTCATGAATTTCCAGAAATAATTTTGCCAGCGTCTCGTAATCCGTCCTTTCCTTGTCGTAAATGACCTCCACCGCCTCCGCATGGCCGGTTCCGCCGGAACAAACTTCCTCATAAGCCGGATATTTGAGCGACCCGCCGCAGTAACCGGACGTTACCGCCAGCACTCCGGGAACCAGCCTCAAATAATATTCCACGCCCCAGAAACAGCCGCCCGCAAAAATTGCCCGTCCCACCGTGTCCGAATCCTGCGGCTCGAACCTCATCGACACCGAATTTACACAATGCCGCCGGTCCGGCGGCGTCAGCCCTTCGCCGTCAAAGACGTGCCCGAGGTGCGCGCTGCAGGCGGCGCAGACGATCTCGGTCCGGACACCGTCGGGGTCGGGCAAGCGACGGACCATACCGGGAATTTCACGATCGAAGGCAGGCCAGCCGCAATGCGCGTCGAATTTGTCGTCACTCCGGTAGAGCGGACTGCCGCATTGACGGCAAGTGTAAAGGCCCGGTTCAAAATGCCGGTCGTACTCGCCGCTGAACGGCGCCTCCGTTCCTTTTCCGAGGATGACCCGGGATTCGGACGGGGTCAATGGTTCGCGTTCTTTCATGATCATGATTATACATCCGGAAACCGGAAAATACAAGGAGGAGCCGTCAAGGAAGGTAAGGATTTCAATTCCATATTTTTTTGTCGACTTTCTGACATCGGACTGCTTGACTTTATTTTATAGACGCAATAGATTATAATTTAGATTCGATCAAGAGAGGAACACAATGGAATATCACGATACTACGATATGGAGAACCGCCGTCGCGGACAATGCTCCGAAGGTTATCCTCGAAAGTACCTCGTTCCGTTATTTCCCGAAACTCGACCGCCGTTTTTACGACGAAGCGACGGAATTCCTGAGCGCCCGCGGTTTCCGCCATATCATCGATGTCCGCCGGATCGACGAAAAAGGATGCGAAGCCGGGCTCGACCGGAAGACGCTCTGCCGGTTGCTCTGTGATTCCACCGGTACCATTCTCTGCCGGTTGTTCCACCGTGTCTTCGGTACCAACGCGGGTAAAACCATCGAATTCAACATTATGTTCGACAACGGCATCAGCATCACGGCGGTAAACGCCTCCCTGAGTTCCCGGCAAAGGATGAAAAAATCGGCGTTTTTCTATCATTCCGATTTTCTCAAAACCATGCCGAAAAGCACGTCCGCCGCCGACTTCTACCTCCGGTTCAAAGACTTCATGGCTGAACTCCCGCAGGATGAAGCCATCCGCAAAATGATGACCCGCAGGCTGATCGACACTTCGCGCATCGACAATGCCATCCGCCTGATGCAGTGCATGTACAGTTCAAGCTGCCACCGCTATGACCGGGACATCTATACCGAACCCTATGTTTTTCCGGGGATGAGAAAACAGGTTTCGGGCATAGATTTCGAGACCCTGTGCCGGAGTCTCCAGTCTCAAAACTGAAATATTTTCGGCACCGCCTTTTTAATACCGATTTGCGTATTCCGGGGTTGCCATTCGGGACTTTGCGGATTATATTATGCGCAATTGCAATTTTTCAATAACAAATACGCATTCGTACCGTTTCTTTCCGTTCTGCGGGGCGGCAATACGCCGTTCAGGAAACCGTTGAGTTTGTTATTACATGACGTTATGATATATTTTTCGGAGAATAGACAGCATGAGCGATAAAATCATCAATCAACGCCGCCAGGTGTTGCGAAATTGCCATCGGATCGTCGTCAAGGCCGGGACGCGGCTGTTGACAGACCCCGCATTGATTCCGCAATTGATTTCCGGCATCCATGCCCTGCGGGAAAAAGGCTACAAGGTCCTGCTGGTATCCTCCGGCGCGGTCGGCACCGGCATGAAACAGCTCCAGCTCAAAAAACGCCCGCGCAAACTCTCCCAGGTTCAGGCCCTGGCCGCCATCGGCCAATGCCATCTGATGGCTATGTACGACGAAGTCTGCCGCGAATTCGGCTTCAATTCGGCACAGCTCCTGTTGACTGCCGGCGACGTGCGCGAACGCGAACGCCATTTGAACATCATGAACTGCATCGAGGCCCTGTGGGACAGCGGCACGCTCCCGATCGTCAATGAAAACGACTCCGTATCCGTGTCCGAACTGAAATTCGGCGACAACGATATCCTTTCGGCCATGCTCGCCACCCTGACCCGCGCCGAGCTGACGGTCATCCTGACCACCGAAGAAGGACTCCGCGCCCGAAACGAGGACGGCTCGCTCGGCGAGCGCATCTCCGTCGTCGGCAAGATCACCGACCAATTGAAAGAATCCGCGCAGGGCACCGACAATAAAGATTTTTCCATCGGCGGCATGATCTCCAAACTGCGCGCGGCTGAAATGGTCAACGGCGCCGGAGAGCACCTCTGGATCGCCGATGGACGCGACCCCGAAATTCTGCAGAAAATCGCCGACGGCAAAGACGTCGGCACCCTGTTCGTCCCGGCGCGCAAGCAAATGGTTTCCCGCAAGCGCTGGATTCGTTTTTTCGCCCGTTGTTCCGGGCGGCTGGTCGTCGACGACGGCGCAGTCGAAGCGCTTCGCTCCAAAGGACGCAGTCTGTTGCCGTCCGGCGTCAAATCGGTCGAAGGGACGTTCAAGCGCGGCGACACGCTGGAAATCGCCGACGCGAACGGCACGGTCATCGCCCGCGGCCTGACCAATTTCGACAGCGCCGATTGCGTCAAGCTGGCCGGATGCCAGAGCAAAGACATTTCCAAGCTCCTTCGCCGCGCCGCCGACGAAGAGATCATTCACCGCGACAACCTCGTCGCCGCAGGATAACGCCCGCCGCATGAAAATATTTCTCAAGACATACGGATGCCAGATGAACGAGCGCGATTCCGAAGCCGCCGCCGCCATGTTCAGCAAGCGCGGCCATGAAATCGTCGATCACGAATCCCAGGCCGATGTCCTGATTTTCAACACCTGCAGCGTGCGCGACCAGGCCGAGCGCAAAGCCGTCGGCAAAATCGGCTTCATGAAAAAACTTAAAAAAGAACGCCCCGAGCTGATCATCGGCGTCATGGGCTGTATGGCCCAGAACCGCGGTGAAGACCTGTTCAAAGAGCTGCCGCACCTCGATTTCGTGCTCGGTACCGGACAGCTTCACCGGCTCCCGGACATCGTCGATTCGATTCACGCCGACCAGCGCGCCCAGGTGGCGCTGCTGGACCCCGGCAGTGAAGTCCTGACTGGGCTCGGCGAGCACTACAATAACTCCATTTTCGCCTCGATCGCCATCACCCGCGGCTGCAACCGTTATTGTTCCTACTGCATCGTGCCTTACGTGCGGGGACGCGAGATCAGCCGTTCCATCGAGGATATCGCCGCCGAAACGCGTGAGCTGGTGGCCGACGGTACCCGTGAAATCCTGTTGCTCGGGCAGAATGTGGCGGCATTCGGGTTGGGCGGCGACATCAACCCGCCGCCGCCGGATCACTCGCCATTCGCCGACCTGTTGGAAGAACTCTGCAAAATCGACGGGCTGAAGCGGCTCCGTTTCACTTCTCCCTATCCGTCCTATTTCAACGATAAATTGATTCGCACGATCACGGCACAGCCGAAAATCTGCCGCAGCATCCACCTCCCGCTGCAGTCCGGTTCCGACCGAATTCTGAAAGCCATGAACCGCCATTATACGGCGGCGCAATACCTTGAAATCATCGACAAAATCCGCGCAGCAGCCCCCGACGTCGCCTTCTCCACCGACATTATCGTCGGTTTTCCGGGGGAGACGGACGAAGATTTCGCCGCGACGCGCGAGCTGATGAACCGCGTCGGTTACGACATGGCCTATATCTTCAGGTATTCGCCGCGCCAGGGAACCGTGGCGGCCAAACTGTCCGACGATATTTCACAGGAAATCAAGGAAGAACGCAACCAGATTCTACTGAAGGACCTTGAAGAACGCACCGCCGCGGCCAACCGTAAACTGATCGGTTCCGTCCAGGAAGTTCTGGTCGAAGGGGTCAGCAAACGCAATACCGAACGCTGGTCCGGCAAGAGCACCACCGCCAAGACCGTGATTTTCGAGCCCGCTCCGGATACCGCCGTCGGCGATCTGGTCAAGGTCCGGATCAACCGGGTCAGCGCAGTTTCGCTGTTTGGAGAACTTGTGCGATAGCCTCCTCGCGGGAACTGATTTTCCCCTCCAGCCGCAGGTCTTCGACCTCCTTCAGGATGCGCCCGAATTCCACGCCCGGTTTCAGCCCGATGGCAATCAGGTCGCGGCCGTTCAGAAGCGGCGGCGGCAGTTCAACGCAACCGGCTTTAGCGGACATTTCATCAAGCAGGAAAACGAAATTCTCCATCAACAGATTGCTGCTCAGGCAATCGAGCCGATGCAGTTCGAGTTCCATAGTGAAATTCGGCTCGGCCATCAGCCGCATCAGCTTGGCGCGTTTCATCAGGTGAACCGAGGCGAAACGCATATGGCAGGCCACCGCGTTAACGATCACCTCGATCTGCGTATTGGAAAAGTGAAGCCGTTTCAAAATCGATTCCGCCATTCGCGCCCCCACGGCCTCATGCCCATAAAAATGACTCACGCCGTCCTTTCCGACCGCCCACGCGGCAGGCTTACCCACATCGTGCAGGAGCACACTCCAGGCCAATTCCACGCCCGGCAGCGCCATATGCTCCAGCATCAGCATCGTGTGGACAAATACATCTCCCTCCGGATGATACTCCGGCGGTTGTTCCACGCCATGCAATGCCTCGATTTCCGGCAGAAACACGCCCAATAATCCCAATTCGCTGAGCATCCGCACCGCCTCGGCCGGGCGCGGACCGGTCAGCATCATGGTCATTTCCTGCCGGATGCGTTCCCCGGACAGACGCGCCGCATTGTTTTTCAATTGCCGGATGGCGACGCAGATCGACGGGTCGATCCGCAGTCCGAACCGCACGCCGAAGCGAACCGCCCTCAGCATCCTCAGATAGTCTTCCGTGAAACGTTCCACCGGGTCGCCCACACAACGCAGGACGCCGTGTTTCAAATCGTCCTGTCCGCCGAAATAGTCGATAATCTCGCCGTTTTCAGGATCGTAGAACATGGCGTTGATGGTAAAATCGCGCCGGGCGGCGTCCAGTTTCGGGTCATCGGTGTAGGTAATGATTCCAGGATGACGACCGTCCATGTATTCGCGTTCTTCACGCAGGGTGGCGACTTCGAACGGTGCGCCATCCACCAGCACCACCAGCACGCCGAACGCCGCCCCGACCTTGTGATGATGCGGAAACAGCACCGCCGCCTGTTCCGGCGTGGCCGAGGTGGCAATATCGATATCCTTCGGCACCCTGCCCAGCAATGCATCGCGCACCGAACCGCCGACAAAATAAGCCTTGAACCCGGCCCCGCGCAGCCGCCGCACGATGGACAGCGCCGCCTGAAAGCCCGGCAAGTTTCGAAACCCCTGCATTGTAAACCTTTCGCTATTTACCTCAATGGCATCTATTTTTGAGAATATAGCATCTGAAATTTCATTTGCAAGATAAACCGTTGAATTGAAACGATCCGCTGAAATCACGAAAATATCCGATCTTTCAGGTCTTTCCGCTGTTCTTCCGTGAGATTAGCGGCATTAATCGCTTCGATTATTTTCTCATGCGGCACACCGTAAATATTGATTTGTCCATTTACGATATTACCGATATATTCCGGAATTTTGTTCCGGCTGATCGGTTTCGAACTGCTTTTCGGTACAGTTTCCTTGCTGTAATCGTCGGGCAGGTAAGGACGAATCGCGGGATAAAGGCATCGCCAGTTATTGCTGTCGATACGGTAAACGCTCCGTTTGCGCCACCGGGACAGATTGGATTCCGAAACACCGGTTTTTCGGGCAAATTCCTTTGCCGTGACCTTGGAGTTTTTTATTGCATGATTGATTGCATTAATGATTGTCTGCGTAAGTTCCATTATACTAGCTCTTTTTATGACTAGAACATAGGATTAATTGCATAAATATCAAAATTAATTACATTAAATTTGCATTATTGCTTGAAATTGCGCAATTTCGTGCAATTTTATATAAAGAACAGGGAAAGTAAAACCCGGATTTCACAGCTCAAAAACAAAAAGGAAATATCGTATGAGCGAAAACCTTAACAGCGGCGCAACGGAACTGAAGGAATGTTCGTTTTGCGGGGAGAAGATTCTTATTTCGGCCAAGAAATGCAAACATTGCGGAGAAATTGTCGATGCAATGATGCGTGAAGTGGAAAACCTGAAGAAACAACAGGCAAACACCGGCCCGATCATCCTGAACAACAACAACAACAACAATAATAATAATAGCAATCCTGGAATGGGAATCCATCTGGTACCGAAAAGTCGCGTCGTTTATATCATTTTTGGGCTTTTATGGGGAGTACTCGGATTTCACAATTTCTATGCCGGTTATATCGGACGTGGAATTCTTCAGCTCATTCTCACTTGCACCGGTATCGGTTTGATTATAACGATCATATGGGTTTTAATTGAAATCATCGCCGTCAGAACCGATGCTCGCGGGCTTCCATTCGCTTAATCCCACCCGCCCCAACCACTCCGACCGGATTCCGTTACGGAGACAGCCGGAGAAAACGATGAGGAAATCATGATTATCAATAATAATAACAATCACGTCGATTTTCGCCCTGCCCCTCGCATGATCCAAGCACCCACCGCCACCAATGTGCTGGAGATACTGAAAGCATTCGGCAATGACAAAACACGCATCCATATGGTTTTGTTATCGTCTTTGCTGGGCTGGAGCGGGGCGCACAAATTCTATATCCGCAAGTTTGCGTACGGAATCGTTTATCTATTGGTCAGCGCCTTGCTTATTCCCGGAATAATCTGCCTGGGACTTGGGCTCGAAAGTTATCTGGATTCCGAACCATCGAACAATATTTTCCGGACTGGAGCCGTATTAACCGCAGCCGGTATGATCCCGGGAATTCTCGGAATAGGTGAGGCTATTTACTGGTTTTCCATGTCCGACGCCGATTTCGCGGCACATATCGCCTCCGACTGACGAAGCGGCGGCAATGCCTTTGCGAGCCGGTACAGATGGACAGCGCCGCCTGAAAGCCCGGCAAATTCCGGAAGCCTTGCATCATGACCCTTTCATTGTTTATCCGATATACTCAAATATACTATATGTAACTTCATTTGCAAGGAGAATCATTGGATTTCAGGCCGTCTCGCTGAAGATTCATTTCGCCTCATTGTTCCTATGAATCGAATTCCATAAATCGAACAAATTTGCAACAGGTATTGTTACGACTGTTGCTTTTTTTCCTTCCCTCCCAACATAAGGAAACAAATGTGTTCTGCGTAATGCGT
>DHTZ01000044.1 GCA_002408885.1 Lentisphaeria bacterium UBA5247 | reverse complement strand
AGTTGAGAAAATGCAAATAGACCGTAATAAAGACCTCCCGGAGCATCTTCGGCAGGCCATAGATTTAATCGCCGCCGTTCTTCGCAGAATAAGCGCAAAGCGATTGGATATATCCGCTGACGCAAGCTTCATTAACATTCAAGCGAAAGGAGTTGCGACAATATGAGCAATGATGAAATCATGGAACGTCAGATCCGGGCGGTCACGAAAATGACCATGCCGGAACTGACCGAAAAATTCAAGGAACTGTTCGGCGTCCCGGCTCCGAACACCAACGGGAAATATCTGCGGGCGCGGCTGATCTACAAGTTGCAGGAAATCTACCTTGGCGGCATCTCCGCCGAGGATTTGACCAGGCTGGAAAAACTGGCAGACCGCGATCCGATGTCAAATCTGAAACGCGACCTGACGCGGAACCTCCGCAACGGGGCAAAACTTCAACGGATCTGGAAAGGCGTCATGCACGAGGTGTCGGCGGTCGGCGACGGGACTTATGAATATGACGGCGCGGTTTACAAATCGCTTTCGGCGGTGGCTCGTCTCATCACGGGGACGCGCTGGAACGGCAAACTCTTCTTCGGAGTAAAATGACATGGAGCCGAAAAAAACAAATAAATGCGCCATCTACTGCCGCAAGTCGGTGGAAGAAGGATTGGAGCAGGAATTCAACAGTCTTGACGCCCAGCGCGAGGCAGGAGAATACTTCATCAAAAGTCAGGCGGCCAAGGGATGGACATGCCTTGAAAAACGTTACGAGGACGGCGGCTATTCCGGCGGCAACACCAACCGCCCGGCGCTGAAACAACTGCTGGCCGATTGCGAAGCCGGACTGGTCAATACCATCGTTGTGTATAAAATCGACCGGCTCTCGCGTTCCATCTGCGACTTCGCGGAGCTGTCAAAGAAATTTGACGAATGGGGCGTATCCTTCGTGAGTGTGACGCAGGATATCAACACTTCGAGCAGTTCGGGGCGCATGATGCTCAATATCCTCATGACGTTCGCACAATTCGAGCGTGAAGTCATCGCCGAGCGCGTGCGTGACAAGATGGCCGCGACGCGAAAAAAAGGCAAGTGGGTTGGAGGGACAGTTCCATACGGCTACAAGGTCGTTGATAAAAGATTGGAAGTCAACGAAGAGGAAGCGGTCAGAGTCCGGAACATTTTCCGACGGTACATCGAAATACAGTCAGCGCGGCAAATCGCATTCGAGCTGAATTTCGATGGTGTCGCCACCCGGAAGGGCAAGGCATGGACTCCGAACCACATCTACCGGATGCTCAAAAATCATCACTACATCGGCGAGGTTGAATACAAGGGGGAAGTCTGTGCCGGTGAACATGTCGGCATCATTGACCGCGCGGTCTGGGATCGCGTTCATGAGATTCTCAGCAACAACACTCCCGAACGGCGTAAAAAAGGTGAGCGTGTTGCAAGCGTCGCCATGCTGAAAGGCATCCTCAAATGCGGTCACTGCGGCGGAGCGATGACACCGACCTATGGGCGGCACAACGGCAAGACTTATCCATATTACATCTGCTCCAAGGACGTTAAACGTGCCGTATCCAGTTGCCCGGTCAAAAGAATTTCCGCCGGAGATATCGAAAAGCTGGTGTCCGACCAATTGGCAAAATTTCTCCGCACGCCGGACTTCGCCCGCCGCATCGCGGACACGGCGGAGCTGGATGTTAAAGAAGTCATGGACATGCTCGGCGACATCGGAACAGTCTGGAATGAAATGTATCCGGAAGAAAAGAACCGGCTGGTGCAGTTGCTGATCAAACAGGCGGTCGTGACCGAAACCGGACTCGACCTTGAAATTAGAACCGACGGCGTGAAAACGCTCAGAGAGGAGATGGCGGCAAATGCCCAGAATTGACAACCTTGAAAACGGAAATCTGCATATTCACATTCCCATCGCATTCCGTTCCTGCGGAGCGCGGCGAACCGTGACCGCAGCTGGTGACGATTCTGAACCGGAAAAATCCCCGCTGGCCTTGAGTCTCGCCCGCGCCTTCCGCTGGGAGAAACTGCTGGCAAACGGTGATTTCGGCAGTGCCAAGGATATCGCCGCCGCGCTGAAGATCGATCCCGGTGCGGTCACTCGGAGGCTCCGTATGACCCGTCTCTCTCCCAAAATCGTCCACCGCATTCTCTCCGGCGACATCCCAGAAAAACTGACCGACGCCGCCCTCCGCAATCCCATTCCGGAGCTTTGGAAAGAGCAAGAGGAGAGGTATTTGTGATTGTTCTTTGACATGCAAAGTATTATTCAAAAGGATGGCTATAAAATGATACGTTGTTATCTCATTTTTTTATGTCGTTTGCTTAGCATGATCTCTATGGCAAGATGCATAACAATTGATCCCAGCCACCGTGATTCCTGCGACAGCACCAATAATAGCAATCCAGATTTTTTCCGTCACAATACACCTCCGTTTGAATTTTTATGTCATATTCGCTTTTTAAATGTATGCTGAGCGAGCAGATAATAAAACAGCACGTAAGCACAAAGCAGGCCGTAAACAAAAACCTCAAGCGCCTGAACCAGTCACGGCAGACCTGATAAAAATCCTGCTTGATCACTTTTTTCCGGATTTCAACGAAAAGTTGAAAAGTATGCCGGAACCGCGTTCCCCGGAACGGATTATTTATTCAAAAGAGCATTTGCTTTACCTTGGATTGACCATGTTCCTGTTTCATTGCGGTAGCCGCAGCCAGTTGGAAAGTGAGCGGCGGGCTATAAATTTCCTTTACAATTTTCTGGCTTTGAGCGGTACTGATGAAAAATGTGTTGCTACTGCTGAAACCATGAGTTATTTCATGGAGAAAATGAATCCGGCTGACTCTCTGGAGCTGTTACCCGGCGAAATGACAAAACGTCTGATTACTTCCCGGGTGCTGGATAAGTACCGAAATTCCAGCGGTGAATTTATGGTGGCGGTTGACGGCGTTCACCTCCACACAAAGAAAGGGCGACATCCGAATGCCGTTTATAAGAAAATTTGCGGAGAAACCTATAGCTATTATTATGCGCTTGAGGCTAAACTCGTTACCAATGACAACCTGTTCTTTTCGCTGGCGACGGTCTTTGTTGAGAATGAGGATGAATATGTCAAGCAGGATTGTGAACTTAAAGCTTTTTATCGTCTGGCGGAAATCTTGAAAAAACGTTTCCCGAGATTGCGGATATGTTTCCTGCTTGACGGACTTTATCCGAACAAAAACGTACTGAGAATCTGTGAGAAAAATCAATGGGCTTACTTCATTACTTTAAAGGATAAATGTCTGCCGGATGTGCACGAAATGGCAAACTGGAAGTTTGATCTTAATCCCGGTCGGTCTGTTGATTACTCACCAGAGAAGGGAGTTTACCAGCATCTTACCTGGGCGCTGAACATAAAACACGAAGGGCAATGCTGTCATTTGCTCAAATGTGAAGAAATACGAATCACGCCGGAGGGAATCGAGAAGAAGACTTTTGTCTGGCTTACCGATTCCCGGCCAAACAAGAAAAACGCCGCAAAACTGGCAAAGGAGGCACGCTACCGATGGAAAATTGAGGAAGCATTCAACATTCAGAAAAACGGAGGATATAGGCTCGAACATAACTACGGAACGATTGGATTCGCGATGAAAAACTATTATTATCTGCTGCAAATCGCTCATTTACTGCATCAGTTGATGTTAAAAAGCGATCTGTTTCCAAAGCTGCAGAAAAAATTTATCGCTAGAGAATTTGCTGGATTACCGCATTTGGTAAAGGCGTATCTGGCGGTAGTTGCTGAAAACACGCTCAAGGCTCGGCGTAATCCCGAAGTATGATGTAAAGGCTTTATGTCCGTCAAATCTCATGAAGTCACCGATTTCCCATACCAGGTGTCTGGCAATACCGTCCGAGATTCCCTTGAAGCATTCCATTTTGGCGATGGTTGTGGCGGTCGTATCCGAAGCCGTATCCTGCTTCTGATCCGCCTCCATTTGCTTCTCAATGACCTTCTCCCACTCCACCAACTGTTTCTCCGCAAACTCCAGCTCTTCGATCATACTTTTGAAACGCTGCCGCATCAGATACGGCAGTTTGGCCCAGATTTCACCACGTCCCCATTCCATGATTAATTTCCGCCAGATGCGGCTGCTCTGATGCCCTTTCGGCGTCGGCAACTCCGTCCGCTCCACCAACGCCAGCAACTGCGAATTGACGCCCTTTTCCCTCTTCTTCAGCCGCGCCAACTCCCGCTCTCCGTCACGATGCCCTTCCTCCGCCACACTCGGGATATACACCTCCGGCAGACGGTCTTCCGGGTGCAAGCCGCCCAGGAACATCGCATCCAGCTTATCCGTTTTGATCACTTTTCCGCACATAATCACCTTCAACTTGTTGATCGGTAGCACATGCGCCTCTGCACCCAAATCTTGGAACTTCCGCGCCGGCCAATACCCGTAACGTCCCGCCTCATAGAACACATGCACTTTTTTCTCGCAATCCACCAGGCTTTTCACCAGTTCGAAGCAACGTTCCTCCTTTGTCTCGCTGTCTTTGTCTTTCAGCGCGTAATAGTTGTTTTTACCCTCGGTCCAGTCATAAACCGCCGTTGCCCACAGACTCCCGCCCATATCGATTCCGATTGTTACCAAATTTTCCATTTGACTTTTGCGATTAATGATGTTACCTTTTCTCTGCATCCTGAACCTCCTTTGTCTGGTTTCGGTTACCAAAATTTACTCGACATAGGAGGTTTTTCTACCTCTGCGATATTTTTCGCACTATATACATGATATCTCCATTTCAAGTTGTTTCAGCCGTTCCGTAATTTCCAGATGATCGCCGTTGAACGCTTCACGGACAGTAGTCAGCAAATCCGTCCATTCGGACGTGATTTCCGAATCCCGGTTTTCTTCAATGAGGATTGCGAGGTCACGCGCTTTTAAGGCGGCATCGCGATGATTGTACATCAGGTGGTCGGCGGCCAGCCTGAGCTGACCGGAAATCACGTCCCGATTATCGTCGGCGTAAGTGAATTCATTGAACAAGTTCCATGCTTTCACCACATGCTTTTTCGCACAGGCGGAACATTGATCGAACGGCGAAGTCCGTGTGACGGACACGCCTGATTTTCCGTGGCAGTTGCAGCTCATTCAAACTCCGCATTCTCCGACCGTGAATATGTCGATTCTTCGGTTTCGGTGATGAATTGTTCCGCGTTCAAATCGACCAGCCGGAGATCGGACGCCCGGACAATACGCCGTTCCTCAAAACCGTTTTCGCGTTTGGCGTAATAGCAGTCGCCGCCGTAGAACGCGCATTTATAGGCTGAAACGCCGTCCGCAATGACATTGCGGAGAATTTTCATTCCCGGCTGATACGCCCATGAGAAAATCGTGCCGTCGAGATACTGCCCGGAAATGAGCAGGCGGTTCGGCTGGAACGGGTCATAAGAAACGCGGTACAGAAATTCGACGCCGTTCAGCGTCAAAGTGACCGTCCGCCCCGGCTCGACAATCGTAATCGGGCCGCGCCGTCCGGCATGGACCACATGGTCTTTGCGGACAAATCCCACATCGGCGAACTGCTGCGCCATCGATTCGGCGTTGATTCCGTACATCCGGTAGAGCCGGAATCGGCGATCCCCTTGCCAGCCTCCGGCGATAAAGGAAATCTTCCAGACACCGTCCTCAAATTCAGCGGTCGGGCCGCATTCGGTCGCGTCCGCCGGAAGCCCGGTTTTCAGTCGTTTCCATTTTTGCCCGGTGAAGTGATACAGTTTCCACAAGCTCAGGCGTCCACGATTCCGGCATATCTGTTGGCATGGGAACCTTGCGCCGTTCGAAAGTATTCCTGATAGCCAACCGCAAGGTCGCATAGTCGTGATCGAACAGTTCCGAGAGAAGCCAAAGGTCGTAAAAGTCTTTCAACCGGCTGTTGATGATTCCGTGCGTCACCATCACTTCAGATTTTTCCGCAATGGTGGTCGCCATTGGATAGGCTTTCAATTTGGGAACGGGACCATTCAAGAGAACGGGAAAGTCGGTCAACTCCGGCGGAGGCGTGATTGCGTCGCCGACTCCGATATCGAACTGGAGCGTCACACGAGCACGTCCCAAAAAAGCAAGCAAAAGAATCCGTGTCCCGCCGTATTCGGTTTCTTCCCGAATAGAAGAAATCTCTATGGAATCCGCATCGAATCTCATTCCATCGTCGGGAACGTTGTTCATCCGGCAAGTTTCCGAAAAGACTTGTTTCAGATATTCCGGTGTGGCATTGCCAAAACAAATCATATCGGAGTCGATGGTTGGACGATAGTCACGGCCATTCTGCCAGATGACAAAAAGATTTCCGCCTTTCAAAACAAACTGATTGGCATATTGGGATATGCTCAACCGATAAAAAAAACGTTCTGTCGCATAGCGGATCAGAATAAAGCGGTAATCTATTTTTCGCTCGGCTGTCACATTTTTTAGCTTGGCTTCCACGGAAGCCGCAATATTTGTCGGATTGGGATTGCTCATGAAAACATACTTTCAAGATATGGTGTGATGACTTTCGTGACACGGCAGATTTTGGCTGCGTTCATGAGTTCGGAAACAGAGAACAGTTTTTGACGGTGACCTTCACGCAAGGCTTCAAGTGCGACATCCAAACCGATCTTATTGCGAAACTTAAAACAGTCGGCGACTGTTTTTGCGGCGGAGTAGACTTTCAATTTGACACCGTCCACATCATGCTCCTCAATGCCGTATTGAAACGGAGCCTCGGTAAGAGCAAAAATCCGTACTTCCGGAGAGTCAATGTGCGGAATCCAGCTGTGCGATCTGATGGCAAGATAAATCTCATGAGGCAGTTGCGTCGTAAAATTATGGAATCGCAGGGCGGAAAGCAAGCAGATCACAGCATTCGGGACTTTGAGAGAGGCAATTTGAAGTGAAAGATTTTCCGTGCTTTCTGCCGTTGCGGAAAGGTAGACACCGCGACTGATACGTTCGACAATACCTTGCCGTTGAAGTTCCACCAAAACTTGAGATGGAATACCGGCAGCGCGAATTTCCGCCGCTGAAAACGGACGGTTGGATTCTATCCATGCTTTCATTTGTTTCCGATATTCGCTCATAAGTCTCCTTTGCTTATCCTCGTTAAATATACATCAAGAACGAGGATTTGCAAGTGTAAAATCTCCCAAAGAGCGTTTAAACTTTCTTTTTTTTCAACCCAACCCGAAAGGAATCGTATGCAAATCATCAACATGAAAGTCTCGGAGATTCACCCCTACGAGAAAAATCCGCGCTTCAACGATGGCGCGGTGGACGCGGTCGCGGCCAGTATCAAGGAGTTCGGATTCAAAAATCCGATTATCGTCGACAAGGACAATGTCATCATTGCTGGTCACACCCGGATGCTTGCCGCGCAAAAACTTGGCCTGGCGGAAGTCCCGGTGGTGGTCGCGTCCGACCTCACGCCGGAACAGGTTCAGGCGTTCCGCATCGCCGACAACAAGACCGGCGAACTTGCCGAATGGAATTATGACCTGCTTCCATTGGAAATCAAGGAATTGCAGGAAGCCAATTTCGATCTGTCGCTTCTTGGCTTTGACACGGAGGAGCTGGATCGTCTGCTCAACGGAAATGCGGATGACACAGTTGCAGATGGCGAGACCGAGCCGGACTCCGTTCCGGATGTGCCGGAAGAGGCGGCAAGCAAACGCGGCGAAGTCTACTGCCTTGGCGACCATCTGCTCATGTGTGGCGATTCGACCGATGCCGCCGACACGGCCAAACTGATGGGCGAAGATAAAGCCGAGCTGTATCTCATCGACCCGCCGTATAACGTTGCCTTGACCGGCTCGAACGGCCTCACGATTCAGAACGACAATATGTCGGACGGGCAGTTCCGGGAGTTTCTGAGCGGCGCATTTCAATGCGCGTCATCGTTTTTGGAACAGGGAGCGGCGTTCTACATTTTCCATTCCGATTCGGAGTCGGTCAATTTCCGGCTGGCTGCGAATGCCAATGAGCTGGAAGTCCATGAGACACTCTATTGGATTAAGAATAGTTTTGTCCTCGGCAGATTTGATTATCATTATGCCAGCGAGTCGATCCTTTATGGCTGGAAACCCGGAGCGGCACACCATTGGTATTCCGACCGCTGCCAGACGAACTTGCTGAATTTTGACAAGCCCAAATGCAATGACGTGCATCCGTCCATGAAGCCAGTGGAAATGCTGGTCTACCTCGTGAAGAATTCCTCCTCGCGCGGTCAGACGGTACTGGACAATTTCGGCGGTTCGGGAAGCACTTTGATTGCCTGTGAGCAGACCGGACGTAAGTGCCGCATGATGGAACTAGATGAAACATATTGCGATGTGATCCGCCGCCGCTGGGCGGAATTCGTTCACGGAGAAGGTTGCGACTGGGAGAAACTCACGCCGATTTTGGAAACGGAGGCGACCGCCGAAGCATAATCGTTTTCGCAACCGCCGGACGGCACGGTGCTGTCCGGCGCTTACAACCCATATATAATAGGAATAGAAAAGTATGGACGAAATCGTGAAATTGTATCAAGACCATCCCGTTCGCATCATTGAGCGTGATGGCGATCCATGGTTCGTCGCAAAAGACGTTTGCGACATTCTGGAAATTTGCAACAGCCGACGCAGCACAAGTCTGTTGGATGAGGATGAAAGGGGTGTTCATACTGTGAACACCCCCTCCGGCAAACAGGAAATGACGGTTGTCAGTGAGGCTGGACTCTATTCGCTTATCCTCAAAAGTCGTAAACCGGAAGCCAAAGCGTTTCGCCGATGGGTGACACATGAAGTCCTTCCGGCTATCCGCAAGACGGGCGCATATGTTGTTCCCAACCGGGCGATGGAAGCTATGGGAAAGATACTGCTCGCGGTCAAAGAACAGTATCAAATGCTGGTAGAGGGAAACGCCGTTCTCCGCCAACAGATGGAATATCTCATGCAGTTTGCGCCGAAAACACAGTATGGAGCGAAAGCGCCGAACGGGAAACGCCGCACCACCATCCGGCGCGGCGCTAACGTTGCCGGAAACGGACGCCTTATTGAACGGCGTAATCCCGATGAGGTCGGATATCAGATGGATCTCTTTGGAGAATACCTGCCGCAGGCGATTTTTGCGGACACGGCTCATTTCTCCAGAACATTTAAAAGACATTTCGGACTCTCTCCATCAGAATATCGATGATCAAATGATTTGCACCGGATACATATTTTTCAGATAAAGACAAAACCGGTACTTGACTTATTTCGCATCGGCTGTATAATTATCATTAGATAAATAATAAAATAATAAAACTCATTCAACCAAATAGATAATTATCATGGATAAATATTCAAGAAGTGTCATATATCATCTTTATTCCCATAGCGAGCAGACGCGGAGTCAAATCAACAGCGCCTTGAAAATGCGGTTGAATTCCCTGGTCGAAGTTTGCGACTGCCTGGAGAATGACGGCCTGGTGGTTCCTTCCGAGCCGGGCCGGAAACGGAATGTTTTATTGAATTTGAACCCCGCCAAATTCGGAATGATTGGAATCGATCATCAGGTTGAGCGTGTACGACTGCTGATGTTGAACGGGCTGGGTGAAAAAGTGTGCGTTGATGAATCGCCGCTGCCGTGCGAAAAAGGACAGGAACGGCTGCGGCGTCTGATGGAGCTGACAGCGGATTTTCGCGATAAACACAGAAATATCGAGGTAACCGGAATCGGAATGGCAGATGTCGGGCTCATCGATCGGGAGCATGGAATCGGAGTATTTTCCGCACATGTGGAGGACTGGCGCGACCTGCCGCTCGAAGAACGGTTCCGCAAGGAATTTCAGGTCCACTTTTCCTTGGTCAACCGTATCGACGCCGGCTGCTTTGCCGACTTGTCCGGCCGAAGCGATGAGGACCGGCTGCAGGTCTGGTGCGGAGACGGGATTGGCATGTCGGTTTTGCACAAGGGCGAATTTGCCGGCCGCAGCATTCCTTATGCCGGAGAACTCGGGCATACCATTATGGAGCGTGGCGGCAAGCTATGCCGCTGCGGCAACCGCGGTTGCCTGGAAACCGTGGCGGGAGCTTCCGCCATCACCGCCAAGGCGGCAAAGCTGACCGGACTGCCGGAAATAACCTTGCCGGAGATCATCGCCAGGGCGGCGGACGGCAGCCGCATCTGTGAAACAGTTTTGAGGGAGGCGGGCGAAACGGTCGGAGTGGCTTTGGCCAATGCGGTGGTGCTGATTGGTATTTTCCGGATCGGAGCGCAAGGGCCATTGCCGGATCAAGCGCCGGCTTTCCGCGAAGGGCTGGAACAGGAATTGAGCAAAAATCTATTTTCGCCACTGAACCGGAATATCAAACTTGAATTCAGTCGCCAGCGGCCGGACGACACCGCTCTCGGAGCGGCATTGTTCGCGCGGCATGATTATTTCGAGGACCTGAAAAACAATATCACAGGAGATTTATGAACGACTATACGGATTGCCGGGAATTGGCAAAAAAGGTACGCGGCCACTGCCTGCGCATGGTTCACCGCGGCCAGAGCGGGCATATCGGCAGTATGCTTTCCATGGCCGATATTTTGGCCGTGCTTTACAACCGTGTATTGAAGGCAGACCCGCGGCATCCGAAAATGCAGGACCGCGACCGCCTTATCCTGAGCAAAGGCCACGGCGGCGCGGCGTTGTACGCGACCATGGCCGAAAAGGGATTCTTTCCGGCGGATTGGCTGAACACCTATTACTTGAACGACGGCAAACTGGGCGGGCATATTTCGCATCATATCCCCGGGGTGGAGTTTTCGACCGGTTCGCTGGGGCACGGTATGCCGGTAGCCTGCGGCATGGCGATGGCGGCCAAAAACGTCGGGGCCAGGCACCGGATTTTCTGTCTGGTCAGTGATGGCGACTGCAATGCCGGAAGCACCTGGGAAGCGATCATGCTGGCCGGGCAGCACGGCTGGGACAATCTGATTATGATCGTGGACTATAACCGCCTGCAGGCGCTGGGCAAATCCGAAGACGTCATAGACCTGGCGCCGTTCGACCAGAAGCTTGAACTGTTCGGCTGGGCGGTACGGGTGGCGGACGGGCATGACTTCGACGCGATCGAACAGGCTTTGAACAATTTACCGGCAGTGCCGGGCAAGCCGACCGCCATCATTTTCAACACGGTCAAAGGACGCGGGGTCAGCTATATGGAAAACGAATACAAATGGCATTACGGCGGCCTGACCGATACCCTGCTGGAACAGGCTCTGGCTGAACTGGAGGCGGCAATATGAGAAAAGCATTTAATCAGGAATTATTGAAAATAGCCGAAAAAGATCCCCGCGTTTATATGGTGCTGGCGGATATCGGCTATGGTGAGATCGAAGGGTTCGCCAATGCATTTCCCGAACGCTTCATCAACTGCGGGGTGGCGGAGCAGAACATGACCGGGGTAGCCTGCGGCATCGCCATGGAGGGCAATATCGCCATCACTTATTCGATCGCCAATTTCCCGACTCTGCGCTGCCTGGAACAGATCCGCAACGACGTCTGTTATCACAATGCCAACGTCAAAATCATCATCATCGGCGGCGGCATGGCTTACGGGCCGCTCGGCATTTCGCATCACTCCACCGAAGATCTGGCGATCATGCGGGCGCTGCCGAACATGGTGGTCCTGGCCCCCTGCGACTTGCACGAAGCGCGCTCCGCGACTCATGCCATGATGTTATACACAGGTCCGGTTTATTACCGTTGTGGCTATAAAAATGAGAAAGATGTGCATCCGGGCCCGGTGAAATTCGAGATCGGCAAAGCGATCACCGTCCGCGACGGCAAAGATGCTGCGATCATCTTTTGCGGCACAGTGGGATATGAAGCAAAGCTGGCTGCGGAACAGCTGGCCGAATCCGGTATCAATTGCCGTTTGATCAGCATGCACACGATCAAACCCATCGACCGCGAAGCCATCTGCCGGGCCGCCCGGGAAACCGGAGCCATCATCACCGTGGAGGAACACAATATCTGCGGCGGGCTCGGCAGCGCGGCGGCGGAGGCGCTGATGGATGAAGGATTGGGCAATATCAAATTCAAACGGCTCGCCCTGCCCGACGTCAATGTCACCGCCATCGGCGATCAGGACTGGCTGCGGACTTATTATAAGCTCGACGCACCCGGCATTGCCGAAGCAGTAAAAGGGGTTCTGAAATGAAACTGTTTTTTGTCACAGCGGCGGCATCCGTCCTGTTATTGGGGGGATGCGCGCAAAACCCGTACCCGCCCCTCCCGGAGATGGCTGCCGCCTATACTGCCGATCCGGTATTGATGGACGGCAAGCTTGACGAAAAAGCATGGAAACAGGCCACGGTATATGAGCTGGCCACCGCCCGGGAAGCCTGGAACAACCGGCACCCGGAGCTCCGAGCCGTTTACGGAGCCAAACCCGTCTCGCCCGGTAAAGTCCGGTTACTGTGGGACAAAGAATATCTGTATGTGGGCGCGGAGTTTCAGGACGACGATATCGTGGCCGAAGGCACCAAAGATCAACAGATGCACTGCAACCTTGGCGATGTGCTGGAGGTTTTCCTGAAACCGGCCGGGGCAAACCATTATTGGGAGATCCATATCAGCCCGGCGAATTATCAGATCGTACTTTTTTATCCGGGCCGCGGGCATCATCTGCTGCCAAGCGTGATACCGGAGAAAAAACCGCTGAACGTCAAAAGTGCCATCACGCTGGACGGCACCCTGAACCGTTCCGCCGACTTCGACCGCGCCTGGGCTGCGGAGGTGGCAATACCACTTTCCGAACTGGGTCTGAAAGGAGTTCCGCTGGATGGCAAAAACGATTGGGAAATATTGATCGGACGCTATAACTATTCGTGTCACCAGAAAGTAAAAGAACTGTCGTCATTTCCTGAGTTGCGTTTTTTTGACTTTCACTCACATGAAGAATACGCGCCACTGAAATTAAAGGAATAAAATATGAACCGTTTACAGGGAAAAGTCGCCTTGATCACCGGCGGGGGCGGAGGAATAGGGGCCGCCGCCGCCCGGAAATTCGCGGCGGAAGGCGCGATCGTGATCCTGGCGGAAATCGATGTTGAAAACGCCGGGGGAGTCATAGCGGAAATCATAGCCGCCGGCGGCGCGGCGGAGTGCATTCAGTGCGATGTATCGAAAAGCGCCGACGTACAGAATGTCATGGCGCAAATCGAACGCCGTTACGGCAGGCTCGATGTTCTCTATAATAACGCGTCCGTGTACCTGCCGGGGCGCGACGGCAAAATCACTGAAATTTCCGAGGATGATTGGGAGATGATCATCGGCATCAATCTGCGCAGCGTCTATCTGTTCTGCCGCTATGGCATCCCGCTGATGCAGCAAAGCGGCGGCGGCAGTATCATCAATACCGCTTCCAGTGCCGGTGTGATCGGCATTCCCGGCTGCGACGCCTATACCGCCACCAAGGGGGCTACCGTGCAGCTGACCAAATCGCTGGCGGTGGAATATGGCCCGTATGGAATTCGCACCAACTGTATCGCGCCGGCGGCGATCATGACGCCGATGATGCGCAAGAGCAATCCGTCCGATTCAAGTTTCGACGAGGAACGTTTCCTGAAACTGCGGACTCCGCTGCGCCGCTACGGGACATCGGAGGAAATCGCCAAGATCGCCCTGTTTCTGGCGTCTGACGAATCATCATACCTGAACGGAAGCATCATCTCCGCCGACGGCGGCATCACCATCAACGGAGATCTCTCGAAGGTCTGAAACAACAAAAGCAACGGAGGAAATTTATTAATGAAAAAGAGCGCATTGTTTTTAGCCCTGACCCTGTTGCTGCCATCGATATTCGTGGCGGCGGAATACCGCGTGGACTGCAAAGTTACTACGCCCGATACCCGCAATGTGATGCTGTGTGACGGGGAACGCTTTTATCCGGTCGCCGCCGACGGTTCCTGTAAACTTGAAGTATCAACCGGATGTGAACCGTTCGTTTATCTGCGTTTTCCCCATGACCTGCGGGCGGACGGCAATACGTCCATCGCGTTGAAGCCCGGGGACAACCAGATCGCCTTCACCTTGGAAAAACGTTCGAGTGTTCCCGAAAAATTCACCTTCATTCATGGAAGCGACATTCAATACGATTTCCTGACCAAAGGGGCGGAACTGGCCAATGACATGGCGGAAATACGTGACGTGATCAAGGAATACAATTGCGCGTTCATTACTTTCCCCGGCGATATGACCGAATTCGGAGAAACGCCGCAACTGGAAAAACTCAAGTTGGAAATGGACCGGGCCGGTTTCCCCCGTCATGTGATCTGGGGCGGGCACGACGGCCTGAAATCCAAGCCGAAACTGAAAAATTTCACGGAATGCTTCGGCGCGCCGTATTACTCCTGGAATTACGGCGGCATCCACTTCATGGCTCCCCTGTCGGAGTTCCGCCTGGTTATCCCGGAGGAACGCGACCGCCAGTTCAAATGGATCGAAAACAATCTCAAGCTCCTGCCGCCGGACACTCCGGTCATGGTGGTGACGCACGATCCGCCCTATCTGGCTGAATTCATCGAAAAACACATCCGCAGGAACAAATTGCGCCTGCTCGGTTATCTGGGTGCGCATTACCACTACGACAATATTTTTCATTCCGGCGGCATTCTTTCGATCTACAACAATCCGCTCCGTTTCCACGATGCCGGAACCTTCACCAAGAAATTGCGCCTGATCGAATGCTCCGCCAAGGACGGCATCCTCTCCACCCGTTCCCGTTACCTCAATCAGCGCCAAAGGGTTCACGCGTTCCAAAGCGGCGATCGGAATCTGGCCGCCTTTGTCTATGATACGGTTTATGATCCGCAACAGGTGATTTGCGTAGATGCCAAAGGCGTCAAAACCGAACTGAAGCGCTCCGGCGATTTCATCTGGACGGCGGGAATACCGGCGGCAACTCCTCCTCTGAAATTCGAAGCCAAAGCCGGAACAAACGGCTGGTCGAAAACCATCACCCCGGCCCAGGCGCCTGAATTGCTCTGGACCCATGTCACCGGCAATACCTTTTTTCACTATCCCAAACCGTCGGTCCACGGCGATAAATTGTTCATCGGTCTCAGTGCGGACAATCTGGACAGCGTTTCCGGAGGCGTGCTCTGCCTTGACCGGCTGACCGGCAAACAGCTCTGGCGCACCTTGTCCGGCACCAATGTCGCCGGCGGGGCAGTCTCCGACGGAACTTCCGTTTATGCCCTGACCAACGACGGCGAACTGCTGGTCTTGGATGCCCGAGACGGCAAGCTTCTCCGGCGGCATTTTCTCCCCGGCGTGGAAACAGCGCCACCTTCCTCATGGAGACAGGCTCAGGCGCCGATGCTCTTGGCCGACGGCAAATTGCTGATTCATTATTTCTATAATGGTGGCGGATACCTGCACTGTATTGACCCGTCAAACGGAAAGTCCATTTGGAAAAAGCCCGCGTCCTTCGGACCCGGAAACGTGGCGCACGGGTTCACCGCGGCCAATGGTAAAATCTATTTTTCCGGCACCGGCTGTTATGGTGCATTGAACCAGAATGACGGTTTCGACGCCTGGCGTACGAATGAAAACGTCAAATCCAGCGCCGCAACTCCTTTGGTGACCGATGACGCCGTTTACTATTATCTGCGCGCTTCCGTGCGCAAAGTCGATCCGGCCACAGGAAAAATCATTTGGAAACAGAGCGTTCCCGGTAGCGTCAATTCCATCGGAGGGCTCACCCTGGCCGATAGCAAACTGATCGCGTTCTCCTCCAACGCCATTGTCGGACTCGATGCGGAAACAGGAAAAAACCTGTACCGGGTCAATCTCCAGCCGCTCCCGCCAGCCGCCGGGATTAAATTCCAGTTTCTCGCTAATACCGCCGCTCCTGTCACAGTCAATGGACACGTAATCGCCGCCGCGGATAACGGCGGTATTTACCGGATTGATCCGGCGACCGGAAGCCCCGCCGAAATCATTTCTTCCGGGAGCGCGTTTAAAGGCTCCCCGGCGACCGTGGAAGACATGGTTTATTTCGTCAGTTTCGAAGGTATCGTCTACGCATTGCAACTGAAATGAATAAGGAGGTAACAAAATGCCGAGACATCGATTTACTTTGATTGAACTCCTGGTGGTGATTTCAATCATCGCCATCCTCGCCGCCATGCTGCTGCCCGCGCTGAACAAAGCGAGGATGAGCGCCTGGGCCTCTTCCTGCATCAATAATCAAAAGCAATTGGGCCTGGCTATGGCCGGTTATGTCGGCGAACAAGGCGGATATTTCCCCTATGCCGACTACGGCGATATCGGCGGGCTTGGCTCAAGCGTCCGGATCACCTGGGCGTATTCCCTCAGCTCCGGCGGCTATCTGCAAAACAATAAATCATTGTTCTGTGACGCTGCCGCGGGGGGATTCACTTCTGCCACCGGCCAGGAGCGCTCTATCAAAAGCGGTCCGAACACTTGCATTAAATACCCGGAATCCTCCCTGGAGTATTACCGCTTCATCAATTACGGCATCAATTATAGATATCTGGCAAGCAACCAGGCTCTCTGGGGAGGCACGGACCCCAGCGCACTGCTGACGCAGAAAATCGAACGGGTAGTAAATCCATCCGGCAAAGTAATGACCGCGGACGCCTGGAACAAGTCCGGCGGCTATGGCCGTTATATCATCAGCCCGAGTCTCCCCAGCGAAGCAAGCAACGGCATGAACGACTGCCATGACAACGGAACGAACATTCTCTGGGTCGACGGCCATGTATCGTACTGGAAGATGGCCCGGCTGACGATTCAGAGCGGAACCAGCGACAATATGACAAAATATTTCAACGTATTGAAAAATTAAGGAGTTATCAAATGAAAATAAAACACTTTACCTTGATCGAATTGATTCTACTGGTTGCCGCCGTCGCGGTTTTAATGCTGTTGCTGCTTCGGGGCATGGCCAAATTGTCAGCTTGTGCCGCCGATACGGCCTGCCGGAATAATCAACAGCAGATTTTCGCGGCTCTGACAGCTTACTCTCAATCTTACGAAAACCACGCGCCCTATGTCGATTATGAACTTGGCGCCGGCGGCGGAAGCTCAACCCGTATTACCTGGGGATCTGCTTTGAACCATGGAGAATTCATCAAAGACAATGCCGTTTATTTCTGCCCGGCCGCCGCATCCAGTTTTACGGGAGCGATCGGCCTGAGCCGGTCACGAGCCGACGGCGCGGAAAACTGTATCGTGAAACCGGCAAGCAATCTCGAGCGCTACCGTTTCATCAATTACGGGATCAATTATGAGTATATCGCCGGCAATTATGGCTCCTGGCATTCGAAAGATCAGCGGGAATTGGTCACAGCCAAACTCACGGACATCAAAAATCCGGCCGGAAAAATCATGCTGGCAGACGCCTGGAACGGAAACCGGGAAAATGGCTACGGCCGCCACCTGATCAGCGGCAATATTGAATCCAACCGTTCCAACCGGATCAATCCCTGTCACGAAGAAAGCGCGATCGTCCTCTGGAGCGATGGCCATATCACTCCGGTGGCGGACCCGGTGGGAACCATTCAAAAGGGCGATATCGCCACCATCCGGCGTTACTTCAATGTCACCCGCGAGGAATAAAACCGTGAAAAAACTGCCGTTATTGTTTTTACTGTCCGTGCTCTTGTCCCCGCTGGCCGGGAACAATGTTCAATACAAACGCAAACTGCCCCGGACCATGATTTATTCCCGGGCGCAGTTCCATTATAATCCTGTATTGAATTATGCCGGCAGGTGGGTTGACCGCCCTCTCCTGGTCGACCCCGAGCTCAACGATCCCCGTCCGGAGGGCTCGACCTCTGTCGCTGCGCTGAAGGCCATGGCGGAAAACACTCTGCTCTACGGCCTGGACGGACTGGCGAGCCTGTATGGCAACGGCACCCCGCGCCTGATTGCCCAATTGGAACAGGCTAATTCACCCGGTTTCACCCTGCTGCCGGAAATTCATATGGGGCCCGCCGACAAAGTCGATTCACCGGAAGCGCTCGCCAAAGCGCGCCGGACCGCCGATCCTGTCTTCCTGGCCGCGCTCAAGAGCGCCGTTACACTGAAAACCAATCAAAAGACCGTCATTTCCAGTTACAACGCGGATGACCGCCCGCCCGAATTCTGGAAAACCCTGCTGAATGATTACCGCCGTACAGAAGGCGATCATTTTATCTTTCTACCCCTCCTGGAAAGGCCCTGCGGCCGTCCCTGGTACCGCTGGCAGGACGATCACGAAAACCAACGGCTCACCTCCCCCAAACTCGAAGAATTGAAAGAATACCTCCGCGCCTATCTCCGCGCAACGGACGGTATCTACCTGGCCTGCGCGCCAGTCCGTTCCAACGCGGACCGCCATACCGATATTGCTTTTTTCAAGTTCATGATTCAAACCGCCACGGCGGTATTGTGCGAACCGGAATTCAAAGATAAATACTTCGCCATCGCCGTCCGGATCGGACATGAAAATGCCAGCCGGGTCGGTTACATCCGGGGCAGTTACGGTACCTGGACTTACCGCGAAACCATGGCCGCCGCGCTCGCCGCGCAACCGGACGTGATCGTGATCCCCGAATGGGACGAACAGAATGAAAATACCAGTTTGCGCCCGACCGTTTACAATCTCTCCTCCTTTACCCGGATTACCCGGGCATTTCGCGGCCTCTCCCCGGAACTTCCGGGTGACGACAAAAACATTCCGAACCTGATTGTCAGTTACCGGAAAGTGATCGCCCTGGGGGAAAAAACGGAATTCGAACTGCTTGGCCTGCCGGACTCCGGCGGCCCCTCCGAGGCGCGCTTTCTGTTGCGTTCACCGGATGGCCTGGAGATTTTTCAGAGTCCCATGTTCTCATTTTCCGGAAAAAATATGGAAGAACAGCGTTTCTCCATTCCCACGGAATCCTGGGCCAAACTGCCGTTCGTACTGCCGGAACTGGAAGTGCGCCGTAAAGGAAAAAGCACTCTCTACCGGGATGGGCTGCAATATGTGAAGATCGAACCGGTTGCAAATTGCGACTATCAATATGTCAAACAGCCGTTGCGCGACATCATCGCCGCACCATCGTGGAAAATCGACAAAACAGCTGACCGCATCAAGGTATCATTCGATGCCAAAGAGCTCATCGCCTATGCGGAAATTCTCGACGACAATATGCCGGTTTACACCGCCACACGAGACGGAAAACCTTATTGGATGGACAGCGAAAAAGAGCGGATATTCTGTGTTCATTTCCAGAATCTCGGTGCTTTTTCCCATAACCTCGAAGGGACCCTCTCGGTATCCGGGGCGGATGTCCGGTGGCTGCGCGATACTACTTTCAGCTGGCCGACGGCCATTTCACGGGAATTGCCGGGAAACACCGTCAAACTGAAAGTCGCTCAAAAAGTCGGGCCCACCCGCTTCTTCCTGGCGGTACCGAATGAAAATGTCGACCGGGCGGTTCTGAATATTGATATTCCCGGATTTTTTCAATCCAATCTGCCGTTGGCGCAAGTATTGGCCCGCGGCGCATTCGGAGTACCCGGCCTGTCCGTTCCTGTCTTATCGGTCACCAGACAGGATTTCCAGATACTTCAGCCGGTCCGGCTAAACCAGCCGACAGTGAATTTTGAGACTGCCGCCGCACCCCAGAGCAAACTCTCAACCCGTCACCTGCAAGTCATCACCAATTCCGGCAAAGCCTGGCGGAGCGCTCCGTTCGATTATGTCAAATCCGAAACGCCATCCGGGGCCATCAAGGTATTCTCGGAATCTACCGGTAAGCCCGTCCGCCTGGCGCTGCCGCAAAACATGATTCCGATCTTCGATTACCGCGCCAACCCTGCTGACGGGACCGCGCTTCCGACCGATTCCGGACGCCGCTATTGGGGAATGGGCGGCGGTTATCCGGCGCAGGTTAGCGGGCGCCTCGGGGCCGGCAATCGCGACAGTTCCATTTTCATTACCCTGAGCGACTTCCCACGTACTGCGGAAAAAACCTCGGTGGACCTGATAAATGACGCCTGGGGTTTGGGCAAAACCGGCCAGCACCTGGCGCTTCCGAGTGGCATCATCTCGCGCCGGGCGGCATTCACCTTGTCGCTTGAACTGCGGCAAACGGATCCGGCAGGAAGCCAGGCGATACTGGACAACAGCGCCGGCAGTCCCGGCCTCCTGAAACTCTGGGCTGAAAACGGCGAAATACAACTGGAAATCATTACCGATACGCTTCGAACCTTCAAGCACAAAACCGGATTGCAACTACCCGAGGGGCAATGGTGCAAACTGATCTGTTACTACGGACTGGACCATATTCGGGTTGCGGTCGGCGAAAAAAGTTTCGAAGGCAAATGCGGCTATCCCGGCCTGTATGATACCGCCACCGCCATCGGCGGCGGAAAGAAAGGCTGGTTCAAAGGCGAAATCAAACAAATCACCATAGATTATGCGTATAAAAAAGAGAATTAGTTACTGGCGCACCGCTATCGCCAAACGTCCTCAAAGACGATAAAGACAATTAATTTTTGAGCGAAAACGGTTCTTTTCCTTTGAAGTCTTTTTTGGCCTTTGGGTCTTTTGCGGGGTCGTCTGAAGCTCCGCGTCAGATGACGCTCCAGCCGCTTTCCTTTTTCTTCAGTTTTGAGAACAGTTTTTGCAGTTTTTCCACGGTGAGCGGTTTCAACAGGATACCGGCGAAATGCTCCTTGGAGAAATTGGCACCCGCCTCCGTATCCGCCGTTACGGCGACAATCGGAAAGGTGACATTTGAAAATTCATGATGAATCGCCGCAGCCAATTCCGCACCGTTCATCTCCGGCATCCACATATCGGTCAACAGCGCATTGAAACCGTGGTCATTCCGCAGTATCTCTATGGCTTCTTTGCCGGAGTTGGCAGTCTGGCATTCAATTCCAAGTTTCTGGAGCATGGCCTTTAATACCCTCAGATTCAATGGGATATCGTCCACCAGCAAAACCCGGAAACTCTCCATTTTCTCCTCCGGAATCACCGGAGTGGCCTCCACCGCAGCCGGAAGGGCTCCGACATAGGTGATATCCCGAAGTTCAACTACAAATTCGCATCCTTTGCCGATATCGCTCTCCAGGCTGATCGTCCCGTTCATACAGTTAATCAGGCGCTTGGTGATAGCAAGGCCAAGGCCGGAGCCTTTGTAGGCATGGGAATCGCGCAGCGCATCCTGCTGAATGAAGGGTTCGAAGACCTTTTCCTGCGCCTCTTTCTTGATACCGATTCCTGACATGAGTTCCGCCGAAGACACGCCATCCAAGCGGGTGATTGCATCTTTTACATTTGATTCGATGTAGTTGTGCAACTGCATCAAATTCATATTTTGACCGTCGGTCAGAAAGGTGAACATCGCCAGAATGTCACTGCCCCGCTTTTCAACGGATATTCCCGTTTTTGTCACTTCCGAGGGGAGTTTCGCCTCCGCCCGTTTCACCGCGTTCTGCAAATTGACCATCGCAATGTCCGAATCGGTACCGGACTTGAATGTTACCGTACAGGAATATGCGCCGTCATTGCCGCAGGTTGAAGAAAAATAAAGCAGATCGTCCACCCCGTTGATTTTGTCCTCCAGCGGGATTGCCACGGTTTGCATGACTACATCGGCGCTGGCTCCGGTGTAATTCGCCGATATATACAACTGAGGCGGTGTAATCTCAGGATATTCCGCGACCGGAAGTTTGTAAAGGGAAATGACTCCGACCAGCACCAGAATGATGCACAGCACCAAGGCAAATCGCGGGCGTTCGATGAAAAAACGGGAAAACATACTCTTACTTCTCCTTCCGGTCCGGTTGGATTTCCGAACCGTCCATGACTTTGTGAGTTCCGTCGGTCACAATTTCGTCCCCGTTTTTTACCCCGGAGAGAATCATTTGATTCGTTCCATCCGTATTGCCGAGCGACACATATGTTTTTTTTACTTTGTCACAGACGTGTCCTAACAATTAGCA
>DHTZ01000048.1:9930-74271 GCA_002408885.1 Lentisphaeria bacterium UBA5247 | reverse complement strand
TCGGTTACATCTTCTGGCAGTCCGGTCGCATCCTGAAAAACGGCGACGTCTACGCTCGCGGCGCGATCAACCAGAAGTGCCGCAAAATGTGCGGCGCCCGCTTCGAACGCCATTGTCCACCCATTCCCAAAATCGGCCGCAAAGACACCCCCCAAGGCATCGCCCTCTACTGGTACGACTACGCAAATCTGGCATTTTTCATCTTTTCTTCGATAATAACCGCCACCGGCCTTTACATGATCTTTGCAGAAAAAGACCATTTACTGTTGGAAATTCCGGAAGTCGGCATTATCACCGTGGCGACAATCCTGCTCTGGTTTTCCGCTTTTGCAATGGACACATTATGGGCCATTCTCAAAACCATCATAGAATTACTCTGGTTCAAGTTACGGGAGAAACACCGTCCCAAAATCAAGGTCATAAATCGCGTCCCGCTGGTAGTTTTCACATGGCTCTACCTGCTGCTGATCTTAATCCTAGTAACGCAGGTCCAGCAATACATTTACGAGAACAGACAGTTCCTGCATCTGCTCGGCTTCGGCATCCTCGCCAGTCTCGCGCATCGCTTCCTCAAAAGCGCCGGCGGCCGCTCCATCCCCGTTGATTAATCAAATTCTTCGCCGGTTATTCCAACGTATTCTTTTACCAGTTTGATGCTGCGCATCTCGAAATACTGCTGGAGATCGCGCAATGTCCAGCCGCCATGTTTCAACTGCAGATAACCGAAGGTTTTCCGGAGCAGAGCTGCGCCGATTGATTCCTCCGCCATACCGATTGCTTCCGCCGACTCCGTCAAAAAACGGCGCACGGTATCAACCGACCACGATGCCGGCGGTTTACCCACCATATTGCTGGATTTATTCTGAAATAAATAAGTGTCATCCGGGTATTCCTGGCGCAGTTGTTCGATCCTTTTCTTGCAATCGGCGGGAAACATAATTTCACGGACTTTCCGCCTTTTGGATTTCGACGGCAATACGATATACATCACTTCCTTCGGGCGTCCCTTGGCATTTGTAAGAAGCATTTTCAACTTCAAATCTCCATACTTTATACGGATCAGTTCCTCATACTGCAATCCGGTTCCGAGCCCCAACAGAAAAAAAAGAAATTGTCGTTCACTGAATTTGCCCTGCTTAACCCTTTTTTTGAATGCGCGTTCCCATTTCATGACAAGCGAAATGTCTTTGATTACTTTACAATCTTTCATGTTCCTGATTCCAAGTTAGATAGATTTTTTGATATTTCCTCAAACTGTTCATGCTCAGCCCCGGATACGCTCCCGTCAGATTTTCGGCTTCATGCGCATACTTCCGGGTAAATTCCTGTCTGGCATACCGGCGGGCCGTCTTTTCACACATCCCGGAATCCCGGCAATCCTGAAAATATTGATGATATTCCTTCCCCCAATCGTAAAAAAGATATTGGTGATTATTCTGCTTTTGATCTCCCCGCTTGATTTGAAACTCCGCGCACTTCAAGACATTGCGCGCGGAAGCCAGTTGCATGGCGGGCTCCGTCTGTTTCCGGGACCATGATATCGAAAGTTCATAAAGTTTCAAGGCAAAATCCGCATCCGGACATTCGATGAGATTAGTTATTTTTTCCAGAAAACAATAAATAGTCTTCAGGCAGGGATGAATCGAATCAGGCGGAGCCGGCAGCCTTCTTAACTTTTCAATCAGAATTTCCGCATTTTCACGATCAAAAAAAGGATCGTTATACCAGATTCCGATTTTCTTTTGCAGCTTTTCCCGTTTCAAAAATATCGCAAAATCGACGATGTGATTTTTGATTTCCTGATTCTTTCCGGCAGGGTGATGGATGTAAAGCAAACTGTCAAAATAATATCCCGCAAAGTTGCATAAAAGATTCGCCAGGAAAACATTCTTCCCGATGGACTGAGAGTAAAACGGGAAAACCCGCATTGCTTTTTCCGTCAGCAATACAGGTCTCTGTTCATAAATATCCGGAAATACTTCTTCCCAATTACTTTCTGCTTTCATAATACAAATTTACACTTGATCTTGTCTAAATATAAGATAGCGTACATTTGTATTATTTCAATATCATTTCATGTGTATATTTTGTATTTTTCCGTTTTTCGATAAACCGAATGATGCTGCTTTCAAAAATCAATACTTTCCGCTTGGATAACCGCGTGAATTCCAAATCGCCGTTCGTCATCCAGGTGTAAATCGTCCGACGGTCGCAATGCAGTATTTCACAGGTATCCTTAATGCTCTTCATATTATCCAGTTCGGTCGTTTCAGGCGCATCAACGATGGCTGTATTTTTGATCCGCTCTAATTCGGCTTTGCTGATAATGCCGGTATTTACCAACGGCTGCAGCACACTTATTATTATATCTAAATTCTTGATCTCGTTCATATAACCTCCTGTCGCAGGAAGATTATTATAACCGGATTAATCGGCAAAATCAACGATTTGCCGTGGTTTAAATGCGAAAGTTCAAGAACTTTACTGTTTATTTTCAATCAGATAGCCGGTTTCATCGTTCTGCGGCTCTTCGGCCGTATCGCCGGCAATCCGGAGAATCGCCGCATGTATTTTGTCGATAACAGGATCGGGGGCCATGTTGACATACTCGTTGATCTGCTGCCGCAATTGATCATATGTCTGGGCCTTGTTAAAACTTCCAATAATTCCTTTCATCAATGACACGCCCTGGATTCGCGCTTTCTTGTCGGCATGTTTCTGATAATGCTCCGTCATCGCATAACTGAAATGCCCGACAATGCTTTTTACCACCGGCAACGGTACATTATTCAACCCGGCATAATAACAAAAACAATGCCGCAGCGAATGGAACCCCTTGATGGACTGCGCCTTCTTGCGTCCCGGAATTCTTTTCTGCGTCACGATGCCCAGCGAATTAAGGTAACCTTGGATGCGGGTGTTCAAGACACCCCGGTGATGCCAGTAAAGATCAGCCGCCTCCGGCATGATATACTCATTTTTTCGGCTGATTTTATATTGTTTCCGCAGAAAATCATTCAGCTCCGCTTCAATCGGAACCTTCACCCAACTCTTTGTTTTGATCGTCAGGCGCACGATTTCCCGGTGCAGAAAATCCGGGTTTCGCTGTTTGGCGTCGAATAGCTCAATCTCACTCCAACGGAGTGTCGCCACATCGCTCAAACGCAGCCCGGTACAGATTCCAATCGTAAACAACCCTCGAATCATCTCCGGCGGATTGGCAAAAATCAACCCCAGCTCCTCGTCCGTGAAAATCTCCCGGTTCTCCGGTTTCAGCTTCAACGGCGGAATAAAATAAAACGGATTTTCTTCAACCGTATATCCAAGGTCCGGCAGCAAATAACTGAACACCGCCTTGCAGGTCGAATGATACCGGTTCAACGTCGTATTGCTCAGCGCCCCTCCGGAATCATACGATTTGAATTTCCGGCGCACAGGACAATTCGCTTTCACATAAGCAATCTTCGTGTTCCAACGCCCATTCTGCCGGATATGCGCGATATATGCTTCCGCGTGCGCGCGATCCACTTCGTCCAGGGTTTTGAACCGGTAATTATCCTTCAAAAAACAAACAAAATCCTCCCAGTACCGCCGCGTCACCTTCAAAACATTTCCATTGGCATTGCGCACATGCGGCTTGGCCAAATGCAGATCGAATGCATTATCCAACGTGATGGTCAAACGCGCCCGCAACTTCTTTAATTCAGCTTTCTTTTTAAGAAACTCCTCCCGCGTATCGATCTCATGAATCTTCTTATGATACTCCAGAAAAACCTTCGCCGCCTCCTCCGCATCCCGATAATTGGTGACCTTTTCATCATTCCCGTCCTTCAACGGCGCGGATTTCCGTACCCCGTCCGGATCGGTATATTGCAGATAATACGTATTCTTGACCTTATAAATCCGTCCCATTCCTTTCGGACGCCTCTTGACTTTTTTCAAAATACCCATAACTTAATCTCCATGTAAAATTCATCATTGAAAACCAATTGCTCTGTCCTTTTCCGCAGAGCGTTAAACGCTTGAAATCATTGTCAATCATGATACGAATTGACAATGATTTCAAACGAGATTGGAGTTCCAAACAGGAAAGTTCAAAAACTTTCCTGTTTTCCGAAAAAAACAACAAAAATTTTGAGGGGAGAAAATTCTGCTTATTTTTGCTTATGATGTAAAACGCCTATAGGAGAAAACAGCGGATTGAGGGAGAAAGTATGGGAAAGTTAGTACATCGGAAAAAATCAGAAAAATCAAAAAAAGAAAGCCGCATCATGCTATAAACAAACAAGATATCCACGAAAAGGCCATATTCCATCAATAACGATGATCGCGATCACGACCAGGAGTTCAATGAGGGTGAAATTCCATTTTTTCATGATTTCCATTTCCTTGCGTTTTTATCAAATGCCGTGCCTGACTTGCAGAGAACGGATTTTACCATCGAAATAATTGCCCCGCCGCTGATCCACTCCCAGCCCGAAAATCCGCGGATAGCGCTGATATCCGGATGCTTTGACCACAGGACCGGGTTTGCCGTTCACTTCCACGGCAAGCTCGTTCTGGTCGAAGCGGACTTTAAGGCGGTTCCAGGCGTTCGGGGTCAATGCCGGCCCGGTCGCCACGGCGGTAGCCGGACGGCTGGTTTCGTAATGGTTGTTCAGGTAAATACTGACGCTCGGCACGTTGTCTTTCAGCAACAACATGAAACCGGTGAAATCGCATCCCAGCAGGGTGCCGGACCCGCCGCGCGGGAACACATCCATCACAAGCTCAAACGATCCGAACGGCGGCACCAGCGCCATCGGCAAACTCACATAGGATTTCCGGAAATCAAGGCTCCATCCGCCGTCCGGCTCCTGAATCCACTGCGGAAAACGGTCGTGACGGCCCGGTTCGAAAGGACCGGCATTGCCGTAGAGGCTCTCGCCGCTGCCGCGCCCGCTGACCTGCGGAATATAACCGCCGCCGATGCCGTAAAGCGCCGTTCCGCCGGGCGAAACCAGTACCGAACCGTTTGCAGGATCGAAACGATAGTCGAACCCCGTCATCAGCGCCCGGTCGAGTTCGATGGCGACAGGGCCGTTCTTTTTCAGCGAATAGACAGCCAGGGTACCTTTTTGTCCGGAGGGCCGGTAGAGGCTGACCGGTTTGCCTCGGTAAATCCGCCCGCTGGCGCCGACCGCCTGCAGGTGAAGAACGGAATTGGGTTCGGACGGCGTGACGGCGACTTCGAATTCCGCCGATTTTTCGCCCCAGTGCGGCGGCAGCGCGGTTTCCGAATTGAAACGCCGTACCACGAGGTTGAATCCGGCAGGGCCGGGGAAACCGACGACGCCTTTTTCCAGCAATTCCGATAATTTAAGCTCAGCCTGACAATACCCCGGCAGGTCAATGGCAATGACTCCGGCGTCCGCGCCCCGGCGGGCAATGACGGCATAAAGCTGCAGGGCTTGATGATTGACTTCGGTCCGATTGAACGTCCAGCCGTCACCACTGTATTGAATCCGGGTGGGAATCGCCCGATGCCGCAGCGGCGCAACGCCCCGGAAATCAATACGCCCTGTCAACAATGACGGCGCATCGGTTCCGAACGGGCGTTTGGCCTGGAGGCTGATATTGACGGCATAGTGTTCTTCATCTTCCCGGAAAACAGCATCGCGTTGGTGCGAATACGCCACATCGCCATTGTCCATGATTTCGATACTGTTCAGCGGTTCCGGCGCTTCAATGGAGGCTTTGACCCGCACGCGCCCATCCGCCACGGTTTCGACGATACGAAGGTCGGCTCTTGCCGGAACCAACAGGTCGCGCAACGGCTGTTTGACCCATTTATAGTCCCAGTTCCGGCTGGCGCGCAGCTCGATGGGCTGGAATCCGTCGGCGAAAACCTGTTTCTCCGCGCCGTTCCAGACGGTCAGTTCCGGGACCAACACCTGATGGCTGACGACATCCTCCACCGGAACTTCAAAGGTCACAGCGGCCAATGCGTCACGGCTTAATTCCTGCCGGGGAAAACGCCGGACTTCCTCTCCGGCGGCGTCGCGCAGAACCAGGTCAATCTGCCAGTATCCGGCTTTTGCGTTGCGGTCCGGTACGTTCAGGAGTTCGAGCTCCAGAATCTGCCCGGCCACCAGAATTTTCCGATAGCTCAGGATAAGGTTCGGAATTTCCAACCGGTCCCCGGGCAAATCTTCAAAACGGCCATTCAGGATGCCGTTGTAATAACGCATGATCCGCATGGTGGACCAGGAATTGTAGAGTGTCGGGCGGAAGCTCGTATTTTCATTCTGTTCATCCCATTCGACGCAGTTGATGATATCCGGCTGCGCCTGAATGGCCGTCTCCATCGTGCCCCGGAGCATACCGGTTCCGTCATGATCCATGCTGTAGCTCAGCAATTCATAATTCTCGTGTCCGACTTTCGTACCCCATGCGAGGTATTTCGCCCGGAATTCCGGTTCCATCAATACGCTGTGCACCAGCGGGATAATGACTTCGCGGTCGATCGGCGCGTAATACCGGCGTTCTTTCAGCCCCGGCGTATTGTGGTAGTATCCGTCAACGGTTCTCAACCATTCGCGCAACCGCTGGCGCAGCAGATCCAGATCGGCAGCGCTGAACGTGTCGTTCACGCCGGTCTTGCGGAATTTCTTCGGAAAAAAATTATAGTAAGGCATCAGGATGAAACGGTCGCCGAAGCGGTCCGTCAAGGCTTTCTTCAAATCGCCCCAGTATTCAACGTCATCCGAAGCCGGATACGAGGTGAACACCACCTTGCCGTTGAGCCGCATGGACTGCGGATGTTCCAGCGCAATTTTGGCCAATTCCAGTTTCCGTTCGAAATCCCGACTTCCATCGTAAATCAGTTCGGTCAGAATTTCCATTTCCCGTCCCGGCTTCCGGGTGTGCCGATAGAGCTCGTCCCGGCCGGAGGTTTCCGGGAAAAAGGAGAACCCTGCCAGGCGGTAGCGCCCGACCACGGTATCCTGCATGATTTCATAGGCCGCATCGTTGACGAAGTTGCCGTCCGGGGGGTACCCCGGATTCACCAGCAACGGGCGGTCGATCCATTTATGCAGATAATCATTGCGTTGCAGGCCGTATTTAAGCTGGGCGCGGGCGAAGACGGCGGTCCGGTCCGAGCGCCGCCGGTATTCAGCCCCTTCTTTTTGAAGTTGCTTCAACAGGGCATCCTCTTCCGCCTTGCTGGAACTCCGCTCCAACAGGGCATTCGGGTTCAGCTCCGTGAGTTCGACGCCATCGATCAGGACGGTTTCTCCTTCGCCCAGCTTATCGAGGCGGATAATAAACTGGTAGTATTCGCAGGGCTCTGCCGAAAGAGTGATGTCCGTTACGCATTTGTTCCATTGATCCGCCTTTCCCCATCGAAGCGGACGGTAATGCTGCTTCTGTACTTTGCCGCGCTCGCCGCGCTCCAGAATGCCGACCATGATACGCGCCTGCGGCGGTGGATTCCCCTCCGTTTTCAGGAACAGGGAAACGCGGTAGGTTTTGCCCGGTTTCAGCGGCAGTTGCTTCTGCTCAACTCCGGTCATCTTGCCGCCGGGCATTCCTGTCAGCGACAAGAAAGTTTCCCCCGCGGCTGCTTCGCCTTTTACGGTGCGTACCGTTCCGGCGTTTCCGCCCCAGAAACCCCAGGGTGCCAGACCCTGTTCAAAATCGCCGTTCCGCAGGTAAATATCCTGCGCCGTACACCACCCGGCGGCAAACAGACAACACATGATGAAAAATTTTCGGATCATTCTTTAATTTATCTCCATTTTACGGATCGGAAGTTCAATATTGCCAAGCCTCGATTCCACCCCTTCCCAGAACAGTTCCGGTTCGAATTCCTGCCGGCAGCCGCAGGAACCGCCGAAAAAGATTTCCGGCTCGATACCGACCGCTGTTTCCAGCCGCAGAGAGCCCTTGCCGATTAACTCAAGCATGGCCTCCGCCGCGATCTTGCCGACTTTCTGCAATGGGGAAACAACGGTCGTCAGGGGCGTAGTCAACAGTCCGGCAACCTTGCTCCCCCCGTAACTGACCACTGCAATGTCTTCGGGCACGCGAACGCCCCAATGATGCAGAATCTGCATGATGCTGATGGCGATGGTATCGTTGTTGCAGAAAAGCGCCGTTACCTTTTCTTCATGGATCAGGCGTTTCAACTCTTTCTGCGCATGAGGATTCCAAGTCAGGGCGAGTTCCAGCGCGGGAGAAACTTCCGCGCCGGCGCCGGCGAGCGCCCGGCGATAGCCGTCCAGCCAGGGCTGGTTGGATTCAAAAATGGTCGTGATAAAACCGATTTTGCGGTGCCCGTGATCCCGGCACAAATGTTCGATCAGTCGGTACGTTCCTTTTTCCGCATCAATGAACAGTTCGCAGGGCGAATTCATCAGCCCGATGTTGACGCAGGGGATGCTCCGGCTGGTCATGAGTCCCATTTTCCGGAATTCAAAATTGAAGATCCCCCTTACGCCTTCCCGGGCCAGCTGCCCGGCGGCCTTGCCGGGAGAATTGAAGTTCTCGCGCGGAATGTTGATGGTCCGGTATCCCTCCGCCAGCAGAACCATCCGGATCATCCGGACCAGCGGTTCATAGACCTGGCTGCTTCCGATGATGGCGAAGTTTCTCTGCCCGGACTCATTCAACAGTTTCGGCGCGCTGCGCGGCTGGTAGCCCATATTGAGCGCCACGCTCCAGATACGCTGCCGGGTATCGGCCGATACCCGGCTGTTCCCCACCTGGTTGAGCGTACTGGACACCGCCTGCTGCGACACGCCGACCAGACGGGCTATTTCCCGGGTTGTAATTCCCATGACAACGGCTCCTGTTTTGATAGTATTTACTATTAAAATATAACAACAGTTACCCGTTTTGTCAATAAGGGAAATTCAAAATTCAGCAAGATTTCCATCCCGGCCCGGTTTGGGACCCGGGCAAAAAAAAGGAGCGGAAAAACATTCCGCTCCTGTGAAATTCCGCTTCCGCGGTTTATTTTTCGACCGGCACCACGATACCGCGCATGATCACGTTCTGGCACAGCATAAACACCAGGAACGTCGGGATGGACGCGATAATCAGCGAGGCATAGATGATCCCCTGGCAACTGCTCATCTGCAACTGGTACAGCCAGGGCATGATGGTCCACATGGCGCGGTCCTGACAGATCAACAGCGCCATCATGAAGTTGGAATAGGCCGAGGTGAACGCCTGAAGCGCGATCACCGCCAGAATCGGCTTGGAAAGGTTCATCGTCAACTGGAGGAAAATACGCGGTTCGCTGGCGCCGTCAAGCATGGCGCTTTCGTACAGCTCCTTCGGCAGCGAATCAAAGAACCCTTTCAGGAGGAAAATCTGATAGCCGTTGGCCAGTCCCGGCAGGACCAGCGCGCCGAATGTGTTCAGCAATCCCAGTTCACGGAGCATCAGGAAGTTCGGAATCTGCGTCACCATCTGCGGGAAAGCCATGGTCAACATCAGGAACAGCAGGACTTTGTAGGCGGACGGCGGACGGAAGCGGCTGAGGGCGTATGCCGCCAGCGGATTGACGATCAGCGCGCTCAACACCGCCAGGATACAGTAAATGGCGGTATTCATGAGGGCGCGGCCGTGGAACAGAATATAATCGCTGACCGTCAGGAAGTTGCGGATCGTGAACTCGAAACGCCACTTGGCTTTTTCGGCCATGATGCTGCGGTACTGGTATTCGTATTGAGGCGGATAAATATCCCGGAGTTCCTTGAAATCGGTTCCGAGGGCTTCATTGACGGCCGCGACGGTTTTGTATTTTTCCCGCAGGTAGTCCTGGAATTCAAACTCGATGCTGGAAACCGAAAGTGCCTCGGCCGGGACTTTGTGAAGAGTTTCCGTAGTCGGGTCCACCCAGCCCTGGACAAAACTGCCCCAGTCCGCCAGGATGACCCCGGAGTACGGAAGCCGTTCGACCAGCGGAATTTCATTAAATTCACGGTATTTGGAACCGTAGACTTTATTCAGATTATCGATCTGCTGGTACTTGGTCTTGAGATAGTCGTGAAAAGCCGGCAATGCCGAGGCATCCACCCGGACCCAGAACAAGTTCAGGACGTTGCGGACGAAAAAGTCCCAGTCCCGCTGCTCCGCCTCGCTTTTCCGGGCCGGAAAATGGCGATCCAGAAACACTTCGTCATAGGACTGGTATGTCGTGTTATGACTTTCGTTATAATTCTCGATCTTGTCGGAATACTGCGTCAGCAGGAAATTGTATTTGTAATAGCCGGTGGCGGTCGTATAGGCGCGCTCGGACTGCTTGCTGGCGTCCTTGAATTTGTACCAGGACACCAGGAACGGAACGCTGATGTTCGGCAGCGTCCGGCGGTAGATGAAAGAGGTTTCGGAAATCAGGAAGTTCGGCCAGGCGACGAATTCCGTTCCTTCGGCGGCGTTCATGGCGCTGAGGTCGCCGCTGTATTTTTTGTACATCTGCCCTTTGAAACGGCGCAGGTTGGCCGGGGTACTGCCGCGGGACGCCACCACCGAACTGTATCCGAGCTGAAAATAAAAGAACGGATACTCCTTTTCATTCAGAAATTGTTCCCAGGCATTGACGAATCCGGCATTGACCTCGGCGGGAGGCTCCATGGTCCTGAACTCAACGACATTACGGTTGTATACCTGCCGCGCGGTCGGAGCCGATTCGTTAAACAGCGCTTCCACGGTCTTCTGATAAAGCGCCGTATTGTTGCGCAGGTAAAGCGGGATCGGGTTGGCGGCGGCGGAATCGACGCCGCTTTTGGTGGTACCGGTAATCATCAGCCAGAACGGATAGATCATGGTGATGGAACCAAGTATCAAAATCAGGTAGATGGAAGTTATCAGTGCTCTGACTTTAAAGCTTTTACGTCCAATTGTAGAAATGATGCCCATGTTCGATATCCCTCGTTATTTTTTGGCGCCGGTGGCCCTGAATTCAACTTTGGACAGGATCTGCAGCTGATACACGGTAAACCCGATCAGCATGAACGCCAGCATCCACGCCGCCGCCGTGGCCGGTCCGAAAGAAAGATAAGTAAATGCCTTGTACCAGATGAACAGCCCGGCCGTTTCGGTGCGGGTGACCGCGTCGCCGCCGGTCATCACCAGGATGTTGCCGGTGGAGGCGTACCAGGAGTTGATGAACGCGCCCACGAAGTTAATCACCACCAGCGCCTTAAGCGTGGGGAAGATCACAAACAGGATTTTGTCGATAAAAGTGGCGCCGTCAAGGTCCGCCGCCTCGTAATAATCTTCCGGAATCCCTTTCAATGCGGCCAGATAAATCAGGCAGCCGGGCCCCATCCCCGCCCAGACCATCGGAACCACGCACGCGACCATAGCCGTGTTCGGGTTGGAAAGCCAGCGGTAGGGTTCAGGCGTGGCTTGAAGCAGCCGCGGGAAAAAGTTACTCAACGCGGAGAAGAAGCTTTCATGCCCGGGGAACAGAATCGGGCGGGCAAACGCACTGCAGGTGAAAAACAGAACCACCCCCGCAATCACGAACAGCACCAGCGGCACCCACATCTGGTAAAACCACAGCCGCCGCGCAAACGAGAGGCAGATCAGAAACAGCACCAGACCGAGGGTGATGAACCCGATAGCCGGGATATTGAGCACGATCCGGTTCAGGATACCGAACTCCGAAGGTTCATAAAACTGCTTCCACAGCAGCATCGTGACCAGTCCGGAAATCACTGCCGGCAAATAAAAAATCATCCGGAACAAGAGTTTGCCTTTCGGAACTTCCTGCAGCAGGATCGCCAGAATCATCGGCGGCAGGAACGTAAGGGCGATGACCAGCATACTGTAACGGATGGCGTTCCAGATCGACTGCCACCACATACTGTCCACCAGCAAATTGCCGAAGTTGTCCACCCCCAGGAAAATCGAATCGCCCAGGATTTTGTAATCGAAAAACGCCATGACCGACCCTCGGGCCAGCGGCAAATAACTCCAGGTAAAGATCGTGAGGACCGCCGGCAACAGCAGGATATACGCCCATTTATAGCGGAAGAACCCCCATCGGACCTGTGATTCGCCTTCGTTGACCGGAGGCGTGAAGATGCGGAAAATCTTGCGGAAGACAAAGAAATAAGCCACCACGATCCCCGACAGGAACAGAATGGCAAGCACCCGGCGCTTGACTTTTTCCTGCGGGCTGATGTCGCCGATCATCAATTCGTTTGCCCGGCTCACCGCCTGGTTCAAAACGCCCTGCAGGACTTCGCGGCGCGCCTCCATCTGATCGCGCGGGGGAAGCGTGCCTTCGATTTCCATTTGCTCGGCGTATTGAATCGGGATGGTCATCTGGTCATAGGCGAAGTTGCTGTTTTTGCCGTAGGGTTCCGGCTTGCCGGTGGCCAGGGCGATTTCAAAAAGATCGTTCCATTCCTTCGGAGACAGCCGGACAATGTCGCTATAACCGTAGCGAAGCAGGTATTTGGGCATGATGAACTGGCCAAGGCCCCCCTCGACCAGCATGTCGGTCTTGATCTGCATGGCGCTGCCGCTGTCCCAGAAGTAAATGTATTCCCAGGCGGCGTCGCGGACGGCGACTTCGGCGATTTCCGAGAAGATTCCGTACATCCGGCTGTTCAGCTCGGCGCCGCGGATTCCGGTGGGCCCCATGGGAACCGGCGCCACGCCGTTGACTTCGGAGTTAAAGGTGGACAGCGTTTTGTCGTCGATGTAGACCATTCGCATGCCGATTTCGCCGCGGTCCCATTTGGTAGCGGAGTCGGTCGTATCCTTGATCGCATAACCGCGGCGGACGACGCCTTCCTTATCCACCCAGCGCTCCGCGGAGAGGCGGGTGTAGAAATCCAGCGCGGTAACGGCTTCCGGACTGTTGAACGTACAGGTCCAGGTGTCGGTATTCGGGTCGTTGGTCATGACTTCGCCGCCGGCGGACCAGAGGAAAGTGATCCAATACCAGGATTCGCTCTTGCCGCGCCCGAGCGCCAGGCCGTAGATTCCCTTCGAGGGATCGGTAATCTTGACGGAAGCGTTATAAAGGTCGTCCCAGGTCCAGTCCGCGTTGGGATACGGGATGCCGTTGCGCTCGAAAAGGTCTTTGCGGTACATCAGGATTTTGCCGACGGGCGAACCGCCGTAGGGAAGCGCCCACAGGTGGACCTTGCCGTTCGGACCGGCGCGGCGGATGACATCCCAGATTTTCGGGTGGATGCGGTCGCTCTCAAGCAAAGCCCGTTCGGCCGGCGGGAGCGCGTCGATGTATTCGTCGAGCGGATAGAGAAAGCCGTTGCGGATATAGTTGTCGGATTTGCGGAAGTTGATATACAGGACGTCGGGGGCCATTTTACCGGCAATCGCGAGGAGGTCGTTTTCCACCCCCTGGACCTGGATGCCGGAGAACTGCTGAAGGCGAATCTCGACCTTGTCCCAGTTGAAATTACCATATTTTGCGGGGTCGGCCTTGTATTTGTCGCGATATTTCCGGGCGAAGATATCAGGAAACTGCTTGACAAAGTCATTGACGGCGGCGACGTCGGCACGCGTATAAAGGTCGTTTGCGGTGGGATTGGGCAGGCCGGCGACTTTAAGATGAATGATTGTCGTTCCGTCTTTGCCTTTTTCGATCCAGCCGCCATATCCGCTCTGTCCCGTCAGGAACAGGGCCATTCCGGCGATCAGATATAACATGACTTTATGTTTCAGCATTATGTCCTCCGAAGACTTGGTTGCACGGCAATACGTTCCGCATATAAAAGATTTTTAATAAAGATAACCGGAAAACCGGAAATTGCAAACAGAAAAGGCGCTGCAATTCTCATTTTTTCCGATAAAAAAACGGTCAGAATCCGGCGTTTTTACGAAAAAATGGTAGGGCCAATAATACATTACATATTGGTAATATAAGGACCATTTCAGCCTCAAAATGGCTGTTTTTTCATGAGAGTTCCAACTGATCGAAAATAAAAATCGGCAGTTGCAAAATAATTTTTCAAAAATGATCCGCATATCCGCTTTTTTTCAGAAAAACCGTCACCGGAAGCCATGCCGAAAATCCGAAAACGCGGAAAAACGGGACATCCGCATATCCGCTTTCCTGCAACGGCCGGATTTCGCCCCGGAAAACGTCGTTCCTTTCGGGAAATTTCCGTAACTGCCTATTTTTGAAGTCGAAAAAACTTTTTTCCGGAAAAACACAATATATTGTGGTTTCACCGGTTGACCTATCCATATTATGTGGTATTTTAGAGCTATGGCAAAAAGATACACGGGGGTCTTCACGCCCGTAAAGTTATACCAGCGACCAGGAGGGCATTGAGATGGCGCTAATTAAACAAGTGAAAAAACGGGACGGCAGAATTGTCGATTTCGAGGCGGAACGGATCACATTGGCAATCGGCAAGGCGCTGAAGGCTGCCGGAACCGACGAGCTTAAAATCGGCAAACTTGCCGCGACCCTCTGCGAAGACGTGCGGGAGGGACTGCAGAAAAATCATGCCGCCGCCGATGACGTCCCCTGCATCGAGGAAATTCAGGACCTGGTGGAACATGCGTTCATCAAACGCGGACTTTCCAAAGCCGCCAAGCTCTACATCCTCTACCGCGCTCAGCACGACAAAATGCGCGAGGGCAAAAAACTGATGATGGACGTGCAGGAACTGGTTTCCTCCTACCTCGACCAGGAAGACTGGCGCGTCAATGAAAACTCCAACTCCGGTTTCTCCTACGCCAGTTTGCTGAACCACGTCAGCGGAACGGTCATCGCCCGCTATGCCCTCTCGAACATGTATCCGGCGGAAATCGCCGAGGCGCACAGCGAAGGTGACTTCCATCTGCATGACCTTTCCTGCGGCATTGTCGGCTACTGCGCCGGGTGGAGCCTGCGCCAACTGCTTATGGACGGATTCCGCGGCCGCGGAGGCCGCGCCAGCGCCGCGCCCGCCAAGCATTTTGACACGGCGGTCGGGCAGATCGTCAATTTTCTCTCGACGCTGCAGACCGAATGGGCCGGAGCGCAGGCGTTCAGCTCATTCGACACGCTGCTGGCGCCGTTTGTCCGCAACGACAAACTGCCGTACAGCGAGGTCAAACAGATTGTCCAGCAATTGGTATTCGGATTGAACATCGCCAGCCGCTGGGGTCAGACGCCGTTCACCAACCTGACATTCGACTGGACCGTGCCGGAAGACCTGAAAGACAATCCGGTCATCCTCGGCGGCAAGACGCTCGACGGCACCCGCTACGGCGATTACCAGCCGGAAATGGACATGATCAACCGGGCATTCCTGGAAGTGATGAGCAACGGCGACCGCGACGGACGGATTTTCACCTTCCCGATTCCGACCTACAACATCACCCGTGATTTCGACTGGGAATCGGAAAACGCCAAACTGCTGTTCGCCGTGACCGGCAAATACGGCCTGCCCTATTTCCAGAATTTCATCAACAGCGAGCTGAATCCCGGCGATGTCCGCAGCATGTGCTGCCGCCTCCAGATGGATATCCGCGAACTGCGCAACAAAACCGGCGGGTTGTTCGGCGCGGGCGAGCAGACCGGGTCGATCGGTGTGGTGACGATCAACATGCCGCGCCTGGGCTTCATCTCCAAGGATCGGACGGAATTTTTCTCCCGCCTCGACCGCCTGATGCGCCTGGCGATGGATTCGCTCGAAATCAAACGCAAAGTGGTCCAGCGCCACCTCGACGGCGACCTGTTGCCCTATACCAAGACTTATCTGGGCAGCATGAAAAACCATTTCAGCACGATCGGGCTGGTCGGCCTGAACGAAGCCTGCCTGAACTTCCTCGGCTGTTCGATCTGCGACAAGGAAGGGTCCGATTTCGCGATCGAAGTGCTCGATTTCATGCGCGGCCGGATCGCCGATTTCCAGGCGGAAACCGGACACATCTACAATCTGGAAGCGACTCCGGCCGAAGGCACCAGTTTCCGCCTCGCCCGGATCGACCGCAAAAAATACCCGAGCATCATCTGCGCCGGCGATTCCAATCCGTATTACACCAACTCGTCGCAGTTGCCGGTGGGATACACCGATGACCTGTTCGAAGCACTCGACCTTCAGGAACCGCTCCAGTGCAAATACACCGGCGGAACCGTGTTCCATGCGTTTCTGGGTGAGCGGATCGAAGATGCCGCGCAGGTGGCGGACCTGGTCAAACGGGTCTGTTACCGCTCGAAGATCCCGTATTTCACGCTGACGCCGTCGTTCAGCGTCTGCCCGGTACACGGTTATATCCCGGGCGCGCACGGAGAATGCCCGCTCGAAACCGAGCAGGCGGCCGAAGCATAAATCAACATCAGCACCGGCGGCTTAACCGCCGCCGGATCAAACCGTAATCAACCGAAGGAGAAGAAAAATGGCAAAGTGTGGGGAAAAAACAGAGGTCTACAGCAGAGTTTGCGGGTATTTCCGCCCGGTGACCAACTGGAACAAGGGGAAACGCGAAGAATTCAAAGACCGTAAGACCTACGTCGCCGAGTGCGACTGCAAAAAATAAAACAACTGATCGGACCGCCTCCCGCCTGTTTTCATACCGACGGAGAGCGCTCCGCAGTCGGATTTTCGGCGGGTGAAAATTCAACCCGCCGTTTTTTTATGAAATGACCATCAAAGCGGCATATTGCCGCCCGCATCCCGGCGCGCGGACAGTGCCGGGCGCCGCAAGGCGAAACCTTTTGATTTACATACAGCCATGATTATTCGAGGATTACAGCCATTTTCCATGCTGGACTTTCCGGGCAAGTTCAGTTGTATCGTATTTGTCGGAAACTGCAATTTCCGCTGTCCGTACTGCCACAACCCCAGCCTGGTATTCGACCCGGAAAGCCAGCCGGAAGTAACACGCGAATATTTCCGGGATTTTCTGACACGGCGGGAGGGGCGACTGGACGGAGTCGTGATTTCGGGGGGCGAACCCACCCTCCACGCCGGTTTGCCGGAGTTTGTGAACGAGGTAAAAAGCCGGAATTTCCTGGTCAAAATGGACACCAACGGCACCAATCCGGAAATGATCCGTCAAATCCACGAAGCCGATACCCTCGACTACATCGCCATCGACTACAAAGCCCCGGCCGCCCGCTATTCACTGGTAACCCGCAATCCCGCCCACATCGCGGCGGTCCACCGGACCATCCGCTATGCGGCGGAACAGGGCATCCCGATGGAAATCCGGACGACCATACACCGCGACCTGCTGGCGCCGGACGATTTCGCCACGATGCGGCGGGAGCTTGACGCCCTGGGGGCAAAGCGCTGGTATCTTCAGCAATTCAACACCACTTCGCCGGAACTGATCGACGATTCCCTGCTTGGCCGTCCCACTTACAGCGATTCCGAACTGCTCGCCCTGGCCGATGCGGCGGGCGGGGAAACGCTGGCGCGCGGGCTGACCGGTTCGCTGATCAAGCACCGCGGCGTGGTCAAAGTCGCCAGTTGAGTTTATCCGCCCGATCCAGGACATAGAGTTTTGTGTTTCGTCAATTCACGGAGGAGTTTATGATGAAAACCGTTAAAGTCCGGCAGTTGAGCATTGAGAAGTTTCACCGTTACGGCAGCTATGCGCAGATGATCGACCCCGGAACCGATGCGACGGGGCCGAAAGACGCCCCGATCGTTTTTTTCCGGGACATGGTTCAGGCCGACATTTCCAAGGCCTCGTTTTCGGTCTGCCGCATGGAACCGCGTGAACGGATCATTGACATCGGCGAATTCCACAACCACACCTGCGAAGTTGCCATGCCCGTCGACAACGACGCGCTGGTCTGGGTCGCCCCGGCCGGTTGCGAACGCGAAGTCCCGGTGGATCAGATCGAAGTCTTCTTCGTTCCGAAAGGCACGTTGTTTAAAGTTCATCCGGGCGTCTGGCATCACGCGGCGTTTTCGGCCAACGACAAACCGGTCAACGTCCTGATCGTACTGCCCGAACGCGCCTATATCAACGACTGCCACGGCGTCCCCGTCCCCAAAGCCGAATGGCTCAGGATTGAATACTGAAAAGCAAGTGACGAAAAAATGACGGAACAGGATTTCAGCTCAAAGAGCCCCCCGTTCCGTCATTTCTTATAAAGTGACGACAGCGTTATCCGCCGATCATTTCACATTGAACGATTCTTTCTCATACTGGAAATTGCGGACATATACATCCGGCTTGGCCGCGTTGGCTTCCGGGCGTTTGACGGCGGCGGCGGCGGGCCATTGCAGAATCCAGCCGACGTTCTGCATCATCGCCACAGCCGGGTTCTCGACGAGATAAACCATGCACTGGCGCATCGACGGGTGGCTGAAGCAAGTCATGCCGCTGTCCACCGCCAGCGTTCCGGTTTTCGTGAAATTGAACGCCATGGCAAAGCCGTAGTATTCGCCGCCGAAGCGGCATCCTTTGGCATACATCCGCCCGTGGTTGTCGAACCAGCGGTTATCCTTCGCATACGGCCAGTCTTTGACGAACGGCAGGTGGTTGTATTTGTGGTCGCTCATCGGCATCGGCACGCCGAGCATGTCGGTGATGCGCATGTCGCCGCCCAGGTTGGCGATAAAAGCGGATTCGTTCATGCGGCCGTTGGTGCTGACCCAGAAGTCATGAATTTCGCTGTGGCTCGCATTGGTCTGCACGCCATGCACCGGCGAGATAAACGTCGCTTTACGCAGCGCGAATTCCGTCTGGTTGGCATTATTCTCCGAGATGACCGAAACCGCGTATCCGTGCTGCTGATAGAACAGGCACTTGTCGATCAGGATTTGCGCCTTCTCCGCCGCCGCGGTCCGGATTTCGAAACCGTCCCAACCGGACGCAAGGCGCAGATTGGTTGCCCACAGGAGTTTCTGGTCTTTGCCGCGGAATATCGGCTGTTTGACATCATTCTGGCGCAGCGTCGCCAGGCCCGGCGCGGTTAATGCGACCTGAGCGGGGATATCAAGCCCTTCGGACAGCAGAATCAGCACCGGCGGCAGGACAATCAGCGCCGGTTCACCGGAGGCGGCTTCCGCCAGGACTTTCTTCATGGCGGCAGTGTCGTCGGTTTTCGGGTCGAGGTCCACGCCGTAATCGGCGGCATAGAGGGTACGGGTGAATTTGCCCGCCATCTCTTTCTCGGCAAGGGCGACGGCCGGGATATAAACCCGGTCGAACACCTGTTTCGGCAGCGGCAGTTCAAAAGAGCGCCGCAGGAATGCCGGCACATTGGCAGTGGAGATGCCCTTGCACTGGGAGAACATGAAATTGAACGGAAATTTCGTGGAATACCGGCTCCCGGGAATGTTTTTGATGGCCCATGAGATATCGAACGCCGAATCTTTCAGGGACTGCTCCGTCGGCATGGTATCCCACTCCATCAGGTTGACGGTCTTGCCGGATGTGTTGACCACGGCGGTGGCTTCGATGATATTCGGCATATTGTTCCGGTTACGAATCAGGGGGGCTTTTTTGCTGAAGAATTCGATATTTCGGAGAATCGCGTAGAATTGTACTTCCCCGCGCTTCGGGATATCGACATTCAACAGCGACATGCCGTCGCCTTTTTCTGCCTTGAAAGTCGAATCTTCCACGATCAAGGTACAGCCACCGCCGTTGACCCATGCACCTTCAGGAATCGTTTCCGTTGCGACGGCCTGAAGGTTGATGATCCGTGTGGCGCCACGCAGATTCATCGGGAACGGTTTGGCTTTGGCGGGCATTTTAATCCGGCAGTTCTCGATGACTGCGCCGTCGCCATTGAAGCGGACCACTTCGCGGCAATCAATAAAATCGCAATTCAAAAAAGTGAACAGCGTCGAGTTGGCGTAATGCGTTTCATTCTCGTTGTTGGGTTTCAGGATCGGTTTTTCGCCGTCCCAGGTCAGGGTGTACACGCCATAGGTGGTGGTGGCGAAATCTTTGCGGTTCGGATTGAGGAAGTTGTGGGAATAGAATGCGGCGTCGGATGAATTTTCGAACCGGCAGTTTTCAAACGTGACATTGGAGGTGTCTTCGTTGCCGGTCCATAGGATGACCTGGCGGCGGCCTCCGTCGAAACCCAGGTCGCGCATCTGTATGCGGAATCCCCAGTTGATGAACAGGATATCTTTGGCGGGATCGCTCTGGCGGATGACGCTGCCCTTTTCTCCGCGCAGGTAGAGATACGAGGTCCCGACCAGCGTTTCGCTGATCCGGTAAATGCCGGACGGAAAGAATAATTCCGGTACCGTCACGTTTTCCGTGGTGCTGCTGAGGATGGCGAATTGTTCCGCTTCGCCGGGCGCGACCGGCATCGGCTGGCGGGCCAGCAGGAACGGCACTCTGGTGTTCTTCAGAAAATTCAGTGCCTTCTGGATGGCCGCGGTGTCGTCGGTTACGCCGTCGCCTTTGGCGCCGAAGTCCTTGACGTTGACTCCGCGCGAGTAATCCATGGCGGCTCCCGAGACGGCGAAGAGGAACAACAAGAGTGTGATCGCAATAAAACGCATGAGATGTTTCCTTTTTTTACTGGTATACGATATTATGAGATATTCAATTTTTTTAGACAATTGGACAGCGCGCATTACTTCCCCGGGTGTCGTCGTACCATTATGATCAATAATCGGAACGGAGGGGATCGTAATAATTAAGCCGCGTACTGGTGGTATTGAAGGTAAGCCACTTCTGAATATTTTCGACATGCCCGTCCATCATGAGGAGATTCGCCGACCCCTGCAATGTCGAACGGCTGGTACTGCCTCCGCCATTGTGCGGTGATGAAATTGCCGTGGGTTTGACGACGGAGCCTCCATAACTGACGCTGAAATAAGCCACGCCGCGTCCTCCGTCATCTTCCGCATATGTTTCCGCCAGCACCACCTTGGTGGAGTTATTTTTGGACAGGGTTGATTTGAACGGTTTGGCGGTAAGGCTCACCCCGGTGGAACCGCCGAGATAATCCATGTTGTATCCATATGGAACGCAGACAAAATTGAAGTTATTCAAAGTGGGATTTTCATGAAAGCTGTCCGGTCCGTTGGAGCTCGGATGGTTAAGAGACGGCGAAATAGTCGGGCACATAAATGTTTTCGGCGCGTCAACATATTTCTTGCTCCAGAGCATCCATGAATAATTGTCGTATGACATGTCAATGGCGACCCGGGTATAGTACCAACGGTAAGCCGGCATATAAACATCATTGTTATCAGAGAGATAGCCGTGCATGCCGATTCCAATCTGCTTCAAATTTCCCGTGCAGTTCGACTGGCGGGCCTTTTCCCGGGCCATATTCAATGCCGGCAGCAGCATGGCTGCCAAAATCGCAATGATCGCAATGACGACAAGAAGCTCGATAAGCGTGAAATACATCTTCTTTTTATTCATTTTTGATTGGTTCCTTATGATTGTTCTCTTGTGTATGTTAATAAATCTTTGGGATACGGATTTTCATTCCAGGTCATTTCAAGGGACGAATAAGTGTTGTGCAGCGGAAAGATTTTCAACATTTCATTTTCCGCGCCGCAACTTTTCGACGGATAAAAATACGGTGCGAGCGCCATGTCGGCGGGTTCCGCCCGGCGGTCCTGTTCCTTGATCCGCTTCAGCAACAGCTTGGCGCTGGCTTCCGCCCGCTTCATGATCGGCTGGATCACCGTAGCCAGCGGCACCGCGCATAAATCACAGAGGGCCAGTCCGTCATAACCGACCACTTTCATCTCTTCCGGGACCCTGATCCCGGCAGTGACCAGCGCCGAAACCAGCCGCCCCGCATAATAATCATTGCTGCAGAATATCACATCCGGCGCCATTTCGCGTATTTTACGGATCAGGATATCGGCCTGCCCCAGACATTCTTCCATAATCAGAATGTCCAGTTTCCGGTTCCGACGCTTAAAAGCCCGGAGCAGCCCTTCGTATTTCTCCCGGTTGGGGCTGCCGAAAATATTCCGGTCGAATATCGGCGCCACATAGATGCCCCGCCGACAGCCTTTTTCCAACAGATATTCCGCCGCGCTCGCCGCGCCTGCCGCGTGATCGATATAGATATCCGCTCCTTCGATCCGGGCCGGAGGGCTGAACACCGACGGCACCAGTCCCGAAAGCCCGGAATCATGGAGCGGATTGTATTGCGTAGTGATGATGATGCCGTCGATGCGTTTGCCGAGCAATTCCCGGATAGCGCGCCCGGAGGCTTTTTCGTTCATGCCGTAGGAAGTCACCAGATTATAACCGTGGCGGTCAAAGGCGACGCTGAGCTCGTTGAAATAGGTCTGCTCCTGCACCTGCGCATAAGGCGCGCCATAAACCCCGATGGTGTGGTTCGACACGCCTTTCAGATGCCGCGCCGCCTGATTTGGAATGTAGTTCAGGTCCGCGACAATTTCCAGAATGCGCTGCCGCATGGCTTCGGACACCTTGCTGGTTCCTTTCGGATTCAGCGCGGCGGCCACGGCCTGACGGGTGACTCCGGCGGCGCGGGCGATGTCGTTCATGGTTGCGGGCATTGAAATTACCTTGTTTCATTATTTAATTGCTCGAGTAATTAAATTATACAACACCTTGCCGAAAATGTCAATAGCCGATTGAAAATTTTTTATCAAATTGATATAACGAGCACATTTTTCAGGAATGAACCCAAGGTTCGAAGCCATGCCCCGCGATTCAAGCACAGGGATGGCTTCTCCCGATCCGTCATGATCCCGAAATCAAAATTCCTCCAGAACGATCACGGCATAACCGGTCATTTCGGGCAATTGCACATGGCAATAACCGTTTTCCATTTTGAATTCCAAAGGAATCCGGCCGGGCGCCGTATAGACACGGCTGATATCGCCGGCATCGGCCCGCAGAGCGATTTCAAGGTTGTGGACTTCGCTGCCTTCTTCGATCATATCGACCTTTGCCCCGCGGCGTTCCGGTACAAACGCGGTCAGCCAGACGATCCGGTGGCCCGGCTGCTCCGTAACGGTGGCGCGGCCGTAACTCGGCAGGTTCTTCACCCGCAACAACGGGTCCGGCAAAAAACGCCGGATGACCGATTCCATGAAAACCCGCAACGGCACCTGGGCGTGTTTGTAATAGCTGATGCCGACCGGATGGCTGAAATGCGCCACATGTTCATTGATCGTGAGCGCATCGGTTCCGTCCGGCTGATCCGGCGGCAGGTACAGATACGCATGTTCGTAATCGAAATGCCGGTTGAAATAGGGCTTGATGATGACGGCGCCGGAGGCGGCAGTGGTCGCTTTCAGCGAAATCCCCGGTTCGTACAGCGCCACCGGCATTTCCGGGAAACCGTCGATTTTGTCCGACGGACGGAAATAGGCGGGATGGTGCGGCGATTCCCCCAGGCATTCCGCGCCCCACAATTCCGGCAGGGCGAAAGTATCCGTATCGCGGCGCAATCCGGCGTGTCCGCAGGAAATGACTTTGCCGCCTTTTTCGATGAAATCCCGGATTCGCGCCGCAAGTTCCGCATCCAGCCGGATTTGATCGGTCAATACCAGGATACGGTATTTGCTGAAATCAAAATCAGGGGTGAGCACATCAAACTGCTGTTTCGCCTCAGCCAGCAGCCGCGTATAACCCCAGGCCAGGTGAATGAACGGAACCGTGTCCAACGTATTGTCGTTGGTTTCCGGAGAGATCAGCAATGCGATATCCGTGACGGCCCGGGCGCCGTCCAGCCATTCCTGCAGGCCCTGAAGCTCGCCATAGACATCGGCGATCAGATCATACACCGCCATATTCAGGTCCCCGCGCGGATGAAAATGATCCCCGATATTGGTTCCCATCGCATTGGACAATCCGGAAACACCATCATAGAGCAGACTGGCGCGGGTGCGGATGCCGCCGAAATCCCCCCAGGATTTATGAAAACGCCCGGTCATATTCAATACCGGCAGCTTCATCGTCCGCAGATACCGGGCATAGAGCTGGAGCGTTTCATAGCCCCAGCCTCCGGTCGGCAGGCATTCATACTCCAGATACGTCGCCATGTCGAGCTGTTCGTCAAAACGGAGGCCGTTGAAGTAGAGCAGGTATTCGCGTCCCGCGCCCTTGATCCGGGCATTGATTTTCTCCGCCAGGCGCTGTCTGGAAAAACGGGCGAATTCGTTCTGTTCCATCCCCAGCTTTTTCATTTCACGGATGCACTCCACCCCGATACACGGATGCGGCGTGAAGCAGTCGAAGAAAAATCCGTCGAGCGGATATTCCAGCAGTTCATCGATCATCCCCAGCAGATGCCCGGCGTATCCGCTGTTGTAGCACATCTGGCGGAAAAAATGGTTTTCCAAGGGCGGAATATAGGAATATCCTTCCGGGGAAATCACGGTCCACTCGCGATGAAGCAGCCCTTCTTCATGGCTCAACCCGACATTCAGATAGGCGCTGATCATGATACCGCGCTTGTGCAGGGCTTCAATCATCCGGCGCAGCAAATCGAATTGCAGCGACGGATGGCGGATTCCAAGCTTTGTGTCATAATAAGCATTGCCCAGGTTGCAACGAGCCGGAAAAACCACAAAATCCACTCCGCAACGGCTCAATTGTTCCGCCACCGCATCGCAGTCAAAATCCTTCCCGACCTCCGGGAAAGACGGCATCGTATGAAAATCATACAATACGCTCCATTTGGGAATACGCATTCATCACCTCATCAATATGATTCTGTCCATTAAAAACGCATCAGGGTCGGCAGAGCCCGGCACATACGCCGGCCCCTGTACTTTGAGCGACAATAAAATTTCATACGTATTATCGGCCCCCGGCCGGTAAAATTCGCTCAGGTTGCGCTGAATCCTGCAACTCGGGTGCCCCCACACGTAACAGTCCGGCGACAGCGTTACGCGTCCCAGCGAATACAAATGGAACTTACCGTCCGCCGGGATCTGATCCGCCGGGACCGTCCGGTTGTACAGCATTTTCTTATTCGCCGTATCGTACATGCCGAACTGGAGCTTACCATGCTGTTCTTCCGTCAGCTTGAGCGCAACGCCTCCCGCGGCGTCGGCGTCCCGTAAGTACATTCAGGACTTTGCGGCATTCGTCTCATTTCCCTTGCTTGAACAATTCCTCGGCGGTCTTCACGTCGTTTCCGCTCAGCAGGAAAAATGGCGAAATGATAAGAGTCAATTTCAATTATTTCTCTGATTCTTTATCCAATAAAGATAAAACTTGTTCTTTCGTTAAAGGCGTATTATAAAATTTGATCTCATCAATCAATCCTTGAAAAGTATTATTGGTATTAATATTATACCCGCCGATATGCAACGGAACTTTTTCACCTGGATATTTAAAGAATTGGGCATCATCCATTCCGGTTTCGGACTCTACCCCGTTCAAATACATTTTCCATTCACTGCCATTCCATACCAGAGCCAGAAAATACCATGTGTCTTGCTGGATGGGATTGCTTTTGCTGCTGGAGGCCGCAATCAATTCACCAACATATAATAAAACTTGGCTTCCATTGAGACGAATGCAGAACCCATGAGGCGATCGCCAGGATGGCTTGTAATAAAAGAGTCTGGTCAACCATTGTGACTGTCTGCTCTTAAACCAGCAAGTTAACGAAAACGGCGCATCTTTGAACGGTGGATTATGATATTTAAGAAAATAGCCGAACTGCCCTCTCCCACCGCAGAATAATGCATTTCCCTGAAAACCAGATACTAATATTTTTTTATCTTTCAATGAATCCTTATATTTATCACTCAATTGAATTTCAGCTTTACCAAAATCCTTGTCAAATGACAAATGTAAAACCGGTTTTGCCGTTTCCATTCCCGGGCAACGATAACATGCTATCAATACAAACAAATTGATCATTAAATAAGTTTTGTTCATATTTTTTCTCAGTCCTTAAATGCTTGGATTTCAGAGGGAACCGGGGAGCGAGAATCACCCGGCACAATTATTTTGATTTGATTTGTCGCCATAGGTTTGAAAAGAAATTTACTCGTATGAATATTCCGTTCACTTGATTCAATTTTAATGTCAGCGGCAAGTTCTTTGCCGTCAATGAATAATTTTACTTGAGGGATGAAATTAACAGAGCCGGTCTGCCATGAAATCTCAAGCCGCGAAATCAACTCTCTCGTCGGCAATGTTAATTCGATCCATGCGTTACCCGGAAATTTCCGCCTAAACCTGGGATATTGTTCTTTATAGCCGTCAATCAGTACTTTATCCAACGTAGAAGTAATATTGTTGAAATGATCTGAATATTTGATTTTTGTTCCTCGTGTAAAATATAAGACGTTGCCAGAGTTTTCAAATTTTCCCCTGGCTTCCGCAAAGCGTCTGTAAATGCTGTTGACACTCTCCAATGACTGCAAATTCGGAGCAGAAGAAAATAATTTCACTTCAAATGGCTTATATTTTAATAGCAATTCACCATTTGAAATAGTATATTCTTCGTCATTGGCGGCCAATTCCCTTAATTTGAGCCAACGTGATGGAATTTTTAATATTACCTCATTTGAAGTCATCTCTGGGTTTACACTGAAAATATAAAGATGTCCATCAACAATTTTTCCTAAAACTTGCACATTTCCATCGACTCTTATTTCAGGAAAAATGATGGGTGGTGGGAATCCCCTGCCGGAAACCGTGATAAAATTACAACAGTTCAAAGGCGTCGGTGAACGTTACGTTTCATCGTCGCCCTCTTCTTGGATAACTTATATGAATTATTTAAATAACGCCATGTGCAAGTTTTTTTAAGAGAAAATCCGTTCAAATTGTGAGGATTGGATTTCCAGCGGCCTGATGGAGGAAACAGTTGATGGTATGCGCCGGCAACTTCCGCCCAGCCCGAACGGTCAGATGCCGTAAATCCCTGGCTCTGACTTTTTCAATCTTGAATCTTTCGGGGAATGGTGCATGTTTGGAGTTCCTTTAAATTTAGACGGTTATCCAAATTTAAAAGATTTTATGGGTATAATTTACCTCAAACATGCTCCTTTTCAACTTTTTTCAACTTTTTTCAAAAAAACTTGCACATGGCGTTATTTTCTTCTTGATAACCGAAAAATGAATGATATTATTATAAGCATGCCAACCCAATAAATGATGATTAAGCACAAATTGTATTCCTGAAAAAAGGAGAGTGGATGCAAAGGATATTTTTGTTTTTTGCGGCAGTTGCGATCCTGGCATTGACTGGATGTATCGGGGAATCGACCGGCACAATCCCGGCGGTCGCGGATTTCGATGCTGTTCGCTATATGGGAACATGGTACGAAATCGCCCGGCTGCCTCATTCGTTCGAGCGGAATTTGGATTTTGTCCGAGCGGAATATACGCTGACTGAAGCTGGCATCATTGAAGTGCGTAATTCTGGAAGTCGCGACGGAAATGTGAAGTCCATCGAAGGGATCGCCAAGCTGGAAAGGCCGGGCGAACTGAGCGTCATGTTTTTCTGGCCGTTCCGCAGCGCCTACCGGATCATCTACCTGGAAGAGGATTACTCCGCCGCCATCGTGACCGGGAGCACAAAAAATTATCTCTGGATTCTTGCCCGGACTCCGCAACTGCCGCCGGAGAAACTTCGGGAATATCTCGATCGGATCGCTAGTTGGGGATTTGATAGCGGTCAATTGGAATTCCCCCAACAGTGACCTGCCCGTCACGGTTTTGTAATTTTCCACTCCTCGATACAGCCGGGGGCCGGCTCGAAGATCGGATGTACGGCGAGCTCCTTTTCACTCATCAGTCGGATGGGCGCCGCAGGATCGCGAAGGTTCAGTTTCTGCAATAGATGGTGTCTCTCATATTTGATCCGCCCCGTATGAACCGGATTTTTCATCGGTTTGAATATCCAGTCGATTTTATCTCTGCTGAATGAATCTTTTTAATTTTCAGGAAATTACGAAGGAAAGGATAAATCAGTACTGGGTATTTTTCGATAAAAATGAGTCTTTCAATCTACCATCATTCACATAGTGGATGACCCAAGATCTGCGCATTATGGTGAACCCTCTCCTTGGGCTGCCTTGTCCCTGGCAGATGGAACATTTGAAATCCATGGAGTGCCAGGAGTACGCTGGTCGGAAATAATGAACTATTTGATTGATCACCAAAAGTCGCTTGACAATATCTCCATGAAGATTTTGGTAACGGCAAAAGGGTTTGGTTTTAGCAGTGATTTCCGCAATTTAAAGGTTCCGATGATCAGTGAAGATAATGTTGCCTTAGCAAAACGCCTGATACCCGTCAATAACAGAATCTTGAAACAACTTGGTTATCCAGAAATCACTGCGTCTTCCGAACGGACGTTTCCACCTAGTCAAGGGAATACCGTTCTGCTGGGAGACATTGTCCTTGAACGCAAATGATGCAATATAATCTTTAAAACTAAAAGGAATGAGTCCAGTTCAATACCGAACTCATTCCACATTAACCTAAACCGTCCAAACTTTTGGGGTCACATCAGCTTGCGGAGGTCTTTTTATAATTTATTTTACGGTCCATTTCATGGAATAAGCAATTTTGCCGTTCGGCGCGAGCGTCACTTTCCTGAAAACCGGTTCAAACGTCGAATAGTCCTGTTTGCCGGAATCCCAGAAAACGAAGCATTGCAGGTCTTCCGGCGGCACTTCCACAGTCAGGGTTGTTTTGCCGTCCGGGGAGGAAAATGTGATCCGCGATGATTTGGTGTCGAGGATTTTGTTCATCAGGAATGCTCCTTCCAGCTCCGGATCGGAGGGTGCGAAACGGTAAAGTTTCTCGAAAAATTCACGGCGGAACTCCACTCCGTCACCAAACGTTCCTCTGCCTCCGGCAGTCAGCAGTTTCGGCAGGTTGTGGTAACGGAAGGAAAACGAGATCGCATTCGGGGTTGGGTTTTCGATCCCGGTATTGACCGTGACCGTATCGCCGGCAAACAGGAATGTTTTCGTCAGGACCAGTCCGGCCAGGGTTTCATTATCGCGCTTGCTGATTTTGCGCTGCAGCACCACTTTTACGGCATGTCCTTCCGGCGTAATATCGATAATCTTGTAGCCGGAAGTGATCAGGCAGGCCGCGTTCCGGGGCCACCAGAACGCATCCGCGGCCATGCCCGCGGGGGTACTGCCGTCCGGGGGGATGCTGCCGGATTGCCAGTTGACCAGCATCGCGCCGCGGGCGGGATCGATTTGTACCTGATACTTGCCGCCGCGGATATCCAGACAAGAGGAAGAGGCTTTCAATTCGATATTTCCGCTGTTTACGGGTAGGATTGCGGAAAAATCATTGACCGGATTTTCCGTATTCAGCTCGGACTGGTGTTTTTCCCGGTGGCTTTTTTCCAGGGCGACGGCTTTTTCAATCGCCGGCAGGCGTTGTTTCATCAGCGTGTACAACTGCTCCTGGCTGTATGCCGGTGTTATGACGGAACCGGATTTCACCGGTTCAACCAGTATGAAGGACCAGCGCAATCCTCCCGCATGGGATAGAATACCGTCCTGCAATTGCCTGCCGGTAAAACTGCCGAGAGAATCCCCGTTCATCGAAACCGCGTAATTCCGGGAGATATTCAGTCCGTCCAGGTGCAGCTTGAAAAAGCATTCTCCCTTCTGCCAGAAATTGCCGACGGCAACCAAATGCCGGTCATTTTGTTGAAACGCTTTGTACTGCAGGATTCTGGATTTCGCCAGTCCGGGCAGTTTCCGGGTGAAGTTTCCGCCTTCGCTCCAGTAGGCCGGGAAAAACGGTTCCGGCAGGGGCGTCTCCGGGGTTATCCGTACCTGCGGGCTGATCTCTTTTCCCTGAAAAACGATCTCTTCGAAGCGGGCGATGGCGGTGTTGGCTCCGGCAAGGGCCTGCCAGTAACGGTGGTCGTATCCTCTGGGAAAGAAGTAACCGAACGCGCCATTCCAGCCGTTGAGGAAAAAACAGAGAAATTCAAAAGCCAGCGCTTCCGGCTCCGTAATCCAGTCCTGCCCCTGATACCCGTGCGGAAAGGCAATCATTCCGGGCTGTCCGTGATCGGCGGTAAATTTCTTAATGACCCCGGCGGCGTTCCAGGCAATCAGGTGCAGCCCCGGGAAATATTCGTAAGTTTGAGTGAAACGATGGAAAATATAAGGTCCCCACGGTTCCAGCCACGGCAGTTCCAGGATGTAGTCGGCGATATCGTATTGAGCGAAGTTGGAATCCCGTTCGGGCAGCATTTTGCTCCATGCGATTTCCGGGATGAAATGGGAATCCTTGCCGGCTTTTTTGCCGATTTCGTTAATGGTTTTTTCCAGTTGCACCACCAGGCGCCCATGCTGCCAGGAACGGAATTTGATCCAGTCGGCGCGGTAGGAATTGATGATTTCGCCGGGCCATCTGGCGTTGATGTCGTCCGCGCTGATTTTGCCTTCGGCATATTTGATGAACTCCTCTTTGCAGCGCGGACAGAAGCATCCTTTGAAGTCCAGGTAATACGGTTCCCAATTCGGCATGATCTGGTCGGCAATGTCATCAACGACCAGGATTTTTTCCAGCATGGCGACCACTTCTTTGCGGTAGTAATCGCCCTGGCGGTAGACCTCGACGGGACAGATTTTTTCATTCGGCTTGGTCCAGGGAGAGCCATCCACCAGCCGGAACAGCGCTTCCGGAGGCTTCGGCGTATTGCCGATTCGGTAGCCGTTGCACAAAAAATACGGTTGGATATAACGAACGACGCCGTTGTCTTTCAACGCCTTCGCCAGCGCGGGATTGAAGTGCCCGTGGATAGAGTTGAAGCCGCCGTCCCGGTAAAATTTGACCACGGACTCGACCGCCGGAGCGGAGGTATAATTCATTTCGCGTCCGTACATGGCGGCGGTACGGAACATTTTCGGCGTTTCGCCTTTCACCGCCGGAATGATCTTCAAGCCGATGGTTTCGACTGGGCTGCGGTAATCCTCGTCCTCCACCCAGTATTCGAGCGGATAGGTTCGATCGGAGGCAGGCAGTTCACTCTTCAGCAACAGCGTCGAAACGTTGTACATTCCGTAAAAATCACTGTCGAACGTTTTATGCAGCCCCATGAGGTCGAAATAGCGGACGCCGTTTTTTTCTCCGGCCGGCGGCATATTGCCGGCGTCAAGAAATTCGAACTCCGGCGGAATCCGGACGGCAAGGCGCAGGTTTGTACATTTGGCTCCGGTCTCGTTGTTGCAGGAAAAAACCAGCGAGCCCGGCTGGTTTTCCCCGGCCGCGAAAATCTTATCGAGAAATGCCTGCGGCATCACCCGGGCGGTGACACCGCTGTTCATGGCGGTTTTTTCGAGCTTCACATCATCGATATACGCTTCGCCGATTCCGTATAATGCCAGCGAAATCCCCAGCGTCGTGGTTCCGGCCGGCGCGATAAATTCCAGGCTGCGTTCTTCCCACTGGAGCGGCATACTGAACTCATGGTTGATCGTCTTGCGGGTCTCCTTCTTGTCTTCTCCGGCAAAGGTGACGAAAAGACGGAAGCTGTTCAGTCCCGGCACCGCTTCCAGTTTTCCGCGCAGAAACAATGAAAAACGGAATTTCAGCGGCTGTTCAAGCGCCGGAAACGCCAGCGACTGATTGATCCGGTTGGAGAGCATCGGCTTGCCCTCCGTGTCACGCCTTTGCTGAAGTTCCGGCGGAGAAATCAACGCCGCGCAATATTTGCCCGAATGCGGATTTTCGGCGGAACGGAAACGCCTGGTCAATCCCGGCAGTTCCTTACGGAATTTTACGATATGCTCCCCCTGGTCGGTGGTATGAAGATATTGGGCGCTTCCCCAGGTATTCTGTGCCTGCCAGTGGTCGAGATTGATGTTATCTTCCTCGAATCCGCCGAATTTCAGAAGATTTTCCACGGTACCGGCAGCCTGCTGCCGCTGGATCGCGGCGAAATCGTATTTTACCCCGCCGGGATCAAGTGCGTATGCCGTGGTACTCACAATTCCGGTAAACATCAAATAGAGTGACAGTTTTTTCATAATAACCTCTGATTAGTTTATTTGTAGGGTGTTAATTCCCCGGGCAGCCCACTGGTATTTTTAGCGGCTTCTCCCTGCCAGAATGCCCGCGTGTTCCAGGCGACATGGCCGTCAAAATAAGTCGCGTTGGAACTGTCCATGTGATTCCTGGCGAAACCGGTGGAATAATTCGGATTGAAAACATAATAAGTCGATATGTCGGTCGCTTCGAAAATCAGGGTCCGGGCGCTCGGCGATTTTACCCTGACCACTTTGGATTGCCGGAGTTTGTTCGGTAATTCGGCGGATGCGGCAGCCACATCGAGATACCCGGCATAATTAACCGGCGCATTGCTTGGAAACGTATTTCCCTTGACCGAGGGACAGGTGAAAATGCAGGGGCCATTGAATGCCGCAGTAGCTCCGTCCGCCCCGGGCGTAATCTGGTAAAAAGCCCTTTTGCCGATCTTTACATAAGGAGCCAGGCGCACAAACCAGGCAGGATTCAGCGCGGTCGCATAACCGCTGAAGGTCGCTCCGCTGTTAGCGTCAAATGCAAATGGAATCCAGCCCTCTTCATCATCGTAATACTGATTAGCTCCGGTTCCGATCTGTTTCAGATGGTTGATACAGGCGGACGCGCGTGCTTTTTCGCGCGCTTTGTTCAAGGCCGGCAGCAGCATGGCGGCCAGGATCGCAATGATTGCGATCACCACCAGAAGCTCAATAAGTGTAAACCATTTCTTCATAAGGCAAACTCCTGTTTTGACTTGAGGGGTTGAATTGAAATGAATTTCGAATTTGCTTGAAGAGTGCTTTTTCCCGGCATTACCCGGTAAGGCGTGAAAATGGTCAGGGGCGGCTCGCCGGTTTCGAACCATTCGGATGATTTCAGCATCAGCTCCGCGGCAGCGATCCCGATGTCTTCATACTGAAGATCGACGGTGGAGAGCGGCGGGTCCATGAACCGCCCGCCCGGAAATCCGCAGAAACCCATGACCGACATCTGCTCCGGAATCCGGATCTTCAGTTCCTTCAAGGCGTCATACACGTGAATGGCGTAGAAGTCGGAAAAACAGATGATCGCGCTCGGCGGCCTGGCTCCGAAAACCATTTTCCGGACCGCCAGGCGAATGCTTTCATAGTCGAAAGCCGCCGTTTCAAGAAGGCTTCCGTCGGTGTCCAGATGATTGTACTCCAGCAGTTCCAGATATTCCGGGCGGGTGAAGCCGCGGCAGTAAATGTTTTTCTTTCCTTCCTGTGCCGAGCCGAGCGTTCCGATCCGCCGGTGGCCGAGCCCGGCCAGATGCCGGACGCCGTCTCCGAACGCCTGCCGGATATCACTGAGCAACAGCGGAAAAGTGAAATGTTCCCGGTCATGAAGCTGTCCGTGCGGCGCGATGACCGGAAGCCCGCAGTTTTTGAGCAGCAGCAGTTCCTTTTCATCTCCGTTGAAATTGTTTTCGAGCAGGAATACGCCGTCAATGCGATTTTTTTTGAAGATCGCTTCGGCGGAGTCCGTATTCAGGCTCTGGATGAACCGCTGCGAACAGCATTCGAGCTTCCTTCCCGCTTCTCCGAGGTGTTTTTCGAGTCCCGCCAGGATGTAGCGGGCCGGGGAAGAAAGAGAAGTATTTTCAAAATCCGAAATCGCCAGATAACTTCCTCCTCCGACATTCCGGGTCACAAAAGTCCCTTTGCGCGGTACTCTCTCCAGCAGTTGATCCTGCGCCAGCAGGTCCAGCGCCCCCCGCAGCGTCACCCGGGAAACATGGAATTCCAAAGCAAGCCGCGGTTCGGCTGACAGTTTTTCACCGGGTTTCAGGGTTCCGGCGCGGATGAGATTGCGCAGTTCTTTATAAAGCTGGTATTTTTTCAGATTATCATTCATATTGACCTGTGGTATTTCCTGGTACTATTAAGTATACATAATGAAATACCAATTGTCAATAGCCGGAAAAAGAATTTTCCGAAAAATAATTCATCTTCAAAAATTGCAAGGCTTAAAGTGCATCCGCGGCTGCTTCGCATTTACTGCCTCCGGATCGCAAACCGGTATTACAATGGCGTTTGACGATCGAGTTCCGCCAGATAGCCGCAATACCGCTCATGCAGTTTCCGGGCGGACGGGAACAGGGGGTTCGGGCTCAGGAAATGCGGAGCCTCAAACGTGATGATTTTTTCCACATAGGGTTGTATGGTTTCCAGCTTGAAACGCATTTTGCTCCATTCGATCGGGGGAAACTTCCACGGCATGTCGCGGTCGAACGTTTCCAGGTTCGACCAATAACTTCGAAGAACTGGCCGACGCCCATATGTTCAAGGAATCCCTGAGAAGCATCTATGCCACCGCCGAAAACGCCCTCGATGCCAGGGCTGCGTTTCGGCGCTGGGCAACTCTCGCCGAAACCACCGGCGGCCGCGAGCTCATCGCCATGGCCAAAACCATCCGCGAAAAACTGAAGGGAATCATCACTTACTGGACCTTCGACCGCTTGAGTAATGCATCCACTGAAGGCTTCAACAATAAAATCCGATGGCTTATGCGCCAGGCATACGGCTTTCGCGACTACTTCTATCTAAAATTAAAGATATTTCAGCTACCCTCACTCCGAACTCAAAAGGAGCTGTGAGTTATGACACAAACCGGAGAAGAGGCATTCCGCAGGGACCCCGTAGCAGCTGACCTCGGATTTTGCCGTAATTTTGCCGTAATCCGAGCGGTCATTGGGCTATTTTGCAGTATATTGCAAAGTATTACAGGAATCGGGGATTTTGTTGATTTCGAGGCAAAAAAATGGTGAACCCGGCGAGACTTGAACTCACGACCTCTTGCTCCGGAGGCAAGCGCTCTATCCAACTGAGCTACGGATTCATAAAAAGTAAAATAAATATATCCGTTTTTTTTGTAAAGTAAAGCTCGGAAATAAAAATAAGACAAAATTTAAGGTTCTTCGACGAATTTTGACATGATTGAGCGAAAAACCGTTATTTTTGCAACATAATTTGCAACATGAGCTGTTTTTCAGGGTTTCGGTGACCAGGTAGGATTTTGTAAGCGCCTTAGAATCAAGGCAAAAAAGGTACATCTGAAGAAAACGAAAGCTGATCGGAACTCGGGCGCGGAAACCACCTTTTCCACCCGAGAAACTCTCTCTGTATCGCCTGTAGCCACCCCACTACAAAACCGATAACCCTATCTCAATGGGGTTCTTCTCCGTTTTGATCCAAATTTCGCCTCAAAATCCGCCTGAAAAATCTTTTAAGGATGGAAAAAGGTCGACATTTGCCTTATTGTTTTTGTCTCTCACAACACAAACAAGGAGTTGGAGCAAAGGATCGTCGAGGAGCTGAATTATTACTCGATCGTCTTTCAGGACGTCGTCCTTTTTCACGACACGATCATGGAAAAATCCATCTCGGACGACGCGACGCCACCGATACCGAGGTTTTCGCGGCGGCGGCCGCCGCCCGTTGCGAGAATTTCATCAAGCGCCTGCCGGAAGGCTACCGGACGGTGATCGGTGAAAACGGCGCGACCCTGCCCGGCGGCGAGCGCCAACGCCTCTCCATCGCCCGGGCGCTGTTGAAAGACGCCCCGGTCATCCTGCTCGACGAAGCCACCGCCAGCCTTGACGCCGAAAGCGAGCCCCTGCTCCAACAGGCTCTCTCGACCCTGATCCGGAATAAGACCGTTCTGGTCATCGCGCACCGGATGCGGACCATCGCCGGGGCCGACAAAATCGTGGTTCTGGATCATGGCCGGCTGGCCGAATCCGGCATTCCGCCCCAACTGATCCGTCAAAACGGCATCTATGCCCGCATGGTCCGATTGCAGACCGGGAGCGAAGCGTAAAACAGCCCGTCACTTGCTCGTCGATATTTCGTCATTTATCCGTCAAAGTCAACTTTAAGCTCAACAAATGCCTCGTCTTCGCGGTTGACCCCGGAGTAAATCGGCGACCAGTTGGTGTAGGTATCGTCCCCGCCCGCCATGTGCCGCCGGATGACGTTGATCCCCGCCGAAGCCGGGAGCTCCGCCAGGGGCTTCCGGAATTCGACGGACCAGCCGCCATCATGGCAAGTGGCGGAACTTCTGACGGCTCCCTCCCGCATGCCGTAATCGCAATACAGCAACCGTCCATCCGGGCTCATTCCATAAAACGCATAAACGTCGGTGGCGGATTTGAACCAGATTTCGATGCAGTCACCCTCGTAAACCAACGGAGCGATGACCAGTTGATCCATCTGTTTTTCGGGGCATTCGACCCGGACGATCAAGTCTTTGCCGTCATGGCTCCAGCAGACTTCGGTGCCGAACGGCTCCGGCCCGCCGAGGCGAGCCTGCAACGGCATCCGGCAAACGCCGCGTCCGACCCGCAGCGGAGCGGGCTTGACCCGCGGCCGCAACCGCCTGCCCATTTCCAGAAAAACCCGCTCGCGCATCAACACGTATGCCGGTTCATAAACGTTGCCGTGGTTGAAGCCCGGGAACAAATATAACTCGGTGGCAGTATGCCCCGCCACGCGGGTCAGGGTGGCGGCCAGCAAGGCGTTTTCCTCGGCCCGGGTAGGCCATTCGATTTTCGGATCGCCCGCATAGAGCATAATCGGCGAAAGCTCGGCGGAGGCATGGTACAGCGGCGCATATTCATCAACCGTCATCCGCGGGGGCTGCTGCATGCCGACGGTTCCGTTGCGTTCGTTGACAATCTGGAAATGGGTGCTCATCTGCCCGGATATCGGCATCAGTGCGGCAAAACGGCGGTTCGATTCTCCGAACTGCGCCAGAAATGGAGGCGCCATGCCGATCATCGCCGCCAGATAAGCCCCGCCGGAACCGCCGGAAACGAATACCAGTTCCGGGTCGCCGCCGTATTCGGCGATATGCCGGAAAACCCAGGCCGCCGCCGCCGCCGCGTCATTGAGATAATCGGGGCAGCGGGCCCGGTCGCCGCTCAGCCGGTAGTTGGCGGAAACGACGATCACCCTGGAGTTTTTCAGTGTCTCGGGGATGAATTTCCCCCCGGCGGAAAGTCCTCCGCCGTGGAAAAACAGAATCGTCGGGGAAAATTTAGCGTTTAGCGGATAATAAATATCCAGTTTGCAACGTTCCTGCAAATAGTCCAGATTACCATGTTTCGGCATATCCGCTTCATAATAAGGGATATTATCAATTTGATCGTATGAATAGAGCATAGACACCGCCTGTTTTGTGTACCGTATACAATATATCACCGAAAACATGAATGCAACGGAAAAACAACAAAATAATAGTAAAATCAGGAGCTATTCCGCCCTGCGAGCGGGCAGCGTTTCGCCGCTGCACGACGCCCGGGCACGGCCCGGTACGGACGGATGCTCCGCATCCTGACTACAAGAACTTCGTGGCGGCACGTTGCCGCACGCTGCGCGGCGGATCGTACCCGCCGCTGGTCGCCTGTAAGGCAAAAAGGATTTGTCGCGTTATTTCAGGATTGGCTGGATTCCGCGTCTGTTTTCCGGCGGCGGCTCAGGAAAAGCGCTCCGGCGCCGAACAGCACTGCGGCCAGAACACCCGGCAACGGGCGCCCGCCCGGCCCCGCCGAACCATCATAGAGGTTGATGAAATATTCCTGCAATCCGGGCTTATGGATGGAATCGGCCTGTACTCCGGGATGGCCCGCTTCAATGATACCGACCTGAAATCCCTCGACAGGAGCGTCGAACCCGGCATGTCCACTCATCAGGCAGGTGCTGAATAAAAGAATCAAAATATAGGTTTTCATCGCCCGGTTCTTCTGGTTTAAAGGTTCTTCGCTCTTTGACCATTGCCTTGTACAGGTTTTAATAACCAAAGCCCCGATACGAGTGTCGCCTCGAAGGACTTTTATCTGTTATTAAAAAACCTATTTCCGGCCTAATGTATACCATTATAATATAGAAATTGATTAAATGCAAACCAAAATCACCGTCTCAATGCGATTTTTCCTTATACTTTTTATTGTCCTTTTGGTTTTCGAAAAAAATGCGCCGGATTTTCCGGCGCCGGAAATGATTCATTCAATGCCTTCCAATTGCCAACTGAAAGCCTTGTCGTTGATCTCCAATTCAAATTCCTTTTGACGGGGAACCGTGGCCTGCCGCAAGATTTTTCCGTCCCGGCCGCGCCATGTAACCTGAATCTCCGTTCCTCCGCCAAGCACCGGAAACTCCGCCGGGTCAAACCGGATCGTGTCTGTTTTCCGGAACGGAGCCGGCGTCACCGTCAACCCGCCATCCGACGGCAACGCATAATCGGCGTAAATATCACGCTGGATGAAATACGGCTTGCCGCTGATGTCGAACGGCTCCAGATTCAAACCCTCCGGATACGGCGGAATCCATTCTTCAAACTGGTTCCAGCACCGGACGCCGAGTATTTTTTCCATGAACGCCGATACCGCATAAAGGGTGCCGCGCGGGCTGCCGCCGGCCAGAATGATTTTATTGTCCTCGGATTTGATCCGCCATTGCTCCCCGTCCAATGCCCGGCCGGCGGCGGAACCGATTATGAATACCGGCTTCTGACCGTCGATCTGCAGATCGAAATTCAAGATTCTTTTCAATTCCGTAACGGCGGTGGTTTCGGCGGGAGCGGGCTTCTCCGGCATTTTGAATTCATAATCGGCAGCCATCACACACAATCCGAAACTCAGCAGGCATAAATTCAACCGTTTTTTCATCATGATCACTTCACTAAGCTAATCATCATAAATAATTGAATAATAACTTCCTCCATATGCCGATACCGATATGAGGAATCTGCGCCAAGCGTTGATTTCTCCATCCGTGCATGACTCTGCGGATTCGTTGCAGAATTTCGTCGCATCCGTTTTCGATGGTTTTCGCGCCGTGAACCAATGACTTCAGCCAACGCCAGGCTCAAAATTCAATTGTCTTTTCATCATTTATGCCCTTTTATACGACATTTTGTGGATTCGCCTTGTCTGGTTTTCGAGGCAAAAAATCTTTGGGATATTTTGTGAAACGACTATTGACTTTTGGGGAAAAATCGCTATAATAGCAATATGAATAAATTGCCGACACAACAAATCGATGGTTTGATCGATGGAATCGCGGTTTTGCAGGAGCTGGCCGCCAGCAAAACGCCGATTCCCGGCGTGGAGTTGGCGGCACGGTTGAATTTAACCCCAACCCGTATCAGCCGAATTCTGAAAACATTTGCTTATCTGGGCTTTACACACTGCAACAGTTCCCGGAAATACACCATTGGCCCAGCCATGCATGTGATGGCGGCACAGAGTATGGCGGCCTCCGGACTGTTGCGGCGGGCGTTCGAATACCTTGAGTTATTGTCGGACGACTATGTGACGGTGGCGTTGGCGGTGCTCTGGAAACGCAAAGTCTATTATCTTTTTCATAAAGCCGGAAATGTCAAGCCATTTGAGGGAATCGGTTCGAATCTGCTTTACAATGCGGAAATTTCCAGTCCCGGCATGGCGCTGCTGGCGGAATATTCGGACGAAATGCTGCGGGAAATTTTTTCTGAAAGCGAATACTCCGAACTGCGCTCGAGAATCAAAGATGTCCGCCGGGAAGGGTTTGCGCTGATTGAACGGGAGGAGCATTACAGCGTCGCCATCGCCATTGGCTCCCCCGGTTACGCGGCCTTGGCGGTTACGGTGCCCAAATCGACGGAAATGCTGGAGAAAGCCGTGGCGCAACTGCGTTATTGCGTCTGCCAGATCGAGGAAAAACAATTTCATTCCGATTGAATAATTGAATAGGGGAATCGCTTTTATGAAGTTATTGAGTTTTTTGTGGTTAATGCTGTCATTTTCAATATTATTGGCCGACACGGCCGCCATTGAATTGCCGAATCCGAGCTTTGAATTCGATACTTACGGCATCGGCGTGCCGGATGGCTGGAAAATACCGGAAAGCACAGCGGTGAAACTTGTCGGAAACCCGGTATCGGACGGCGGGAAAGCCGCATACTTCACTTCCGGTTATGTCCTGGTCAGCCATGAATGGAAAATCGCTGCGCCCGCCGGTATTCGCTTGAGGGGTAGTTTTGATGCCGCAGGCAACAACGGGGCGCGTATCGGCTTGCTGATCGGATTCAACCGGGAGCAGGATGGCAAAAAGCGTTTCGTCACGTCGCGCGTCTTCTGGGACCGGGAATCGGGCGCGGAATACAAGCGTTTCACCTTCGACTATCAGGTTCCGCCCAATGCCGCTGGAGACAGGCTGTATTTCGCGGTATACCGCTCCAACAAACAAGGCGAAGTGTATCTGGATAATTTTGAATTGGCCGCGGACCGAGCCGGGGCAACGCGGAGCGCCGAAGACAAAAAGCGATATACCGCGCTGTTGCGGGATTACGAATACGCCCGTGAAAAAGGGCTATCGACTCCGGGAGCGGAGCATATCCTGAAGATTATTTCCGCCAAAATCGACTTGTTGGAGAAAGCAACGGGAAATGAACTGGAAAAAATCCAAGCAGATACCAGTCTGGGAGATATCAATGCTTCTCTGAATAAACGGATTACCGGCAGGCCGATGGATGCAAGTTGGTCCGATGCTTACCTGCGGCTGGACAAAGGCCGGACATTTCCGGCCGAAGCGAAGTACCTGTGTGATTTATTGAGCCTGGAAAATGAATACCAGGCCCTGGGAATAATTGTTGCCAACGGCGAGAGCTCGGAAGTCGAACTGCCGGTCGCCATCAACGGCATCGAACGGTTCGGCGATGAGGTGGAATTGCGTCGTCAGGTATTCATGATGAACTGGTATCAGCGGGAACGCACATTGACCGCCGACCCGCTGCCGTTGTTGCCGAGGAAAGACGGCAACTGGCTGCTGAAGATATCCCCGGGCGAAACGGTGAAACTGTATCTGAGTTTCAAAGTGAAGGAAAAAACAGCCGGAAAGTATCGGGCTGAGGTGACCATCGGGGAACGGGTTTTGACCGCGGATGTGACCGTGAGAGATCATGTCCTGCCGACGGAACCGGCGTTCGGGCATATGCAGTTCATCTATGCAAACCGGGAACCGGCGGCATCTCATCCCGAACTGGCCGCGCTGGATTTGAAAAAACATTACGTGACCACGATTGAGTTTGCTTTTATGCCGAAGGCCGCCTTTACCGCGCACGGGGAAATCGCGAGTATTGATTTGGAAGGAAGCCCCCAGGAAAAATGGATGAAAGCTTATGGCGGGCAAGGGCTCGAACTGGGGATTTTCTGGCAGCCGTCTTATAAGAGATTTAAGATCAAAGACAGCGATCAATACATACCGTATGTGGACGAAAAGAACCAGTTGACGCCGGAATGGAAAAGGGCCTTTGCCGGTCTGATGGCAACATGGCTTGGTTTTGCGGAAAAATCAGGGTATGGAAAATACATGACCATGCTGCCGGTGGATGAGCCTTCATCACGGGACGAATTTGCCAACGCGCCGGGAAGCCTGGTTTTGAATGCGCAGGATGTCTGTCGTTACCTCAGGGAAATCGCGCCCGGATTGCCGCTGATGGTTACCGGCAGCAACTATACGTTGCCGCAGGATATGAACGCCCTTTTGCCGGAAATGGATCTGGTGCTGCCGCACTGGCCCCTGCCGGAGACGTTGAAGCGCTGGGCGCCGCCCGGTTATGACCCCCGAAAAGAGTTTCTGGAAAAAACTCTTCCGGCATTGCTGGATGCCAGAAAAACCCGCGGCGTCCGCTTGTGGAGCTACCATGTGGAAGGCGGAAAAAAGGAAACCCCGCAATTTGAATATTGCTATCCGATGGGCGCGCTCGGAATCGGCCTGACCGGAGTCGGCACCTGGGCTTATAATGTGATTTACGGGAAAAGCTGGGACGATACCGACGGTAAAATTCTTGATTACAGCTTTATTTATAACGGGCTCGAAAATCATCCCCTGAACAAAGAATACAATCCCGCGCGTGAAGTCATCGTGCCATCCATACGTTTCAAAGCATTGCGCATGGGAATTCAGAATGCGCGTATTCTCTTATCACTGCAGCAAAAAATGGAAGAGGGCAAATTGAAACCGGAAACGGCGGCACAGGTCAAAGAAATTCTGGGCGTCTGCCATCAACTGGGAAAAACCGCGCAATTCGATTATGAGAAAATGCGTATGATATCGAATCAACTGAGAAACATATACGAATAACGGAGGAAAAAATGAACCGGAAACCCTGCATGAATTTCACCCTCATCGAACTCCTGATCGTGATTGCCATCATCGCCATTCTCGCCGCCATGCTGCTGCCGTCTCTGGCAAAGGCAAGAGACACGGCATTGCTGGCGCGATGCACCGGCAATTTCAAACAATACGCCACTGCCCTTGGAATGTATGTGCATGATTATGAAGATTACCTGGGGGCGATCTCCGTCCATAGCGGCTCCATGAGCGCCAGCACCGGGGGATTCACCTTTCCGAAAGGCTACAACCGCTACTTCGCCAATCCGGACAGCACCTCGGGAACAGAAGTTATGCTCTGCCCGATAACCAAACGGGATTATCCTCAGGACAACGTTTATAACCAGAAAAAATGCTCCGTTCGCTGGAACTGCTGCAAGATGGGCTGTACAAATATAAAAGAAGACGAACGCGGCACATTGGGCATGCCCCGCAAAATTACCCGGGTGAAACGCCCCGGCGTCGCCCAGATTTTCCAGGATGCTTACCCGATCCACTTCAATAATACGGTCCGGCGCGGCACTCCCGTCACGTTTGTGGATGGTCATGTGGAATATCGTTTGTACCAAAATTCCAATACGCAAGTGCCTGGAGTCATGCATGCATCGCAGGGATGGGATGCGATTCCGGATTATTGAGAATCCCGGCAAGGATGATTTTTGTTAAAAAAACGGTGATTTCAGGTGTACGATTCACAGACATCGTTTCAATTTTTCAATCGTTTTCCTGATGGGATATTCAACGTGAAATTTAAATTTCATGGAATTGTAAAATCCATAAAGACAAGGATTCACAGAAATATTTTCAGAGGATGCTTTTTCTTGGTTTTTCCTTCGAATGATTGAAATGATGTCTATAAATCACACAAATCAGCTATGACTTGAAATATTCGATTGGAATTCTGTTGGATTATCTGTTGGAACAGTGTCGATACCGTCGGTTGATTTTTATCAACGAGCGTGACGAATGTCCTGTTGTCCAGGCATACGCCCGGGCCAAACATGACGCCATCAGTGCTTATTTGAAAGGGAAATATTCGGATGTTGACTTTTCATTCTGCGTCATTGATGAATCGGACAAAAAGCCCCGGACTTATCCGGGGCTTGACGGTTCCGCAGCGCAGTCCGCTTATTCGTCGGCCGATTCGGCCGGCTCTTCCGTGATCACGTCACGAAGGGGCTTCTTGTTGCCGTGGTCCTGGACCCGGTCAACCAGCCGTTCGATCTGAGTATCGATCTTGCCGATGGCGGAATCAATGGATTCGAACATGACTTTCGTTTCGGCTTTGGCGTCGAACTGGTGGTTCTTCAGGGAAACCGAGATTTCCACGATATTGCGTTCCTTTTCGACTTCAAGCATAACACGGGCGCTGGTGATCTTGAGATTGGGGCGATCGAGAACGGCATTGAGCTTTTCTTCGATCTGCGCTTTCAAGGCATCACTCACCGAACAATTTCTGCTACTGATAATAATCTGCATTCGTATTCTCCTTGGTTACATGGTAAATTGAGGGCCCAAATAGACTTCCTTGGCCTTCTCGTCGTTGGCCAGGAACTCGCCGGGGCCTTCAAGCAGTATCTGTCCCTGGGTCATGATATATGCCCGGTCCACCACCGACAGCGTTTCGCGGACGTTGTGGTCGGTAATCAGGATACCCAGTTTTTTCTCTTTCAGGCGGTAAATAATCTGCTGCACATCATACACGGCCAGCGGGTCCACCCCGCTGAACGGTTCATCCAGCAGGATAAACGACGGATTGGTGACCATGGCGCGGGTGATTTCCAGCCGCCGCCGTTCGCCGCCGCTCAGGGTCATGGCTTTCTGTTTGGCCAGGCGGGTCAGTTCCAGTTCGTCCAGCAGTTCGCCCAGGCGTTTTTTGCGCTCGGTGCGGCTGATGTCCAACGTTTCGAGGATCGCCATGATATTTTCCTCCACCGTCAGCTTACGGAAAATCGACGGCTCCTGCGACAGATATCCCATCCCCATCCGCGCCCGCTTGTACATCGGCACCTGGCTGATGTCGTAGCCGCGAAAGTGAATCTGCCCGCTGTCCGGCCGGATCAGTCCCATGATCATATAAAAACTGGTGGTCTTGCCCGCGCCGTTCGGCCCGAGAATCCCGACCACTTCGCCGGCGTTCACGTGAATCGACACTTTGTTCACCACGCGACGCCCATGATATGCTTTTACCAGCTTTTCCGCTTTAATCAAATAATCCATTCGTTACTGCCTTTGTCATGTAATACTACTATCATAAAAAATGCCGCCGTCAAGTCCGGAACCATTATTTTTTTCAGAATGTCCCGGGCGGAATCCGACCGTCGCTGACCACGCCCTGCCGCCCGGATACCATGCCGCTCTCGGGCCAGTACTGAACGATGTCATGAAGCGTCTCCTGGGCATTGTTCCGCAGTTTGACTTTGTTCCCCGGAGACGCCAGCAGGTCAAACCGTTTGTTGGTCACGATATATTCGCCGTAATCGCCCAGCGCCGAGGTCCGGCTCTTGTCCTGCACCCGGGCCAGCCCGACATTGCGCAGGCAGACGATTTTCTCGAGTTCCTTGCCGAAGCCGAGCCCGACCTGTTCCGGCATGGTGGTCTGCTCGGTATCGCGGACGCGGCGGACGGTTTTCGGCGGCGGGAGCTCTTTGAAATTTTTCAGGTAAAAATCCATTTTATTGCAGGTCAGCCCGCTTGTCGCGTCAAACATCTTGACGTTGCCGTCGAAATAACCGAAATTCTTGCGGAAATCGATCTCGCCGCGATCCGCTTTCACCTGCGAACTGCTGTTGAAGGTGGCTCGGCTCGCCAGCCCCTGCCCCTTCGGCGGTTCGGCGGAACCGTCCTTCGGCACATCCTTGCCGCGGAAATGTACATTGCCCACGCTGACGAGCTTGGCGATTTCGCGGTTGCCGACCTTGACGCTTTCATCCTTCGCCGGTGCGGGCTTCTTCTTCTCCACCGGTTCGAAATAGACGGTCAGGTAATCGCAGGTCAGATAACCCTTCGGATCGTCGACCTTCACATCCTGTTCGCAGTAAATCTTTTCCAGCTCCTTGCCGCCGCCGCTGCCGAGGGCGTTCAGCGGATTGTCGCCGCCGAGCAGATTGGCTTTTTTGGCGGGTGCGGCGTCTTTTTTGGCTTCTTCGATCAGATAGACGATCATTTTGCCACAGTCGAGGTTCAATTTTTCATCCCGGACTTCGACGTTGCCGGTAAAAGTCAGCAGACCCTTGCCATAGTTCAAATCCGAGAAGTCCGATTTGATATAGGAACGTAATTTCTTGCCGTCGGCATCCGCGCCGGACGCCGTCTGAATCCTCGAATTGGTATCCACTTCCATTTTGCGCTCATCCACCCAGACGGTGATTTTGTCGCCGGTCACGGAATCTTCGGCGCGCTTCAGGGTCGGGTTGTCCCGGGTCAGGACCAGAACGTTCGTCCTGGTGTTGTAGTCCAGTTGGCCGGAGGTCGAATACGACGACGGGCCGCGGCGGCCGGACGAATCAAGGTCGCCATCGCGCACCACGATCACGTCGCCGGTGCATTTGACCGCGGCGATTTCCTTGCCGCCGCCCATGCTGCTGTCCAGCGAAAGCGCGTCGGTGGAAGCCGGTTTCGGTTGCTTCGGTTCCGATTCCGTTTTTTCTTTTTCCTTGTCGGCGAAGGTCAGTTCCATCCGGTGGCAGTTCAACTGCATGGCCTCGTCCGTCACCCGGACGTTGCCCAGGAAAACCCCAAGGTTCTTCGCCATATCCATATCGAGGAACTCGGAATTCACGATCGTCGGCGCCATCGGCTGCCCGGAATCGGACTGCCGCCGCATGACAATCTGGCAATTGCGTTCACCGCGCAGTTTTTCGTCGTCGCGCCAGATGGTGATCTCCTCGGCGGCAAGGCTGTCCTCGCCGCGGCGCATCACCGGGCGGTCGCCGCTCAAGATGATTTCGCCTTTTTTCACATTGTACACGGCCTGCCCGGAGGTGGCGGTCTGGTCGCCGTTTTTCTTCTCGTCTTCGGTCAGAATCCGTTCGATTTTGACATTGCCGAAGCAGGAGACCTTTGACACACCGGCATTGCCGCCGAACGAATCCAGCGAGATTTCAGTCCCTTTTTCATTTTTTTCCGCGGCGTTCCGATCGGCTCCGCCGTCCTCCGGCGGCTTGCGCATGTCCACTTCCAGGCGGTCGCAAGTCAGGATGAAACGATGATCCAACACTTTTACATGGTCTTTGAGAATGGCGATTTCCTTGTCGAAATCGATATACAGCGAATCGCCGAACGCCCGGACCGGTTCCGCGGCTTTTTCAGCGGAAGCCATGTCGCCGCCCATGCGGATGCGGATTTCGACCTGGCTCTCCACGGTGACGTTGCGTTCCTTGAAGTAGGCGCGGAAGCCGACGCCGTTCAAGTCCATCATCGGCGAACGGAAATAGACCCGTTCCTTGCCGTAGGCGTACTGGTCGTCGATGTCCACAAAGGCCTTATCACTCTTGATGATGCCGTCCGAATGCAGCATTCCGGCCCAGAACGCCAGGATTTCAGGCAGGGGGGCGTCGAGCGCATACGGCTGGTAATTATCGAGGTATTTGATGCTCTCGACATCCACGTCCTTTTTGATCAGGTCGATAATCGGATCGTTCAGCTCCAGCCGGTCGGCATGGCGCTGGGTCTGGCGGCTGTAGACAAAGGTCTGGAGGCGGCCGTCGCGGTAGATCGGCAGCTTGGAAATCTCCCCGATCAGGTTTTTAAACGTATCCACCCCCTGCTGGGCCCAAACGGTCCCGCCAAGGATAATGCCGAAGATCAACAAAAGCTTTTTCAAGATAAATATCTCTCCATCAATTGATTCCAGGTTCCCTGCCGTTGCAGCAGCCAGTCGATGACTTCCCGGACGGCGCCGTGTCCGCCGCCGCGCCTGGTGCGGAAATCCACATGTTCATCCATATAATCCTCGGCTTCGGCCACGGTCACGCCGATTCCGGCCTGTTTCAGCACCGGAATGTCGACCACGTCGTCGCCCATGTACAGGCATTCTTCGGCTTTCAGGCGGTTTTCTTCGAGCAGAACGGCGAAACCGGCGCGTTTGTCTTTGCACCCCTCGTAGGCGAACGACATGCCGAGTTCCTTGATCCGCTTGCGGTTCGCCTCACAGGAACGCCCGGACAGCACGCCGACCAGCAGACCGGTCCGCATCGCCATTTTGATCCCATGCCCGTCGGCGGCGTTGAAAAACTTGATTTCGTCGCCGCCGCTGTAGCCGAACCGTCCGTCCGTCAGCACGCCGTCGATATCCAGCACCACCGCTTTGATTTTGTCAATTTTATCTTGACTTACCGAGTTCATAAATCGCCTTTACTTCCGTCAAAACCGTTCTGATGTCTTCAAAATTCAGGGAATTCGGACCGTCCGAAAGCGCCTTCGCCGGGTTCGGATGCACCTCCGTGAACAACACGTCGATCCCCACCGCGGCCGCCGCCCGCGCCAGCGGACGGATGAATTCGCGCTGTCCGCCGGACGCATTGCCCAGCCCCCCCGGCAACTGCACCGAATGGGTGGCGTCGAACACCACCGGCACGCCCAGCGAACGCATGATCGCCAGCGAACGCATGTCCACCACCAGATTGTGATAGCCGAACGAAGTGCCGCGCTCGGTCAGCATGACTTTTCCATTGCCGGTGGAGCGGACCTTTTCCACCGCGCCTTTCATATCTTCGGGGGCCATGAACTGCCCCTTTTTGACGTTGACCGTTTTGCCGGTGCGCCCGGCGGCCAGCAGCAGGTCGGTCTGGCGGCACAGAAATGCCGGAATCTGGAGGACGTCAACCACTTCCGCCACCCGGTCCACCTCCACGGTTTCATGGATGTCGGTCAACACCGGCACCTGAAATTCCCCGCGGATCCGGGACAGCATATTCAGCCCTTCCTCGATCCCGGGGCCGCGGACAGAACTGCCGCTGGAACGGTTCGCCTTGTCAAACGACGCCTTGAAAATATACTGCACATCCAGTTCCGCGCAGAGTTCCGTCAGATATCCGGCGACTTCCCGGCATATTTCCAGGCTTTCGGCCATACAGGGGCCGCCGATCAAGGTCAGCTTGCCGCCGACCGTCACTTTTCCGTCAATATTGATTCCGTTCATTTATCGCATCTCCTTGATTCGGGCTTCCGCGGCGGCCAGGTCCTCGGGCGTATCGATCCCGATGCTTTCCAGATGGCTGACCAGCACGTAAATGCCGACGCCATTCTCCAGCGCCCGCAGCTGTTCCAGTTTTTCGCATTTTTCCAGACGGCTTTCCGGCAGGGCGACAAAACGCTCCAGCGCCCGCCGCCGGTAGGCGTAAATTCCCCAGTGCAGATAGGCCTGCGCCTCGCAGCCCCCTTCCCGCAGGTGCGGAATCATCGAACGGCTGAAATACAGCGCCCGGTTGTCTTCGCCGAAAACCACTTTCACCTTATTGAAATCATTCGCCACCGCGCTCCGCGCGCACGGCACCGCCACGGTCCCCATTTCCAGCTCCGGGTTGCGCCGCATCACGTCGATCAGCTCGTCGATCACGCTGGTCGGGATCAACGGTTCGTCGCCCTGGACGTTGATGATCAGGTCGTAATCGCTTCCCCGCACCGCTTCGCAGATGCGGTCGGTCCCCGACGGATGATCCGGCGAGGTCATGACCGCCGTGCCGCCGAAGTCTTCCACGGCTTTGCGGATGGTTTCATCGTCGGTGGCTACGATCACGGCGTCGGCTTTCGACGCCTTGCCTTTTTCATAAACCCACTGGACCATCGGCTTGCCGCCGAGCAGCGCCAGCGGTTTGCCGGGGAAACGGGTACTCGCCATTCGCGACGGAATCACCACGGCGGTTTTGCAATTGCTCATATCTTCCATACCTCAAACGTTAAATTACGCCAGGGAAAAGCTTCGGATCAGTTCAGCCGCGCTGACCGTGGCGGTACCGACCCGCCCGACGACGATGCCCGCGGCAAAATTGGCGATATGCGCCGCGTCGGCGATATCCGCTCCCGCCGCCAGCCCCAGCGTCAACGCCGCGATCACCGTATCCCCCGCCCCGGACACGTCGAAAACCTCCTGCGCCCGGGTCGGAATCACCAGCATTTCGTGGTTGCGCCGGAACAGCGCCATCCCTTGTGCCGCCAGCGAGATCACCAGGCATTCGGGGGCCCATTCGTCCAGCAGGATTTCGGCGACTTCCAGAAGCTGCGGGTCCTCCCGGGGCGGCAGCCCCTGGTCCCGGAACACCCGTCCCGCCATGGCGAACGCCTCGCTCCGGTTCGGCTTCATGAACGACAGCCCCCGGACCGGGCGCAAATGCCCCGGCTTGGGGTCCAGAGCCGTGACGATACCTTTTGCCCGGGCCGCCGGAATAACGGTTTCCAGCATCTCTTCGGAGAGCATGCCCTTGCCGTAATCTTCAAAAATGATGGCGTCGATTTTATCTTCTTCGATCAATTTCATCATCTGGCCGACTGCGTATTCGCGGCAGGTATTTTCCACCTCGCGAACGTCTTCGAAGTCAATCCGCAGGAGCTGCTGGTGGCCGGCGATGATCCGTTGCTTTTCGATCGTCCGCCGCCGGGGATCGGAATAAACGCCGCCGGAGTCAATCCCGAACGTTTCCAACTGGCGGTGCACCTCCTCTCCATTCGCGTCGTCACCGACCACGCCGAAGGCATAAACTTCTTTGCCGCCCATGGTTACGGCGTTGCGCATGACGTTGGCGGCGCCGCCGAGGCAGTTGGTTTCTTTCTGCACATGGACGATCGGCACCGGGGCCTCCGGCGAAATCCGGGTGACGTTGCCCCATATATAAATATCCAGCATCAGGTCGCCGACGACCGCAATCCGGCATTTGCCGAAATGATTCGCCGCCGCCGTTAATTTTCCGATATCATAGGTCATGGATTCTGTTCTTTCGCATTGTTTTTGTATGGTTCTTCCAGCTTTTTCAGGTAACTGTCCATGTTCAATTCGAGCTGGCTGCTGTAGGCTTTTTTGTCATTTTTGTAACGGTTGGAAAAGGGTGGGATGCGGTTCAGTTCGTCATTGATCTGGTTGATCTGGGCGCGGCTCATGAAATCGACGCTCCGCCGCAGGTAAATCGCCATTTCGTCCAGCGCGGATACGATCAGCGCGGCTTCGCCGGCGATGCGTTCGTCGCGGCTCCCGGAAATATCGCGCATTCCGTCGCGGGTAAAGTCGAAAAATGACGCCATGCCCTGCTTCGCCACTTCCTGGTCCCAGATGTCTTTGTGCCGGACCAGCAGGGGAATCGTCACCGCCATCGCCACTTCGGAGACCAATATCAGAAAAAACAGCGTCACGGCAAGGTACGCCACATAGTCCCGCTTGAACTTGGCCGAAAACAAATTGACTTCTTTTTCCTGACGCTTATCCACCGTCTATCCTTACGTTTATTCACCAGCGGTTAATCTACAGCCGCAAGCGGATTTTTACAATCCGGTTTTTGTTAAAGTTGATTTAACAGCGCCATCATCCGGTCCATCTGCTGCTCCATCGATTCGACCAGCTTGAATTGGTTGCGGCAGCGTTCGATGTTATGGGTGGGACGCTTGGTTTTGAAATAAACGTCGCCGTTGAGGTAGTCCGTCAGGAACCGGATTCCGATTTCCAGGGTTATCAGTTTGGCGGAGAACGGCAGGTATTCCTTTTCCGCTTTGGTCAGGCATTCGCTGCTGCTGCTCCAGAACCCCCTCAGCATCGCTTCGAACATGGAAAAATCCATGTATACCCGGCGTAAATCCACATCGTCCTCCTCCGCCGGATTGGTGCCGGAGCGGACCATGTCGCCGAAATCGTAAAGCCCCAGTCCGGGCATGACCGTATCGAGGTCGATCACGCAGATGCCCTCGCCGCTCAGGTCGTCGATCAGGATGTTGTTGGCCTTGGTGTCGTTGTGGGTGATGCGCTCGGGGATGTCGCCCGCGGCATGGAGTTTGAGGAGCGTACCGGTTTCGTCCTTGCGCTTCAGGGCGAAATCGATTTCGCGCCGGGCGTTTTTGGCCCGTCCGTAGGCGTCGGCGTTTACGGCCTGTTCCAGTGCTTCCAGCCGTTTCGGGGTGTGGTGAAAATCGGGAATCGTTTCGTGGAGGCGCTCGCCCGGCAGGTCCACGAGGTCGTTCTGAAAGAGCCCGAAGGCCCGCGCCACGTTATACGCCTGCGTTTCATTCTGCAGCACGTCATAGGAACGGGCGTTTTCCACAAAAATGTAAGAGCGCCAGAAGTTGCCGTCGTCGTCCTGAACGTAGGGTTTGTCGGTAAAGGAGCGCAGCAGGCGAAGCGTGCGGAACCGGGTTTCGCTGTGGCGCGACCGGATTTTATTCAGCAGATGCTGGGTCACCCGGTCCACATTGTTCATCACGTGGACCGGATTTTTGAATACCCGTCCGTTAATGTGCTGGAGCGCGTAATGAAGCCTTGCCCCGCCCTGGTCGTAAGTGACCTGATAGGTATCGTTGATATTGCCGTTCCCATAAGGAATCGCAACCATGAAATCGCCGTATATGAGGAACTTCGAACAAATTTCCTTGATCTCTTTCTGGCTTCTCCCAATTCGTTCCATACTATTTCCTGAATGATATTTCGTCTGATATAAAGTATACAATATACCATGCGGAAAAGCCTTTTTCAAGCATTCCGCACACCGCGTTTCCAATTTTTACGATCATTCCCCGCCTCCGTATTCGTCCCGCCGCCATTGCGAAATCAGCTTCAGAAACTCCGGCACCACAGTCCGCAGTTTGACCGGGCCCACGCCTTTGATCCCGGCGGCCTCCCCGGGCGTGACCGGACGGGCGGACGCCAGTTCCGCCAGGCTTTCATTGGTCAGGATCTGGTACGCCGGTACACCGCGGCGATCCGCTATCTGATTCCTCAGTTCCCGCAGTTTTTCATACAAATCGCCGCCGGATGAAAAATCGCCGGACGCTTTTTCCTTCTTTTCCCGGCTCCGCCCCTCGCCGCTCCGCTGTTCCAGCTCGGGAAAATCCAGCAGGACGGATGCCGATCCGCGCAGGACTTCATGCCCCTTGCCGGAAATGCCGAGGCAGGGATATTCCGGGTTGCCGGTACGGCAGAGCAACCCTTCCCGCTCCATGATCTTCATGAAATTCAGGATGATGTTCTGTTTAAGATGCCCCAGCTTGCCGAAACAGGGCGAGCGGTCAAAGCCGCGCTCCACCACCTCCGCCCGCCTCGACCCCGCCAGAATCAGGCTCAGCCGCCCGCTGCCGAGGCGGCCGTCGAAATGCCGCACCGCGCTCAAAATCGCCACCGCCGCCGCCCGTTCCCCGGGATTGGCTTCGCGGAGCACTTCGCGGCGGATGTCGCAGCGGTCGCAGCTGCCGCACTGCCACGCCTCGGCTTCCTCGCCGAAATACGAAATCAGAAATTTCTGCCGGCACGACCGCTCCTTCGTATATTGAATCACTTCGTCCAGGCGTTGCAGTTCAAATCCGTGCTTGCGGTTGATTTCGGCGAAATCGATATCCAGCCCGTTTTCCTCCGGCTTCAACAGGATCGTCGCCCGGCCGCTGAACGGCGGAATCCATTCCAGGCAATCGCCGTGCAGTGTCTTCAACACCCGTTTCACCTGATCCCCGTTCAATCCGGCCACGGCCGCCAGGCGTTCGTAACTCGAACAGATTTCAACGGCCGCCTGCGGCCCGAACGCTTCGAGACAACGGTAGATGAAGCGCGAACGCTGGGTCGCCTGCCCCGAATGCTCCGTTTTCAGTTCCGCCGCCGGTTTGATGAAACGGAGCCGCCCCTCGTTTTCGCGGCGGAAACCGCGTTCCACATAACCGTGCTTTTCCAGAATGCCCATCGCGCTGCCGATCTGGTTCTCGGATTTGGCTTCCGGGGTGATCTGCGCCAGTTCGGTGAGGGTCATTTCCAGTTTTTCCGGGTAATTTCTCCACAGTTTCAACAGCGTCTCATACAAGTTGCGGATCAATGTCTCCGGCGGATTGTTCAAATCGATCAGAAATTCCTGGACGTAGCGGTCGCTGTAGGAATAGAGCAGTATGCATTCAGCGGCTTCGCCGTCGCGCCCCGCGCGCCCGGCTTCCTGATAATACGCCTCCAGCGAACCGGTGATGTTGTAGTGGATCACCCGCCGCACGTCGGGCCGGTCGATTCCCATGCCGAACGCGTTGGTCGCGGCCAGCACGGGGCAGGGTTCGCTCATGAATTTTTCCTGTGCTTCGGTGCGTTCGCCGTCGCTCATGCCGGCGTGATAGCCGATACAGCCGAATTCCTCGACCAACTGCTCCACGCTTTTCCGGGTCGAGGTGTAGATGATCGTCGGCGCCGGTTTGGCGATCAGGCTGCGGATCTGGCGGTTTTTGTCGCCGTTGCCGCCGCATTCGATCACCGAAAAGGCCAGATTCGGACGCTTGAATCCCGCCACCAGCAAGTCCATGTCCGTCCGCCCGAGCTGTTTCATGATGTCCTCGCGCACCGTCGGCGTGGCGGTGGCCGTGAACGCGCAGACCTGGGAAATCGAATAATCGCGGATCGCTTCGCCCAGGCGCAGGTACGACGGCCTGAAATCATGCCCCCACTGGCTGATACAGTGGGCTTCGTCCACGATCATCGTCGCCGGCGGACAGCGCCGCACGAAGTCGGCAAACAACCCGGTCTGGAAGCGTTCCGGCGCCACGTACAGGAGCTTCACCAGTCCCCCGGCGGTGTCGTCGAGGATTCGAAACTGTTCGCTGACCGGCACGGCGGCGTTGATGAATTCGGCGGAGATGCCGCGGCGGCGCAGCGAGTCCACCTGGTCCTTCATCAGCGAAATCAGCGGCGACACCACGATGCCGTAACCCTCCCGCATGAGAACCGGCAACTGATAGCACAACGATTTACCGGCGCCGGTGGGCATGATCACGCAAAGGTCCTGCCCCGTCAGAATCCGGGAAACCGTCTCTTCCTGATTGTCAAGAAAATGATCAAATCCAAAATATTGTTTAAGTGCTTTATTCATCATATGTTCAATAAAATCAGAATATCCGTCGCTTTATTGAAATGACGGATATTTGACGGATCATTTCTTATCCATGACGACCGTCAATTCGTCAAACCGCTGTTCGGAGGGAGCGGGAGCACGGGATCCGCCATCCAGCATTCCCGGAATTTCTTTGTGCATATAATTGGAGAGGGTGACGATGGTCGGGCCGTACCCGTCTTTGTAAATATAATACTCCAGGTCCCGGGCCAGCTCCGCCGTATTTTCATAACGTTCTTCCGGGTTGGTCGCCAGCATTTTTTCAAGGATTCCGCGCAAATGGCTGTCCACGTCGTCCGGCAGCAGGTCCCACTGGATTTCGTTGCGCTTGGCGCGGGCGCGGATCTCCTCGAACGATCCCTGGGGATCGCGCACCGGGTTGCCGCAGATGGTGAACATCAGCATCATGCCGAGCGAATAGATGTCGGAGCGGAAATCGATCACATCCTTTTCCAGCGCCTGTTCCGGCGACATGAACAGCGCCTTGCCCGCGAAAACCGTCGATTCCTCGTAAACATTGTACTGCGCCGTCCGGGCGCGGGCGATACCGAAGTCGGTGATTTTAGGCACACCCTCGGTGTTGATCAGCACGTTATGGGGGCAGATGTCGCAATGCACGATGTGCATGGGGACCCCGTCCGCGTCGTGGCGGCTGTGCGCATAAGCCAGTCCGCGCGCCACCCGCGACGCGATAAATACCGCCAGATTCAGCGGAAAACGCATCTTCAGCCGGTTATGGAACAGAATCATCTGGAACAGCGACACCCCGCTGACAAATTCCAGCACAAAATAGTAATCCCGCCCGGTCCGGTTCAACTGGTAAATCTGGACGATATTCTCATGCACCAGGTTGGCGACCAGCTTCGCCTCCTTGATGAACATTTCGATGAAGCGGCGGTCCCGCGAAAATTTCGGCAGCAGCATTTTGATCGCCACCAGTTTTTCAAAACCCGCGATTCCGTTTTCGCGCGCCTTGAAAACGCTTCCCATGCCGCCGGAAGCGATTTCTTCGATCTGATCGTATATGACCTTATTTTTTATTTTCTTCATTGCGTGTCTCCAGCAAGTCATTGATTTTTGCGAGGCTGGCAGCCAGTCCCTTTCCGAACAGTTTTCTGCCTTCCGGGCTGTTGTATTGGAAAGCGGACAGAAATTGATGCTCCATGCGGAACCATTCGTCATCCGTCAATTCCCGTTCCATCGCCATATATTCTTTCCGGAGATCGGCGGCACGGACATCGAATTTATCGGTGCCGAGGTATCCGAGGTCGGCGTCGCAGATCAGGCTTTCCAGCTTGTTCCGGGGAGAACAGCACGGCGCGGTGGCACGGATCATATCCGCGACGGCTTTGACGTCGTCCGGGGCGTATCCGTATTGCGGCAGGATGGTTTCCGCCGCCGCCGCGCCGTGCGATTCGTTGTGATGATAGCACTTCAGATAACCGTAATCGTGCATCAGCGCCGCGGTGTCCAGCAGGAGCTGCTCGTGCGCGGACAATCCCGCCTCGGCGCCCAGTTGAACGGCATAATCCATGACTTCGCGGGTATGTTCGATATTATGATAGCGGTATTTTTCCGGAAGTTTCAGCAACTCGTCCAACACATCCGTTTTCAAGCGTTCGAAATTCATGCCGCCTCACTTTTTTAATGAGTTCACAAAAATTCCAATCCGCCGGACCGCTTCCTTGATGTTCTCCATCGATGCCGCATAACAGCACCTGACATACCCTTCGCCGCATTTGCCGAACGCGGTTCCGGGGATGACCGCCACCTTGTGTTCCTCGAGGAAACGCAACGCGAACTCCTTTGAACTCAAACCCGTGCTTTTAATGCTCGGAAATGTATAAAAAGCGCCTCTCGGCAGAAAGCATTTCAAACCCGCTTCGTTAAAGCCTTTGACCATGACATTGCGGCGCTGGCGGTATTCCTCGCGCATTTTTTCCATGTTTTTGCGTCCGTTTTTCAGGGCTTCCTCCGCCGCTTCCTGGGCCGCGGTCGACGCGCACATCATGGAATACTGATGGATCTTCATCATGGTCCCGATGATATCCGCCGGACCGCAGGCATAGCCGATCCTGAACCCGGTCATGGCGAACGCCTTGGAAAATCCGTGCAGAAAAATGCACCGTTCCTTCATCCCCGGCAGCGAGGCGATGGACGGCAGGCGTTTTTCATACGTAAGCTCGCTGTAGATTTCATCGGTCATGATGATGATATCGTGCTCGATGGCGATTTCGGCAATCCGCTTCATCTGTTCCATGTCGATGGTGGCGCCGGTGGGATTGCAGGGGAAATTCAGGACAATCGCTTTCGTTTTCGGCGTGATTTTGGCTTTCAGGTCCTCGATATCCACGGAGAATTCATTTTCTTCGCGGGTTTCGAGTGCCACCGGCACACCGAGCGCCATCCGGATTTCCGCGTTGTACGATACATAACACGGTTCGATGTAAATGATTTCGTCGCCGGGGTTCGTGATCGCCCGGATTGCGAGGTCGAACGCCTCGCTGACCCCGACCGTGACGATGCACTCGTCCGTCGGGTTGTAACGGCATCCGTAGTCCGATTCCAGATACCGGCAGATCTCTTTGCGGAGAGACAACAGCCCGAGGTTCGAGGTATAGCCGGTATGCCCCTTTTCAATGGAATAAATCGCGGATTCGCGGATATGCCAGGGTGTTACGAAGTCCGGTTCGCCGACGCCCAGCGAGATGACTTCATTGTCCCCGTCCATATTGCTGACCAGTTCGAAAAAGTCGCGGATGCCGCTTTTCGGCAGCGCCGCGATGTGTTTGCATAAACGTTCTTTAGGGAGTGACTTTAAGTCTTTCATATGATTCCTCTCCATCCATGATCTTTCCCGCTTCCTTGTATTTTTTCAGGAGAAAGATCGTGGCTGTGGATTTTACGCCTTCTATCGTCGCCAGCTTACTGTGAACAAATGCCGCCACATCCTGCAGGGATTCGCCTTTGACTTCGACTCTCAGGTCGTAGTTTCCGGAGACCAGATACACGTCCGTCACTTCCGAAAACTTGCTGATGCGCCGCGCCACATAGTCGAATCCTCCGTCCCGCTCCGGGATCACACTTACTTCGATCAGTGCCCGGACCTGGTTCTTCCGGATGGATTCATCGTTCAGGATCACCGTATAACCGCGAATGATGCCTTGTTTTTCCATCTCGTGGATGGAATCCTCGATCTGTTTTTCATCTACGTACAGCCTTTCGGCAATTTCGGCAAACGTGATTCTGGCGTTGTTGGCCAGCAAATTCAATATTTTTTCTTTCATACCCTACCTCAATATATCAGGTTCTTCAAGATCAGATAAAAATAGAACAGCGGAGCGTTCAGCAACAGGCTGTCCAATACATCGTACACGCCGCCCATGCCGGGGATGACCGACCCCGAATCCTTCACCCCGCAGGTGCGCTTGAGCGCGGATTCCACCAGATCCCCGTAAAATCCGCCGAAAAACAGCAACATCCCTACAATCACATCATTCACCAATCCATTGTTGAACAGCAGAATGCTCACGGCGATGGAACAGATACAGCCGCCGATTGTCCCCTCCCAGGATTTCTTGGGACTGATGTTCGGCACGATTTTATGGTTCCGCCCGCCGGAAATTTTATGGTAGAGCATCCCGACGCAATAAGCGCCGGTATCGCCCGCTTTCGTGGTCAGCACCAGAGCCACCACCAGCCACCGCCCGCTGTAAGTGGTTCCCTCGCCCATCATATAAATGGCGATCAGGAAACTCAACGGCAGCACGCCCATCATCAGCGCGGCGGCAGAATGGATCATCCGGTCCAGCGCTTCCTCGAATTTGCGGTGGTTCAGCATCTGTATCCACATGGTTATCATCAGGATTCCCGGGATGATCAACAGGAAATGATACGACAGGTTGTTGACAATTCCGATAATCAGAAACGCCGCGGTCATCGAGGTGGTCAGTTTATAGGATTTGCACCCTTTTTTCTCGAGCATGCTCAATATTTCATAGGTCAGCCCGAACGCCGCAATCGTGAATATCCCGCCGAAAATAGCCAGTCCAATCCAGTTTTTCAGGAAAATCGACAAACCAAACAGAATTATCAGAATAACAAAGCTGAGCAACCTGGGCAAAAACATTACTTCCGTCCTCCATATCGCCGGTTCCGGCGGTAATAACTGTCAATCGCTTCGGCAAAATCTTCCTTGCCGAAATCCGGCCAGTAAATATCCGTCACATAAAGTTCACTGTATGAGAGCTGCCACAGCAGAAAATTACTCAATCTCAATTCCCCGCTGGTCCGGATCATCAGGTCCGGGTCCGGTATTTCCGGGGCGTAAAGGTATTGACTGAACAACTTTTCATCAATCTTATCCACATCGACTTTGCCGGCTTTCGCATCTTCGGCGATTCTGGCGGCGGCGTCGGCGATTTCCGCCCGGCCGCCGTAATTAAGGGCAAAGACCAGCGTTCCGGCAGTATTCTTGGAAGTTTCGTCAATGACCCGCATCAGGAGTTGATACACTTCCTCCGGCAGTTGCTTCAATCTTCCGATGGCTTTCAGGCGGATATTGTTTTTCTGCAGCGTTTCAAGCTGGGTCTGCAGAAATTCCAGCAGAAGGTTCATCAGCCCGCCGACTTCTTCAGGGTCGCGCTTCCAGTTTTCGGTACTGAACGCATACAGCGTCAGGTACTCAATCCCGTATTCGTTGGCCGCTTCGACCACCCGTTGAACAGCCTCGGCGCCCTCGCGATGGCCATGCAGATGAGGCAACCCGCGTTCTTTTGCCCAACGTCCATTGCCGTCCATGATAATGGCTACATGCTGAATCTTTTTCTCATTCATCGTAAAAATGGTCCTCTATCATCATACACAGTGCATGATAGATCGGCAAGTGATATTCCTGAATCATAAACGTTTCGCGGCAGGGAACACCGATCACGCAGTCGGATACTTCCACACAGGAGCCATTGCCGCACCCGGTCAATAAAATTGTTTTAATTCCTTTCATCCGGGCTACCATCATGGCCTTGCGTACATTTTCAGCGTTGCCGCTGCACGATATACCCAACAGAACGTCTCCGGGGGAACCAAGCGCGTTCAACTGCTGCCCGTAAATCAGGCTCCCGTCAACATCGTTTAAAAACGCCGTTCCGAACGCCGGATGCGAAGTCAGCGCCACCGCCTTGACTCCGCCCTGTAATTTGGAAGCGATATCAAGCCCTTCCCGGCCGAATTGTTTACTATATTGCTGTTTGACAGCGGCGGACAGCGGGCGTTTCTTCATGAATCCCTTCAGAAGTTCGCCGGTGATATGTTCAGCGTCCGCGGCGCTGCCGCCGTTGCCGCAGATAAAGAGCGTGCCATTGTTCTCCAGACTCCTGCAAATCATGCCGAAAGCCTGTTCAATGGACGCTTCATTCTGCTTGAGTTCGGGGTGGCGATCAACCAGTTTTATTAAAAATTTGTTCATTTTCTTTCTTTGCCGCTGGCTATTTAAACAAAAAAGTATATTGTATAAATTACAGTTGGAATGGTTTTTTGCAATCCTGAATTCAGGCAAAGAACATATTTTTATTATGAATAACCCTGTTAATTGACATTTGAAAATTTGTGAACGGCGTCTGTTAATAATTTTTATAACAGTTATCCATAAGTTGAACCATGTAGTTATTATAAGGCAAGAGGCCCTGTTTTTAAGCTCAAAACAATCACTTGTTCACAATTTGACAACCCATAATAATAAAAATAGATTTCTATATTAAAATATAAATTATTCAGTATATATTATAAGCACACATAAATTTGGAAGGATGACTGAAATGAAAATCAATGTCGAAAGAGAAAAATTCATCAAAGCTCTTCAGAAGGTCAGCAACATTATCGGCAGCCGTTCGACGCTTCCGGTATTGGCCAACGTTCTCATGGAAACCGTCGGCGGCAAACTGGTATTGACCACGACCGACCTTGAAATTCGGATTACGACCAGCGTCGAAGCGGAAATTCTGGCCGAGGGCAAGACCACGATGCCTGCCAAAAAGCTTTTTACGCTGGCCAGTAAATTCACCGGCGATAAAATTGCGTTCGAGTGCAACGAAAATAATCATGCCGAAATCGTCTGCGGCACCTCCAACGTCAAACTTCTTGGCCTCGGTACCGATGATTTCCCGACCCTGATTGAATTTGTTCCGAAGAAATCCCTTAAATTCAAGGAATCCGACTTCGGCAGAATGTTGAGCCAGATCGCCTATGCGGTCAGCCTTGACGACACCCGCAAGGTTCTGCACGGAATTCTCTGTTCGATCAAAGAAAACATCGTTACGATGGTGGCGACGGACGGCAAGCGCCTGGCTCTTTCCGAGCGCGTGCCGGAAGGTTTCGAAGGGGAAGACGGCGATTCCATCATTCCGTTGAAGACGGCCCTGGAAGTCCGCCGCCTGCTGGCCGGCGAAGGACTGGTGGACATTCAGTTCTCCGATAAACAGATTGCGTTCCAGACGGAAAGTGTTTCTGTGGTTTCCAAGCTGATCGAAGGAAATTATCCGAACTACCGGCAGGTGATTCCGAGCTCCTTCTCCAAGCTGATCGAAGTTCCGAAGGATGAATTGCTGTTGAAGCTCGATCTGGTGTCCGCCGCTCTTTCCGACAACAGTTCCTACATTGTCGTTTCGTTTGAAAACAATATGATGCAGTTGGAAGGTTCCAGCACCAGCATCGGCGAAGTGAAAGATTATATAAACATCGAATACGGCGACGTCAAATTGGATGTTTCGTTCAATCCGGCTTTTCTTGCCGATCCGTTGAAACACTCTGATGCGGATAAGGTTAAGATGAAACTGAATGACGGCTTCAGCCCGGTTGCGATCGAAGGCGGCGACGGTTTTCTTTATGTCATCATGCCGATGCGGAATCGTTGACGCGGCATTTGATCGCGGCGTTTCGGCAGGTTTTTGAGATGAAGTTATCGGATGGATTTGTCCGTTTACGAACGAGTTATGTCGTTGATTCTATGTTTAATTTCATTTGAAAGCCTGCTGCAGCGCGATGATTAAAACATTATATCTGAACAATTTCCGGAATTACCGCAGTCTTGAGCTGAAGGTTGATCATCCGGTAAATCTGTTCATTGGCCGCAACGGACAAGGCAAAACCAATATTCTGGAAGCTATATTTTTTGTCAGCATGTTGCGTTCTTTCCGCACACTTCAGATCCGCGAACTTAAAATGATCGGACAGAAAGATTTCTCGGTCGGTGCGGAGGTGACCAACCCGAACGGATGGAATGAACTTCTGAAGATCGGTTGTTCCGATAACAAACGGAAACTGACGATTGATGGAAAAACCGTTCCGAAAGCCAGTGAATTCATCAAACGTCTGCGGACGGTAGTTTTTTCGCCGGACGATATTGCGATCGTCAACGGTAATTCGGCGATCCGGCGGCGCTTTTTCGACTTCCTGATTTCGATGATGGAACCGGATTACCTGATTTCAATGCAGAGTTATTCCATCGCTCTTAAATCCAGGAATATTCTGTTGAAACGGCACAGCCAGGATTATGCGCTGCTCCTTGCATATGAAACGATTCTGGCGCGGGAAGGGGCTCTGATAACCGCGTTCCGGGATGAATATTCCCGGATATTGATGGATTCAATGAAGAATTTATTAGCCAATTTTTATGACAAATCAGGAGGGTTCCGGATAAAATATCATCCGCTGATGTCGTCATTTTCAGAAGATTCTTTCCTTGAACGTTTTGAACAGGAAAGAGAACGTGATATCCGCCGCGGTTTTTCAACATTCGGGCCGCAGACCGATGAATTTGATTTTTTCCTGAATCATAAATTAATGCGTCATTTTGGTTCCAACGGACAATGCCGCCTGGTGGCGCTCTGTCTTAAAATGGCGAGCGTCGAAATCCTTTCCATGAAAGAAAACACCGCTGATATTGTGGTTCTGGTGGATGATGTGACGGGTGATCTGGACCCGGTCGTCAAGAAAATTTTCTTTCAGAAAATCAATAAAGCCGGACAGATATTTTTTACGTTTACCGAATCTCCGAATGATGAATTTTTCAAAGATTCGTCCGTTTTTCAAGTTAATGACGGAACAGTGGAGGGGGCCATATAATGAATGTTTTTGATGTTCAGACCATGTGCAAATTGGATGAAGCCGCAATTGAAAACGATTTGATTCCGGGTAAGATTTTAATGGAACGTGCCGGTTGTGAAGCTGGAAAAGTGATTATCGATTATTTGAAAAACATTGAACCGTCACTTATCCGTCGAATTTTAATTGTTTGTGGATCAGGAAACAACGGTGGTGACGGATTCGTCATATCAAGATATCTGACGGGCCGCTGCGACGATGAAATCGTCGTTTATACAATGGACGGAACAACGCATATGAAATCATCCGATGCGGCATTTCACGCTTCTTTGATTCCGGAATCGGTGACGGTTGATGATGTGCAAAATTACAATCCTCAATTTGGCGATGTGACGGTTGACTGTCTGTTGGGAACGGGTTTTAACGGTCCGTTAAAAGAGTCCTATCGGACGATCATCCAAAAAATAAATTCATCTGCCGGCAGAATTATTTCCATCGATATTCCATCCGGGTTAAATGGAAATGACGGTACATTTGACGATTGTGCCGTCAAAGCCGATTTAACCGTCAGCATCGCTTATCCGAAAATCGGTTTGTTTAAAAATGACGGTCCGTCATACAGCGGTGTTTTAAAAAATGTCGATATCGGTATCCGCGACCGGAATAACGAATCTTTATTAGATGCTGTTTTTATGGATGATATCCGCGCGATGATGCCCGATATTTCATTGGATACTCATAAAAACAGACGGGGAACGGTATTGGCGGTGGGTGGTTCTGAATTGTATGGAGGCGCAATCTTTTTATCGGCGATATCGGCATTGCGGGCAGGGGCTGGATTGTGCCGGGTGGTCACTCCAGATGACCGGGTCACGAACCATGAATTATCGTTGATAATCCGTCATATTAAAGGAAATAACGGATGCTTTACGGAACATGATCTGGAACAAATCAGCAACGATATCCAACATGCGGACAGTATCGTATTGGGCCCCGGAATTGGAAGTGACGGGAGATCCGTCAAATTTGTTTCAAGAATGTTAATGCTTGATAAAAAGATGGTTGTAGATGCCGATGCGTTGAATGCCGTCAGTGTTGATCCGTCAATCTGGAGAACCGGCGGTATTCGGGTTCTGACGCCGCATCCGGGTGAAATGAAGCGTTTATTGACGGCGTTCGGGTTGGAAGAATATCAACATGAGGAACGTCCTGTTCAGGCGTTGAAACTGGCGGAAGTGACGGATTCGGTCGTCGTTTTAAAAGGTTTCCGGACGGTAATTGCCGCCGCGGATGGGCGTTTCCGGGTCAATACGTCGGGAAACAGCAATCTGGCGACGGCCGGTTCCGGGGATTGCCTGGCCGGGGTGGCTGCGGCGTTTTTGAATCATTTTGAATATGCGTATGATGCGGCGACGGCGGCGGTATTTGTGCACGGCCTCGCCGGTGAATTAAGCCCGCACGGATGCGGCACCATCGGCGACGACCTGCCGGAATTAATTGCAAAAGCATGTCGGATGGTACGGAGGTGACAATGGACGATCATCAGTACAAAATATTGAAAAAACTGGTGAGGGAAAGAACGATTGCCGTAACCCTGGGCGGATTTTTTGGTTTGATGTTAAGTTTGGTCGTTTTGACTATTATATACATCATATTGCTTTTGTACGGTATTAAAAATGAAATGGTGGGAGGATGGTTTATTTATGTGCTTCCTCTGCTGGTAATAATCATAATACTTGCAGTATTTTGTTTGATTTGTTATCCGACCATTACGACGATTGAATATGAACAACCGGATGTAAGCAGTTATGATTCCTCAAAAAATTCGATGCAAGAGGCATTTATAACTTTTGGAATATACCTGTTTTTTATAGGTTTGACACAATTGGGGAAAGGGTTCAATTTGATTTGCACTCCGTTTCCGATGATTTATAAGCTCATCATACCGTTGAAAGGCGGCGCTTCCATGGAAGTTAAAGAACTTGCCGAGCGTACCGGAATAGACCCCGTGGAGGTGATTGTCTGTCTGAAACGCCTGGATGCGGTAACTTTCATCAAGGGATACATGAAGCTAAACAGTAAATGGTATAATGCCTTGAACAAAACCGGGAAACAGTAGTTACGGTTCCGCTCTGCGAGCGGGC
>DHTZ01000048.1:0-9749 GCA_002408885.1 Lentisphaeria bacterium UBA5247 | reverse complement strand
GAGCGGGCAGCGTTTCGCCGCTGCAGCACGCCCGGGCACGGCCCGGTGCGAACGGATGCTGGAGAAAACTTCGCGGCGGCACGTTGCGTCCAGCGCGCGGACAGCGCTGGTCGCCCGCAGGGCGAAACCGTATGGTGTAATTTTGTTGAAATTGTATTTTAAAAGACTTGCTTATCCATAATTTCCGAATATAGTTATTTTGAGAGTCCATGAGTCGGATGAATGGCTAACAAATGAGGCTTAAAAATGGAGCAGATCAGTAATTTTCTGGCTAATTCCAGTGGGTTGTACTTGACGCTGGCTATTATCGGTTCGATCGTCTTTATCATTCAGGCGATTTTGACGCTTACCGGGCTGGGGGATTCCCATGACCTGGACGCCGATATTTCAATCGGCGACGACGCCATGGATATTGCGGGAGGATGGGACGGGCTTCATCTTTTTACGTTCCGTGGAATTGTGGCTTTCATCACATTTTTCGGCTGGGCCGGTTATTTGTGGGGCGATAAAGGCTTGGCAGGGTTCATGATCGCGGTATTCGCCGGGGTTTTCATGATGGTGTTGACCGCATTTGTGGTGTGGGGACTGTTGAAATTGCAGCATTCCGGTAATATTCCGACAGAGAGCCTGGTAAACCGTCATGGCGTCGTCTATTTGAGCATTCCCGAGGGGAAAACGGGCAAGGGCAAAGTGACGGTTTCCCTGCCGAAATGTACGAGAACGGTTAATGCCATATCCGAAACGGCATTGAAAACCGGCATGCCGGTAAAAGTGACGGAACTACTTGACGGCAATATCTTTGTAGTGGAACCATTGGAAAAATAACGTTCATATATAAAAGAAGGAATCGGGCAACATGAGTATCGGATTATTCACTCTCGGATCAATTGTTTTTATTTTTATTGTAATAATCACGATCTTGAGCCGCGTCCGCAAGTGTCCTTCGGACCGGATCATGGTGATTTACGGGGGCAGGACCGGCGCCGGGCCGTCGAAATGTATTCACGGGGGAGCAAAATTCATCATTCCGGTGATTCAGGACTACGGTTATATCTCTTTGCGCCCCATGCAGATCGAAGTAAACCTCGGCAATGCGCTGTGCAAACAGAACATCCGTATCAACGTGCCGAGCGTATTTACGGTAGGGGTGAGCACCCGGTCGGAAATCATGGGCAATGCGGCGGAACGTCTGTTCGGACAGAGCCCGGACGCGATTTCGGATCTGGCGAAGGATATCATTTTCGGGCAGTTGCGTCTGGTGATTGCGTCCATGACGATTGAAGAGATCAACGCGGACCGCGAAACCTTTCTCCGTGCCGTCGAGGATAACGTGGCCGAGGAATTGAAGAAAATCGGTCTTGAACTCCTGAACGTGAACATCACCGACATCACCGACGAATCCGGCTATATCTCGGCAATCGGCCAGCGCGCCGCCGCCGAAGCGATCAACCGGGCTAAAATCGACGTGTCCGAAGAAGAACGTAAAGGAAGCGTCGGCGCCGCCGAAGCCGATAAACAGAAGCGTATCGCGGTATCGCAGGCGGAAGCCGCCGCGGTCAGCGGCGAAGCCCAGGCCGAGCGTGACCGTAATATCGCAGTAAAACAGGCCGAGCGTGACCGCCGTGTTGCAGTGTCGCAGGCGGAAACAACCGCCGCCAGCGGTGAAGCCGACGCCGACCGTGGCCGCCGTATCGCAGTGAAGCAGGCGGAAGCGTCTGCGCTCAGCGGTGAAGCCCAGGCGGACCGTGACCGCCGTATCGCGGTGAAACAGGCGGATTCGGAAGCGACTCAGGGGGAAAACCTTTCCGCCATTGAAATCGCCAAATCCAACGCGACCAGGTTCGAGCAGGAAGCAGAAGCCTACCGCCGTTCTGAAGCCGCAAAGCAGGTGGCGCAGGCGCAGATCGAAAAGGCCCAATTCGAAGCGGAAGCGGAAGCTCAGATTTCCCGTGCCAGAATGGAAATGGAAAAACAGCGCGCCGAGGTCATCGTTCAGGCCGAAATCAGCCGCCAGCAGGTTGAAATCGCCGCCGACGCGGAAGCGGAAAAGCTCCGCCGCGAAGCCCGAGGCGAGGCCGACGCCATCTTTGCCCGTCTGGAAGCGGAAGCGAAGGGTAATTATGAAATTCTCCGTTCCAAAGCGAACGGATTCAAGGAAATCGTCACCGCCTGCAACCAGAGCGCCGATGAAGCCAGCAAGATGCTGCTGATCGAAAAACTGCAGGATATCGTGGCGCTCCAGACCGAGGCCATCAAGAATATCAAGATCGACAAAGTGACTGTCTGGGACGGCGGGAACAGCGACGGCAAAAGCAGTACCGCCAACTTCCTGAGCGGAATGATCAAGACGCTGCCGCCGCTTCAGGACGTGGCCAGTATGGCCGGTGTTCAGTTGCCGGACTATCTCGGCAAACTGAATGATACCGATGCTCCGGCAGCTAAATCCGAATAAGTTAAGGACTCTTTCAGTCGTTTATGAAAATCGCAATGACCCTCTTTAAATATTTCCCTTACGGAGGGCTGCAACGCGATTTTCTGCGGATGGCCCGGGTGTGCGCGGACCGCGGACACCGGGTAACCGTTTTTGCGGGGGAATGGACCGGAGACAAGCCGGATTGGCTGGATATCCGCATGATTCCCCTTAAAAAATGGTCCAATCACGGACGCGCCGCCGAATTCGAACGGAAATTCGGGCGGATCATCCGGCAGGAAACATTCGACCTTACGGTTGGTTTTAACCGGATGGCTTATCTGGACTTCTATTTTGCCGCCGACAACTGCCTGATCATGAGGGACCGCGCCCGCCATCCGGACTGGTGGCTGGGGCTGGTTCCGCGCTACCGCGCCTGGCACCGGCAGGAACGGGCCGTGGTGGGGCGCGAAGCCGATACCGTGATCATGTACATCACTCCGCATCAGAAACGCGATTACCAGGCGGTTTACGGCACTCCGGCAGAACGCTTCCGCTATCTGCCGCCGGGAATCGATGTCACCTGCCGCCGACCTGAAAACGCGCAGGAAAAACGGGATGTCAAACGTCGCGAGCTCGGTTTAAGCGAGAATGAAATTTTATTGCTGCTGGTGGGCTCGAACTTCCGCGGCAAAGGGGTGGACCGGCTGTTTCGCGCGGCGGCACAGGTGCCGGATTCGGTCCATTATCGGATTTTTATCGCGGGGGATTGTTCGCCGAAAGGATTTGAGGAGCTGGCGGAGGAGTTGAATATCCGTTCGCGGGTGACGTTTGGCGGCGGCCGCGGCGACGTGGCGGATCTATTGCTGGCGGCGGACCTGATGGTGCATCCGGCACGCGATGAAGCCACCGGCACGGTGTTGACGGAGGCGTTGGCTGCCGGATTGCCGGTGATTTGCTCGGAAGCGTGCGGATTCCATAATTTTGTCGAAGAATCCGGGGGAATTGTGACGCGCGAACCGTTCCGGCAAGCGGAACTGGATCAGCAACTGAAACAGGCGCTGACTCCTGAATCCCTGACTGAATTGAAACGGCGGGCGCTGGAATACAGCCGGACCGCCGACTTTTACCGCCGCGCCGAGGTGGCCGCCGACCTGTTTGAAGATGCCTTCAAACTCAAAAATAATATTACCCTGTAATTAATCACTTTTATTTCGCCCTGTGGGCGACCAGCGGCGGGTCGTACCCGCCGCGAAGTTCTTAAGAGTCAAAATGCAAAGCCTCCGTCCACACTGGGCATAAACCAGGCAGGCGGAGGCTTTTTCGCTTCGAAAGATTATTTTCCGGTTGCGACGTTGTTGATCGAAAGGCTCGAATCGTTCGGAATTCTCATCCGATAGAACGAACGCCAGACAAACACCAGACCCACCATCAGGAACGGAATCGCGATGTACATCGAATAGTCCAGTCCTTCGCCGATTTTCATTTCAATACAGATCTCGGTGGCCAGCAGGCCGAACAGCGTCGAGAACTTGATGATCGGGTTCAGGGATACCGAAGAGGTGTCTTTGAAGGGGTCGCCGACGGTATCGCCGACAACGGCCGCTTCATGCAACGGGGTATTCTTTTCTTTGAGTTCCACTTCCACGATTTTCTTGGCGTTGTCCCAGCTGCCGCCGGCGTTGGCCATGTAGATCGCCTGGAACAGGCCGAACACGGCGATGGACACCAGGTAGGCCACGAAGAAGTTCGGGTCAATGAACGCAAACGCGAGGGTCAGCGAAATCAGGGCGATGAAGATGTTCCACATCCCTTTCTGGGCGTACTGGGTGCAGATTTTAACCACGGTTTTGGAGTCTTCCAAGCTGGCTTCTTCCTTGTTCAGGTCAAAAGTCCGCTTGATGAATTCTACGGCGCGGTAAGCGCCGGTGGTCACCGCCTGGATCGACGCGCCGCTGAACCAGAAGATCACGGCGCCGCCGCAGATTAGCCCGAGAAGGACCGGGGCTTCGGTCAGCGAAAGCTTGATCAGGTCTACTTTTTCCAGCAGCAGGATGATGGAGAAGATCATAGTGGTCGCGCCCGCCACAGCGGTACCGATCAGCACGGGTTTGGCGGTGGCTTTAAAGGTATTGCCGGCCGAGTCGTTCGCTTCGAGGTAGTGTTTGCCGCCTTCGAAGTCCGGCTTGAAGCCGTATTCTTTTTCGATGGATTCGCTGATGTTGGGGATGCTTTCGATCTGCGAGAGTTCAAAGACCGACTGGGCGTTGTCGGTAACGGGGCCGTAGCTGTCCACCGCAATCGTCACCGGGCCCATGCAGAGGAATCCGAACGCCACCAGGCCGAACGCGAAGATCGACGCATGGGGGCCCAGGATGGAAGCCAACCCGAGCTGCGCGGTCAAAAACGCCGCCGCCATCAGGCCGGCGATCAGCAGGCCGGTCCAGAACGCGCCGAAGTAACCGGCGGAAATCCCCGAAAGGATATTCAGGGAGGGGCCGCCTTCGCGGGAAGCGATCACGATTTCTTTTACGTGTTTGGATTTGGAGCTGGTGAAGAATTTGGTGAATTCGGGAATCAGCATGGCGGCGATGGTTCCGCAACTGATGATGACTGCCAGTTTCCACCACAGGCTGTTGTCAGCCATGTCGCTCAGCAGCAGATGGCTCATGAAGAAGCTCGCGGAGATACAGAGGATGGCCGCGATGACGATCAGGCGCATCAACGGGGCTTCGAAGTCGAATTCTTTTTTGTTGGCATAGAGCTTCTTGGAAATGGCCTGGTTGATGAAGAACGCGCAGCCGGAGAGGAAGTCCATCAGGAAGCGCATGCTGAAGATCCAGACGATCAACTGCGCCTGAATCGCGGGGTCGGATACGGCGAGGGTGATGAACGCGATCAGCGCGACGCCGGTCACGCCGTAGGTTTCGAATCCGTCGGCGGTGGGGCCTACGCTGTCGCCGGCGTTGTCACCGGTACAGTCGGCGATCACGCCGGGGTTACGCGGGTCGTCTTCTTTGACCTTGAACACGACTTTCATCAGGTCGGAGCCGATGTCGGCGATTTTGGTGAAGATGCCGCCGGCGATGCGCAACGCGCTGGCGCCGAGGGATTCGCCGATGGCGAAACCGAGGAAACAGATACCGACAATGTCACGGGGTACGAACAGCAGGATCACCACCATCAGCACCAGTTCGAGGGAGATCAGGAACAGGCCCACGCTCATCCCGGCTTTCAGCGGGATGTTGACCACGCTCCACGGACACCCCTGCAGCGAAGCGAAGGCGGTACGCGAGTTCGCATAGGTATTCATCCGGATGCCGTACCAGGCGACGATGTAGGACCCGGCCATACCGATGATCGAGAAGAACAGGACCTGGGTGACCACCCAGATGCTTTTGCCTGCCAGTCCCAGAAAGTGGACGCAGAGCACGATGGCGATCAGGCCGAAGAGCATCATGAGGAATTTACCCTGCTGGATCAGGTAGGTCCGGCAGGTGGCGTAGATGACGGAAGCAACTTTCTGCATGGATTCATGAACCGGCTGATCCTTGACCTGCTTGAAAAGAAGCAAGCTGAAAATCAGGGTTCCGGCAATGACCAGTGCACCGTAAAACAGAAAATCCCAGGCGGAAATGTTAAATCCGCCGATATGAAACGTAGCCGCATGGAGATCAGGAATCGCCAAATCGGCTTCGCTGGCGTGCGTTGACAGGTTTACCCCCAGGAGCAGGGCGATAAAAAGGAAAGAACTTTTGATTTTTTTCATAAATAATTTATATAGTGTGTTTTAATATTTCTGCAACCTTGTTTTCTCTTGAAAACCGGACTGCGCACCAATTCCCCGACTTTAGTGATTTGAATGAATCAAAACTGAAAACTATTTTCCCTTATGGATATTGTTACTCCTCATTAAAATTTGTTGTTTATGTTTGTAATTTGACTATATTTTGAGTTTTCAAGAATGAGCACATTGGTTTGGTAAGATAGCACTGGAAAAGTCGAAATTCCACTGCTTTTTTGAGAATTTTAAGTTTTTTATCGCTTCGCAGGCCATGAAAAAAGGCTGTCCGCCTCGGATGGAGGGAACAGCCTTTTTTAAATCCGCGCCTGACTGTGCCGGAAATCAGGGTTCGGCGGCGGCGCGGAGCTGACGGAGTTTTTCGCGCCCGCCGTGGTTGAACCACTGGAGCAATTCACCGTCGGAGGGCCGGGGGCCGAGGCGGGCGGCGTCTTTGCGGAGTTCGGCGAGCAGTTCGGGGGCGCGGCCGGATTTCTCCAGTATGGACAGGGCGGCGTAGTCCCGCATGGCGTCCGCCACTCCGAGCAGGGCTACGCTCGGCATGACCTCGCCGTTGCCGTAGGCCGCATAGGCGTAGTAATAGGAACCGTTCTGCAGTTCCGACAGCGAGAAGCCGCGTCCGTCGTAGTGCCATGCGCCGTGGGCGGTGACGCCCATGTGCCAGGAGGCGAGTCCCCAGGCGTAGCGGTCCTGCAGCGGATTGGAGTATTCGATGGTGTAGCGCCAGAACTTGGCGTTGATCCCGGCGATGTCCTGTTTCAGCCGCGCGGGATCGGCCCCGGTGAGGCCGGGAAAGCAGTAGATGTCCAGTCCGTCGCCGGCGGAAATGTTGAACCCGTTGCCGTAGCGCCCGACCGAGGTGGAATAGGTCAGCCCGCCCGCCTCCCGGATGGCCCGGTGCATCCGGCTGACGTAGGCGTAATTGCCGAATTCGTCAAACGGATAATAGGCGGGCGGCGGGCAGAATGGTTCTTTGGACAGGGCGGCGTTGGCCTGGCGGATGAAATCTTGTACGGCTTCGATGCTCTGTTCGAGTTTTTCGCCGGAATAGAGGTAGTTGGCCTTGCCGATGTGCTGGTTGATCCGGTGAATCTGGTTGTACAGATAGAGGGGCATGGGGATGGAGGTGTCGAAGCCGTGGGCGGCGTATTTCTTCATGAAATTGATCATGGGGGAGAAGTTGAACACCAGCTTGCCGTCTTTCTCCGAAGCGGAGGTCATCATCGACGTTTCCAGCGATTTGAACCCGCTGGCGCGGATAAAGGCCAGCTCGTCGCGCTCCTGAAGAACCTGGGCCCTGGAGGATTCCGCCCCGCCCGTAAAGCCAAGCGTATAATAGTAAAGGAAATAGTTCATGTCGGTGGCGTCCGCGGACAGGCGGGATTGGTCGAACGCAAACGGCAAGGCTGTCTGCCGGTCGTCGGGACCGGTGAACCGGAGTTCGCCGCGGAGCGTCCGTCCGACTGCGTCCGCCGGGGGGATCAGGAGGAAATATTCGCGCAGACCCTGGCGGACCGAAATTTCGTCCGTGACGGTGGCGAAAAAGCGCGGCTGCCGGATATAACCGTCGTAACTGCTCCGGGTATAGTGCATGGCGCGTTTGACGCGGAATCCCTCCGGGCAGGAAATGCTGAACGTGCCGCTGGCGGGGGGCAGGCAGCTGAAGGCGGGGCCGTCGAGTGTGGCGGTTTCCCGGAAATCGTGGTTGTAGAGGTCCCAGGCGGTGAACTCCGCCGTGGTCGGCGCGCTTTTTTCTTGGAGGAACGAACGCAGGGACCAGGGGGCGACAACCATGTCGTCATAGGCGGGCCAGATGAATTGCTCCAGCAGTTCCGCGCTCTTTTCGGCTTTCATGGCGGCAAGGGCGGTGATGGACCACGGGAAGCCCGGGCTTTTCGGGCGCAGCGAGACGTTGATCCGGCGGTCTTTCGCCGTGGTTTTGAACAGCCGGTATTCGGGAAAGGCGTTGGCGATCAGGTGGCGGTATTCCCGGCCCCCGCCGACGTTGATCAGCGTGTCGCTGCGGAAATAACGGCGGCCCTGAAACAGCGCGAACACCAGATATTCTCCATCTTCCTCCACTGGAAGCGAGAGTTCGGCGGGGGCGGTCCCGGTGATCATGCTGTTCCACAGGCTGTCGGCGCTCGGATTGGGGAGGGCTTTGACCGCGGTGCCCCGGCCGGAGGTCCAGAGGGGGGAGTCGGGCGTGACCAGCTCAAAACCTTCCTTGACCGGATGGGCGGCGTCTCCGAACTGCCAGGCTTTCAGGCCGTCGAACGCGTATTGACGGGCGGGTGCCTCCAGTTTCAGCAGTTTGATGCTGCGGATGTAGAAATTCAACTCGCGGGGAGGGGCGCGGCGGATCAATGAGATGCGTTTCACTTTTGCCAGATTCGCCGGGGCGGCTTTCCAGTTCTGATAGGCGGAAAGCGGAATCCGCAGTTGAATCTGCTGCCGGGCCGGGACGAATATTTTGTGATGGCTGACGCGCGCTTTACCGTTGTCGGTAAGCAGGTCGATTTCCATGCGGTCCGTTTCGTTGGACGGGTTGTAGATATCGACGGCGAGGAAGTTGTACCCGCTCCAGTCCTGCGGTTTCGGCCAGAGATAATAGAGGTTCGGCGCGGCGTAGCTGTGGTCGTCGACGTTTTCCTGCGGAAAAGCCAGGTGCAGGCCGCGTTCGGCGTCGAATGCGGTGCGGGGATTGTTCGGCTTGTCTTTGGTCCACGGTTGGCTCTGCCAGCCGGAAAGGTCCGGCGACTGGACGAAGTCGAACAGGGTGAGGCTGTTCTGCGGTTCGGCGCTTTGCGCGCAGAGCGCCAGCCCGGTGGCCAGCAGGATCGGCATTATTTTCAGCAAGGACATGAGGATTGATCTCCTGTTTTTCGTTTATTGGGCGCGCCTGTCCATCTGGTCGAGGCGGGTGCGAATGTTGGGCCAGGTGCTGTTCGGGATGTACCATTGCAGGTTCAGGGACGGTTCATCCGTCAGCGACGCCACGTTGCCCTCGGCGAATACCAGGTTGTACGAACCGTCGCCGTGGTTGACGGCGTCGCTGACCAGGAAGCATTTGCTCATTTTGGACAGCTTGGTGGTGCCGAACGCGCTGACGATCAGCGGGACGCCCGCCGCGCTGACGCGCTCGCGGACATTGTAAAGGTAGTTGCCCGAAATGCCGCCGCTGGTACTGCTCTCAAACGCCTGCTTGTCAAACAGCGGTTCCGCCGTGGCGGGCTGCGGAAACGACCGCCGGGGGCAGATGTAGGCCTTGGGGTCGGTCAGGTATTTCATGGCAAAGGAGAGCCCGAGGTTGATGTAGTTCTGGTTGTTTTTTACGCGATATCCGTAATACACGAAATTACTCCAGTAGCTGGTGGGGATCATGTAGCCGTCAAAGTCGGAAACGTAGGACAGCAGAGCCAGACTTTGCTGGCGGAGCGTGCTGCGGCAGGCGGCGTCCTTCGCCTTTTCCCTTGCTTTATTCAGGGCGGGCAGGAGCATGGCGGCCAGGATGGCGATGATCTGTATTAGTGGATG
>DHTZ01000047.1 GCA_002408885.1 Lentisphaeria bacterium UBA5247 | reverse complement strand
TTTAATTATTAACGGAATCAGGGTACTCTTTAAGGTTCAATCGAAAATTGCTTAATACACGCCATGTGCAAGTTTTTTTAAGAGAAAATCCGTTCAAATTGGAGGATTGGATTTCCAGCGGCCTGATGGCGGAAACAGTTGATGGCATGTGCCGGCAACTTCCGCCCAACCCGAACGGTCAGATGCCGTAAATCCCTGGCTCTGGCTTTTTCAATCTTGAATCTTTCGGCCAATTGTCCAATGACCGTTTCAAGGAGACGCCGCCGGTTGTTCAAACGCTTCACCACGGCAGCGGGTCGATCGTCTTTCCTGTTGGAGCGCAACGGAGCATGCGGCAGGATATCGACGGCTTTGAACTCCTCTTTCAGCGTTTCATTGCCGATAAATCCTTTGCCGCCAAGTACATCTTTTGCGATGCCGTTTCGAGTTTCCAGCAATGGAATGGTGCATGTTTGGAGTTCCTTTAAATTTAGACGGTTATCCAAATTTAAAAGATTTTATGGGTATAATTTACCTCAAACATGCTCCCTTTCAACTTTTATTCAACTTTTTCAAAAAAACTTGCACATGGCGTTGAATATAATTATTTAATAAACAAAAGGCGAGTTGGCCTGAGTAATAACACAACTTCAATAGTGCATCCCGAAGGTTTTCAGTCTATGATTGTTCATAAATTATCGGACCGGTGCTTGTAACGTCATAAAAACGGAGGTATTTTACCGGAACGCCCGTGCCGGGTGCGATCAGCATGGTTGCTTCGCAGTACCCGACCGGTTTGATGCGACGCTGGAATATGACCGACAATAATACTTACACCAGACAGCGACCGGATTTCGTGCCGATGATTTATACGCACCGGAACCATTTGCCGGACACGCAGGTAATTGCTTTTTATTCTCCAGTCTGCCGCACAGCCTCATTATTCTCAACCACTGGAGGATTTTCCGCATGAAAAAGTTTGTTATCAACCTCATCCCCGGCGACGGCATCGGCGTCGATGTCATTCAGGAAGCCGTCCGTGTGCTTCAGGCGCTGGCACGTAAAAACGGCGGCATCGAATTCGATTTCCGTTCTCTGCCGTGGAGCTGTCAATATCGCCTCAAAACCGGCCGTATGATGCCGGAGGACGGCTTGAGCATCCTGGCCGATTGCGACGCCATTCTGCTGGGGGCAGTCGGATTTCCCGGGGTGCCGGATCATGTTTCGTTGCGTGAGTTGCTGCTGCCGATCCGGGTGCAGTTCGATCAATATGTGAACCTGCGCCCGGTCAAACTGCTGCCGGGGCTCCATTCGCCGATCAAAAACGAAACCATCGATTTTGTGGTGATCCGGGAAAACTCCGAAGGCGAATACTGCGGCAAAGGAGAAATCCGCCAACCCGGAACACCGGATGAAACCGCCATTCAGGAAGCGGTCTTCACCCGCAAGGGAACCGAACGGATCATCCGCTACGCATTCGAATACGCCCGGGAACACCGGCTCGGCAAGGTGATGAGCGCGACCAAGTCCAATGCGCTCAATTATTCGATGGTCTTCTGGGATAAGATTTTTCAGGAAGTTTCCGGGCAGTATCCGTCTGTGGAGGCCCGGCAGATGCACATCGACGCGCTGGCGGGATTCTTCATCATGCACCCGGACCGGCTGCAGGTGGTGGTGGCGAGCAACCTTTTCGGCGACATCCTGACCGATCTCGGTTCCGCCATGCTGGGCAGCATCGGGATATCGCCTTCGGCGAACCTCAACCCGGAAGGGCGTTTCCCGAGCATGTTCGAACCCATTCACGGTTCCGCGCCCGATATCGCGGGCAAAGGCATCGCCAACCCGATCGGTACGCTGTGGGCGGTCGCCATGATGCTTTCGCATCTGAAACTGGAGGCGGAAGCGGGGTTGCTGATGGGCGCCATTGAACAAGTACTCTCCGAGGGTAAAGTCTGCACGCCCGATATCGGCGGCAAAGCGACAACGTCGGAAATGACCGATCGGATCATCGCCGCCCTGTAAATACAATGCGGCGGCCGGGCATTTCCCGGCCGCCGATATTGACAATCAACGTTTTTTCATCAACTGTTCAATCGCCCGGGCAACCTTGTCCCGGTATTTTTGAATTTCGCTGTAATCCCTGGTGCAGCTTCCCGGAGGCACCGGCGAATCCGGAATCTTCAAGCGTCGAATGCATCTGGCGCAACCCGGAAGCATGCGCCGATTCCGTTGATCCACTCCCTCCGCACTCACGCCTTGGCCTAACCCGCCAGGGCTTTTTCATGCCTGCGATCCGGACACAAACCGGACGGCACACCAAACCAGCACGCCGACAGAATATATCAAATTCATGGACCCGCACACCGGATTCCGATTCATTTGCGTAAACCAAGGGGCTGGCCGAGTGCACCTCAGAACCGTCAAGTGCAGTTGAGTAAACCTTCTCTCATTCTATATCCGCCACGGCAGCAGAACAGGTTCCAACGGTCACTTGAAAAAGTAAACGCACGTTTGTCAAACTAAACACATGCTACCTTCAAAAGCCGTGCATTTAGTTTGACAAAGCACTGAAAAGGCGCAAAAATGGAAGTAGGTTTTCTTTTTATTAGATGAAATTGTATGCTTTTTGTGCATTTACACTGACAAAAAAGCAATAACCATCCAAAATGTCCCGCTCAGTCTGCTTTTCGGACATACTAAACGCACTTGGAACCTTTGGTGGGGGTGCGTTTACTTTTTCAATTGGCAAACAGGTTCCAACCGGTAATTTTTACTGAAACTGCCGGAACAGGCTATTGACATCTTGCGTTTCCGGTTGTATAATATAAATGAATTACCGGTAGTTCATCAAAATTAGAGTTTAAGCAAATCGCAGGCAGTACGGATAAAAAACGAGTCGATATGGGTGTCACACTGAAAGACATTGCGGCCAGAGCCGGGGTTTCCAGAATGGCGGTCTCCGCCGTGGTGAACCAGACCAGCAGTACGCGCGTTTCCAAGGAGAAACGCGAATACATCGCCCGGATCGCCGAGGAAATGGGTTATGCCCCGAACCTGACGGCGCAGGTATTGTCCGGCAAATCGTCGCGCACGATCGGAATCTTCAACGTCAATGTCAGCCAGTATTCGCTGGCGGTGCTGGCGGCCCAGTTCCTCCGTACCGCTTCCGATTTCAAGTATCAACTGCTGATCGACACGGTTTTTCAGCGGACGGAGGAAGAATACAAAACGGACGTGCTCCATCTGCTCCGGCGTTCCCCGGACGGCGTGATCCTGCTGGGAAACCCGCCGCCCGAAGTCATGAAAATCATCAAAATCCCCAACGTCATCATCCAGCATTACAACGAAGCCGTCAACCACGGCGGAGATTTGTACTGCGACCTGGCGGCGGGCGGTTATATGGCGGGACTGCACCTGCTGGCCCACAAACACCGCAAGGCGGTATATGTCTGTACGCATGTGCAGAGCCAGTCCCATGATAAATTTTCCGGTTTGCAACGAGCATGGCGGGAAACGGGACTGCCGGACGAAAATCTGGCGGTTGTCGAATCGCTGCGCCACACAGAACCGGTCGAAGGCCGTTTGTTGCGCCTGATCCGCGAGGAGAATTATACCTGTGCCCTGATGTCCAATGACTTCGCGGCGGCGAGTGCCCTGCCGTTCCTGCGGCGGAACGGCGTCCGGGTGCCGGAGGATTTCGCGCTGATCGGCTACGACGCCAACGCGTTTGCTTATCTGACCGATCCCCCGCTGACGACGATTTCGCAGTCCTATAACGAAATCAGCACCCGAGCGCTGGAACTGCTGATCGAGCGGATCGAACACAAACAGACCGGCAGCCGGATACCCCGCCTGAACCAGAGCGTAAAGCCCGTATTTTTCAAAGGCGGAAGCTGCGGTTGCCCCTGCGAACCGCCGCCGATACTCGGCTGGACGCGCGACATGCTGTTTCCGGAGGAGCGCTTCAACGACCGGACCGTTGCCTATGACGAATTCATCGCCCGCCATCGAACGGATTCCGCCGGAACGGAAGGATCATCAATATGCAAATAAAACATCTCGATATAAATATACAACAAAGGATCGAAAAATGAAGATACCGCGGTTCAGGAATTTTACACTTATTGAACTTCTCGTCGTAATAGCTATTATAGCTATTCTTGCAGCACTCCTGCTTCCGGCATTAAGCGCAGCCCGAAGGCGTGCCAAAGAAGCCAATTGCATTAATAACTATAAACAAATGGGAACGTCATACAGTCTATATGGAGGAGACAATGACGATTATATGCCGCATACCGCCCTAGCCACTGCCGCTGGAACTTATCAGAAACCAATTAAAGGCAGAGCGGACGTTACCAAACAACTGGCTCCATATCTGGGAATAACAGTCAGTAAGGATGAGATCAATTTCGGCGATGTCATTCCAGAGTTTTTCTATTGCCCATTACAGGCATTTCCGAGAACAACAAGCAAATTCTATGGGAAATGGTATAACGGCTGGCTGCATTTCCGTAAAGATACGGTGTCCATGGGAGTAAGGCTTTCGGCGATCAAGGCTCCGTCAACCAAAATCATGGTCATGTGTGAGATGGATTTGACTGAAGCCGGACTGCGCGATACAATTCTTTTCCGTCCGAGTTCGAGCCCGACCGCGGGGAATTATTACTTCCTGAGCTACGACGACCGACGCGGGCAACATGGCGATAAAAATGGCATATTGTTCGCAGACGGGCATGCCGCCCAGGAAAAGAAAGAATATTGGAAAAAAGCCCCCGGCGCCGGAAATGTCATCAAAAGCGCGTTCGCCCCGGAAATCGGCTATGATCAAGATAACTGACGCCATCGGCTCATCATGTCCCCAAACACACCATAATTATAGGTAATTACGGAGAAAAAATGATTAAAAAAATAATTTCAATACTTTTATCGGCAGTTTTATATTCCGCCTTTTCCGCTGAATTGAATTATAGTCGAAGCGAAGAACGACCGGACTTCAACGTTCTGCGAAACAGAACCGCCGAAAAGGCCTATTTATTTGCTCAAATCCAGAGTTACCGCCTGGTGGAGAATTATCTCCATTATTGGATCGATCGGCCGCTTTTTCACGATAGCGGGCTTCGCAAAGGACAAAGCTACCGCGACAGTTTTTTACGCAATGTCGAGATTCTCAAAGACTATGAAATCGATGGGTTCACCACGCTTTCCAATGCGTTGATCATGTATGGTCATCACTTGCAGGCATTGGATGAAGTGAAGCCGTATCCTGAATTCCGTTATTTGTGCGGAGCGATGTATGCCTCGGATTACAGTCCATCCAAACCGGATGAAAAATGGAATGAGCGTTATGTAAAAAGTTACAACATGGCGGAAAACTCCCCCTATAGCTTGAAAATCAACGGCAAAATCCCCGTCTGGGCATATAATTCCCAATTGCTGAAACCAGAGGAAATTAAAAGAATTTCGGAAATGCTCCAAAGCAAAAGTTCTACGGAGGCAATTCTGTTCGCAGAACTGAACGATGCAAAATTTCAGGCTCTTTATTACCAAAACGGTAAACTGAACGATTCGCAAATGGCACAATTACGCAAAACAACGGAAGCCCTGTTGAATGAATGCGGCGGTTTGATCATAAAACCTGTTGCCAATATTGTAGACCATAAAGCCGATTATCCGAGCAAGCCTTCAGCCTCCGGTTACTACCGGAATTGCCTCGCCCCCTTATTGCTGGAGTTACTGAAACAACCCCGTTACCGGGAAAAAATGATCGGTGCATATGTCAGCAAAGGGTATATCAACCATTTGTCCGGCAACAACTCCGGAGAATATGGAACTCATCGGTTCCGGCTGTTCATGGATGAATTGCTCCTGCTAAATCCGGATATAACAGTCCTTTTCGAATGGAACGAAGCCAATGAAAATACACATTTCCAACCAACAGTCAGCGATGCGAAAACCATGCAGCGGCTCGTCAAATTCTACGCCCGGAAAATGCGCGGCCAGCCCCCTGCTCCAAACCCGGACGACGATCGCTCGGTCCCCAATCTGGTGTTCAGTTCGCGCCAGGTTCTGCGCCTTGGCGACACGCTGCGCTATGAACTGCTGAACATCCCGGATTCCGATTCGGAGGCAATCAGCCGGGTTCAACTGACGCTCCGCGATTACGACGGAAATGTATTGAAGGAGTTTCCGGAAGAAACATTCAACACCGCCGAGATGAAAGCCGTCAGCCTTGAAATCCCGACCGAACAGCTTGCCGGACACACTCTGATCCTGCCGGAGCTCCGGGTCATCAACCCCGAGGGACTCGAACAGACGTTCGCCATGCAGTACAACCGGATTCATCCGAGCGTCTGCTGGAACTACAAAGAGATCATGCAGCCGCTGCGCGACATGCTCCCCCTGCGGGCGGAATTCGAGGTCCGCGCAACGGCAGCCCCCGGCGTTTATGAAGTCGCCGCCCGGGCCGAATCCCCCGAGCCGCTGTTGCAGCTCGAAGTCACGGACAACGAAAGCGAAGTGTTCGCGATTGACCGCGAAAACCGTTACGCGCCGGAACGCAACATCATCATTCAGGGTTCGCTCACCGCATTCAGCATTTCCACCCGGAACGTGGTGTTTGAAGTACTCAATGCTCCCGGCTGGCAGTGGTTCCGCGACTGCTATCGCGCCAAGCCGGACACGCCGGACCCGCAGGTCATAGACAACAAAGTGACCGTGCCGGATTATTTCATCCACTTCTATTACAGTTATCCGTTCATCATCACGGTTCCGAAAAGCGCGGCGGCGGACGCCGTCCTGACGATCGACATCGCCAGGCTGGGCAAGCATTCGTTCAATGTCGCGGAACTGCTGAAACTGGGCAAAATCGCCAAAGCTTTCGACGGCAACAACCGCCTCGATCTGAGTATCGTCAAAAATCTGGTGGATATCCCGGTCCCCCTGCTTCAGGAACAGGCGGAATTCAAAACCGAATTGGAGACGGAAAGCCGTTTCCCGGTCTATCAACTGCGGGCGCTCGGCAGTTCGGGCCGGATTTACCGGGGACGCCCGTTCATGCCCGTGCGTCCGAACGGAGAGGCGGTGAAACACCAGGTATTTTCCGCCGGGAAGCAGCAGGCAGTGGAGGTCGAAGTGGCGGCGGACCGTATTCCCGAACTGAATTACCTCTTTGACGAAACCCGCGGAGCAATGTTGAAAAACAGTTGGGAACCCTTTTTCGACGCTCAACTCGGGGGCGGCTTCACTTATCTGGAACCATTCAACCGGCCCCGTCCCAACCTGCTGGCCATCCCCGGACGGAAATTTCTGCACCCGGCCTGGAAAGACGGCGAGTCGGGCGGCAAAGTCTTGGAGTTCGACGGCATGGCAAACTACATCAATCTGCCCCGGGAAGCGCTGCCGTACGGCAGTTTCACCCTCGAATTCGAGATCAAGCCCGACGGCAACGATTCGCAGGTGCTGTTCCGCAATTTCAGCACCCACCGCGGCTCGCTGAACCTTTATCGGCGGCAAGGCAAGCTGGAAGCGTCCTATACCTATCGACTGAGCGGCATCAATAACCCCGGAGGCATTGAAAATTTCAAGACGGAACTGCCCCTCCCGGCGGAAGAATGGTCCAAAGTCACCGTCAGTTACAACCTGAAAGAACTGAAATTCACGGTGAACGGCGAAGTCCGCCGGTATCCGTTCAGCGGGCGCGGCGTGTTTTTCAAACCGTCCGTGTTCGGCGGGCATGTGATCCCCGTCCATGAAACCGGCAAGGATGCCCGGTTCTTCAAGGGGCAGTTGAAAAGCCTGCGGATCCGCCACCTGGCGGAGTAACAGCCTCAGAACGGAAAAACCATCTGCTCCCATTCGGGGGACAGCGCAACCGGAAAGTTGGACGATGTCACCCCGAGCAGACGGACTTTGCGCACTCCGGCCTCGGTTTTCCGGCGCAGCAGTTGATCGGCAATCGAGGCGATGGTTTCACCATTGTCGGTATTCTTCGGCAGGGTCTGGCTGCGGGTGATGGTTTCGAAATCATCGTAACGCAGCTTCAAGGTGATGGTTTTACCGGCCAGTTTATGCTTCTTGAGCAGGGCTTCCACCCGGAACGCCAACTGGCGCACCTCGCGGGCAATTTCATTCAAATCCGAGAGGTCATGCTCATAGGTGTTTTCGCGCCCCAGCGATTTGCGAATCCAATCCACTTCCAGCTCGCGCGAATCATGCCCGCGGACAATATCATAATAATACCCGCCGCTCTTGCCGAGAAGTTCGGTCAGGGCATCCCGGGAAAGTTTCTTCAGGTCGGCGCCGGTGTAAATGCCGTATTTTTCCAGCTTGGCGGCAGTCACCCGGCCGATTCCATAATATTTTTTGATCGGCAGTTTTTCCAGAACCGCCAGCGCTTCTTCCGGCGGAATCACCGTCAAACCGTCAGGTTTCTGCATGTCGGAAGCGATTTTAGCCAGAAATAAATTGTAGGAAACTCCGGCGGAGGCCGTCAATGCTGTTTCCTCAACAATACGGCGCTTGATCATCCCGGCCACCCAGGTGGCGGAAGGACAGCCGATTTTGTTTTCGGTGACATCCAGATAGGCTTCATCGATGGAAAGCGGTTCGATCAGGTCGGAAAACTCATGCATCACCTGCCGTATCTGCTCCGAGACCGCTTTATAGACTTCCATCCGCCCATGAATGAAGATTCCGTGCGGACACAGCCGCACCGCCTGCCCTGTCGGCATCGCGGAGTGCACGCCGAATTTCCGGGCTTCGTAGGAACAGGTACTCACCACGCCACGCTTATCCGGGTCGCCGCCGACAATCACCGGCTTGCCGCGCAGTTCCGGACGGTCACGCTGTTCAACGGCGGCAAAGAATGCGTCCATATCGATATGGATATATTTTTTCACCGGTCCATCCGTTTGTCCTATTCCTGCGCCAGAGGGTCTTCCGGCTGAGGAGGAGGCGGGGTCTGCGCCGGGGCGTTATTCGGTACCGGTGCGGCGTCCGGAGCAGGTGCGGCGTCCGGAGCGGGCGGCGGAGCGAAAGACAGGGTCTTCAACAGTTCCAGCGTATCTTCCTTGCTTAGTCGGCTTCCAACCTCGCCGGCCTTTTTGCAAAGCTCTTTGCGCCGATCAATTTCCGCCTCACAATCTTTTATTTTTTCGCGCAAGGCTTCATGCTTTTCATCCTTCCGGCTTCTTTCCCGCTTCAATTGCTCAACCAGGTCCTTCTTGTCCTCTTCCAGACGGCGGATGACCCGGCTCTGGCAGTTGATGGCAAAATCCAAACACCCTTTGACCGCATACCTCAACTGCGAATGAGTATGTTCCATGCCGGGAACAGCGGATCGGGCGCCCTGTTCGACTTGATCGATCCGGCGTTTCAAATCGCGTTCGGCGCGGGCAAAATACTGCTCCAGTTTTCCGTTCAGCCGGTCGAGCCTTTTTCGGACAACCGGCCCTGATTTGGACCCCAGGGCCTTGATGTCGCGGTTGATCTTTTCGATATCGTCTCCGAACATGATCTGTTCGTATTCCTCGGTACTCAAAATCTGGGCATACGCTTCCTTAAACTGTTCAACCGCATTGTCCACCGCTCCGGCCGCTCCGGACACCATCCATGCAACCCCCAGGCACAGCAACCATTTATTCATTTCATGATCTCCATATTAATTTGCCTGACGACCCGCCTGCCTGACGACCAACCCCACAACGGAACTCCGGTTGTTGCGAACCAGATTCAGTTCCTCTTTCTTTGACCGGCAGGCCTCTTCCTGTTTTTTAATGGCGCTTTCTTCGGCTTCGCGCTGCGCGGACTCCATCTGAGCCCCGGCAGAGCCGAACTTGATCTTTCGCATCCGCAACGCCGATTCCTGGCGCGCCAGCGACAGCAACGCAATCCGCAGACCAAAATCCAGATTATCCCCGGCCATGCGCCGGAGCGTATTCAATGCCGCCGAATTCTGCTCTCCGGTACGGCTGTTCGCCAGCGCCCGCTCGAATTCGCCGCGCCGTGCCTGAATCTCCTGCCGGGCCCGCTGTTGAAGTTTTTTATACTCGGCATCGCGGTTTTTCCGGGCAAGTGAAGCGGCAGCATCCCATTCCGCTGCAAACTGAATGCGGGCGTATTCATCCGCATTGTATTGTCCGCGCGCCAGATTCTGGTATCGGGCAATGATTCCGCGTTCCCGAGCCACCTGGCGAACCGCCTCGGCTTTCTCCCCGGACAACGCCTGAACGGCAGGCCTGCCATCACTCCGGTAAAAACAGACCGTCACGATCCCCCCGGCCACAGCCAGGACGATTCCTGCAACAACGATCCGGATCAATCTGCCCCGGTGTTTCATGGCGGCCTCCTGCGTAAAAAGCAAGCGCCTTATTCAGGCGCTTCTATTTTGTCGAAACCGGTGAAGGGGCGCAGGACTTCGGGAATAATCACGGAACCGTCCCGCTGCTGATAATTTTCGAGAATGGCAATCGCCGTCCGCTCCGTCATCGCCGTAGCGCTGATGGTATGGACGAAATCGCGGTTGCCGTCCTTGTCTTTGAACTTGATGTTCAGGCGGCGGCTCTGGAAGTCGGTCAAATTGGTGTTCGACGTCACTTCGCGATAGGCCTCGAAACCGGCGAACCATGCTTCGATATCGTATTTCTTATACCCCGGAGCCCCCATATCGCCCACGCAGACGTTGACTACGTGATACGGAATTCCGAGCTGTTTCAGTAAATATTCTTCATTGGCCAGGCAGAACTCATGGTATTTCGGAGAATCTTCGGGGCGGCAGAACACAATCTGCTCCACCTTGTTGAACTGATGCACCCGGAAAATACCGCGCGAAGCCTTGCCGTAACTGCCGGATTCCGTCCGAAAACAGGGCGTATAAGCCGTGTAGAACAATGGCAGTTTATCGCCGTCAAGCGTTTCATCGGCGTGATATCCCACCAGCGTCTGCTCGGAAGTCCCGATCAGCGCCAGGTCCTCACCCGCGAGCTCATAGGTCTGGTCGGCGAAAAACGGCAGATAACCAGTGCCGAACAGCGTTTTACCCTTGGCCGCGCAGGGCGACATGAAGTTGGTGAATCCACGCTTCACCAGCTCCCGCTGAGTCCAGAAAAAGAGCGACTGACAAAGGATCGCCCCCTTCCCTTTCCAGAAATAAAACCCCGCCTGAGCCACTTTGGCGCCGCGCGTGGTATCAATGATATCCAGCAGTTCGCCGAGCTCCTGATGGTCGCGGGGCTTGAAATCGAATTGCGGAATCACACCTTCCTTGCGAAGTTCGAAATTGTCGGTATCGTCCCTGCCGTCCGGCACATCGTCGGCCAACAGGTTGGGGAGCCAACTGAGCTGTTTTTCGACTTTCTCCGCCAGAACGGCAGTTTCCTTTTCCAGCGTTTCCATTTCCAGCTTCAGGTTTTTGACCTGTTCGCGGGCGGCCGGATTGTCTTTGCATTCCTTGCTCAAGCGGTTGCGCTCGGCGCGCATGGTTTCGGTTTTCTGGACCATCTGGCGCCATGCGGCGTCGTCCGCGGCCAATTGGTCGATATCCACATTGCAGCCGCGGCGGCGGCAATTCGCCTTGACCAGTTCAAGGTTTTCGCGGATCAATTTGATGTCAATCATAATCGAAAACTCCTCAGATTAAAAATGCGGCAACGGGAAGTTTTTAGTAAACGCCTTCACTTCCTCGCCGATCGCCCGCAGGGCCTGTTCGTCGTCGATGACGGCTACCGCGCGGTTGATGAAGTCGGCGATTTTGACCATTTCGGCTTCTTTCATGCCGCGGGTGGTCACCGCCGGAGTACCGACCCGGATACCGCTGGTAACGAAGGGTTTTTCGGGATCGAACGGAATCATGTTCTTGTTGACGGTGATCATGGCGAGGTCAAGGCCGTTCGCCACGACTTTGCCGGTCACGCCTTTCGGGCGGAGGTCCACCAGCACCAGATGGTTGTCGGTGCCGCCGGAAACGATGCGGAAACCGTGTTTGATCAGTTCTTCACCCAGAACTCTGGCGTTTTTGGCGACCTGTTCCTGGTATGTTTTGAACGAATCCTGCAGCGCCTCGCCGAAACAGATCGCCTTGGCGGCAATCACGTGCTCGAGCGGTCCGCCCTGAAGCCCCGGAAAAACACGGGAATTGATGGCTTTGATGTATTGTTCGCGGCAGAGGATTAGTCCCGAACGGGGGCCGCGCAGCGTCTTGTGGGTCGTGGTGGTCACCACGTCAGAGTACGGCACCGGGTTCGGGTGAATACCGGCGGCGACCAGTCCCGCGATATGCGCCATGTCGACGAAAAGACAGGCGCCGACGGAATCGGCGATTTCACGGAAACGCTTGAAATCCAGCGTCCGCGAATAAGCGCTGGCGCCAACCAGCACCATTTTCGGCTTATGTTTCAGCGCGAGGGCGGCGACTTCGTCGTAGTCGATCATCTCGGTATCTTTGTTGACGCCGTAGGGGATGATATTGAACAGCATGCCGCTGAAGTTCATCGGATGCCCGTGCGTCAGGTGCCCGCCGTGGTCAAGGCTCATCGCCAGCACGGTGTCGCCCGGCTCCAGGAGCGCGAAATAGACCGCCTGGTTGGCGGAGCTGCCGGAGTGCGGCTGTACGTTGGCGGCTTCGGCGCCGAACAGCTTGCAGGCGCGTTCAATCGCCAGCGATTCGATCTTGTCAACGAATTCGCAGCCGTTGTAGTAACGCTTGCCGGGATAGCCTTCGGCGTATTTGTTGGTCAGAACGGAAGCCTGAGCGGCGCGTACCGCGCAACTGGCATAGTTTTCGGAGGCGATCAGTTCGATGCCCTCGTCCTGCCGAACGGCTTCAAGGTCGATCAAACCGGCGATTTCCGGATCAGCGGAGCGCACGGCGGCAATATCGTCATAGCTGGCGACTTCGATTTTTTCCAGGCGGCGGGCGTGGCGTTTTTCATTGGTGAACGGAGTCGAAACCCAGGCGTCAATAATCGCCATCGCCTGTTCGGCGCTGATCTTGTCGCCGCCCAGCACCAGCACGTTCGAGCAGTTGTGTTCGCGGCTCTTTTTCGCCGTTTCGGGACAATCGGTGACGACGGCACGGACATTGTGGAAACGATTGGCACCGATCCCCATTCCAACCCCGCTGCGGCACAGCAGCACCGCGCAATCGGCCTGCCCCAGATAGACTTCACGAGCGGCAGGCACGCCGAAATCCGGGTAATCGTCTTCCGCATCGTAGGCACAGGGGCCCATGTCGCGGACATTGATACCCTTGGCGGAGAGGAGCTTAACCAGTTCGTTCTTCATCTCAAAGCCGCCGTGGTCCGCGGCAATCGTCATCGTAAGTTTTTTACCGTACCAGTCTTTGATCATTCCAATCATCCTTTATGTTAATGTTTTATAAAGTTTGTCCAGCGCCGTTTTCATTTCCTCGAAACAACGGCGGTAAACCGCGAGCGGCCCGCCGAACGGATCGCCCACGTCGCGGCTACCCAGCAACAGAATCGTTTTCGGGTCCGCTTCCGGCATCAGTTCCAGAACGCCCGAGCGGTGCCCGCTCCCCATCGCCACCACCATATCGGCCTCCGCCAGCATGAAAGGGGTCAGTTTCCGGCTGCGGAACGCGGATAAATCGCCGCCAAACTCCGCCACCACTTCCCGGGCGTGAGCCGAAGCCGTATCGCCGTCATACGCATACAGTCCGGCGGAAGCGGCTTCGATTTCCCCACCCAGTGTTTTGAAGTAAGCTTCGCACATCGGGCTGCGGCAGGTATTGCCGGTGCAGATAAACAGTACTTTTTTCATCTTTTACTTTGCACATTGGTCATTTAACGATATTTTAATATAGCATTCGCCAAGGAAATTTAAAACAGAAATTGGTTATTTTTATATGGATTGTCTAAAAGAAGAAGCCTCGATGCTGGTCCTCAATGATTTTTACCGGCTGCTGGATTTGCCGCGGGACCGGACCATCGAACTCGACCTCGGCTGCGGCAACGGCCGGTTCTCCGAAGAAGCGGCCGCGCGCTTCCCCGAACGCCTGTTCCTGGCCGCCGACATCATGATGGGACGGATGCGCCGCTGCGACAGCCGCGCCCGCCGCGGCAAGCTGAACAATATGATTCCGATCCGGGCGGAAGCCCGATTCCTGACCGGCGCCCTGCTCCCCGAAGCCTCGCTGAACCGCATTCATATCCTCTGCCCGGACCCCTGGCCGAAGGACCGCCACCGCCATCACCGGCTGATCTGTTCGGAGTTTGTCGGCAGGTTGTACGGACTGCTGAAGGAGGACGGTGAATTCCATTTTTCATCCGACGACCAGCCGTATCTGGAGATCGTGACCCGCGTAGTCGACCGCTCCGGGCTGTTCCGCCGCGATGATTCCCGGCTCGCTGAAATCGCCGACCTCCAAACCGATTTCGAACGCCGCTGGCTCAGCAAAGGAAAAACCGTTACCCACTGCCTGTGGGTCAAACAACCCTATCAGTTCAGCGGCGAAGGGCATTAGAACTTCCAGCCGTCCACCTTAAGCTGAAGCAGGAAAATCAACGTGCAGACCGTAACCCCGAAATACGGCAGAATGCCGAACGTGCTGTTGGCGGCCAGATAGCCGAAACTCGCCGGAATCACCGCCGCGCCCAGCATGGCGGCGCCCCCCTGCCAGCCGATGACCGTCGCAGCCGTCGCGTCGTCAAACCTCGCGGGAGCGGCGTGCATCATGGCCGGATAAAATGCGGCAAAGGCGAACCCGATCAACCCCACCGCAAACAGCGTCAGCAACAAACCGCCGGGTATCATCAACAGCAAGCCGCCGCAGATTCCGAGCGTCATGCTGTAACGGATCTGTTTGCGGTTGCCGAGCCGGTTGGCGACAAATCCGATCAGGAACCGCCCGGCGGTGAGCATCCCCCAATACCCGGCGACCGCGTATCCGGCAATTTCAGGCTGGATATCCCGGCAGTTGGTCAAAAACTGGTACACCCACAACCCCATCGAAAATTCAATACCGCAGTAAAGAAAAAACATCAGCGGACAGCAGAAAAAACGGATGCTGTAGCAGACCTTGCCCTGCAACGCTTCCGCCGCGCCATCCTTGTTTTCCCCGGATGAGCCGTTCCACAGCCCGAGCGTCAGCAGAAAAAGAACCGCCAGCGCCAGTTGAATCACCGCCACCGCGCCGTAACCGAAACGCCAACTGAGCCCCCCCGCCAGTATCATCGTCACCAGCATCGGCCCGGCGCTGGCGCCGATGCCCCAGCAGCAATGAAGCCAGCTCATATCGCGGCTGGTGTAATGCTTGGCTACATAAAAATTCATGCCGGTATCAATCGCCCCCTGCCCGAAACCAAGCGGAATGGCAAACAGCAACAGTGTCCAGTACGCCGGAGAAAGCGCATAACCGAGCAGTGAACACCCCGTCGCGAACCCGCAGATCATCAACAGCCTGCCGGTCCCGGTCCGGCGCAGGATCGCCCCGCTGAAAAACGCGGAAACCGCCGAACAGATCGTCAATAACGTGGCGATGAACCCGGCGTAATAAACCGGCTTGTCCAATTCGAGGCGCATCGGGTCCCAGGCGACGCCGAGCACCGTGTCCGGCAGGCCGAGGCTGACGAAACCGATATAGATAATGACCAGCAGGACAATGTGTTTCTTTTCTGGCGACAATGATTTGAACAGGGTATGCATATGTTGAATCTTTCCGGTGCGGCGAACGCTTCACCGGCGAGTTGAGAGGTGATGAAGATTATAGTTTGGCGGTAAACGCTTTCAGCCAGGCGGTAATGTCGTCCCTGAATTCATCGCGGGCCAGGGCGAACTCCACCGTGGATTTGATGAACTCCAGCTTGTTGCCGATATCGTGGCGGCGCCCGTCGATCCGGCAACCGTACATCGGGTACGTTTTCACCATTTCGCGCATGGCGTCGGTCAACTGGATTTCGCCGCCCTTTCCTTTGCCGGTGCGGGCCAGAAAATCGAAAATCTCCGGGGTGAACAGATAGCGGCTGGCGATGACCAGATTCGACGGCGCTTCGGACGGGTCCGGCTTCTCCACGAAACTGCGCACTTTGTAGACATTTTCCCCGGTCGCCGTGCCGTCGATCACACCGTAACGGCTGGTCTTTTCCATCGGTACTTCCTCCAGCGCCACCACCGAACCGCCGTTCCGCTCGTACACGTCGATCAACTGCGCCGTCACCGGGCGCGACGGCGAAGTCGTCACCGTGTCCCCCAGCAGAATCGCAAACGGTTCGCCGCCGACAAAGCCGCGAGCCTGCAGAATCGCGTCCCCCAGCCCTTTCAACTCCTGCTGATACACATAATGCAGGTTGGCGATCCGGTCAATGCCGCGCAGTTCTTCCAACAGTTCAGCTTTGGCATTGGCCTCCAGGCGCGCCATCAGCCCGGGGTCCGGATTGAAATGGTCCTGAATGGCGTTTTTGCCGCTGCTGATCACGACCAGGATATCGGTAATGCCGGAGGCGACCGCCTCCTCGATCACGTATTGGATGACCGGTTTGTCAACCAATGGGATCATCTCTTTGGGCACCGACTTTGTGAACGGCAGAAAACGGGTGCCGAAACCGGCCGCCGGGATAACAGCTTTGCGAATCATTGCGCTCCTCCGCCGGTGACAATATCCGGCTTGATGACTTCCACGGAAAATTCCTTCAATTTCTCCTGCAGTTTCCGGTACATCTCCTCCCCTTCGTAAGTGCCGATGATCGCCCCGCCGGAACCGGTGAACTTGGCGGACGCGCCTGCCTTGCGGGCAATTTCCACCATGTTGCGGTTTTTCGGGCTCACGGAATCCCGGCAGACCTCGCAGCGCAGGTCGAAATTGCGGTTGATGTAAGAACTCAGGTGGCGGTATTTGCGTTCGCGCAGACACTCCGCGACATACTCGGTCAACTGCGCCCATTCGCGAATGGCGGCGAGCACTTCGGGATTGCCCTTGTTGTAGTCGTCGCGCAGGCGGCTGTGGAGGATCTCGGAACCTTCCGCCAGGTCGGTCCGGTAGGCGATGTACAAGTTCAAATCCTGCGGAATTTCGATCGGCGTGTAAATGCCGTATCCATACCGGGTCATGTGGTCGTAGTTGAAATCCATAAACACCGGTTCATTGTAAGCCTGCGCCACACGGTCCTGCAAACCGGCCTGAATCCCGAGTTCTTCCTTCTCCACCGACAGCACCAGGTTAGCAAACACCGGGCATGAAATCTGGATCCCGAAAAAACGGACCAATGCCCGCAGCGCCGCCGTGATGATCGCCGACGAGCCGGCCATTCCCAGTCGGTTCGGGATATCGGTCTGGTAACGGATCGTGAAATTGCGTTCATCGAGCGTGATCGAATGCTTCCGGCAAAACTCATAAAACTTTTTCACGGTGGCTTTCAACAGGCGGATACCGCCGTAATACCCGAACTGCCCGACATCGGACACCAGATGCTCGATACTGTTAAAAACAGTCCCGTCGCGCTCGGTCGGCAGCAATTCCAGCTCCGGCGTTTCATATAGCTCGACCTCCGCGCAATAATTGCGGAACACAAACGCGATCGTCTTGCCGAAATAGCCGTCGGAAGGGTTCCCGATCAATGCCGCCCGCGGATACGCTTTACTCTTTATGATCATCCGATTTTTTATCCGTAATAATTGATTTACATTGCGCCATACGCAGATTTTCAATAACAACAATCCGGATGCGGTACAGTGGCGAAACGCCGCCCGCACGCAGGGCGGAACCGTTTCATTTCGCCCGATGGGTGACCAGCGCTATCCGCGCGCGGGACTGCGTGCGGCAACGTGCCGCCGCGAACGATTTCTGTTGTTGAAAAACTTGCACTAAGGCGTTTAAATCATAAAATATAACACATCATGGAGGCATTTCAATAAAAAAAACATTGATTTTTCACGATCATGCATTATCTTTAACGCCCTATGAATATTTTTGAAAAAATCGTCCGTAAAACCGGACAGGCCATTGCCGAATACCGGATGATCGGGATCGGTGACCGGATTGCGGTCGGGCTCAGCGGCGGCAAAGACAGTCTGGTCCTGATGCATGTCCTGACCGAACTGCAGAAGCGCGCCCCGATCCGTTTTGAAATCGAAGCCGTCACGTTCGATCCCGGTTTCGACGGGTTCAACAGCGCCGCCATCGCCGAATACGCCAACTCGCAGAATTGGCGTCACCGGATTATACCACTGGACGTAAAAAATATCCTGATCGACAAAGAGGCCCAGACCCATCCCTGCGTCCTCTGTTCCCGCCTGCGCCGGGGGCTCCTGTACACCACCGCGCTGGAAATGGGCTGCGGCAAGCTGGCGCTGGGGCAACACCTGGATGATATCTGCATATCCCTGCTGATCAGCCTCAGCCGGGGCCGGGGCGTATTCACCATGGGGCCGAACGTCCCGGCAGTCGATAAGCCGATCCGGGTTATCCGCCCGCTCTGTTTCGTAGCTGAATCAATGATCGAGAGTGCCAAAGCGGATTTTTCATTTCCTGACAGCGGACGCTGCGAATACAAAGACCAGCTTGAAGCCGACGGCGACCGCGCCTATTTCAAACGCCTGCTGGCCGATATGTCCGTCCGCATTCCGAGAGTCCGCCAGAACATGCTGGCGGCGCTCCGCAACGTCAAGCCCGAACTGCTCCTCGACCCCAGATTTTTATTTGAACAGAAACCAGAGGAATAACCGGAACGTCATTCCGCAATGTCTTCATTCCACAGGGTCGGATTTTCCTCGATGAATTTGCGCATCATGGCGATCAGTTCCGGTTCGTCCAGGACCGTCACTTCGACGCCGTGTTCGCGCAACAAGTCCGAACCGCCGACGAAGTTGACTTCCTCGCCGATCACCACTTTCGGCACTTTGAACAACAGCGTCGCGCCGGTACACATCATGCACGGAGACAATGTCGTATACAACACGCATTCCCGGTAGACCGACGCCGGCAGCCGTCCGGCAGCGGTGTAAGCGTCCATTTCGCCGTGCAGGATCGGACTGCCCTGCTGAATGCGCCGGTTGCGCCCGCGACCGATGATCCGCCCCTTGTGAACCAGCACGGAGCCGATCGGGACGCCTCCTTCTTCAAGCCCGGTCAGGGCCTCTTTGTAAGCCGCCTTCATAAACGGGTCCATCATAACCTCCTTGTGCGTTGTTGTTCCGCTTCCAATCATAAATTAACGCCATATACGTTTTTTTCAACAACGAATCGGAAATCCGGCACTTGGACAGAATTCAAGCCGCCGGAGGAATAAATTCATCTCGCAAAACGGCAAAAAAAAAGACCGGCGGGGTGCCGGTCCTTCGGTCGGGATTCCTCAGAGAGAAATCGCTTCGGTCGGGCATTCGCCGACACAAGCACCGCAGTCGATGCAATCAGCTTCTTTCACAACGGCCTTGCCGTCATTCATTTCGATGGCACTGGTCGGGCAAGCGCCGACACAAGCTTCACAACCGACACATTTTTCGCTATCAATATTTGCTGCCATTTTCTGTACTCCTTGCTGTTAGGTGGTTATATGTACTACAATAACCCAAACCGGCACAAATTTCAAGCATTTTTCGCCTCAAAAACGATGTTTTTCCGTTTTTCGGGACGCCGCCGCTGGATTCTTAGACAGCCTTAAGCGATTTTTTTAACCTCCCGTCACAGCCGCCGGGAGAAGCCTGCCGAAAACGATCCGTTTCCATCAAAACAACAGGAGTTGCCGGGGATTGCCGCCGCTGTCCGCCGTTCGTTCAATGACCCGGTCCTCCGGATTCAGGACGCCGAAAAGCAACGGCCCCGCCGGGCCATGGCACGCGGCACGCGCTTCAACCGCCGGACGAGCGGAATTGGCGTAACAGTAAAGGCATCCGTGAAGACATGTATCGTAGGCGCCGATATCGATGCTTGCCGCGCATCCGCATTCGCCGCGTTGGTTTCGATTTTTCCGCAAAACAATGCCGTCCACGGCGTCCGCCGCCAGGCTGATTCGGCTGACGCTGCGGCTGTTCACCGGGTTGCGGACCAATACATATCCCTCCCGCAGTCGATTGAAAAACCAATCGCTGAAAAAGGCGGGTATGTCCGTCCGGCGGCTGGCGCTGATAATCATAGGTTGCTGATCCAATTTTTCATATGCAGATTCATCAATAATTCACGCCCGATGCTGTTCCTTGCAACAAAGCCGAAGTACGTTTGATCGATGGTTAAAATGTGCCTGCCGCGAGCTTTCAGATTTAATAATAATTTGCTTCAAAGCATTTTACAAACAAAAATCGCCTCAAATTCCAGGGATTTCAACAAAACCTTCCAAGTTTTATCTGTTTTTTCACTTTCCGGGTTTGACAAATCATTATTAAATGGAACATTATTAAATATATAGGCCCCCTGTAGGAGCCGGTTCAGCTACGGAGATGAAAAGGTGATCAATAATCTGTTGTTGCGAATGAAGTTGTCTAACGAAAGCCCGGATGTCCGCCTGGGAGCCCTCGACAAAATACCGTCGTCGGAACAGGAAACCTTTTGCGAAATCGCCGGCAGCGATTCCGACGCCGGAGTGCGCCGCGAGGCCATACGCCGCCTCGACAATGAATCCATGCTCGAAACCCTATGGGAAAGCGAACAGGACCCCGAGATCAAACAGGTCATCCGCGAGAAACTGAACCGTCGCTATACGGTCCTGCTTGCCGAGGGCAAAACGGTCGCCCCCGGCCCGCTTTCCCGGATCGACGACGAACTGCTGCTGGTCACCGCGCTCTGTAGTACGCCGAATCCTGAGGTCGCCGAGCAGCTTTCCGGCCTGATCCGTTCCACCGGGGGTATCGTCAAGACCATCCGCAATCTCGACAACTACCAGCTGGGGCTCAAACTGTTCAACAAACTGGGTGACGACCGCGACCTCTGGATGGATATCGCCGAAACCGCGGCCAACCCCCGGCTCAAACAATTCGTCCGCGACAAGATTATCGCCGACACCTCCAAAGATGAAAACATCGAGCCGGTCCAGCCCGGAATCAGCCAGACGCTGAAAGAGAAACTCCATGTGTACGAAGATATTATCGCCGAAGTCAAACGACTGACCGGCTATATCGGCGCCGACGCCGCCGAACGGCTTCAGGGGCTCCAGGACAAATGGCACACCCTCCCCGAAGTCTCTCCCGGTTTCATGGAAGTGCTGGACCTCGAATTCAAACAGGCATGCCGCGACTTCAAGGACGGTGTCGAAACCGCCCGCCGCGAACAGGAAGAACGCCTCCGCCGGATCGACCATCTGGACGCCGTCTACGCGGAAGCAATAAAAATGGTGGCCGACGTCTCCGCGCCATTGAAACAGGAGCACCTGACCCGTCTCCGCAAAAGCTGGGAGAGTTCAGCGGAAGGAATGACCGCGATCGAGCATCTGTCCGAGCGTTTCGATAAAGCCTGCGGCGAACTGGAACAGCGGGTACAAAATTTCAAACAGTTGATCACCGACAGCCTGAGCCGGATCGATGAGATCATCGCCGAAGTCGATGCGCAATTAAAAATGGAAGACCCGGATATTTCCCGCGAACGCCGGATTGAACTGGAAAAAGAAATCGACGCACTGGTCGAAAAATCCTCTGCCAATCCGCAGGTTGCCGCTCAGCGCGAGCGTTTTCTCGCGATGAATAAGAGCCTTCGCCAGAAAATCCATGAACTTCATCAGGTCCGGGACCTTGCCCGTTGGGAAAGCTACGCCTTGAAAATCGTTCTTTGCGAACAGGCGGAGAAACTCCTTGAAAACAATGACCTCCGCGAAGTCAGCCAGATTTTCAAAGGCATCCGCCAACGCTGGCGGGAGATCGGCATGGTCCCCCACGAAAAACTGGAGGAAATCAACACCCGGTTTCAACAGTCCTCCGAGGAACTGAACCGTCGCTGCACGGAATTTTTCAACGAACTGAACCGCCGCCGCGACGAAATCGCAACCGCCAAGGATGCGTTGTGCTCGGAAGCGGAGTCCCTGCAGGGTTCTACCGCCTGGAACAAAACCGCCGACCGTTTCAAGGAGATACAGAAACAGTGGCGTGAGCTCGGCTATGCCCGCCATGAGGTCGAAAACGCCTTGAATAAACGCTTCCGCGCCGCCTGCGATGTTTTCTTCAACGCCCGCCGCATCCATCTGGACAATCTACAGCAGCAGCGGACCCAGGCCACCGACGCCAAGAACAAACTGTGCGAGGAAGCGAAAAACCTGCTCGAAACCAACCCTGCCGAACTCTATCGTCAATCCCGGCAGTTATGGGACCAATGGCGCGAAGCCGGTTCCGCGGGGCGCGACGACCATAAGCTTTATGAAACGTTTAAAGCGATTTTCGACAGTTACCATGACCACCGCCGCAATGAACGCGAAGGCAACCTGACGCAGAAAAAGCAAATCTGCGCCGAACTGAAAAACCTGCTCGAAACGTCCCGCAGCGCCCTCACCGTCGAAGCCGGTCAAAAACGCCTTCAGGACCTTCAGCGCGAATGGGATGCCGCGGGACAAACCCCTCGCGAACAGGAAAAAGAAACTATCCGGGAATACGAGCAGCTCACCCGTGAACTGCAAAAAACATTCCGCTCGCAACGTACCGCACGCGACCGGGAGGTCATCGATCTGCAACAGAAAATCTGCCGGATCATCGGCGCCATGACCGCGGGCTCCACGCTGGAAGCCGCCCGCGAAGAACTTCAGTCGCTCGGTGAAATCCCCCCTGAATTGAGCCCGTTGCGCCAGATATTCGAACAACTGGCGACCGGGGATGCGAATAGTCTTTCCACATTCGCCGCCAACCAGGAAAAAGCGTTACAGGAAATGAAGGAAATCTGTACTCATTTCGAACAGTTGAACGGCATCGAAACCCGCCGTGAATCCAACGATCTCAGCGATCTGCTGGCCGACCTGAACGCCGCGTTGCAGAACAATATCGTCTCCGCTCCTCAGGATTCCGGAAACCGGGCACACAACGCCCAGGACCTGCGCCTGCGCTGGCTGCGGGCAGGAGTGCCGCCCATGTCCGAAATCGATTCAATCTTCGACCGTTACCGCATTGCGACGCAACTGGCATAACAAATCCGATGGGACGGAAAATCGGTAATTATCGCGGAGAGTTCGATTTCCCGCGCTTTTTTCTTGTGTTTTGCGGTTGATTTTTCCACCTGCGCGGAGTATTTTAATAGGCGGAAACAACTTTACAATGACCGGAGAACGACAATGATGATGCAAGGTGTTTATACAGCGTTGGTAACCCCTTTTACGACAAACGGCGAAGTGGATTACGAACGGCTGAAAAAACTGGTGGAATTCCAGCTGGCAGGAGGCGTTGACGGCATCGTCCCTGTCGGAACCACCGGCGAATCCCCCACTCTTTCTTACGAAGAGCACATGAAAGTGGTTGAAATCGTTATTCAAACGGTCAATAAACGTTGCCAGGTGGTCGCCGGCACCGGCGCGAACTCCACGGAGGAAGCGCTGGAAATGACACGGCTCGCCAAAAAAGCCGGGGCCGACGCTTCGCTTCAGGTAACTCCTTATTACAACAAGCCCTCTCAGGAAGGTCTTTACCGGCATTTCTCCGAAGTGGCGGACAAGGTAGGCCTGCCGATTGTCCTCTACAATGTACCGGGACGCTGCGGCGTAGCCATCGCGCCCGAAACGGTCGCCCGCCTCAGCAAAAACAGCAACGTGGTGGCGTTGAAAGAAGCCGGTGGAAACGTTGAACGCGTTTCCGCCATTCTGGAACTCTGCGACCTCACCATCTTGAGCGGCGACGACAGTTTGACCGTGCCGATGATGTCCGTCGGCGCCAAAGGAATCATCAGTGTGGCCTCGAACATCATCCCGGCCGAACTCAAGCGGATGACTGACGCAGCCCTCGCCGGAAACTATCGGACCGCGGGCGATATTCACCGGAAATATTATTGCCTGTTCCGCGACCTGTTCGTTGAATCCAATCCGATTCCGGTCAAAGCGGCCATGGCGATGAAAGGCATGATTGATGAAGTCTATCGCCTGCCGATGTGCCCGCTCAGCGACGGTGGACGTCAGGTGCTGACTGCCGCCATGCACAAATGCGGCCTTCTCTGATTCCATAAAAAATATACAACGGGCGGCCTCCCGTTTCAGGAGTCCGCCCGTTTTTTGTGCGCAGACTGCGCTTTTGTTCATTCGTTTCGATAAGCGTTATGAAGGAATTCCGTCAATATCGGAGCCCAGCGGCGGAGTGAGTATCCGGCACTTTCTTGTTTGGATGCCGCACTCATGCGACGGTATAGTTCCGGATCGCAGGCGAGTTGACGGAGTGCGTCGCACCATTCATCCGGGGTTCGCGGCAGAAAGCCGGTTTCGGGCTTCACAACCAGGTTGTTTTCCCCTACCGGACTGGCGATGATCGGCAGTCCCGCCGCCATGTACTGAATGATTTTAAACGCCGATTTGCCCCGGGTAAAACCGGTATCCGACAACGGCATGATCCCGGCATGGCTGCGGCAGAGGATTTCGGTCTCCGCTTCCTGCGACCAATCCAGACAGCGCATGCGGACTCCGTCCAACGGTTTAAGGGTGGAAGACGCGACGGCAAGCAATTCAAAGCCGGGAACCGCCCGTGTCATCGCCCGCAAGGTGTCGGTAAATTCTTCCAGAAAAACATAGGTAACCGGCGTACCGATCCAGACCACCGTGAAACAGTCGTATTTCGGCTTGTCGCACCGATAGGATTCCACGTCCGGGACGGTCGGAATCTTGATGGTGCGGGGATTCAGTTTCGCGACCTTTTCCAACAGAAAATCATTGGCGGCGATCACTCCGGCGGCGTGCTCCGCGACCCGGTCAAATTTATGCTTCAGCCACGGGATACGGGCGTATTTTTCCCATACGTTATCGTCGAAATTAACAACATAACGGCTTTTTCGCAGGTAATGCCAATCCACACGCCAGTTCAGGAATGGAAACAATTCATATTCGATCAACGAATACGCCGGAATTGCGGCGGCATCGCCGCGGCGGCGGCGCCAGGCCCGGAGCAGCGCCGGGTAATCTTTGCGTCCGGAATAGAGCTCCCGCAGGTATTCATTGTCGTAAAAATAGTGGAACCGCGGTTCAAAGCCACCCGACCTCAACGCATCTTCATACATGAAATACCGGTAACGGCTCGAAGCCCCCCTGGTATCGTATCGGGTGTAGATGCCGAGTTCAGGGCTTCCCATAACGTCATTTCCCCAGAATGTCGAGGGCGACGTTGATCGTGACCCGCCAGTTCCATTTCAGGGCTTCCATCAACGGCAGCATCGGGTCGCTTTCCGGATTATCCGGGGCCTGTTCGGCCATCCAGGTAAAGAATGCTTCACACATGATCCGGCTGATTTCGCTGGAACGGATTTCGGCAATCACGTCGCCGTCGCCGGTCAGGGCGGCCTCCGGGTTGAGGATGTCTTCGAAGCCGAAGTCCACCGCCTGATCGTTGTTCCAGCAGGAAACGGTTTCGCAAGCCTTGGCGGTCACGAAATTGAACAGGCAACTGATCTCGTCCTGATCCAATGTATCCAGTTCTTCCCTGGACAGCTCCGCAATCAGGACAATGAAAAATTTACGCTCCAGCTCCGACAGATCCGGGACAATGCCCAGCGTCCGTCCAAGCAATCCCGACGACTTGGCCGCTCCGATCATCGCCGCGGCCACCTGTTGATAATTGATATCTTCGGCCATTATTTCTTTTCTTTATCTTTTGCGCTTTCCGGCGACGGCTGGATTTTCCCGGAAATCAACTGATATCTTCCGTTTTTGTCGCGGTTCAGTTCCGCCTTGATGGTGGAAACGAATTTCAGGCTCCAATCCGCCAATTGCTTCCGGGCGATAACGGTCCACGGCTTCTTCTCCGCCGCGTCGGATTCCTTCGGATCGCCGCACAGGGCGGCCATCTGGGCCACCAGTTCGCCGTCCTCGCCGCTGCGGACCACCACCTCGATCGCCAACAGATTGCGGTTCAACATGTCGGAAACCATTTCAGAGGTCCCCGGCTTGCCGCCATGATAACTTGCCAGCCGGCGGTAACTGTCCAACGGCACCAAAGGGACCAGCGCGACTTCCACAATCATGGTTTTGTCGTCAGCCTGCCCGGTGGATTTCAGCTCCATCCGCTTCCCTTCGATGTCAACAGCCCTGCCGAATTCCTGCGCCAGCATGCCGGAAAGCTGTGCCAGTTCTTCCTGAAAAGCCGGATTGATTTTATCTTCCTCACGGAAATCGAATTTCTCAACGTTCAGCGGCTTCAGCAAAACCTTTTCGAAACGCCGGATATCGATGAAATCTTTGCGCCAGAAATAAGCGAACGGAAACTTTCCATCCTGTTTGTAAAGCAATTCCGGCTGCGGGCAAAACAATTGAATGGAAAACGCGGGTTTCGGACTCTCCTCTTTTCCATTGTTCTCATCGGCCGCATAGCCGCAAATCACCATCGTCGCCAACAACAAGAAACCATATTTTCTCATGACCTGTTTTCTCCTGATTGGTTGTATCCATTTTAAAAAATATAGCTCGACAAGCATAAATTGCAATTCCGATTCAGGTTGATTTATCTTGAATTCGGTGATATGGTACTCCACAATCATACACCAAGGACCGCATTTTACCATGAAAGACGCTCTGAAACAACTCTCCGCCGAAATCAATTCCCTGATCGCCGGCGACTCTTTTCCCGAACAGATTCAACCGCCGTTCCTCCGCGACGCCGTCCGGGATTATCCCATGCGGGGCGGCAAACGCCTCCGTCCGGCCATCGCCGTCTGGAGCTGCGGGTTGTTCGGCGGCGATGTCCGCCGTGCCTACCCCGCCGCCGCCGCCATTGAAATTTTCCACAACTGGACGCTGGTCCACGACGATATCATCGACGACGACGATGTGCGGCGCGGCCGCCCCACCACCCATTGCAGCCTCGCCGCCCACGCGGAGAAAAACCATAACTGCGACAGCGCCGGATTTGGACGCAACTTCGCGATCCTCGCCGGCGACCTTCAGCAGGCATGGGCCGCCGACATGCTGTTGAAATCCGTTGATCGCGGCGTCAGCCCGGAACTGACGCTGGCCCTGGCACGCAGGCTTTATGAACAGGCCGCCCGCGAGGTGATCTCCGGCGAAGCGCTGGACGTGGAACAGTCGGTGCGCGAACTCAAAACCATCTCGTCCGCCGAAGTGGAACGGATGCTTTGCCTGAAAACCAGTTCGCTGTTGAATTTCGCCGCCAAGGCGGGAGCCGCCATCGCGCTGGACGATCCGGATTTCGCCCGGCCGGAGATCGCCGCCATCGGCGAATTTGCGGCGCATGCCGGAATCGCGTTTCAACTGCGGGACGACTGGCTGGGAATTTTCGGGGATTTCGAAACATTCGGCAAAGGCATCGGCTCCGACCTGTCCGCCCGCAAAGCCACGGTCCTGCTGCTGAAAACGCTGGAACTCCTGCCCGAAAAACAGGCGGAGGAACTCTATCAGATGCTCGGACGCGAACATTATACCGGAGAAGAGCTTGAAAAAGTCCGCAGCTTCATGCGCGACTCGGGCGCGGAACGCTTCGTCGTTGAGCGAGCCGCAAGGCTGACGGCCGACGCACGGGAAATCCTGGCAAACTGCCCGGACAATTCATTCCGGGTGCTGCTGGACCAACTGCTGGCTTTTCTGGTCGAGCGCGATCTTTAAGAAAAAGAATTTTCCGGACCAGGAAATTCGCCGTTCTTCACATCCGCCACATACTGCCGGAACGCCTCACCGATCACCGAATGGAGAAGCGCGTAACGCTTCGCGTGCTTCGGCAGGAATCCGTCCGACATGCCCAGCAAATCCGTCACCACCTGGACCTGGCCGTCGCATTCCAGCCCCGCGCCGATGCCGATGGCCGGAACCGCCAGAGCCTTGGATACGTTGGCTCCGAGTTGAGTCGGCATCCCTTCGAGAACCAGGCTGAAAATCCCGGCGGCTTCCAGTGCCTTGGCGTTTTTCAACAATTCCGCGGCCTCCGCTTCGGAGCGGCCGGCAATCTTGTATCCGCCGGAAACCAGCACCCGGTGCGGCATCAACCCGATATGACCCATGACCGGAATCCCGCAGTCCACCATCCGCTCCACCAGCGGGATGGAGTTCGGGCCGCTTTCGATTTTGACGGCATTGCAGCCGGCTTCCTTCAGGTATCTGGCGGCATTCAGCACGCCTTGTTCAAGGCTCGCTTCGTAGCTCATGAATGGCATGTCACCCACGATGAACGCCTCCGGCGCGCCCCGGCGCACGGCGGCGCAATGGTGCAATGACTGCTCCAGCGTCAGCGGCAGGGTGTTTTCGTAGCCGAGGACCGTATTGGCCATGGAGTCACCGACCAGGAGAATTTCGATTCCGGCGGCAGCGGCAAGGGCGGCCGTCGGCGCGTCATAGGCGGTGATCATCACGATCTTTTCGCCGCGTTCTTTCATCTTGCGAAATGTACCGACATTGATCTTTCCAGCCATAAGCCTGATTCCTTCCTGTTTGGTTATTTGCCGTCAATATAGCACCGGAAACGGTTTTTTCTACCTTTTTCCGGCAATTCACGTTGAATTCATGGGGGAGCCGCTTACATTATAGGATGAAACAACAGGAAGGACTATCATGAAAAAGCATCGTTCCAGTAAACGTCTCCAGCATAAAAGCAGCCATCCCTTCAAAGTGCCCCGCAAGGCAAAGCCCGCGCTGCAACAGGTCGTTGTTTCGGGTACCATCAAGATCACGTCCAAGGGCTACGGTTTCGTCAAGCCCGAGCTGAATGAAGAACAGCAGGCCGATATTTTCGTCCCCCCTAAATACACCATGAGCGCCATGAGCGGCGACCTCGTCAAAGTCGAACTGCTCCCCGAAATACCGGAATACGCCAACGACAAAGGACCGGCGGGCAAAGTAGTGTCCATCGTCCGCCGCGCCCGCACCGCCCTCATCGGCGAAGTCATCAGCGGCAACAAGGTTCGCCCCCTGAACCCCGATCTGTACGGCGAAATCGACATCGCCGGCGGTGCGCACGGTGCCAGACGCGGCGAATGGGTCGAAGTCAAACTGGTCGATTCTCCCGCGCACGACGGACTGCGCCGCGGCACCGTGGCCGCCAAACTCGGCCGCGCCGGTGAAATCGTCAACGACCTCAACGCCATCTGCGCCGAATACAATCTGGCCTCGCCCTACAGCGAGGAAGACGACAAAGCCGCCGCCGCGCTCGTCCCCCGTAAAATCGAACGCGAAGACTTCCGCCGGGATTTCTGCCTGACCATCGACCCCCATGACGCCAAGGACTTCGACGACGCCATTTCGATCCATCCCGGCGCGGACGACAGCGAAATCGAAATCGGCGTCCATATCGCCGACCTTGCCGCCTATATCGCCCCCGGCAGCCGTTTCGACCGCGAGGCCGCCCGCCGCGGCTTCACCGCCTACCTTCCCGGCCGTACCCTGCCGATGCTGCCCAAAACCCTGACGGCCATCCTCAGCCTGACCGAAAACGAGAACTGCCTGACCCATACCGTCATGCTCACGGTGCACCGGACCAGCGGGCGCATCATCAAGACGCGCCGCACCCACGGTATCATCCGCGTCGCCAAGCGTCTGAACTATGACGAAGTCCAGGACTATATCGACACCGGCAAGTCACCGTGGAACAAAAAGTTCACCGAAAACGTCTCAACGCTTGTCGATATCACCCGCAACATGCGTTCATACCGCTTCAAACAGGAGAAATTCCTGACGCTCGACGCCCCCGAAATCCGCGTCCTCTGCGACGAAGCCAACAACAAAATCCTCGGCCTCGAACGCAAGCTCCAGCGCGAATCCAGCCAGCTCATCGAAGAATGCATGCTGGCCGCCAATACCGCCGTCGCCATCGAGATGACCGAGAAAAATGTTCCCGCCATCTACCGGATTCACCCGGAACCGTTCCCGGAAAAACTGGAGGAATTCACCGCGTCCGTCATCGAAGCGTTCGGCCTCATCCCCGGCGATCTGACCAACCGCGACAACTGCAACAAATTTCTGAAAAGCATCCCCGACGGCCCGCAGAAACCGATCATCCTGAGCCTTTTCCTGCGTTCCCTGACCCGCGCCTCGTATGCCGAAAAAGCGGAACTGCATTTCGGCCTCGGCAAAACCCGCTACCTCCATTTCACCAGCCCGATCCGCCGTTACCCGGACCTGATCGTACACCAGCAGCTCTGGGAGCTGAGCACCAAGGGGCGCCTGAAATCGGGCAAGGATATGGCGCACGTCGCCGAGCGTTGCACCGAACAGGAATTCAACAATGACGAAGCCTACTACGCGGCAGTCGACCGGATGAAACTGCGTTACCTCGAAGAACAGTTGATGAGCAACAAGGAAGTCCTGTACAATGGCGTGGTCGCCCGGATCGTATCCGCCGGTATGATGGTGGATGTGGAGGAACTCGGCATTTACGGGTTCGTGCCGCTGGAAAACCTGCAAGGGAACTTCAAGCGTTACGGCAATATCCTCAAGTCATATAACGGCAAGAAAACATTCCGCCCGGGGGATTTTGTTCAAATGAAGCTTTCGGCGATCGACTTCGCCAGAGGTTCGGCGCTGTTCAGCCCGAAAAAAACCGACGGCAACCCGTAAGGAGCGCCGTCAAGCCTGTTTTCTCAGGACTCGGATTCAATATAAAAATAATTGCCTTCCGGGTCCTTGAACGCCATCAGGGTTTCGCCGTTGAATTCTTTGATTTCCAGCGGCGAGTCGCAGCCGTAATCGATCAGACGCTCTTTCAGCAGCACCAGGTCGGGGATCAGGAATTTCCAGGAAACGTTCTGGACCTCGGCTTGCCCGGCCTGGCATTGCTCAAGAATCAGCGAACAATCGGCCCCGGCCTTGAACTCAACCCAGAAACTGCTGTTGACGACCGGTTCGCCCAGGCCGATGATCGCCTGGTAGAAATAACGGCATAAATCGATATTGCGGACCTTGATGATAATGGAGAACCGGCTTTTTTCCATAAAAAATATTCCTGCGGTTTTACTATCTGAAAAAATGAGCTATCTTTATATTAAATTATTTATTATAGCCTTGAAACGGCAAATTACAAACCGGATTTTCAACAGATTCACAATAAACGAAAGGTTGTCGCAATGGATTATAACGTCTACCAGAATCCGCTGACGGATCGCTACGCCAGCAAAGAAATGAGCTATAACTGGTCCCCCCAGAAAAAACATTCCACCTGGCGCCGCCTCTGGCTGACCCTCGCCGCCGAAGAACAGAAACTCGGGCTCGACATCACCGACGCCCAGATCGCGGAAATGGCCGCCCATCTCGACGATATCGATTTCGAACTGGCCGCCGCCAAGGAAAAAGAACTCCGTCACGATGTCATGAGCCATATCCATGCCTTCGGCGACCGCTGCCCCTCCGCCATGCCGATCATCCACCTCGGCGCCACCAGCTGCTACGTCACCGACAACACGGAACTCATTCAGATGCGGGACGGCATGGAAATCGTCCGCGCCAAACTGCTGGAAGTCATCCGCAATCTGGCCGATTTCATTGATCAATACAAAGACATGCCGACCCTCGGCTTCACCCATTACCAGCCCGCACAACTGACCACGGTCGGCAAGCGTTTCTGCCTCTACCTGCAGGATTTCGTCATGGATTTTGAACGGCTCTGCCATGAAATCGACACCCTCCCCTTCCGCAGCGTCAAAGGCACCACCGGCACTCAGGCGAGCTTTCTGGCGCTGTTCAACGGCGATCATGAGAAGGTCAAGACGCTGGAACAGCGCGTTGCCCGCGCCATGGGCTTCGACCGCATCGTCGCGGTAAGCGGACAGACCTATACCCGCAAGGTCGATTATTTCGTCCTGAGTGTGCTTTCCGGCCTGGCGCAGTCCGCCTATAAGATGTGCGGCGACATCCGCCTCCTCGCCAACCTCCGTGAAATCGAAGAACCGTTCGGTAAAAATCAAGTCGGCTCCAGCGCCATGGCTTATAAACGCAACCCCATGCGCAGCGAACGAGTCTGTTCGCTGGCCCGTTACCTGATGTCGCTGCCGATCAATACCGCCCACACCCACGCGAACCAGTGGTTCGAACGCACCCTTGACGACTCGGCCAACCGCCGCCTGGTGCTGGCGGAAGCGTTCCTCTGTGCGGACGTGATTCTTTCGACCCTGGCGAACATCACTTCCGGTATTCAGGTGTGGCCGAATGTCATCGCCCGCCGTGTCCAGGAAGAACTGCCGTTCATGGCCACGGAAAACATCTTGATGGCGGCCGTCAAAGCCGGCGGCGACCGGCAGGAACTCCATGAAGCCATCCGTACCCATTCCATGGAAGCGGCCCGCCGGATCAAAGAAGAAGGCGCCGCCAACGACCTTATCGAACGCATCCGCAACGATATTCACTTCGCCTCGGTCAAAAACCGGATCGACGAATTGATCGACGCCCGTGCGTTTGTCGGGCGCGCCCCGGAACAGTGTACCGACTACCTGACCCAGACGGTTCACCCGCTGCTTGCCGGGCATAGCTCGCTTCAGGCACGGCTGGATGACATTTCCGTCTGACACGGCCTATCCGAAGATCAAAAAAAATGCCGCCGCGGTTTTTCCGCGGCGGCATTTTGCTATCGTCAAGCAATCCATTTCCGGATAAAAAAAGAAGGATGCGCCTGAGGGAGTGGGATTGGGAGAGAGAGGGAGTATCAGGCGCATCCAAAAAATTTCAAAAAACATATAATACTATTAATTTACATGACAAGCCGGACATTTCAAGGGCTCTTTCTGTAAAAAATGCATTTTTATATGATTTTTTAAACAACTCAAGGGAAATTACTCTTCAGTTTTTATCTGAGACTTTCATTCCCTACGGAGTATTAGTATATCACCGGTCTGTCAAAAATGCAAATTTTTTTTCAAGAAAAATCAATATTTCTTGATTTTTCACCCAGCCAAATAACAAGATTAGAGAAAGCGAAAAAACGCGGCGGAGACGGATCATCCCAACGGCCAAACCTTGTACAAGGGCGCTGTTCCGATAAGCCATGAACAGAACATCGGATCGGCATTGAATTTTATGGAGACAGTCCTTGATCAAGTATTTTCCAGAAACGTTTCCCGGTTATGGATTTTTCCTCGTGGTTAGTTGGTTCTAAATTTTTTGTTTTTTCATTTGACAATCGGAAAAAGCGATTTATCTTAATAGTAACCATTACGAATAAAGGAGGGTTTCATGCAAAACTGCAACTGCACACTGGTCACTCGCGAAGCTCCGAAATTCACCGCCCAGGCGGCTCTGCCGGACGGCACCATCGGAGAACTCAAACTGGAAGATTACAAGGGCAAATACGTCCTGCTGTTCTTCTACCCGGCGGATTTCACGTTCGTCTGTCCGTCCGAACTCCTCGCTTTTGACAAGGCTCTGCCGAAGTTCAAAGCGATCAACACCGAAGTCATCGCCGTTTCCGTGGACAACGTGTACAGCCACGTGGCCTGGAAAAATACCGAACTCAGAAAGGGCGGTGTCGGCAATCTCCAATACCCGATGGTCGCGGATATCAGCAAAAGCATTTCGCGCGACTACGGCATATTGCTCGATGACTCGGTTTCCCTGCGCGGCTTGTTCCTGATCGACCGCGAGGGCATCGTCCGCCACGCGCTGGTCAACGACCTCCCGCTCGGCCGCAGCACCGACGAAGCCGTCCGGATGGTGGAAGCGCTTCAGTTCTTCGAAGCCAACGGCGAAGTCTGCCCCGCCAACTGGCACCAGGGATCGGCAGGCATGAAGGCCTCCGCCGAGGGCGTTGCCGAATACCTGAGCAAACACGCATAAGCCGAACTCAAAATAACAGAGGGGGAATCCGACTATGGCAGTGAATCAAAACTATTGGCAGGCGAATCTGTGTGTGGAAATGAAACCGGTGCCGAACCTTATGGTTATTTTCGGCGCATCCGGGGATTTGACCAGGCGCAAGTTGATTCCGGCGTTATTCAATCTGTATCGCCGGGACCTGTTTCATGAATCTTCACGCATCGTCGGGTTCGCCCGTACTGAAATGAGCGACGACGACCTGCGCGAAAGTCTTCGCGAATTTCTCCCCTCCTCCACTCCGGGGGAGGTGGATAAATTTCTGGGCAAAGTCCACTACGTCTATGGGGAATACGATTCCCCGGACGCCTACCGGAAGCTCTCCGAATGCTGCCTCCGCCTTGAAAAGTCGCTGACTCTGGAGCTCAACCGGACCTTTTATCTGTCCACCCCGGCGACGCTGTACCCCACCATCATTCCGTGCCTGGCCGAATCCGGCCTGACCACGGAGAACTTTGACGGCACCCCCTGGCGCCATGTCATTCTGGAAAAACCGTTCGGGTACGACACCGCCAGCGCCGAAGACCTGGACCGCATGCTCCACGAAAATCTCCGGGAACGCCAGATTTACCGTATCGACCACTACCTCGGCAAAGAAACCGTGCAGAATATCCTGATGCTGCGCTTTGCCAACATCATCTTTGAACCGGTCTGGAACAACGCCTATATCGACCACGTCCAGATCACCACCGCCGAAGCCATCGGCGTGGAGAACCGCGCCGGTTATTACGACAAGGCCGGGCAACTGCGCGACATGTTCCAGAACCACATGCTGGCCATGCTCTCGCTGGTCGCCATGGAGGTCCCGGTCACGCTGGACGCCGACGGCATGCGCGACGAACAGCTCAAGTTGATCCGCTCGATCCAGCCGTTCCCGCTGGACAAGCTTGATCAACACATCATCCGCGGTCAATATGGTTCCGGCGGCCCCCTGCCCGGTTATTGCGATGAACCCGGCGTTGCGCCGGACTCACAGACCGAAACCTATGCCGCCGCCAAATTTTTCATCAACAACTGGCGCTGGCGCGGCGTGCCATTTTACCTGCGTTCGGGTAAACGGCTCAAGCGCAAGGCCAGCGAGATCGCCATTACGTTCAAACACGTGCCGCATTCGATTTTCCCCCAGCTCAGCTCCGCGGAACTGGAACCGGATGTGCTGGTGCTGAACGTCCAGCCCGAAGAAGGCATGGCGCTGTCGATCCAGGCCAAACAGCCGGGGCCGCGCCTCTGCATGGGCAAACTTACGCTCAACTTCAATTACGCCAACACCTTTGGCGGACATATCCCCGAAGCCTACGAACGGCTGTTGCTGGACTGTATGCTCGGCGACCAGACCTTGTTTATCCGCAGCGACATCATAGCGGCCTCGTGGCGCCTTTTCACACCGGTGCTGGACGCCTGGCGGAACAGCGCAACCCCGCTGTACAGTTACAAAGCAGGCACCGAAGGACCGGATGAAGCCAACCGGCTTTTCGGCAAAAGCGGTTATTTCTGGCGGGAACTCTGATCGCGGGATACAAATTCGTATTAAGAAGACAGGGGAACGGTATTATTCCTTGCCCTGTTCTTCCTGAGGAATAGGTTCTTCGACCACCTCCACCTCGATATCCGCGAATTTCTGGAGAAAAGCGGCCATTGCTTTATTATTCTGCCGCTGTTCGAACAGGTTTTCAAGGTTGGCGCTGTTGATCTTTTTGAGGATGGTTGAAATATTGTTCAACTCGGAAGTCATTTCCCGGTGCATCCGTTTGAAATCCACGTAAAAACGGGAGAAACGGGCCACACCGAGCAGAATAACCACGCATGTCAAAATACCGCCGACAATCAAAGCCAATGAATAAAAGTCCAGATTCATTCTTTATTTCCGTTCATTTTGAGATTTAAAAAATATACATATTAAATAGTATCCGAAAAGCCGGACTTGTCAACTGGTCATCCTGAAAACTTTTTCATTTATTTGCGCGGAATATCTATTATTTCAGTCCACTGCGGAAAAGATTTTCCGGCAAATCACTGCGATGTCCCGCATTCGCCTCGGTAAAGTCCACCCGGGTACGCCAGCCCGGCCCTTCAAGCTGAAGCCGGGTCACCAGCCAAAGATTGTTCACTTCCTTGAACTTGGTGGCTTCGAGTGTCCGGTAGGGAGTGCTTTTGGCGTCAAAGCCCCCTTTGTACCAACTGACCCTCATGGGGAAAAGATAGTCGGCGTTGACGCTGAGGCGGACGTATTCGTCATTTTTGCGGAGCAGAAACACCCGGCAGGTCCGAAACGTGATGGTTTCGCGTTCCAACTCCCGGACGAAATCCCAATAGATAAAACTCATCGCCAGATCTTCCGCCCGCAGGCCGAAATCCCCCAGCAGATCTCCGTCTTTTCCCGGATTTTTATGCAGGGGGGTCACGGTAGTGCCGGAAGTCGCGTCGTCAAAGCTCTGTCCGATCAGATAACCCTGGCGTTCATCCACGATCACCTGCGACATCATGCGGTCGGCCGCGAACAGCGTCGCCAGATAAACACCGGCGGAGGCTTTCCGCCCGTCGCTGCGGGCGTGATCGATCCGCCCGGACATCCGCCCCCAGGTTTCAAGCCCCCGGGGACGGCGCATCACTTCCAGAAATTCCTCGGAACTGAGCTTGTCGGATTCGGCGGCAAACGCGGCCGGACTCCAGGCGAAGATTGCCGACAACAGCAACAGCAGATATTTTCTCATGCTTTTTTCTCCGTTTTGCTCTTAACTGCTTTCTTGCCGGGCTTCCGCGCGGAACCGATGATCTGTTCCAGCGCCTTGTCCGCCTGTTCGACGAAGATGAACTCCAGTTTTTCCTTGACATTCTCCGGTATATCCATCAAATCCTTGCGGTTTTCCTCCGGCATGACCACTGCTTTGATGCCGGAGCGGAGCGCCGCAATCACTTTTTCCTTGATCCCGCCGACCGCCGTCACCCGGCCGCGCAGCGTGATCTCGCCGGTCATCGACAGCAGCGGACGCGGCGCGCGGTCCGTCAGCAGCGACACCAGAGCCGTCACCAACGCGATCCCCGCGGAGGGGCCGTCCTTCGGCGTGGCGCCGTCCGGTACGTGGATATGGAAATCGTTGCGGTCAAAGACCTCCGGTTCGATGCCATACGTTTCGCAGACACTGCGGACGTAGCTGAACGCGGTCTCGGCGCTCTCTTTCATGACATTTCCGAGCGAACCGGTCAATTTCAACACCCCTTTCCCGCCGGGAAGCATGGTCGCTTCGATCATCAGGATCGTGCCTCCGGCGCCGGTCCAGGCCATGCCGGTGGCGGTGCCGGGGCTGGGATTCGCCGCAGCTTTGTCCATCAGGAATTTGCGCGGCCCGAGCATCTCCTCGACCTCGGCGGAACCCAGGCGGATGACGCTGCCGGGCGGCAATTCTTCGCGAATCACCTTGCGGGCGACTTTGCGACAAAGCGAACCGATGGTCCGTTCAAGGCTACGCACACCGGCTTCGCGGGTATAATGATTGATCATTTCGTCAATGGCATTCAGCGTGATATTGAGCTTCATATTGGCAAGGCCATTTTCACGAATCTGGCGGGAGACCAGAAAGTTCCTGGCGATCTGCCGCTTTTCAAAACCGGTATAGCCCGGCAGATGAATCACTTCCATGCGGTCGCGCAAGGGACCCGGAATCATTTCACCGACGTTGGCGGTGGCGATGAACATGACCGAACTCAAATCGTAGTCCACCTCCAGAAAGTGGTCGCTAAACGTCTTATTCTGGGCCGGGTCCAGCACTTCCAGCAGGGCGGAAGCCGGATCGCCGCGGACGTCGCTGCAAAGTTTGTCGATTTCGTCCAGCATGAACACCGGGTTCGACGTGCCGGCCTTTTTCAACCCCTGAATAATCCGTCCCGGTAATGCGCCGATGTAGGTGCGCCGATGACCGCGGATTTCCGCTTCATCGCGCACGCCGCCCAGTGAAATACGGACGAATTTGCGTCCCATCGACTCGGCGATCGACTGGCCCAGCGACGTTTTCCCTACTCCCGGCGGGCCGACAAAGCAGAGAATCGGCGCCTTACGGTCTTCCTTCAACTGAAGCACCGAAAGAAATTCAAGGATACGTTCCTTCACATCTTCCAATCCGTAATGATCGCGCTCAAGGATTTCGCCCGCTTCCTTGACGTTGAGCCGGTCTTCGGAGTAAATGCCCCAAGGCATGCTGGTCAGCCAATCCACATAGTTGTACGCCACATGGTACTCGGGGGACACCTGAGGCATCATTTCCATGCGGTCAAGTTCTTTGTTGACGATATTCAGCACGTCTTCCGGCAGAGAAACCTCTTTCAACCGCTCACGGATCGCGACGATATCGGCGTTGGCGGTTTCCTCGCCCAGTTCTTTTTTGATCGTCTTAAGCTGTTCGCGCAGATAGAATTCGCGCTGCGAACGCGACATGGCCTCATGCACCTGATTTTGAATCTGGGAGCTGAGGCGCGATACTTCGATTTCGCGGTTCAACAGCGCCATCAGCAGTTCGAGGCGCTCGCGAACGCCCGGCAGGGCCAGCAGGGCCAGTTTTTCGGAATAAATGATCGGCAGCGTGTCCGCCATCATATCGACCACCCGCCCCGGATCGTTCAGCGTGCTGATCGCCAGCCGGAATTCGTCCGGCACGCCGGATGAAAAAGAGATCACTTCCTGAAACTGCGCCACAGTGCTTTTCAGCATGGCGGCGGTTTCCACGCTTTCGTCGCGCGCCTCCGCCAGATCATCGACCAACGCCAGGTCCGGCGTTTCGTTTTTATTCGAGAAAGGCTTGCGGAACGTCACGCGCCGCAGGCCCCGCACCAGCAAGCGCACGGTGCCGTCCGGGAAATTCAGCATTTTAATGATTCGTGTCATGGTGCCGATGCGGCAAATCCGGGTATCGCGGAAATCCGCGATGGGCAGATCGATCTTGACCGGCAATTCATCCAGCAGCCGGGCGTCGGGCATTCCGGGAAACACCGCCAGCAGGCGGTCGTCGCCGGAAATCCGCTTGAGCATTTCGGCTATTTCAGGCTGATCGACCATCAGCGAAGTCAGCGTATACGGAAACGATATCGCATTCTTCACGGTCAACGCCGGAACCGGCTGTATCGTTTCACCGCCACCAAAGCCGGGGGCTTTGATCGTAATACTGTCGATTTTGCTCATTTATACAATTCCTCCATTTTATCACAGATCCAGGGCCGAGCCGCCCATGCCGCCGCACGACAGCACCTCGCCCGCCAGAAACAGCGAACCGGCAATCAATTTCCGGTGCGCCGACGGCGCATTCAGGGCCTCGGCCAAAGCCGCCGCCGGACGCGATGGCGTCCGGGAAAACCGGCCGAGCAAAGCGGTCAGTTCTTCCGGCGGCAACCCATGCCGGCCGTCCACTTCCAGCGGTACAAACACAAATTCAGCGGCGACCCGGTCCAGTTGCTCCAGAACGCCGCGAGTATCTTTATCGGCGAAATTCGCCAGAATCACCGTAAATTTTTCGCCGGGCAGTATCTCTTCAAGCGCTTCGACCAGCGCGCGGGCGCCGTCAGGATTGTGCGCACCGTCCAGTACGCTGCCATCCGGCAAAAACTCCACCCGGGCGGGCCAGCGGACCGATTCCAGCGCGTTCAACGCGCGGTCCGGATCAAATCCGAATCCGCCATGCAGAAACTTCAACACCTCATACACGACCGCAAAATTGCGCCGCTGCAAAGGCCCGGCCACGCCAAGCGCAATCCGCCGTCCGTCATAATCGAAGCTCTGCCGGAAAACGCCGCCATCCACCCGGATATCCAGTTTTTCGCATCTGCCGGAACCGCAATGCGTCAACGGAGCCCCGGCCGCGACCGCGGCATCCGCGATCACCCGCTCGGCCTCCGGCGGCAGTTCACCGCAGAAAACAGGACGGCCCGGCTTGATGATCCCGGCTTTTTCCCCGGCAATCGCAGCCAGAGTACCGCCAAGGTATTTCTCGTGGTCGATGGCAATGCCTGTAATGACCGAACAGACCGGCATGACCACATTGGTCGAATCGAAACGCCCCCCCATCCCGGTTTCCCAGATCACAAAATCCACCTCTGCTCCGGCGAAAATCAACGCCGCCATGACGGTCGTAAATTCAAAATAAGTGGGGCACTCGGCATATCCGTCCGCCAAGACTTTCAACCGGGCAACCGTTTCCGCGTAGAGTTCCTCGCTGACGGCACGGCCGTCAAGCCGGATTCGCTCACAGGGCGAAACCAGATGCGGCGACGTGTACAGTCCGGTCCGGTACCCGGCCCCACGCAAAGCCCGCTCGAGCATCGCGGCACAGGACCCCTTGCCGTTGGTTCCGGCGATATGGATGAATTTCAGTTGACGGTCCGGCGCACCGGCATCATCCATCAGCTTCCGGGTCTGTTCGAGGCCGAGCTTGATGCCGAATTTCGTCAAATGCGCCAGATAATCGTCGGCCTGCTTGAACTTCATTTGATCAGCCTGGACCATGCGGGAGTACTTTGATTGAAACGGAAGTTCATGATTTGACGGAAGTTCCCGGTCCAGGAATCCACCAGATAAAGCGTCGAACGCCCATTGATTTTACGACTGCATACGATATGGCGGTTGTCCGGCGCCCATGAGGGCGATTCCCAGTCACCGCCGACCCGGATCAGAATACCGGAACGCGCCGGGCTGGTATGCCCCATATTCAGGATGGCCAGCGTATAATTGCCCATGCGGGTGGAATAGACGATCACGTCCTCGGCGTTCCACTCCGGCGACACGGCCTCGGAGCCTTCGGTATGGAGGGCCGTCACCTGACGGGAGGCAATGTCCATTTTAAACAGTTTCGGTGAGCCGTTCTGGTCTGAAACGTAGCAAAGCGAAGTGCCGTCGGCATTCCATCCGGGCGAAGCCTCCACCGAATAGCTGTTGGTCAGCCGGAGCCGTTTTTCCGATTCAAGTTCCTTGATGTACAGGTCCACCTGACGGTCAAGGCTCATGATCAGCGCCAGAAATTTGCCGTTCGGTGAAATCGAAGCCGAGGAGTTCAGGCCGGGGTACGAAACCACACGCCGGTTGCGCAGCGGCTCCAACTGGGTCTGCACCACGTCGATATACGAGGGGCCGTACATCGAGTAAATCAGCGATTTGCCGTCCGGCGCCCATGAGGGCTCCACGCAAAGCGTCTGGTAGCGGGTCACCTGCTGGATATTGCCGCCATCGATGTCGCAAACAAAAATATTGCGGATTCCCGGTCCGTTGTCCGCACAGAACGCAATCTTCGATTCACAAATCTGCACTTTAAAAAGACGGTTCAGGATTCCGTCAACCAGCTTTTTCGCCACTTCCCGGTTGTGGGTCGGACCACTGTAGTTGGTCCGCACCGCGAACCCGATCTGGGTTTCGGTACTGCGAATCTGCAACGCCAGCTTGCCGTCGCTGAGTTCGCCGGTAATGTTGTAATCGACCTGCCCGCCGCTTTTCAGGTCAAACCAGCCGCAAGCCTGAAGGAAGCGCTGCACGGTGTCCGACAACTCCCGCTCGCCGCCGGTCACTCCCCGGTAAGTCGCGGTGGGGTTGCGGGTAATCGCCCCGCTCCCTTTCTCAACTCGAACGGCCTCATTGTCATTCGCCATCACGGCAAGAACAGAAACCAGCACGGCCAGAAGCGGCAAAAACAGTCTCAACTTAATCATCGCGGTAAAACTCCAGATATAAAAATTTTAAACATAAAAACGGATTATCAGGTATATTTGATAACATACCCATTTTAATGTTTTTTGCCAGTCGAAAGCGGTGATTTTTTCATATTTTCATCCGCTTTCCTGAAGTTCTGCCTTCCGGCGAAATATCCGCGGCTCCGGGTTCAGAAAGAACTGCCGAATTCATCCGTATTGAGCTTGCCGTCGAAGCCTTTTTTCCGGTAAGTGGAACCGGCGATCAGCTCTTTGAGCATAGTTTCGAATTCATCGCCGTCGAGCGGCAGGGTCACTTCGCGCTTTTTCAAGGCCGCCAGCAACATGGCATTGCCGAGTTCCAGCGAACGAATCCCTTCAGCCAGCGGCGCCACCAGCTTCCCGCCATGTTGAATAACATTGAAGAAATTCTCCAAAACATCGCGGTGGGGCATAACATTGGTCCCGGCGGCGGGAATCGTCACATCCCAGCAATCCGGTACGCCAAAACGCAATTCGCTTTCCGCCGTGAACTTCGACACCAGCATCTCATTGCGGGAAAAGCGGATTACGCCGTTTTCGAAAACCAATTTGCCTCGGTCGCAGGTAATTTCCAGCCGGTTCGTACCGGGAGCTTCACCGGTGGAAGCCACAAAAACGCCGGTCGCGCCGTCCGGGTATTCCAACAGCGCGGTCAGTTCGTCTTCCACCTCGATATCATGGTATTTGCCGATCGTTCCCATCGCCAGAATCCGCACCGGCATGCCGAAAAACCACTGCATCAGGTCCAACTGGTGCGGGCACTGATTCAGGAGCACGCCGCCCCCCTCGCCCGCCCAGGTGGCGCGCCAGCCGCCGGAATTGTAATAGGCCTGCGAACGAAACCAGTCGCTGATGATCCAGTTGACGCGGGTGATCCGCCCCAATTCTCCTTCATCGATGAGCTGCTTGATTTTACGGTGCGCCGGAATGGTCCGCTGGTTGAACATGATTGCGCTTGTCTGTCCGGGACGGGCGGCGGCTTCCGCCAGCAGCGGCTCCACGGCTTTTTTATGGACACCGACCGGTTTTTCCACCAGCAGGTGGCGGCCGCTCTGCAAGGCCTTGATTCCGAGCGGTGGATGACCGTAATGCGGCGTCGCCACCACCACCGCGTCCATATCGCCCTCGGCGAAGAAGCGCTCCGGCTCGGTGAACACCTGGATATCCTTACGGTCACGCAAGAAAGTCAGCCGCGCCGGATCGATGTCACACACCGCTGTAACGACGCCGTTGTTCAAGTGCCCGATGGAGTTAAAATGGGCGGTTCCCATACTGCCCAGTCCGATGATACCTGTTTTTACTTTACTCATCCTGATATTTCCTGAAGTTGTTTGATTTCCACCATACATGCCATGACACATGTTTTTCAATAGCACGAGTCCGATCGAAAAATATGATACTATATATAATATAGCCGACAACGGTCCATCTGCAACGGATTTTCTCCGACAAAGTTTACCGCTTGCCTTGCATGAATGGTCAACCATAAAATAATTTCAAAAAAATAAAGAGCCTATTGACCTGAAATAATCTTGAAAATAAAAGCCGCAGGCTGTATAATAGACTTGTATTCTTGTTTGATCAAAAAGGAGTGTGAACATGGCAGGAAAAAGCGATTCTCTCCAGCAGAAAATCCTTGAAGATATCCGCAACGGCATCTTGAAGCCGGGCAAGCCGATTCCTTCACGCAATCAACTGTGCCGCAAATACCAGATTTCCCGGACTACCGTGGACCGCGCCGTCAACCGTCTGATCGAAAGCGGCTACCTGAGCGCCGTGCAAGGCAGCCGGACAATCGTTCGCCGCAGCAGTCCGGGGCATCCGCTGGAACGGCTCTGCGTCGTTTATCAGAACATCCGCACCGGAGCCGTCTCGGGCGACCAGTTTTTCAAACAGGTCAACTGCCCGTTGCCGGCGACCGTGATCGGCGAAGAAGACGCCGGCGTCCATTTCGCCAGAATGTGCGCGCCCGGTACAGCCGTCATCTGGAACTGCCCGGGGCTGGAATCCCTCTATTTCATCAGATCGCTGGCGAACGCCTCCGTCCCGCAGATCCTGATCAACCGTGACTTCGCCAGTTACAATTATGTGGCAACCGACCAGCGGGCAAGCATCCGCGAGGGGCTGGCCTGGCTGTTGATCGAAGCCGGACGCGACATCACACTGCTGGCCCGCCCGAACGACCACACGCGGCCTTATATGGCCGAACGTACCATCGCGTTTTATGAATCCGCCGTGGAATTGGGCGCCAGGCTTTCCGGCAGCAGCATTTACTCCCGCAACATCAACGATATTCCGCAGGAAATTGCGGCGATAGCCCAGGAACTTTTTCTGGGGGTCAAACCGGCCCGGGGCATCGTGTTGCTGAATCAGGAATTTGTACTTCCGTTGGTCACTTGCGGCATAGCGCTGGGGAAACAGCCCGGACGGGATTATTTCCTGTTGACTTTTGACTACTATGAAGAACTGCGGAACACGCCCGGCATCGGTATGCTCCGCCAGCAGTTCGACCTGATGCGAAGCGAAGCCAGCCGCTGGCTCAGCGCCGGCTATGCCGAACGCGGAGAATTGTTTCAGGTAAAACTGAAAGCGGAATTCACGGTTTACAGTGAAAACTGATCCGCATGCCGGGCCATCATTTTTTTGCTGAAAAAAATAGATTACCGAATTGATAAGGCTTGATTTTCCGAAAACCATGAAGTATTGTACTTGCCGTGGAGGAGATATCATTCATTACCTGATCTACGCCATGTGCAAGTTTTTTTGAAAAAAGTTGAATAAAAGTTGAAAAGGAGCATGTTTGAGGTAATTTTTACCCGTAAAATCTTTTAAATTTGGATAACCGTCTAAATTTAAAGGAACTCCAAACATGCTCACCGAAGCTATATCACCGAAATATTTTGTTGTACAGACGACTTGATGAAAAAAATCGAAGAAAATTTAAGAAAGCGTGGTCCTCAGCCCAAATTATCGGATGCCGAGGGAATCACCATGGAAATCGCAGGCGAGTCGCCGGGCATGGATTGCGATAAAGCCATTCACCGGTATTTTCGGGATCATTGGCGGCATTTGTTCCCCGGGCTTGGAGACCGGACCACTTCCCTGCGACAGGCGGCCAATCTCTGGTGCGTCAAGCAGCAGATCAGGGAGGACTTGCTGAAGCGGCTTTTACCTTTCGGCAGTCAACTCCGTATCGCCGGCGGGTTTCCAATGCCGGTCCGCGGCTTCAGGCGGGCTTATTTCTCCAGCGTGTTCAAGCTGAAAGAGGAGTTCAAAGCCGTCGATATCCTGCCGCATACTCCGTTGCGCTCCAACAGGAAAGACGATCGACCCGCTGCCGTGGTGAAGCGTTTGAACAACCGGCGGCGTCTCCTTGAAACGGTCTTTGGACAATTGGCCGAAAGATTCAAGATTGAAAAAGTCAGAGCCAGGGATTTACGGCATCTGACCGTTCGGGTTGGGCGGAAGTTGCCGGCGCATACCATCAACTGTTTCCGCCATCAGGCCGCTGGAAATCCAATCCTCCGATTTGAACGGATTTTCTCTTAAAAAAACTTGCACATGGCGTTAATCTATAAAATGGGAACAAAAATTTCGATGAAAGTCTATTTTCAAATCTTGGCTGCGGTTTCAATTTGTTCGCTAGTCGTCCTGTTTCATACAGGCTGCGCAAATCCCACCATCACCAATACTCCACGCAATATTGTCGAACAATTGCTGATTTCATCGGCGGTTGAGCGTTGCATGGTTCAGATGGACATCCATGAATACAAGGATTCAAAAGTCTTCCCGGATTACGCCAATCTGGCAACCCAGGCCGACCTTCCGTTCGTCAAGGGGCAGTTTGAACTGCATCTGGCCAAATATGGAATTATTCTGGTCAAAGATGAAAAAGAGGCCAAATACACCATGCGCCTGATTTCCGGCACCCTGGCCACGGACTCCACCCAGCTTCTTCTGGGTACGCCCCCGCTGCCGATCCCGCTGCCGAACACCAGTTTGAACTTCTCCATTCCCGAGCTCGCCTTTTTCAAGCGCCAGAGCCGTAGCGGCTTCAGTAAGCTGAGCATGACCGTTCTTGACTCCGGCAGCCAAAAGCCGCTGCGGGTCTACGAAAGCATCATGGCCAAAACACTCTATATCAACTACACCATCCTGTTCATCCCGTTCTATTCGGACAACCTGATTACGGTTGACGCGGAAGACACCGAGCTTGATCTCCAGTTCTTTGAATAACCGAAACAGCCCAAATAGCAAAGGCGCGGAAATAACTCCGCGCCTTTTTCGTTTTCAGCCGGTTTACTGCCTGCCGGATTCGTCGCGCAATTTTCCCACGGCAGCTCGGAAACGTTCGGAGGCAACCGCAAAGTCTTCCGCATCCGGATGCTTCATGGCTTCGGCCACCCGCGCTGCCCGTTCCTCATCCCAGGCATGCGGCGAACCGGCGGAGCGATTCTTCATATTGTGAATCAGGATATGCTCCGAGCGTCACAAAAATCCCGATATTTTTGCGACGGCACCGCTTCATGTAACGCTTGCCCATTAGCCATATCGCTGATGGCTGCAATCCTGTAAGAATCACATATCAGGACAATCGTCCGTGGTACGGGTTGGATTGTAAAAGTCTTCCGTCTTTCCCCCGATAAAACCGACCAATGCCGTCAATGCACAGACATGGTTGGAATTGAGGCTGCCAATCCCTTCACCGGTAACGTGACCGTCGCCCCAGGCGACGTTGCTTTGTTTGGCATGGCGGAAATGCGCCGTCCCGCTGGTCAGGTTGGAATACTGGCCGGTGGAACTTCCGGCCGGTTGAACTTTGGCATACATGTAGAGCGTATAGCGGGCAACATCATAGCCAGCGCTACTGGACTTGCCGCTGCTGGCACAGTCGCCAAACATGATAGTTTGCGCAAATCTTCGCATTTGAGCACGCTTCAAATGCGGTGTTCCATAGCCGCCGAACCATTTGCCATTGTAGCCATAGCCTCCTCCATTCTCTACCTGGGTCAAATCGAGAACGGGCTCAAAAGGCGCCGGGCAAAGCAAGAGTTTCGGGGCGTGTCCATAATATTCGCCCAGAAATGGACTGTTGGCAAGGTCATATCCACTGGAACTTTTCACCCCGGCCCAATAGTTTCCCGACGCTGTCGGACTGCTGAGATGATGGTCCCGGTAAGGAACCGAATAATCATCATTGGCATCGGCATACATGTTGTTCGCAACGCCGATTTGTTTCAGGTTCGATACACAGGAAATGCTTTTGGCTTTTTCCCGTGCCGCGTTCAACGCAGGCAGCAGCATCCCTGCCAGAATAGCAATAACAGCAATGACGACCAGGAGCTCGATAAGTGTGAAACTCTTCTTCATGGTTTCCCTTCAAAACATCCACTACAAATTCTAATGTTTGCCATCCGGCAATTTTAATAAATACAACTATAGGTTTTTCAACAATAAACCAAGTTCCGGCGTACGCAGAACGGAACTTTCGACTCCGTCCGTTGTACAACGGGATACCGCACCGAAATGTCTTTCGTTTATTACGGACAAACCTGTATATAACGCAGATAATGTACTCCCTGAACCGGAAAGAAGCAAGCGAATTCGCGAAGAAATACTACTTTTCCTATTTTCGTAATAATAACACCCTGTACCGCAGCAAACTCCGTCAGCATGGGCGGCAGAGGTAGCCGTCTTCGCCGGGTTGCAGGGAGATCAAACGCTTTGCCGCCATGCGCTCCAAAAGGCGCCGACACATGGTATCTCCCATGAACGGATATTCCCCACAAGCACCGAACGTCCGGAACACGTCAGGTTCGGAGCTGATACCCGAATGGAAAGCACTCCGTTTTCTTCCCGACCAGCAGTAAATGGGATGCGCAATCTATTCAATCATATGCAATCTCCGGGGGTGTAACGGTAAAACAGCTGCCTTTGCCGGACTCGCTTTTCAGTTCGATAGAACCGTTCATCAATTTGACGAGCCGCATGGTGATGAAAAGCCCCAGTCCGGTTCCGGCGCCCGAATGTTGTTGTTGCTGAACGAATGGTTCGAAGATTCGTTTCTGTTCTTCCCTCGGAATGCCCTGTCCCTGATCGGAAACCTTAAGGGTCAGGCATCCCCGGCGATTTTCGGCCGTTTTCCAAAGTACTGCCAGCGTAATGAGGCTGCCATCGGAATATTTGATGGCGTTTCCGATCCGGTTCAGCAGAATTTGGCGTGTGCGTCCCGGATCGATGTTGAGGCGCGGCAAGGCGGTCGGTTGATCAATTTCCAACCGGAGATTCTTCTCTTGCAGGAGCGGGGTCAGCAGCATGGATAATTCGGAAGTGAAAACGGCAAGATCGGTTGGACGAGGCTGGAGCGGCAATTGACCTTCATTGAGTTTGGAGCAGTCGAGCATATTGTTGATCATGGTCAGTTGAAGTCCATTTCCGAAGATGCCGCCTGTCTGCTTCCGGGAAAAGTGCCGCTTGCGGTTTTCGGATTCGTTTGCTCCTGGGATGAAATTCATACCATGAAACCGGGGAGCGGCAGAGAATGGTTGCGTCGAGAATATCAACAAAACTGAAAAATCGTTTGGCGACCGTTCAAAATATGAGTAATGCTGCAATGCAGACACTAGCATAATAACTCTGTTCTCTCCATTTTCAGCTCAAAATTCGCGATATTGATTCGAGTTTTTTCTCCTTAACTTAGCGCCATTCATTCATGAGATGCGACTTTTGGCAGTCGCATCTCATGACACCTATTCCTTCTGTTTCTCTATAGATCTTTTGATCATAATACCGACTTGTCGGATAAAGTCTATTTGGGATTTGCAATCTGCAATCAAAGGGCTATGGTAATGCAGGAGGCGTTACACCAATCCTTTAAGGGAAAACTGCCCAATCTGGAAATCCGGCAGGTTGACGAAACTCGATTAATGAAATTATTGAAGAGTATGCGGTTTGCCGAGTTGTAAGAGCGAACGAAATCTTCGATCCCTCTGCAGCTTGCTTCAAAGTTATTCATCAGGAGGATTTATGGATATCAGTATCAGAATCGCCGGAGAAGCCGGGCAAGGGTTGGTCGCGGTCGGCAACCTGCTGGTCGGTGCGGCGGCCGCTACCGGCCTTCAGGTTTTCTCCGGAAAAAGTTACATGTCGCGGATTCGCGGCGGGCTGAACTGGTGCGACCTGCGCTTTGCCGATCACGAACTGTCCGGCTTGAACGAACGGCAGCATATCCTGCTGGCGCTCAATGAAACCGCTTTGGATATATTGCGGGAACACGCTCTCCCCGATGCGGTTATCCTGCTTGACGGCAAGGAAGAACGGCCGCAGACCTTAACGGTCGATTTTACCGGAATCACCAAACAGAGCGGCGGTGCGGACATCATGGGCAATACGGTTGCGGCCGGAACGATCTGGGGTATGTTGAAGTATCCGCTCGAATTTCTGGAGAATTTTTTACAGCAGGAATTCGCCGGGCGTGACGAAATCATCGCGAAAAACCTCGCCTGCGCCGTCGCCGGATATCAGAAGGGATTGACGCTGCCGATGAATTTAGCCGTGCCGCAACCGGTTCAGGCGCCGGCGTCGGTAACCACCGGCGCGGCGATGATCGGACTGGCGGCCGCGGTCTCCGGGGTGAAATTCGCCACGGCATATCCAATGACGCCCGGTACCGCCACCTTGAACTGGCTGGCGGCGGCGGCCGACCGTTACGGCATTGTGGTGGAACAGGCGGAAGATGAAATCGCCGCCGTCAATATGATCTGCGGCGCGGTTTACGCGGGGATTCCGTCCATGACGACGACCAGCGGCGGCGGGTTTGCCCTGATGGCCGAAGGCTTGGCGCTGGCGGGAATGATGGAGTTGCCGATCTTTGTTCTGGTGGCGCAACGTCCGGGTCCGGCCACCGGCATGCCCACCCGCACCGCGCAGGAAGACCTGAAATTCGCGATCAATGCCGGACACGGTGAATTCCTTCGGACCGTTTACGCGCCCGGCACGCATCAGCAATGTTATGATTTGACCGGAATCGCCCTGGCGACAGCTCACCGTTTTCAGGTTCCGGCGCTGATGCTCACCGATCAGTACCTCCAGGACGCCGAAAAAAACATGATGATTCCGAGTGGCGAATATCAGCCGATCGACCGCGGCCTGGTTGACGGCGATCCGGAAACGTATGTCCGTTATGCGGATAGCCCGGATGGCGTATCGCCGCGGGCGATTCCCGGTCACGGCGTCGCGGTGGTTGCCGACAGCGACGAACACGATGAAGCGGGACACCTGAGCGAAGATTTCGCCGTGCGGATTCGGCAGCAGGAAAAACGGTTGCGTAAAAATGCCGGACTACTGGAGTCCTTTATCATGCCGGAAATCTACGGCAGCGGCGATGCCGACATTGCCCTGGTCTGCTGGGGCTCGACGCATGGCGCCTGCCGGGAATATGTCGACGCCATGAATGCCGGCGGTACGGGGAAATACGCCATGATCCATTTCACTCAACTCTGGCCGCTGCCGGGCGATCGCCTGAAGCCGCTGCTGGAACGGCCGCGACGGCTGATCGTGGTGGAAGGTAATTTTACCGGCCAGTTCCGGGCTTTGCTGCGGGAGATCGGCATCAGTCGGGAAATGTCCGGAGTCAACCGTTTCGACGGCCTGCCGATAACCGCAGAATACTTAACTGCCGAGGTGAAATGATGATTGCCATCGCAAAAGCAGATACCCAGCCTTCCTGGTGCCCGGGGTGCGGTAATTACTCCATTTTGAAAGTATTGCGGGAAGTGCTGTCGACCGGCGCGGTCGAACTGGATAAACTGGTGCTGGTATCCGGCATCGGCCAGGCGGCGAAAATGCCGCACAATATTCCGGTCAGCGTGTTCAACGGTCTGCATGGCCGGGCGCTGCCGGCGGCAATGGGAATCAAAATCGCCAATCACGAGCTGGAAGTCGCCATTTTTTCCGGCGACGGCGATATGTACGGCGAAGGCGGCAATCACTTTCTCCATAGCCTGCGTCGCAACATCGGCATTAAAGTATTCGTACACAATAATCAGGTTTACGGCCTGACAAAAGGTCAAGCGTCGCCCACTTCGGATATCGGCTTTATTACGGCCGTTCAAACTCACGGACAAAAGTTGCAGCCGATCAATCCGCTGGCGATTGCGATTATCGAAGAATGTTCCTTTGTGGCGCGAAGTTTCAGCGGCGAACCGGAGCATCTCAAACAGATGATGCTGGCGGCGTTTGCCCATCGCGGCGGCATGGCGCTGGTAGATATTTTGCAGCCGTGCGTCAGTTTCAACCATACGAATACCTTCAAATGGTACAAGGACCGGGTGAAGCCGATTCCGGCCGACCACGATTGCCATGACAGAATGAAGGCGCTGGAACTGGCGCTGCGCTGGGGCGACGAAATTCCCATCGGGATTCTTTACAAAGGCACGCGCAAGAGTTATGAATCCGATAACGAGGTTCTGGCGGGCGGCACTCTGGTCGAAAACTATAGGAATCAGCCGGTGAAGAAATGAGTGATCAGCGAAATAAGCCGGGCAACCTGCATCTGATACGGAGTTGAATCCGCGGCGTTGCCCGGCCGCTACGGGGAATGGAGTTTGCGCTTAAGCGACACTCCACAGACGAAAACACCTCCGGCGGCGGCGGTCCATCATCCACGACATCAGGGCGACGAAGCCGCCGCTGAAGATAAACATCGCAAAAAGAACAAAAAACGGGTGACGATGCTCAAGCTCAATGCCGAACTGCGCCAATCCGAGAAACGGCAGATACCCGACCAACATCCCCATCGCCAGCCCACGCGCTTCAAAGCCGGGCATAAAAAAGAGAAAAACCACTCCGAACAACCACAATCCGCCATACATGATTCGGTTTTTGTACATCGGTAGCCTCGCCCTGTTTCCGGTTAATCGCGGAGACCGCGGTTTTTCCGCTTGCGCGGCAACTGTTTCGTGTTGATCTTTTCATCTTTCAAATCGATGTATTGCCGGGTGATTCCGGTGTATTTGTGGTCGAAATATCGGGTGAGCTGATGGATGGACCAGGAGCCGTTCACCAGATGATGATAACCGAACGTCTTGCGCAGCGTGACGGCGGAAACGTCGTCGGCACCCTTGATTTTCGCTTTTCGGGCCGCTTCCTTGAAAATGATCCCGATGGAATACATCGTGACCGGCTGGATTTTCTTTCCGACATTGGCGGCATGGCTCTGAAAGAGATAAACGTCTTCCGGATGTTCTTTCCGAAGTCGATTCAGGATATCCAGGCTTTTGTCATTGAAAAATATCTTGCGGGTTTCACCGGCCAACTCACAATCAATTTCAAAATAGGGCTCGACCTTTTGAAGTTCTTCCGCGCCGAACTCTTCCCGTTTCAAATCCTCCCACTTCAGATTCAGAAGGAATTGCGGACTGACTCCGGTATCCAGCGCAATATACGGCATGCTGCCTGAAGGTTATGCCGACCCGAACGTCATGAGAAATACCCTTTCAGCGGTTCTTGAGCAATGGGACTGGCAGCGGGAAAGCTGGGGCTGGGATTATCCACTGGCGGCGTTGTCCGCCATTCGGCTGAAAGAACCGGATATAGCCGTCAAAATACTGCTGATGGAAACCCCGGCGAACCGATATCTGATCAACGGCCATAATTATCAGCATCGAGAATTACCGTGCTATCTGCCCGGCAACGGCGGACTGTTGACCGCCGCCGCCATGTTGGCCCGGGGCGCCGCGCCGAGCGGCTGGCGCCTTGAATATGAAAACCTGAATCCATTGATATAAAAGGAAACGATACCCCGTCTTCTCCAAAACCGACCTTTCGCCGCGGCACGTTGCCACGCCCGGGCACAGCCCGGGGCGGGGTCTATTGAAAAATTCGTACGCGGCGTTAAGCAAACGCTATTGGATGTGGATGTCCCGGGTGACGGTTTTTCCGTCCGCCAGATTTTTCACCACGATTTTCCAGGTGCCGCTTTTTTCGTTCAAAGATGGAGTCATCTGCCGCTTCAACACGCCGTTCTCGGCGCAGAACCAGCCGCTGCCCGGCGCGGGTTCCCCATCCGGATTCAGCAGTTGCCATTCCAGTGGAATCAACACGTTGTCCGTTTGCACGGTCACTTCAAACGGTTGCCCCAGCTTTGCGCCGGTGGGGGCGGAGATTTCCATTTTCGTCAGCGGTTGATCCAGAATCATCAGCAACCGCCCGCCACCCGGCTCCAGTTCAACCGGAATCGTACATTGATTGTCATTCGAAGTGAATTTAACCGGCTGATGCTTGACCAGATCATAAACCGCTCCCGCCGTCCGGTTCAGCGTAATGTTTCCGGACAGCGGCACCCCGGTTTCCTGGACGACCCCCCATTGACCGATGTAATCGCCGAAGGCCAGCTTATCGTTGACCGCGAACAGATAATCGACATTTCCCGCACTGCGCAAACGCAACACCAGGTCCGCGTCGTCCGCAGCGAACGGCGGACGGTAATACGCCGCAAGCTGCTGCCGGATTGACGCGCCGAACCGCTGCAGATCACGCTTGGTTCCCACCGGATCGGCGGTACGCCGTACTACCGGGGCCATCTGAATATCGGGCAGAATCCCCGGAACTGTGAACGTATCGCCGATCACGAACCCGCCTTTGCGCTGAAATTCCCGAATCGCCTGAAACACTGGTTCGGTCAGTACCTCCACGCCCGGCAGTACCAGCACATCGACCTGATCCAGAATGCCGTTCAGAATATGTTCGTCATAAATGATCGACGGTTGCAGATGCGCCCACTGCAACGCCAGATGACAATCCGCCGCCCAACCGCGACCCCAGCCGTAAGAGGCGTGGCGCTGCGCGAAAATCGTGGAGGCAAAACTCTGAAGCACCGCGACTTCGGGTCGGCGCTCCGGAATGCGCTTCAACAGTGCGCCCAGCGGGCGAATGACCTCCCGGGTCAAATCGGTCAGCGCCGCACCGCACGCCGGATTGGTGAACCGGTAGGCATGTTTGTTTCCCGGCACCTCAATCAAGGATGAATAGCCGTGATACATGATGCCATCCAGCTTCCGGGAGATTTTGCTCCAAAGGGCAATTTTCAAATGATCGGGCGAAATGGAAATGTATTTCGCCTCAGGCTCGGTTGCCAGCCATTCCGGCGGCTGCTCGGGTTTCCGGCCCGTCGGCGCGCTTTGGTTGCGGTACCAGAAAACCTGGGTCATTTTCATCACCATCTGTTTGGGATTGCCGCCGTGCATGGCCAGCATTTCATCCGTACTCTGCCCGATTTTGATCGGGTCCGGATTGGTGTATGACCACTGGCTGATGCAGTCCACATCCCCGCCGCTGCCCCACAACGGGGGAACCCGTACCGCCGGATCGTAGAATGTCCAGAAACCGGGTCGTGCGTGTTTGTGCAATGCGCGGCTGATAGCGCCGTGCAGCGGATTCCAGCCGTCACCGACGCGCCACCACCAGCCGTAGTATTGCAGCAGAGAATCGTCCTGAGGGATGATCCGCGTCACCGGGAATCCGGCAATTTTATCGTATGGCGGCGGGTTGCGTCCGTTGACAACGGCGGGAACCTCCCTGCCGGAGAATTTTTTGTATGCGTCCGGTTCAAATTGATTGAAGGACGGATTGGACCCGTCGCGTACTTCCGATTGAATCAGCGCTCCGGAATAACCGGGATGGGAACCGTACGCTTTCGACGTATTTTCCGCGATGGCGGTCAACCGTTTTCCGGTTTCCGGATTGGATGCTTCCATATTCAACCGCGGATAGGATTTGCCGTCGCGCGTAACCCGGGGGAAATCCTTCATGATCGAGCGGTAAACGCTGAAATTGTCCATCAGGTACATGCCCTCCGACAACGCGGCATCCAGCCGTTGCATTCCTGCCAGCGTTTTTCCCAGATCGTCCGGATCAGGATTGGTGTTCGCGAATCCGGACAACTGATGGGTGAATCCCAGCGCCTTCAATTTGCGATTGTCTCCCACGCCCCACATCACCACCGGATATTCATCGACATTTTCGGCGATGACCCGTAACGGGAGCGACGCGGTTTCGTCCGCGGCTTTTACCTCCAGTTGATATTCTCCCGGTTTCAAACGGGAATCCAGCGGAAAAGAAAGAACGGTGGAAGTACCCGTGGACAGGTTGAGATTGCGGGATGGAATTTTCAATTCGGGAAGCCCTGCCAATTGCGCCGTGACCGTAGCATTTTCCAGAGCCTTGCCGCTGACATTGACAATTTGCAGAGCCAGTTCCGGGTTGTTCTCCAATCGGACAAACACCATCCGCCCGGCAGGAGAAATCGCCACTGCCCTTTGCCGCATGTTCCGCAATTCCGCGCCGGTAACAGTTCCCATCCATCCCATGTAATTGCTGCCGACACGGTCACCGATCACCGTCCGGTAAACCGCCGGAGCCAACGCCCCCGGCGCCGCCAGCGGGATCTCGGCATTCAATACGCCGTTCAGGAAAAAACGTACTTCAACGGGACTGTATTCCAGCTTGAGCCGATACGGCTTTCCGGGTTCCAATTTTTCCGGTTTCCCGGAAACGGACAACGACGATTCGCCATAGCCGAAATATGCGGCCGGCTGCCAACTGTCGCCACGGCGGTTCAACGCCAACGCAAAGCCGCTGTGGTGACGTTTGTCTTTGGAGTCCGCCTTCGGGGCAAGGATGTATTTGGAATCCCATAGCAACAGCCGGGGCTTCTGAATATTGTCCGCCAATATAAATTCCAACTCCAGACTGAACGCACCGCCCGGCGTCAATTCCGGATGATTCGCGCTCATCATCCAGCCGCCTGGCTTGTCGGCAGATTCTCCCGATTCCAGCCCTGCGCCAGTCCGTGCCGTACCGCCGCGCGGCGCTCCGGCGAAAACCTCGGGAAACTCGCCTGTTTTGAAATCCCAACGCGCGATCAATGAATCGTCCGCGCAAAGCCCGAACCAAAAACATCCCAGCAACAACCATGTCATCCCATATTTCACTTCAACACCTCTACATAAACCGGTTTCCAGATCCCCCCGTTGCTCATCGTATCCAACACTCTGACCGTCAGGATATTTTCCGTTCCCCATTTGATCTCTTTCGTCGCGTCCAGTCGGAACATTTGGTTCCATCCCGCCGGCCCGATGTCATGCTGTCCCAGATAAACGCCGTTCAGCCAGACCCAGGCGCCTTCATCCACCCCTTCGAACAACATTTCCACCGCGTTGGAATCGATTTTCTCCGGCATCGTAAAACGCATCCGGTACCAGGCGATTCCATCATAATCCGCCCAGCCCTGAGTTTCCCAGTGGCCTGTTTTGATCGGCTTCCAGCCGTTGTCGTTGAAATCGGCGGCGAAGAAATCTTTCCGGTGTCCGTCCCCCGCCGGATCGATGGTGAATTTCCACATGGAATCCGGCAGTTGTATTTTCTTTACGCTCAAAATTTCATAATCCCAGCTCGGATCGTCGCGCAGCAGCCGCGTTTCACGCTGAAACGGCCAATTCAATGCCGCCGCCTGCCTCCGCAATCCGGCTTCGGGATCGCTCTTTTCGACTTTTTCCAGTATGGTACGGACTTCCGCCAGATTCGCATAGCGCGCCAACCCCTGCAATGCCAATGTCCGTACCGCAACGTCTTTGTCCGCGATCGCCGTCTTCAAATACGCCAGCGCCGCGTCGCCGCCGCGTTCCAACCAGAAATAGAGCGCGGCACGGCGGATCAGCGGGTCGCGGTCCCCGGCATACTGTTTCGCCGCCGCTTCCGCGGTCGCCTCGGCCAGCAGCAGCCGAAACGCCGCCCGCCGCTTTATCGTATCATCCCCGGACGCCAGAATAACCCGCGCCCGTTCCGGCGTCAATTCCGCCGCCCGCTGTTCTTTCACCCCCGCCTGAAGGCAGCAGGCCGCCATCCCCATGCTTAACCATAGAACCGGTTTCCAATTCATGTTTCATCCTTCGTGTGATATTTGTATAATGCGCGCGCCAAAAGCCCGAATGCGCCCAAGTTGATTCCTTACGGAGAAAGCATCAACAGACCGGAATCGGGATTAAAACCGGCCTGCAATGCGGAAATAGTACTCGTAGCGCCGGATTCATTCTTTTCCTCACGCAGTTCCTGATAAGTCCGGGCATCCGCATGCCCGTCCAGATAAACAATATTGGCTCGTCCCTGCGGGGGAATCGCCGCTGTCACTCCGCTGGTTCTTGTTTCCGTCGCTCCATGCCGGAACGCCAGAATATAAGCATAATACAAACTGTACGTATTCCGGGTGATCTGATCGCCCGCCATTATGGCCTTGGAGGCGGTTTTCACCTGAGAGGTTTTCCGGAGCCGCCCACGGCGGTCGGCTTCGGCGGCGGCGGCACTGTAACCGATGACTCCACTCAAATGGGTGTTTGACGCATAATGCGTATAGCTGAATTCGCCATCGGCGTAGGCGCCGAACGATACCGATTCCGCCGGACACACGAAATGCCCGGTGGTTTTGGCCGTGCCGTAATATTTCAACCCGCCGTAGCCACCGGTAAGCCCTCCGTATCCGCTCAACAGGTTAACCCAGGTGGTTGAATAAAAGCTTTTGGCGCCGTTTGGCAGAATCCAATCCTGATTGTCATGCGAATAGAGCGTCGCTCCCAATCCGATCTGTTTCAGGTTGTTCGCGCATTTGATGGAACGCGCTTTGTCCCGCGCTTTGTTCAATGCCGGCAACAGCATCGCCGCAAGAATAGCGATGATCGCTACGACAATAAGAAGCTCTATCAATGTAAAAAACTTACAACCGATCATCTTTCTTTGCATTTTATTCTCCGTGAATGATTTAATTCCATGATAATGAATATTGAAACGCCGCGTTGACTGCCAGGCAGGCTGCGGCTGTATTATAGTCGGGGGAGAGATGGCTGATGCCGGTGCACTCAAATTCGCCGGGACGACATTCCGGAGCCAGCAATTGTTTCAACAGAGAAACGGTTTCCGCATTTACGGAACCGACGAAACAGTATTGCAGTTTATAATGCTTTTTCAGGCGCAGGATGGCGGATGCCAGGCTTTGCGCGCGCTCCTGCGACAATTGCACTGCGACCGGATCTTTTTCGCTTAAACGCTGCATATAATCAAGGATTCCCGCATGGGGTTCCGCCTGCAGCACCTGACCGCTCAATTCTTCATAACGCGCCAGCAAAGCGGAGCGGTCCGGAATGCCCGCCAGCAATTTCTGATGCTCGCTTTTATTATTCAGCATCAAGCGCGCGGGAATCTGATTGACGAACAGCCCCAGATAAACTTTATCGGACGGGTCGATCAATGCCATATTGCAATGGGTTCTTTCGCTCTGGGTGTAACGCCCCCGCATGAAATGCGCCAGAAGCCACGCACTTTGAATGCCGCAGATTTTAATATTGGGGCAAATCTTCGTAGCGATGGCATCCCCGAACCGGAGAAATCGTTTTTTGGTGTCCGGATGGGCATCAAAATCGTTGAGCACCAAGCCGGAGCCGACAATCCGCCGTCCGGAAAAACCGGACACGAGCGTTTTTATTCGCGCTACCGCACCGTCAACGGCGGCATTCCCATCTTCCGGATCGAACGAAACTTTCAGCATCGCTTCCGGACGCAAATTGATGTCGTAAAGCAGGCAATAAAGAGTTTCGTGTGCGCAGTAGATTCCCAGCAACAATACCGCTTCCGCTTTGGCGCGATAATAAATTTCCGGCCTCCCTTTGCCATTCGCCACGGTTTCCGTTCTAATCAGGTCAGAGCGTTCCCACTCTGCCGCATAAGCCCCAACCGTGCGAAGATCGAAATTCAATTGTCGTGCCAATTCCTGGCGTGAAATGAATCCACGCGCAAAAATCTTATGCCGAAGCAAAAGTTTCTTCAAATGATTTTTGGGAGACCTTTCAAATTTCATGCACGCCTTAAATGCCTTTCTATGGTTTTATATTATTCTACAGGAGACATTTGGATTTGTCAATAGTTAAAATACATAAATTAATAAATTATATATGATTTATTACCTGAACTCTATATGACACAATAGAATATCGCAGCATTAATATACATTTTCAGGAAAGTTTTCAAAATCGATTTTGTAAAAAACGGCAATTGGCCTATTCCGTCAATACAGGATTTATCGCCTGAAAGCACCTTGATGATTTCGATTCTCCAAGGCGCAGATTATGAAAAATCCAGATCAGGAATAGGCCAATCCCACTTCCGGCAGGTGCAATTTAAAGCCAAGCGCACGAAGCTCATTCTGTAATTTCATCACGTCAAGCGCGGCGGGATCAACTCCGGCATCCAGTGACATGGCCGCCGCCAATCCCGCAGCCTGTCCGGTCATGGCCGCCGTCGGAATGACCCGGGTGATTTCCCAGGCGTTGCCGACGGCGGAAGTACAACGTCCGGCTGCCAGCAACCCTTTCGGTCCGTTTTTGGGATACAGCGTGCGATACGGTATTTCCCAGACCGGTCCGGCCTTTCGCCAATCGCCGACCATGCCGATCGAATCGTCGAAACACCGGTGATTCTGTTCATCCTGCAGCACACAGGCGCCTTCGATGCAATAGATTTTACGGAATTGAGCCATTGCGGGAAGCTTCAACGCATAAAGATTCTTGCGGTTGGCGGTTCCGTTTTCATAAGCCATCCGGTAGTATTCGCGCAAAAGCCTGCGTCCATTCAAAATGAAATCCGTCACTTTCCGGCCGGATATCCCGGAACCAACATTCCAGGCGGAAGCATCCAATCCGCAGCGGGCCAGCAGTTCCGGCGTTGCCAATGGATGCCCGTCGGCGCCGCATCCACCGTAATGCATTTCGATTCCCGGCGACAGGGATGCGGCATTTTCCTGATATTGAAGCGCCCATATGGAAAGAACATTGTCCTCCGCCAGACAGGGAACCCCGGCCCGGCGCGCCACCTCGCAATCTCCGCTGGCGTCAATGAAACGCCGACCGCGGACAAGGCCCCGCCCGCTTTTGTTTTCCACAACAACACCGGTCAGGCTGTTATCTTCGTCCTTTTCCACGCCGCAAACCAGCGTATCCAGCCAGATATCGACCCCGGCGTTCTCCAGTACTTCATCAAGAGCCAGCATAAAGGACGCCGGAGAAAAAATGCAACGCAGGCGCTTGCCATCTTCTTGATTCACTCCGTTCCGCCAAGCGTCCGGGATATCCCCCGGCCCATATTCGATGCTCAACCGAATGAGTTCCTCGCAAATCCCGAAAGTCACCTGACGCCCGTTGCCGTCACACAGAGGCAGGTATATGTAAACCAGGCCGGTAGTAGCCAATCCGCCCAGCAGAACCGTTTTTTCCAGCAGAGCCGTTTTTTTACCGGAGCGCGCCGCCTGAAGTGCCGCCGCCACGCCGGCAATGCCGCCGCCAACCACCACTACGTCATAACTGACCTCGAAATCCATTTTACCAAATCTCCTTGTTTTCACGCTCATTCGCATGAACCCGATCTTTACCGAACTGATGCCGTGCGCTGTTTTTGTTTCGCCCATGGCCGACCAGCGCTATCCGCGCGCTGGACCGCGTGCGGCAACGTGCCGCGGCGAAATTTATGACCGAAAAAGCCTTTTGGATTTCGAGATTATCCAGAGATGGGCAAATCGACCTGGCTCGCAATCATTTATCCTGCTTTCCAAGCAAGTTTAACCCATACGATCACAACAGTAAAAATTGAAAAACTACGCCGGTCAGCCTGTTTATGAATTATTCAGGTTAACACGTTATTATTTTACAGGAGCATTTGAATTTGTCAATAGTCAAAATGCATAAATCAAGAAATTATATTCATTTCAATATCTGTAAAACATTCCGATTCCCAGTTCGACATGACTATGATTTTCAAATAACAAGACTGCAAGAAAAGTCATATCACTGTAGAACTTAGAACAATTCACACACAAAAAACCTGCTTACAAATTATTCAGACTGACACACAAAAAACTTAGAGAAACATCAGAATTCTTCAACAGTTAAAATACATAAATCGATAAATTACTAATTACTTCACCTATAAGCTCCGCCTATAATCATACAGCATTGACCGGGACAACCGGACTTTCCCGTAAAATAAAAGAACGGGATATCCGGTTTTTGTTTATATACTCCCCAAAAGCAGTTTCAGGATGCAGACAAGTCACTCCCTGATGACTTACGCCCCCTGCCGAACCAGGCTGGAATCAACGGACATTTTGCGCTGAGATCACGTGAACCTCATTCATCCTGAAATTCCGCGACAGCACAACTTAAGAAGTGTGATTATTATTTTTATGAATGGCTTTCTGGGCTCGGCGCCAGGCGCGCAATTTGCGGAAACGAATCACCCAGGAGCGGGTCAGCACATAGGTGAGCGGACCCGTCAGCAAGCAAAAGACCAATCCGCCGACCCAGAAGGAAATGATGACTTCGGTGCTGGTCCCTTGGATCGCTTTCAGCGCGGCCTCGAAAGTTTGGTCTTCGACTACTTTCTTCAGTGCCTGGCGGAAAAATTCCATCGACAGGTCTCCGCCGATAATAAAGTTGCCGATGTAGCATTGGAGCGGGTAAAGAAAAAGAGTGGTAAGCGGATTCGTCACCATCGTTCCCAGAATGGCACCGATTTTTGAACCTTTAATCAGAAACGAAAGCGGAAACGAAAGCGCCGTCTGCCCGATCGGAACAATCCAGTTTGCCAGCACGCCGAGTGTCCAGCCGCGGGCGATATAATCGGGAGTCCCCTTCTCCTTTACCATTTTCAGATAACAGTAGCGGAACAAACGCCCGATGGAATTGACTTTCTTCAATAAATCAGTCCTTAAATATACAGGTTTAACATCGTCCAGCCTTGAATATAGTATCGTGCGCCCATTTTATCAAGGCGAATATCGGGGAAAGTATTCAAAAAATAACGCCATATGCAAATTTTTCAATCATCAATGAAAGAACTTTCGCGGCGGCACGTTGCCGCACACGGTCCAACTCGCGGATTGCGCTGGTTGTTTCACAGGATTAAACGAAATAATTTCGACTTCGCCATTCCTCAAGAAATCAGGAAAAAAGAATTTTTTACCGATTCTGGATTGCAATTTCCGATCTTCACGATATAATAATGTTATGTAACATAAACAGGCAGCAATGAAGAAAAATCAACCGTCAATGCACCAGATCGCCAAACTGGCAAATGTTTCCGGCATGACCGTCAGCCGGGTCCTGAACAATTCGGGGCCGGTGGCGGAACCCACCCGGCAGCAGGTGTTGCGAATCGCCCGGGAGCTCGGATATGATCATTATCCGAACGCATTGTCCCGAATCCTGCGGGGCGAGCGCTCGAACAGCATCGGCGTACTGATGAGTTTTGCCCGCCCCTGGCTGGCGGGAAACATCATCTCCCGGATCGACCGGAGGCTGTTCAATACGGAATATGTGAACTATATCGTTGATACCTATTCCGACCCGGTCGTAATCCTGCGGGCGCTGGAAACCCTGGCGGAACGCCGGGTGGACGGGGTCATTTATCTGGCCTATACCCCGAAAGAGATGAATACAGAAATCGAAAAATTACTGCAGAGGATCCGTCATGTGGTCATCATCACCCATCAGGAACTGCAGGTTCCGTTTGACCAGGTGGTATGCGGCTGGTCGCCCGGTGCCCGGCAGATGGTGGAATACTTCGCCGCCTGCGGATGCCGCCGTCCGGTCCTGTTGCAGGAGAGTCCTATCGCCGCCTGCCGTCAACTGTTCGAACAAGCCTGCGGGGAATGCGGCATGTCCGCACCGGCAGTGATCACCCTGCGGCCTGAAATCGATACCGATGAAGCATTTGAGAGATATCTGGAACAGGAGTTCGGGACCGATTTTCCCGGCGATGCTGTTTTCTGCAGCCATGAGCGTTTTCGGGCGCCCCGGTCGTATCTTCAGCGGCGGCATCCGGAAATCCCGCTGGCGGCAGTCATGGATGAATTTCTGATTGACCTGCAACGTCCCGATTTTCCGGTTTTACGCCGCCGGGAACCGGAAAGCGGCGCCCTGGCCTGTGAAATGCTCCTGCGCCGCATCGAAGCCCCCGACATGCCCCCCCGGACAGAACATCTGCCAATGGAATTTCTCCCGTCATGAATGAACCGCGCAAAAAAAATAACGGAGACAGAAAATGAATTCGATCGCCTTTCGGAAATTCACACTTATCGAACTCCTGATCGTTATCGCGATCATCGCGATACTGGCGGCCATGCTGCTGCCGGCGCTTGCCGGCGCCAGAGAAAAGAGTATCGCCGCCAAATGCATGGGGCACATCCGCCAATGCGGCATGGCGCTGATTTCCTATGCCGCCGATTGCCGGGATCTGCTTCCCTCCGTACGTTATTCCGCCACCCGGGTATCCACGGATTGGGGCTATGGAGTAGTCCAGACGAACGTGGATTTCGTCCCCAATTACCTGCCGCAGTGGAAATTGATGGATTGCCCGGCCAATTTATCCATCCCCGAGCCGTACAATAAAACCGGACGCTGTACCACCGACCTCTGTTACATGGGCGGAATGAGCCCGAATTATTATTATCTTGCTCCCACTCGGCTCAGGGATGGCAAACCAACCCTGCGGGCACTGGTCGGCGACCGTACCTATAACCGTTTCGACGATCCTTCATCGCCCTCCAATCACCGCAACGGCGCCAACTGGTTGATGCTGGACGGACACGGGCGGTGGTTTCCCTACGAGGAACTCGGCTATTTCAATGCCAGTTACAAAGCCCAGATATATTACACCATGTATCCGTTGCCGAACACTCTTTAAACAAAGGATATCGGGAATATGGTTCTCAATTTCGTTTCGTCCTGCGGACGACCAGCGCTGTCCGCGCGCCGGACTGCGTGCGGCAACGTGCCGCCGCGATGTTCTATCACTCAAATAAACAAAACTGCAAGGAGTTGAAACAATGCCCGGAAAATGGCTGTCCCTGTTATTGAGCACCCCGCTGCTGGGGTTCGGGGCCGAATGGAAGCTGAACGAAGCCGAAATCGTCCTGCCTGTCGACAAAAACATCATTCATCGCGTAGCCGCGGATGAACTGGCCATGCATCTGCAGCTGGTCGGCGGTCATTCCGGCAAAGTGGCGCAGAGTGCGGAACCGGGCGGCAAAAACCTGAAATTCATCATCGGTTCGCCCCCGCCGGGAGAATCCATCCCGTTGCAACGGCACGAAGCCCGGTACGCGGTCCGCGGCGATACGGTTTACATCTGGGGGGAAGACACGAAAGGCGCACCGGACGACACCATTAATAAAATATTCTCGCGGGCAGTCCGTTGCGGCACGTTGTTCGGCGTCTATGCGTTCCTGGAAGACAAACTGGAATGCCGCTGGCTGCGCCCCGGTCATTCCGGCATCGCATTCCGCCCCCGGGCGACGGTGGAATTACCGGAGCGCGAAGACTATACATGGAATCTGCCGTTCGAGATGGTTTCGGTACGAGGTTACTGGTGGAGTGATGCGGAACGGGTCAATCCCTATGCCCCGGAAGCGCTGCAAAGCACTCCGGAAGAAATTCGGCAGAACCGTTTCGACAATTCACTCTGGCTGCGCCGCATGCGTCATGGCACCCGGACGGTGATCCGCTACGGACATGCCTTCACCCAATGGTGGGATCGCTACGGCGCGGAGCACCCGGAATATTTCGGCATGAATCCGTATGGTACGCGCGTTCCGGCCAAAGGCTTCGAGAAAACCGTCAAACTGTGCGTCTCCAATCCCGCCGTCGTCGATCAAATCGTTGCCGAATGGGAAAAAGCGGGCAAGCCTGAATTCTGGAATATCTGTCCCAATGACGGTACGCCGGGCTTCTGCTTCTGTCCGAACTGCCTGGCGCTGGACACCAGGACCGAACAGGAAAACTTCTACGACCACCTGACCGACCGCTACCTGAATTTCTGGAACCGGATCGCCGCCAAAGCTTCGCAAATCAGGCCGGATGTAAAATTGACCACCTATGTCTATTCCTACTACCGCCACCTGCCCCGCCGGGAGAAGATCGCCTATCCCGATAATATACTGTTCGGCATCGTACCGGCGCTGTTCGAGGACAACGAAACCATGTTCCGGGGATGGCGGGAAGCCGGCATGAAAAATCTGTTTCTGCGTCCGAATGACCTATGCAGTTACAACGCCTTTTTCCGCGGACTGGAAAAACGCATTTACGATAAATTCCAGCAGTCCCGCCAGTTCAATGTCTTCGGCACGGATTACGACGGCTGCCTCGGCGCCAGGACGCTGGACCTGGAATATTATGTTGCTTCGCGCATGGTGGCATTTCCGGACAAATCGTTTGAAGAACTGGAAAATGAATATTATTCCGCGTTCGGCGCGGCGGCTCCCGCAGTGAAAGAATTTTACCTGTTCCAGCGTCGACTCGGCGAGCGCAACCTCGGCGAAGTGGTTAAACGGTTGAAAGAGCGAAAACAGGACCTGCTTGACGACGGTGAACTCGGACGGGTTGTTCTTGGCAGCGGCAGCGGCTTCAGCAAAGCCGAGATGGAGCAGGCATCCGCGATCCTGAAAAAAGGACTGGAACAAAACCTGAGCCGCCCCGAGCGCGACAGGCTTGAAGAATTGCTGATCATTCAGGAGCATGCGGCCAAAACGCTGGAATTCATCGCCGAAGCGTTGGCGTGCCGGAACGGAACCTCGAACAATCTGGAAAAGGTCGCGCGGGAACTCACCGATTTCCGCATCAGACACCGCAGCCGCATCGGTTGGAAATGGGGCGAACTCTATAACCGCGAGGAAAAACGTTTCTGGGCCGAGGTCAAATGGTATCAGGCCGAAGTGTTGAAGTCGAAGACCGATTTTGAACAGCCGGACATGGTATTCCGCAGTTCTTTCGATCTGCCGTCCATGGAGGGCTGGCAGGCTCGCGAGCGTTTTGTCGAGATTACCGGACGCACGGCGTCGTTCGACAAATTCAGCGTCAGGATGGCTGTCGACACGGCGCCGGGCGTCGGGATCTTCAGAAATCAGGTGTCGGTAACTCCCGGTCAGAACTACCGGATCAGTTGCGATACCCAAATGGATGAAGGCGTCGACCATGTACGGCTCCGCGTGGTCGGCGGCGGCAAAACACTGGCGAATCTGATCCTGAAACGGAAAGACGGCAACTGGCTTGCCGGTTCCCGGACCTTTGCGGTTCCGGCGGATGTGGACAACCTCCTGCTGTATGTGATGACCGGTCCCGGAGAAAAAGGAACATTCGCCCATGTCGACAACATTGTTCTCCGCAAAGAGCCCGGCGAAAAATAACCCGCCCCGGCGCGGCGGCGGATGATGAGCGCGCGGATTTCCGGAGGGCGGTTTTTCGCTAAAAAACACCATCTCCGCTTGTAAAAAAGGCAAAAGCACTTAATTTACGGAGCTATATCGGAAGCAAAAGTCAATGAAGGGCCTTTTTATGAGCGACAAGAAATCCGGCGCCGTGTCCGCAGCCGTTGAAACCAGGGGATATAATTTCGGAACCTTCGCCGGAGTCTATACCCCGGCCCTGTTGACCATCCTCGGTCTGGTCATGTTCATGCGCACGAACTTCGTGCTGGGCAATGCCGGACTCATCAACATGCTGATCATTTTGGCGGTCGGGTCGAGCATTTCGCTGGTGACGGCGCTCTCCATCTCGGCCATCGCCACCAATACGGAAGTCCGGGGCGGCGGGGCCTATTATCTGATCAGCCGGGTACTCGGTCCGTGCTTCGGGACCGCAATCGGGATTACGCTGTTCCTGACGCAGTCGATGGCGATTCCGTTCAATATCATCGGGGCGTCGGAGGCGCTGATTGTCCAGTGGCCGGAACTCCGTTCGTATTTTCCGCTGTTGAACCTGGGGCTTGGCGCGCTATTGCTGCTGCTGGTCTGGTTCGGAAGCGACTGGTCAATCCGCGCCGAATACGTCATTATGGTCATACAGATGGTTGCGGTGGCATTTTTCCTGCTTGGCCCGATCGGTGATTTCTCCTGGGCCAATCTGGTGGAGAACCTGGCCCCGGCGGAGGGAGTCGGGTCCATGATTCCCCTGTTCGCCATCTTTTTCCCGGCAGTGACCGGCATCATGGCCGGAGTAAACATGTCCGGAGACCTCAAATCGCCCCACCGTTCGATCCCGTTCGGGACTCTCGCCGCGCTCGGCAGCGCGGTGGTGCTGTACCTGATCCAGATCGTGCTGGCGGCAGGCTGTTTTTCGCGCGAGGAAATGATCAGTGCGCCGTACGGGATTCTGGTCGAAAATGCTTTATGGGGATTCGGGTTCGTGATTCTGGCGGGGGTACAGGCGACCACGCTTTCCACCGCGCTCAGCTGGATGCTCGGCGCGCCCCGGGTGCTCCAGAGCCTCGGCGCCGACCGGGTGCTTCCCGGTTTCGGTTTTTTTCAGAAAACCGGGGGACCTAAGAATGAGCCCCGCCGCGCCCTGTTCGCCGTCCTGCTGCTGATTACGCCGATTCTGCTCTGGACCGGGTTCATCGGGCGGGATGTCGTGGAAATCGACGATTCGCCGTTGAATATCATGAGCCGCCTGGTCTCGCTCTTTTTTCTGTTCGCCAACGCCATCATCAACCTTGCCGCGTTCGTCGAATCGCGCGGAGCAAATCCGTCGTTCCGCCCGCGGTTCCGCTTTTTCCACTGGTCCGTGGCGGCTTACGGAGCAGTGGCCTGTACGATTGCGGCTTTCCTGATCGACGTCTGGCTTTCGTTGGCGGCGGTGGTCGTCATCGGCGGCCTTTATCTGTGGACGCGCTACCGCAATCCCGGAAAAATGAGATACGGGGATGCCCGGCACGGATTTGTCTATTCACGCATTCAGGCCAACCTCCTGCTGTTGCAACAGTTGCCGCTTCATCCGAAAAACTGGCGTCCCACCATCATGATCCTGACCATCACCCCTGAAAAACGGGGCGACATCCTCGAATACGCGATGCTGGTCAGTCAGCATCGCGGCATCCTGAGCGTGATTCAGGTCATTATCCAGCCGCCCGGTCAGGATTTCTGCGAACTCCGCGCCAAGCGGCTCGTCGAGCTGCGGGCGATCTTCAAAGAGCGCAACTGGGAGGTGCTCCCGACCGTCGTGGTGGCTCCGGAATTCGATACCGCCCTCCAAACAATTCTCCAGAGCCATTCGCTCGACCCGATTCTGCCGAATATCGTCATGATGGGTTGGCCGCGCCAGCGGGAACGGGTGAGCACATTTTTCCGGCAGATTCAGTTAATCGTCAACGGATTCCGGCGCAACGCCCTGATTCTGGCGAACGCCTCTACCTGTTTCGTCCCGCGGCAGGATGACGGCGGCACCATCGACATCTGGTGGAAAACTCCCGAAGGCGGCTCGCTGATGACGATTCTGGGGTATCTGGTCCAGCACAACCATGAATGGCGCAGGAGCCGGCTCCGGATTTTCATCATGGGTTCGGAAGCCGAGGCCGGTTACCTGAACCTCATTCTGGAGCGGGCGCGGATTGCCGCCGAAATCGTACAGATCGACCCTGCCGAAAAGCTCCACATCATGTTTCGCCGCCATTCGTACAATGCCGAACTGATCTTCATTGAATTCAACGAGTACGACCTCCGCGACGAACGGCTCCAGACAGCCTCGCATTATCTGGTGGGGCGGATGCTCCGGGACATGCCCCCCTGTTTTCTCGCCGTGTCGAGCGGGGAAGCGGACCTGATGGCCTGAGCCGCCCCCCTCTATTTATGCGCCAAAATACGGATTTCCACTTGTTATTGATTGAGCCTGCGATATATTATATAAAGGTAACGTAACGACAAGCGTGGAGGCTTTTCAAAATGGCGACAAGTAATAACAACCGTGTTTTTCTCATCACTGTTTTTATCTTTGCGGCGATCCTGCTGCTGGCATTGCTGTTGACCAGCCGGGGCGCCTCCAAATACGAAGAAGGCAAAAACGAAAAGGCGGACGTCAAAAAAATGCCCCCCATCGTTCAGGCCTATGCCGCCCGCACTGAAGCTCCGATTGAACCCGACCGCGCTATTGAACTGCTGAAAGAAGGCAATAAACGTTATGTGACGCAGAAACGCCTGGCCGATCCCGGCGTCGGCAAGGAAAGCCGTAAATTTCTGACCCTCGGTGAATGGCCCTATGCCGTCATCCTTGGTTCCAGCGACTCCCGCGTACCGCCCGAATACCTGTTCGACGCGGGACTTGGCGACCTTACCGTCATCCGTGTCCTCGGACCTGTTGTTGACCAGACGATCCTTGCCACCATCGAAAGCACCATGCTGGACGGCAAATGCCGCCTGCTGGTGGTGATGGGACACAAGGAAAGCCGTGCCATCCGCAACGCCCTCAACGTCGTCGAACATCCGAGCACGAGCGAATCTTACCATCAGGATTCCGTCGTCCGCTCCCTGATCCCCTCAGTATTGAAAGCCCGGAAAAACGCCCATACCACCGACGGCCTGAAAAAAGCCGTTGCCAAAGAAAACGTCCGGGCAGCCGTCCGGCAGATTCAAGCCGGCAGCGGTGAACTCCAGCGCCTGGTTCATTCCGGCAAGATCAAGATTGTCGGCGCCTATGCGGATATCGCATCCGGCGAAGTTGAATTCCTGCCAGACGAAGATTAATATCCACTTTTATTCCGATTTGTTTCGCCCTCATGGGCGACCTGCGGAGGGTCGTACACCCGCCACGACGGACTGCTCGCACGGCAACGCGCCACACCAAGGCATGGCCGAATGTCGGCACCAATGTAACGGCAAAACCTGCCTGTTCACAGAACATTGCCCCTCGTGAGCGCTCGCCGCCAGAGGTTTGACGCCATAAAAAAACGCCGGACCATTTGCGGGTCCGGCGTTATCGTCAGCAGAAGCGAATTATTTCACGAACTTCATGTAGCCGTAGGAAGGCTTGTGGTGGAAAGAACGGTTGTTGTCCTTGAATTCAGTAATGCCGCTGAGTTCGGAATTTTCCAGATACCGGGAATAGTTGTAACGCCCGATCAGGAAACGCCATACCGAATTTTCCTTCAGCTCCGCGCCGTAACGGGTAAGCTCTTTGATCGGAATGGCCATTTCAACACTCCAGCCGTTATCAATATCCTGCCAGTTGTTTACGGTGCCGTCGATTTTGGCAAAGACTTTCAGGTCTTTCATCAGATGCCCTTCGCGGGAGATTTCATCGCTGATCAGACGGCCGCCGCCGGCAATGAAGAACGAAGCGCGGGCATTCAGCGGGTTGGCGTAGATTTCCCAGTAATACGTATCCTTAAGGGGCTTCAGGAAGACTTCGAGGAGGTCGCCGTCTTTATACAGATGGGACTGGTCTTTGTCGCTGATCGTCACAACGTCGTCGTCGGTCAACTGGGCCCCCACGTAAACATACTGATCGTCCCAGGCGAACTTGATCAAACCGTTCTGCACGCACTCTGCATTGTAGGCGTTAAACGTATAGCCGGGAGCTTTGGTCCAGATTTCTTCGTCGAGAATACCGTCAATCTTAACCGGAGTCGCGGTGTAGACCGCCTCCACCAGCTTGTTATCATATTCAGAAGTGCTCCGACAGCCGGCCGCCCATAGTGCAACAGTAGTCAATGCGGACGCCAGAAAAATTCTCTTGATCATTATCATGCTCCTTTTTTTGGTTGTTCGAATTAAGCTAAAATAACCTCGCTATGGAATAAATCAATATCCAATATCCGAATTTTCACATAAAAAAGCGCTTGAAACTCCTCTCCTGCGATTGTACAGTTATAGCCGGAAACATCAGACAGGGGAATCCGGGATGAATTTGAGCGATTTGATGCGTTATATGGCGGAGAAACACGGGGCTGTGGTGAATATTGAAGCCATCCACCCGGCGTTTTACAACCGTGAGAATCTGAAATTAGCCCCGGATCAATATCTTCACCACGGCAGTTATTGCCTCTACGCCAAACTGCGCGGCGATTTCAGCATCTGCATCGAAAACAAACGGCGCAGCGTCAAAGCCGCGCAGGACGGAAAAATCCATTTCGGGCTTTGCCCTAACGGCGTATGGGATCTGGCTTGTCCCGCCCTGGTCGGCGGCAAACCGGCGGCGGTGGTTTATTTCGGGCACTTTCAGACGCCGGAGCGTTCTCTGACGATTTTCCCGTCCGGGCGATTCAGCGGCAAGCTGCCGCAGCTCGATCCGTCCAAAATTCCCGAACTGTCCCGGGCCGCCGAATTCGTCGCCGAATTCATCCGGATCGAGGTCGATTGCTTCATCCGCGGCGGCGGTCTGGACGCCAAACGGCACGATGACCTGTTTTACGCCGAGAACAGCAGCCGCTTCATTGACAGCAAGTACCGCGAAAACATCACCCTGAAAGAACTCGCCACCACCCTGAACATGAACCCCAACTACCTGGGGGCACTGCTGAAACGCCACTACGGCAAGACCTTCCGGGAAATGCTGAACCAGAGGCGCGTGGAAGAGGCCAAAGTCTACCTGACGCTTCACCGCAGCCGGAATATTTCCAAAATCGCCATTCTCTGCGGGTTTAACGACAGCAACTACTTCAGTGTCGTCTTCAAGCGCCTCACCGGAATGATGCCCTCGGCCTGGCGTGTTCTCCAAACTGCAAGAGAATCACAAATAAAATAAATATCGAACAATATTTCGATAACAGTTATGCGGTTTTTATCCATTTTTTATTTTACAGTTTGGAGTATATTATTCTTATCAATAAAAAAATCCATATGGAGTTGAATATGTCTGACAGCAAAATCATCAAAGTTGCAGTAATCGGTAACGGCGGCCGCGGCCGCGGGGTAACGGCAAACCTGTTGCGCGATTCCGCCAATAACGTCAAAGTGCTCTCGGTTTATGACCCCGACAAGGCCGTCTGCCAGAAAGCGCTCAGCCTCTGGAACAGCCCTGACACCAAAGTTTGTGACTCTTTCGAAGACGCCATCAACACCCCCGGCGTGGATTGGGTCCTGGTATTTTCACCGAATGCGTTCCACAAGGAACACATCCTGGCCGCATTCGCCGCCGGCAAGCATGTCTTTTCCGAAAAACCCCTCGCCACCACGATCGAAGACTGTCAGGAAATTTTCGACGCCCACCAGAAATGCGGCCTTACGTTCATGACCGGTTTCGTGCTGCGTTACTCCAAAATTTACCGCAAGGCGAAAGAGCTGATCGAATCCGGACACCTCGGCAGAGTCCTCAGCATTGACGCCAATGAGAACATCACGCCCGCTCACGGCGGATACATCATGACCAACTGGCGCCGCCTGACCAAGTATTCCGGCCCGCACATTCTGGAAAAATGCTGTCACGACCTCGACCTCCTCAACTGGCTGGTGGATTCGCTGCCCTCGAAGATCGCGGCTTTCGGCGACCTCGACTTTTTCGTTCCCGAGAACGAACATTACATGAAAAAATTCCCGGAAGGAACCTTTACCTGCTGGGATGATCCCCACCGGGTCAAGACGCCGTTCACCTCCGACAAAGATATGAAAGACACTCAGGTCGCGATCATGCGTTACCGCAACGGCGTCAAAGTCCAGTTCCAGGCCACCATGAGCAACGCGATGCCTGAGCGCCGCATGTATTTCTCCTGTACCGAAGGCACTCTGGAGCTTGAACTTTATGCCAGTACCCTGAAATACAAGCGCATCGGCGACGAAGCCACGCAAGTCATTTATTTCGGCGCGGACGGGCACGGCGGCGGCGATGCTTATATCATGAAGGAACTCTACGACTGCATGGCCAACGGCACTCCTCCGAAATCCAGCGGCAACGAAGGCTTGGAAAGCGCCGTGACCGCCCTCGGCATCGATGTAGCCATGAGCGAAGAACGGGTCATCGACATGGAGCCGATCTGGAAAAAACTCGGCCGCTGATTTGGTCCGGCCAACAGCTATTATATTCGGAGAAACGGGGGCAATGCCTCCGTTTTTCATTTTCCGCTCTGACACGGATATCCAAAAACATCGTGATACGGACTTGAAAAAAAGCCCCCGGATGGTATTTTACATTTCAAAACGATCATCCTATTTAATATGAGGGACTGAAATGATTAATGCCGCTATTATCGGCGTATCCGGTTTTGGACAGGTCCATTACCGGGACCTGATGCGTTATCACAACGAAGGACGCCTGAAAATCGCCGCCGCCGCCATCATCAATCAGGAACAGGAAGCGGAAAAATGCGCGCTCCTGCGTGAACTCGGCTGTGTCATCTACGACGATTACCGGAAAATGCTGGCGGATTTCAAGGGCAGACTCGATCTCTGCTGCATTCCGACCGGTATCGGCCTCCACCGTCCGATGGCGGTTGCCGCCATGGAAAGCGGAGCTTCGGCTTTCATCGAAAAGCCGGCCGCGCCCACCGTACAGGACGTGGATGCCATCCGCCAGGCGGAACGCGCGACCGGCCGGTTCACCGCCGTCGGCTACCAGAGCATCTACCAGCCGATGACCCGCCGGGTCAAAGAAGAACTTGTGGCCGGCAAAATCGGCAAAGTCCAATGTATCAAGGGCGTCGGCCTGTGGCCGCGCGATCACCGTTACTATACCCGCAACAACTGGGCGGGCAAACTGCGCGACAACAGCGGATGGGTGCTCGATTCGCCGTTCAACAACGCATTGGCGCATTACCTGAACCTGCCGCTCTTTTTCGGCGGCGAAACGTTTGAAACGTCCGCCCGGCTGGAATCCATCCAGGCGCAATTGTACCGGGTCAATTCCGAGATTGAAACCACGGACACCGCCATGATCCATGCCGTCAGCCCAACCGGGATCGACATCTATTTTTACTGCACGCACAATTCGCAGGAACATTTCGGGCCGGTCATTGAAATCCGCGGCGACAAGGGTTCGATCATCTGGAAACCCAACGGCGTGACCTTTAACTACGAAAACGGGCAGGAAACCCTGGCTCCGCTGGCTGATCCCCACGACCGCAACGCAGTCATGGATGCTCTGCTGGCCCGACTGGAAAATCCGCAGGCGTTCACTTGTTCGCTCGACATTGCCGGAACTCATGTGCTGGCGGTGAACGGCGCTCATGAATCTTCTCCGATTGTTCCGGTCCCGGCGGACAATGTGGAAAGACTGACGATGGAAGACGGTAACTACCGTTACATCTGCCGAGGTATCGACGAACTTCTGCATCGTCTTTACGAAGAAGAACGCCTGCCGAACGCATCCGATTTCCCGTGGATCAAGAACGGCGAGAAAATTCCAATGGCCAATTACAGCCGGTTTGACGGCGGTAAATTACGCTGAACCGTCTGCTTTGACGCAAGACAGGAGTTCCGGTTTCGGAACTCCTGTTTTTATTTCTCCGAAAAACGATTGGACATCCAGCTTTTCTTTTTATGCTTCGGTGAGCGTGTTTGGAGTTCCTTTAAATTTAGACGGTTATCCAAATTTAAAAGATTTTATGGGTATAATTTACCTCAAACATGCTCCTTTTCAACTTTTATTCTACTTTTTTCAAAAAAACTTGCACATGGCGTTAATTCGGAAATTCCGAAATATTGTGGTTTCGAATTTTGGGATTTTGGGATTCTTTGACAAGAGAGAGCAAAAATATGGCAGATTGGTGCCGGCGAGGTGGGGAAATCAGCCGCAAAAGGAATAAATTTTTACGGCTGAATGGTTTTATCTGGGGTGCAAGTTTAAATGCTTTGAGCAATGAGCGTCAATTCGGCAAGCTTGGAGGGTTGATTGGCCAGATCATCAATCGCGGCGGCGGAGATTTTCTCATCAATGACCAGTTTCCACCCCAGATACTCGGCGATGCAATGAAATTGCTCGGAGATCAGGCGGTATTGGGGTTCATCCACGGCGGCTTCTCCCACGCTCACAATGCCGAGTTTCTTCGGATGCCGCATGAATTCCCCGCCTCTGGAATAAAATTTATCCAACGCAAGCTTCAGTTGAGCAGAAATACCCCACCAGTAAACCGGAGAACCCATGAGTATCATATCCGCCGCCGCCACTTTGGCGATTAATTCCGCTCCGCCGTCCGGCAGGATGCAGTCGCCTCCATTCTTTTTGCAGCCGTCGCAGGCGATACAACCTTTTAAATTCAGGGGAACGACATCAACCCATTCGGTCTGGTGGGCAGGCTCCATGCCTTTCTTCAATGCATTCAGCGCATGGACGGTATTGCCGTTTTTGCGCGGACTTCCATTCAGGATCAGAATATTCATACGAAACCTCCATGGTATGTTCTATTCCAACGACAATTCGGATAATTCATTTTCATCCAGCACCCGGCAATCGGGGAAATGTCTTTCCAGCGCCAGGCGGAACATGCCGTTCCGGCCGCAGCTCGGCGATCGGCTTTTCAGAATGGCAAGGGGCGGGGGGGATGTTTTCAATTTTTTCAGGTAACCGGTAATCCACGGAGCCAGCATTTCGGTGAGATCCTGTCCATCGCTGTTGGTCACCAGACGTCCGTCAAGCAGCGTCATAGAGGGGCGGGGGGTGGGCATTCCGCATTCGGTTTCCGGGCAGACGGGCAACAGTTCATGGGCTTGCCCGAGCTCGGCAATTTCCGGGCAATATTTATGCCTGCCGTCGTAGCGTACCGGACATCCGAGCAGACAGGCGCTGACCAGTATTTTCATGGATTGAACCGTCTTGTTTCCTTATAGATATTTGGCGGCGATCCCGGCGAGTTCGCTGCGTTCGCTGCGCGCCAGCGTAATGTGTCCGTGGATCGGCAAGCCTTTCAGCCGCTCGGCGGAATAGGTCAAGCCGTTGCTTGAGGCATCCAGATATGGATTGTCGATCTGCTCGGGGTCGCCGGTCAGGACCATCTTGGAACCTTCGCCGGCGCGGCTGATGATGGTTTTGATTTCGTGGGGCGTCAGGTTCTGCGCTTCATCCACGATGATGAACTGGTTGGCGAGGCTGCGGCCGCGGATATAGGTGATGGCTTCCAGTTCCAACCGTTGTGAATTGAGAAGTTCGGTTATTTTTTTCGATGATCCATTCGGACGGGTGGTTTGGAACAGAAAGTCGAGGTTGTCGAAAATCGGTTTCATCCATTGGAGCAGTTTGTCGTCCTTGGCGCCGGGGAGATAGCCGATGTCATTGCCAAGGGGCATGATCGGGCGTGAAACCAGAATTTTCTCGTAAAGGTTCAGGCGCATGACCTGTTCAAGGGCGGCCGCCATGGCCAGCAGGGTTTTGCCGGTACCGGCGCGTCCGACCAGAGAAATCAGCTTGACGTCCTGGTCGAGCAGCAGGTCCATCGCCATGCGCTGTTCCTTGTTGCGGGCCTGAATGTTCCAGACCGATTGGTCGGAGCGGCCGTTCAGGAGGCGGATGGCGCCATCCTGGTATTTGCGTCCGAGCGCGGTACGTTTGGTGTTGTCGGGGTCCTGAAGCATGACGAATTCATTGGTCATCAGGTTGAACGAATCCGTCATTTCCTTATTCTTATAGAAGTCGTCGATCACGGCGGTGGTGGTTTCGGCGGTTTTCCACCCGGCATAGAGATGTTCGTATTCGACGCGCTCGCGTTCGAAGTCCATGACTTTCAGGCCGAGAGCGTCCGCTTTCAGGCGCAGGTTGATATCTTTGCTGATGAAATAAACGTCTTCGCCGCGTTCCTTCTGCAGCGACATGGCCACGCGGAGAATCCGGTTGTCCGCCGAGTCGATGTTGATGGCGGAGTCGGTGATGCGGTTGAGCTGTTCTTCTGAAAATGTGGAGCGGGCGCAGATGATCTGGAGCTTGCCGCTTTTGGGGTCGTTCGGGAAAATGGGAACTCCGGTCAACAGGGAGCCGTGCTGGCGGAAATCATCGAGCTTGCGGATGACGTAACGGGCGTTGCGTCCGAGCTCATCATGATTTTTCTTGAAGCGGTCGAGTTCTTCGATCACCGCCATCGGGATGACGACATCGTTGTCCTTGAATGCCATCAGGCTGTCGCCGTTGTGAAGGAGTACGTTGGTATCCAGAACGAAAGTTTTTGTCATATACACCTCGAATTGCTCGTTATTTGTAGATTAGTGCAATGTTTCCGAATTTCAATTGCAAAAGCCAATAAATTCATGTTTTATCATGAAATAGTTTGGAAAATACCGTGATTGGCGCTATTATAAGATACATGCAACAACAGGGGAGATACTGTTTTGCGCAGAAGAATCCGATGGACATTCCGCAAAAAAATCATCGTCGCGGCAATCATACTGCTGCTGGCAATGACGGCGATCTGGCACCGTCAGCAACTGCGCCGGACGGTGGCGAAAGCTTGTCGTTACGTTTTTGACAACCCCAGCCGTTACGAAGCGGCCATCGCCGCTGCCGCCGGGCGTCACGCGGTGGACAGTCGCCTGATTTATGCCGTAATCAGCAAGGAAAGCGGCTTCGATCATGATATTGTCGGGGGGGTCGGGGAAATCGGATTGATGCAGATCCGCCCGACCACGGCGGCCACGGACTGGGCCAGGGTGCATGGCGTGCCGGTGCCGGTGCCGGGGGTACTTTTTGATTCGGCGCTGAACATCGAAATCGGGACCTGGTATCTCGGCGAGGCGATTCAACGCTGGCGCAACTATAAATACGGCATCGAATTGGCTCTGTGCCATTATAATGCAGGAGAGAGCAAGGCGCGGGAATGGGCCCCGGATACTTATGACGGTGAGCTGAAGCCGATTACTTATCCCACCACCCGCCAATACGTGAAGGAAATTATGACGCATTACCGGAAGTTGAAAGGTGAATAAATGATATTGAAAATATTGCTGTCGGGAGTGTTATTGTTCTGCGCCGGTGTTTTGTGGGCGAGCGAATCGGGCTGGCGCGAAGATTTTTCTCGTACAAAGCTTGAAAACGAACAGTTGATTCCGATGGATTGGGCCTTTGGCGGTTCCCGGATGGGCGCTCCGTCGACCCGCTTCTATGTGAAAGATTGTGCGGAGTTGAAGAAGCCGATTCTGGTGGTGGACTCCCGGCGTTCGACCGGTGCGCTGATGTGCCGCCCGTCCGATCGCAACGCCGACCTGAGCAAAACCCCGATCCTGCGTTGGCGCTGGCGGGTGAAATCGCTGCCGCCCGGCGGCGACGGGCGCGGCGCCAAAGTCGATGACCAGGCGATAGCCATTTATATCGGTGGGCCCGGCACGTTCAGCCAAAAAAGCATCGCCTACCGCTGGGAGACCGAAACTCCGCTCAATACTACCGGCAAAATCACCTACGGGCTGGGGGCGTTGACCGTCAATTGGATTTGTATCCGAAACAAGGAAACCACACTTGGCGCCTGGCATGAGGAGACCCGCGACATTGCCGCGGACTATCAGAAATATTATGGGCATGTGCCCGAACGGTTTGTCATCAGCGTCTGCGGCAACAGCCAATATTCCAAATCCGATACGATTGCGGAGGTTGAATTCCTGGAGTTGGTGCCACGGTCAAAAATAGAGGCGCCTGCACCACAATTATTGGCCGATCAGACTCAGCCTTGACATTTTTTATTTGGGCATGGCGTTAAAAGTACAATTTTTTTTATTTCCTATTTGAATTTCGGATAGCTGTTGCTAATGTTAAAGGTAAGGAAGGTGGGATTTTTTCCCTGAAAAGATTTTTTGTGGAATATATTTTGGAGAAGTGCATTTATGAAAAGACATTTTACCCTCATTGAACTCCTCGTTGTGATCGCGATCATCGCGATACTGGCCGGTATGTTGTTGCCGGCATTGAACGCCGCCCGGGAAAAAGCCCGGCGGGTTTCCTGTACCTCGAATCAGAAACAGATCGGGTTGGCCGTTAAGCAGTATGCCATGGATTACAGGGATTATTATCCGAGTGAGAGCGGCGCGGCCGGATTGGAGTTGATTCGGAAAAACGACTATCTGACCGATTACGGCGTTTATATCTGTCCCTCCACCACCCACAAAAAGGGAACGGGAATCGCTACGTTGGTTAATTCATCGGTAGGGGCCGACGGTAATAAAGATAATGCCGTTGCGAATCAGGCCACCACCAGTTACGCGTTTGCCAGTCCCATGTTGGAAGGATCATCTTCGGTTTACGGCAATGCCGATTCAGGGGTTGTTTCCGATCGTTGCGAGGTTGCCGCCGGGCATCAGTATGGCAATCACAGCGACTTCGGCAATATCCTTTTTCATGACGGCCATGTCAGCGGTTTTGCCGGTAAGGAATGGTACTCGAAAGAAAATCGCGGCAATTCCAAGATTGCACCAAACGAAAGCACAATATAAGCGGTTCTTGAAGTATCGGTGCTTGAGAGGTCGGTATGTCGATCGTGATTGCATTGGCTTTGGGCGGAAATGCCGGCGACGTTCGGATAAACTTCGAAAACGCGGTGGCGGCGCTGGGCGCCGCCGGTATCCGCGATATAATGATGTCCTCTGTCCGGGTGACTGCGCCAGTGGACTGTCCTCCGGGGTCGCCGGATTTCTTCAATGCGGCGCTGACCGGATTGTGCGATATCTCCCCGTTGGAATTGCTCGATCTTTGTAAACGGCTTGAACATGCCGCGGGGCGGGCGTTGAATTATCCTCGGAACTCTCCACGCCCGTTGGATATCGATATCATCCTGTACGGAGACCTGATTTACTCGGACGAGCGGCTGACGGTGCCGCATCCGCGTGCCGCGGAGCGTGAATTTGTGCTCGGGCCGTTGGCGGAAATTGCACCGGAACTGGTTTTTCCTGATTCGGGATTGAGTGTCGGAGAATTGCTGGGACGGCTTAAGAAAAGTTTCACACGAATGGATTGACCGCCGCTTGTTTTTCCTGGACGGGATTGTAAAATTTTTATTTTCATGCTATATTTCAATATATATCGAAATCGTATGAAAAATTAACCTGAAAGGCAATCTTTAATGAAAAACTACAAGCGTATTGTTGTTCCCGCCGGCGAAAAAATCACCGCCGATTCCAATGGTAAACTGCAGGTCCCGGAAAATCCGATCGTCGCTTATATCGAAGGCGACGGGATCGGTTCGGATATCACGAAAGCCTCGATGCTGATGTGGAACCGGGCGGTGGAAAAAGCCTACGGCGGCAAACGCAAAATCGCCTGGATGGAAGTTTATGCCGGAGAAAAAGCCAATGCTGTGTACGGCGAACCCGTCTGGCTCCCTGAAGAAACGGTTGAAGCCATCGGCGAATACCTGATTGCTATCAAAGGCCCCCTGACCACGCCGGTCGGCGGCGGAATTCGTTCGCTGAACGTGGCGCTGCGCCAGATGCTGGACCTGTATGCCTGCGTACGTCCTGTCCAGTATTTCAACGGCGTGCCTTCGCCGGTCAAGCATCCGGAAAAAACCGACATGGTGATTTTCCGCGAGAACACCGAAGACATCTATGCCGGAATCGAATGGGCCGCCGGTACGCCTGAAGCCCGGAAAGTGATCGGTTTCCTGCAGGGCGAAATGAAAGTCAGCAAGATCCGCTTCCCGGAAACGTCCGCGATCGGAATCAAGCCGATTTCGCAGGAAGGTTCCGAACGGTTGATCCGTGCCGCCATCCATTACGCGCTTGAACACAAACGCCGCAATCTGACGCTGGTCCACAAGGGCAATATCATGAAGTTTACCGAAGGCGGGTTCAAAAGCTGGGGCTATGAGTTGGTCCGCCGGGAATTCTCCGATGTGGCGGTCGGCTGGGACGACTGTGGCGGTAACGCGCCGGAAGGTAAATTGCTGGTGAAAGACTGCATCTGCGATGCGTTCCTGCAGCAGATTCTGACCCGCCCGGAAGATTACGATGTGATCGCCACCATGAATTTGAACGGCGATTATGTTTCCGATGCGCTGGCGGCCTGCGTGGGCGGCATCGGCATTGCGCCCGGGGCGAATATCAATTATCAGACCGGGCACGCGGTTTTCGAGGCGACCCACGGGACTGCTCCCAAATATGCGGGGCAGGACAAGGTGAATCCGTGCTCTTTGGCGCTGTCCGGCGAAATGCTGCTCCGCCACCTGGGCTGGGATGAAGCCGCCGATCTGTTGATCGGAGGGATCGAAAAGTGTATTTCGGACAAAATCGTGACCTACGACTTTGCCCGGCTGATGGATAATGCCACCGAGGTTTCCTGCTCGAAATTCGCGGAAAACGTCATCCAGCGCATGTAATAATATTTATGGTTGCCCGGAGCGATGGTTTTGCCCTGCGGCAACGTGTTGCCTCGAAGTACGAATGGGGCGGAGAGTGTCCGGGATCATCAATCCGGCAGGCGATATGGCGGAAACAATAATAATCAAAGCGTTGAAAGTCACCGATCGGGAAGCTGTCGTGACGCTGTTCAAAGACGCCGGATGGTGGGATGAATCGTATGGAAACGGCGATTTCATTCCGCGGATTATCCGGCGTTCAACGGTTTACCTGGGGGCTTTTGCCGGTGAACGGTTGATTGGGATGGGGCGCGCGATTTCCGATGGCGTCAGTGACGCCTATATCCAGGATGTGGTGGTGCTGAAAGAGATGCGCGGCCACGGCATCGGCCGCCGGATCGTGGAGGAGATCGTCCGGCGTTTGCGTCGCCGCGGGATCGACTGGATCGGGCTGGTCAGTACGCCGGGTTCGGAGGGGTTTTACGAAAGCATGGGATTCGAAGTCATGGATCGTCACTCTCCGATGCTTCTGGCGCGCCGGGATTGAGGGTGGCTTATTTTTTTGCGCTTTTCCGGCCCAAGAATTTCCGGTTTTATATTGGGAATTATCACAAACGCGATTATATTATTTGCTGACCACTTATTCAGAGGTAAATATTTATGAGAATGACTGAAGATATACTCAAGGCTTTGCAGAATTGCATTCACGGCGTCGGCTCGATCACCGAATTTTCCCAGCAGACCAACGTGACGATCGACACGTTGAGCAAGTTCCTGAGCCGCCAGAGCGACATCATCCGCAAGGAAACCTGGGTGAAGCTGCAACCGTTGCTGCAACCCTACCTGCAGAAAAACCACAACTCCGCCCATGCCGGTTCCGAGCCGCCCCGCCGGGCGATTCCCGCCTCCACCAAACATCTGGAGTTGGACAGTGACCAGAAGATTCTGCTGGATGCTTTCGGCGAACTGCCCAAAGCGTTACAGGATCAGAAATTATTGGAAATCGTCGAACTGGCAAAAGTGGAAATCAAAAAGAAAAACGAGGAAATGCAATGAAAACGCGGATCGGTTGTATGTTGCTGGCGGCCTTGGCCGTCGCCGCCCCGATGTCCGGTGCGGAACTGAAGATTGCGGTGATCGACATGGACCATGCCTTTCAGAACTACTACCGTACCAAAATCGTTGACGCCAAACTGAAAGAACAGAAAGATGTGTATACATCGTATCTGAATCAACTCAACGAATCGGCCAAGAAACTGCATCAGCGTTTTCTGGAGCTCCGCGATGAATCGCAGAATATCGCGCTCAGCGAAACCGTCCGCGAAAGCAACCGTCTGGAAGCCCAGAAGAAATACACCGAATATCAGGCCAAGCGCCTTGAGATGGAACAATATGTCAAAGAGCGCGGCAAGCAGCTGAATGAGTTGGAAAACAAACAGCGCGAGGAAATCGTCAAGGACATTTCGGAAGAAGTCAAACGCCGGGCGGCGCTCGACGGCTATACGCTGGTGCTGGACCGCTCCGGACGGACGACCAACAATATTTCACCGGTTATCTATTTTCAAAATTCATTGGACATCACCGAGACGGTGCTGCGCGACCTGAACCGCGGCGCCTCCGGTGGAAAATAATTAAAACGAGGAGACATTATGAAGCAGATGACTGCACGGGAAATCGCCGATATGGTAAAAGGAACGCTGTCCGGGAACCCGGATCGTGCCGTTACCGGCGTGAACTCGATAAAAGAGGCGAGCGCGGAACAGCTGTCCTTTGTCGGCAACGACCATTATGTGGCGCAGTTGACCGCATCCAAGGCGGGCGTGGTGCTGGTCGGCAAAGGTCTGGCGGAAGCCGACGCCGGGGACAAAACCCTGATCGTCTGCGAAAATGTGGATGCCGCCGTGGCTGAAATGCTGGCGGTTTTCGCTCCGGCCCCGGCAGTCTATGCGCCCGGCATTCAGCCGGGGGCGGTGGTCGACCCGAGCGCGCGCATCGGCGAGGGCGTTCATATCGGCTCCAACGCGGTGATCGGCAGGGATGTCGTCATCGGCGGCGGCACCGTGATTGGTGCCGGTTGCTACGTGGGCGAAAAAACCGCCATCGGCAACAAATGTACTATTTACCCGAACGTCACCATCATGCACCGCTGCAAACTCGGCAATAACGTAATCCTGCATCCGGGTGTGGTGATCGGCGGCGACGGGTTCGGCTATCAGTTCACCGACAAGGGCATCGTCAAAGTGCCGCAGACCGGGATTGTCCAGATTGACGATAACGTCGAAATCGGCGCCAATTCCACGGTTGACCGCGCCCGCTTCGGCCGGACATGGATCAAGCACGATGTCAAAATCGACAACATGGTCATGGTCGCCCACAACGTGATCGTGGGAGAATACTCCGTCCTGATTGCCCAGTGCGGCATTGCCGGCAGCGCGGAGCTTGAACAGGGGGTTATCCTGGCGGCTCAGTCCGGCGTGAACGGACATATTACCCTGGGGGCTGGAACCAAGCTGGCGGCGACCTCGGCGGCATCCAAAAGCTGCCCGCCGCAGTCGGTCCTGCTGGGCCTGCCTGCCGAACCGCAACGGGATTTCCTGTACCGTCACGCCCTGCCGAAGAAGTTCGAGCGCCTGAGCAACAAGGTCAAAGACCTCGAAGCGAAGATCGCCGGATTGAAGGCCGAGCTGAATAAATAAGAATCGATGAGCTGGCGCAGGATTATCGGGGGGATTTTGCTGACGGTTTGTGTCGCCGTTTGCGGCCAACAGGTCAGCGACCCCGACGGCTCTCCCACGGACAAACTGCGGGAAAAAGCCCGGAGCGGCGACCCCGATGCCCAATGGCAGCTCGGCAATGAATATTTTTACGGCGATACCGGGCGGCTCCGTAATTTCACGGTGGCGGCCTATTGGTTTCAGGCCGCGGCGAAACAGGGGCATCCGCAGGCGATTTTCAATATGGCGATCTGTTATGAACGCGGGTTCGGCGTCCGCCGGCGAAGTCTGCACAAGGCTTTCGCCTATTACAAACAGGCCGCGGAGAAAGGCGTTCCCGGCGCACAGCTGAATATGGCGCTGACTTACCTGACCGGGCTTCCCGCTGAAACGTATGATGACGAGCAATTTTTGCCGTTGACAGAGGACCGTGCCCGTGCCGAGGCACTACTTGAGGATCTGGTCCGACAAAATTATCCGCCGGGCAAGCGTGCGCTGGCGGGGATATATCTGGATATGCCGGAAGCCGAGCGCGATCCCGAACGGACTGCCCGGGCCTTCAAACTCCTGAACGAAGCCGCCGAAGCCGGGGACTGCGCCGCCATGCGGCTGCTGGCCGACTGCTGGTACGGCGGTTGGGGATGCGGGAAGGACAATGCCAGAATGCTGTTCTGGCTTGAACAGGCAGCCAAACACAATGACGCCGAGGCGATGGCGAAGCTCGCGCATTGCTACGAAATGGGCATCGGCGTGGTGCCGGACGGTCAAAAAGCGTTTGAATATTTCCAACAGGCCGCCCGGCGCGGCGATTCGATGGCTGAGGCTAAGATGGCGGATTACTGCGCCTCCGGCATTTATATGCCGGTCGATCTGAAGCAGTCGCTGGAGTGGCTTCGCGGCAGCGCGGCGAAAGGGAACGGCTTTGCATTTTTCCGGCTCGGCGTTTATGCGGCGGAGGGGATCGGCATGGACAAGGATGAGCGGAATGCTTTTGTGATGTTCCTGGAATCCGCCAAACGCGGCAATACCCACGGCCAATACAATGTGGGGCTGTATTACCTGAAAGGCGACGTGGTGCCCAAAGAGGAAAGCGCCGCTTTTTATTGGTTCCGGCAGGGTGCCGAGAAAAATGACAACCGTGCTCAACTTCAGCTCGGGCTCTGTTATTACTACGGCATCGGTACCGAAAAGGATGAAAATACCGGCCTTGAATGGCTCCGCAAGGCCGCCGCCGCCGGAAACCGGGAGGCCATCGAACTTCTCGGCTCGGAAAACCTGCGAAAAAGTTCCGCCGCGCCGATGTTCCTGCGCCCGTAAAACATTTTTCCGAATGGCGCAGCTTGGAAATTAAGTACAAATTTCCGGGTTCTTTCCTTGAACAATTCGTACTTGTTGATATCTTAGAATGTATGATAAATAAAGTCGTTATTTTATGGAATTTATGAATACGGAAAAAATTTTCAAACTGATTGAAAACGGCGGCGAACCGGATGACGCGGCGCTCAAACATCTGCTGGGCCTGACCGCGCCGGAGGAACTGAATCGCCTTTATGAACTGGCGTATGCGGTCAAAACAAAGAACGTCGGGCGGGTTGTCTATTTTCGCGGATTGGTTGAACTCAGCAATATCTGCAATAAGGATTGCCTTTATTGCGGTATCCGCAGGAGCAACCCCAACGTCAAGCGCTTCTGGCTGACCAAAAATGAGATCATGAAAAATGTCGTCTGGGCTCAGGACAACCATTACGGTTCGGTCGTGCTCCAGGGGGGCGAGCGGGCGGATGATGAATTCATTGATTTTATCGAAGATATTTTACGGGACATCCGGCGCCGTTCCCGCGGCCAACTCGGAGTTACGATTTCGCTGGGCGAACAGACGCATGACACTTACCGGCGCTGGTTCGAGGCAGGGGCTCACCGTTATTTGCTGCGGATCGAGGCGTCCGACCCTGAATTATACCGGAAATTGCATCCGGTCGGGCATTCTTACGAACAGCGTTTGCGCTGTTTGCGCGACCTTCAGGAGATCGGCTACCAGACCGGTACCGGGGTTATGGTCGGGCTGCCGTTCCAGACATTGGACAATCTGGTGCATGATCTGCGTTTCTTCCAACGGATGAACATCGACATGATCGGCATGGGGCCGTATCTGGTTCACCCGCAGACCCCGCTGGCCGGTGAAATGCCCGATTTCGAAGTCCGCAGGCGAGAACAGCTTGAGCTGGGATTGAAAATGATCGCCTGTACCCGGATTTTGATGAAAGACGTGAACATTGCCTCCACCACCGCTTTGCAGGCGCTGTCGGCGGATGGACGGCAGCTCGGACTGCTGGCCGGGGCCAATGTGATCATGCCGAATATTACCGACACCCATTATCGGGCCGGTTATCAGCTTTATGCCGACAAGCCGGGAGTGGATGAAAATTCAACCCAGTCCAAACAGGCGCTGGAAGAATCGATTCTCGCCATCGGGGAGAAAATAGGTTACGGGGAACAAGGCAATCCGAGGCATTATTACCACCGGCGGGTGAAATACGCGGTGATCGGTTATCCGGTGGCGCATTCGCTTTCGCCGCAGATGCAGAACGCCGCCTTTGCCGCGCTCGGACTCGGTGCGCCCTACCAGAAAATCGAGGTGTCACCGGATGGCCTGAAGGAATTCGCCGGAGAAGCCCGCCAGAAACTATTGGGTTTCAACATTACGGTGCCGTTGAAAGAACAGATTATTCCATTCCTGGACGAAGTGGAGGAATCCGCCCGACAGGCTGCCAGTGTCAACACGGTCGTCATTCGCGACGGTAAGTTGCATGGTTATTCGACCGACGGCTATGGGCTGGCGATGGCGCTGTACGAGGCGTTTGGCATCGTGATTCAGGGCGGTTCGATTCTGTTTTTGGGATGTGGCGGCGCGGTCAAGGCGACGGCGTTTTGTTTTGCCGCCAACGGCGCCGCGAAATTGTTTTTTGCCAACCGGACGCTGGGCAAAGCACAGGAATTGGCATCCGGCTTGAAGCAGATGTTTCCGAAGCTGGAAGTCGACTGTACGGAACTTACGGACCGGGAAGGGGTGAAGCGATTGGCTGCCCGGTCCCAGGTGGTGATTCAGGGAACCAGCCTCGGGCTGAAACCGGATGATCCGCCGCCGGTGGACCCGGAACTGATCAAGGGAATTCCTTTTTTCGATACAATTTACAAGCAGACGCCATTGTTGAAATGGATGAAGGCGCATGGCTACCCGGCGGTGGATGGACGCGGTATGTTGCTCCATCAGGGAGCGCGTTCCTTTGAACTCTGGACCGGGCAGAATGCGCCGGTGGACGTTATGCGGGCGGCCTTGAATCAGGCGATCGAAGAAGCCGAGGAGACACACGATTCATGAACCAGACGGCGAGTACTCTCTATGGAATGATTGTGGAACAGCCGGTGCTGTTCGGAGTGTTTGTTTTCTGGCTTGGCTGTTGTATCGGCAGTTTCCTGAACGTTTGCATCTGGCGGATTCCGCGCGGCGAGTCGGTGGTTACCGCGCCGTCGCATTGTCCCCGCTGCGGGCATCAGATCCGTTGGTACGAGAATATTCCACTGGTCAGCTGGCTGGCGCTGCGCGGTAAATGCAGCGGGTGCAGGGAACCGATTACGATTCGCTATTTTATCGTCGAGCTGATCACCGGCATTTTGTTCGTATTGGTTTTCGCCAAGGTGGTTTACCTGGGGTGGCCGCTGACGTTTCTGCCGCTCTATTTCGGGCTGATCATGCTGGCGGTCTGTACGACTTTCATTGACTTCAAGCATCTGATCATTCCCGACCGCATCACTTATCCGACGATGCTGCTCGGCGTACTTAGCGCCTTGGCGTTTCCTGAAACCTGGCGGCAGGCAAGTCATCTATTGGCCGGGGCATACTCGATTTTCACACTGCTCGGCTGTCTGGCGGTGATGTGGAGTGTGTCGTTTCTTGGCGAGAAGATTTTCCGGCGCGACGCTTTCGGCCTTGGCGATGTCAAATACATCACGGCGCTCGGGGCATGCCTCGGCCCTTTTGCCACATTTTCAATCCTGCTGATCGCTTCGGTGATCGGTACGGCGGCCGGGGTGAGCCTGGCGCTGGCGCGGAGACAGGCGCTGTCCGGGATCGCGATTCCGTTCGGTCCGTTCCTGGCGGTGGCGACTTGCCTCTGGATCGGCGGCGACTATTTCATTTTGAGCTGGGTTGGCGCACTGCTGCCGCCGGTTCCTTAAATCAATTTACAATCAACAGGAGGATTCTGGACTTATGGGAATGACGATTACCGAGTACATTCTGGCGCATGCCTCCGGGCAGGAAACGGTTAAGCCCGGCGACACCATCCGGGTCCATGCGGATATTCTGCTGATGCACGATGTCTGCGGCCCCGAAGCCATTGGAATTTTCAAACAGAACTCCGGCGCCGACGCCCGGGTGTTCCGCCGCGACGGCATTGTGATTATTCCCGGACACGGGAGCCCGGAGCGCCGCGGCCTTGAAGTCCTGCGTGAATTCGTGCAGGAACAGGATCTGCCGTATTTTTACGATCCCGGTACCACCGATTATATCGGCACCTGCCACGAGGCGTTTCCGAAGCGCGGGCACTGCCGACCCGGCGAAATCGTCTTCGGAACTGACCCTCGAACTTGTATGCACGGCGCGTTCGGGTTGTTCGCCGCATGTGTTTCCAACGCCGAGGCGGCGGAGATTATGGCGACCGGATTTCATCGGATGACGGTACCGCAGTCGGTGCGGGTCGAAGTCGACGGCCTGCCGGCTGTGGAAAGAGGCGGCCTGGAAAAACTCGTCGAACGCCTGCGGACAGACTTGCCCGGGGGCTGCAACGGCTGCGCGCTTGAATTCTGTGGCCCCGCCGTGGAACAATTGAAGGTCGAAGACCGGAAAAAATTGTGCACCGTGGCGGCAGACGCCGGAGCAGTGAACGCGATTGTTGCTCTGGATCAGAAGACGCTTGAATACGTGAAGGCGCGGAGTAACAAGCCCTTTACTTGCTTCTTCAGCGATTCGGACGCGATTTACAAGGAAACACGGTCATACCGGGCGGACGATTTCCGCTGACCGTGTCGCCGGGCGTGTCGCTCAAAGCTTGGTGAAAACACGCCGGGCGTTTTCGTGGAAAATCTGCGGATGATATTTTTCCGGCGTCAGGCGGCGGATCAGCTCGATGTAGGTATCGATGCGGACCAGCGGCCAGTCGGAGCCGTACATGAATTTGCCGTAATCGGATAAATAGGCCATCCACGTGCGCAGATGCTCCACATAACCCCGGTAATCCTCAAAAAAGCCGTCCAGCGAAAAATCCCCGGCGGCCAATCCCGAGAGGTCGATGAACACGTTCGGGTTCTTGATTGCCACCTCGGTTGCGTCCACAATCCACGGGTTGCCGTAATGCGCCATGACGAAGCGCACGTCGGGGAACGCCATCGCCAGCTCGTCGATCGCCAGCGGATGCGAATATTTGACCAGCCCCCGGGTTCCGGCGGTATCGCCGGTATGCAGGACCACCGGCACGTCGTAAGCCTGCGCCAGCTCATAAAACGGATAGTGAATCCGGTCGTTCGGATAAAGATGGTTGTAGCCGGTGTACATTTTGATGCCGACGCATTGCGGGGTCCGCAGGTGGCATTCGAATTCCGCCAGGGAGGCTTCGAGGTCGCACTCCGGCAGGGCCGAACTGTCGACACCGCAGCAATAGGCGATGAAGTCCGGCTGGTTGTAATGCCCAGGTTCAAGTTTGCCGCTTAAGTCGGGTGTTTGCGGGGAACAGATGGCGGGATTGTCGCCCCGGCGGGTGCCCATGGCGATGGCTTTTTCCACCTTGCAGGCGGCGAAGGCTTGTGCCAGGAATTCGGGGCTGTTTGTCTGCCCCGATGCTTCGGCGACGCGGTCGAATCCTTCGCCGGCGCCGAAATGGATGTGTACGTCAATGATATTCATCAGAATCTCCCATCCGGTCGATTGCGTTCCGGATTGCTTCTCCGTCAAAACCGCGCGAGGCCAGGAAGCGGTATGCTTTTTCACGGCGCTTGCGCGGGTCGGGTTCACGGTTCAGGGCGGGCATTTTGCGCTCCAGCGATTGCAGGGCGCGCTCGGAGGCCGGGGAGGTCTCGCCCAGTCCGGCGAGTTCTTCCTCGATTAAGGCGGCCGGAAGCCCTTTGGCTCGCATTTTGAGCTTGATCTTGAAGTCGCCATGCCCGCGAGCGGCGAGTTCCACGGCGTAATCTTCAGCCATCTGGCGGTCGTTCAAGTAGCCGCGTTTTTCGCATTCGCCGATGACTGCCAGCACGGCGGGATAGCGGAATTCGCGCGCCATCAGTTTGTCGATCAATTCCCGGCGGGAATGCGGGCGGCGGGTCAACAGCCGCAGCGCGCTTTTCATCACCTGCAGTTCTTCGTCGGTCATTCGCGCAGTTCCGTCTTGGTCATGAGCTGGTCGGACCAGCGGCTCATTCGGGTCCAGAAGCTTCCGGTGTTGACCGGCGGATCGTCGAGCCCCTGCGCGGCGGCGAGGATATGGTCGAGCAGGTCGTGTTTTTCCACATTGGCGTCGGGATCGGGATCGAGGTCTTCGGGCAACAATCCGTTTTCGCTGAGGATCACCAACTTCATCATGGCGGCGCAGCGGGCGCGTTTGGCGGCGGCTTGCGGGTCGTCGCCGGCGATCTGGCTGAGCATGTTCAGGACATTCAGCGCGGCGTCGAAGGTTTCAGGACAGGGGAGCTCCGGACGGGTCGTTTTCAGGATCAGTTCGGCGAGTTCCGAGGCCAGCAGGAAATTGTCGGGAACCGCCGCCAGCTCGATTCCGCAGTCGGCGACGACTTCAGCCTGGCGCAGATTGTGCAGGGTGGACTGCGGACTGCGGGCGAATTCGACCTGGATTTCCCGGAACAGGTCGATGACCGGGAATTTCTTTTTGCTGAAAGCCAGTTCTCCTTTCACCACCAGGTCGAGCCGTCCGTTTCCGGGGGTGATCCCGGCGACGATCAGGCTGCTTTCCCGGTAAGGAGTCTTGCGCAGAATCAACATTTCGGTAGTTTGCAATTCACTCATTTTGGTGACCACGGCTCCTTGTAATCTTCATTGACGGGAAACAGTTCCCTGGCGTTTTTCAGGTATTCGGCGGCTTTGGCCTCCTGCCCGGTCATCCGGTAGACCCGGTGCAGGCGGTGGTGGAACGACGCCCGCAGGGGCGACAGTGCCAGTGCTTTCAGGTAGTATTGTTCAGCCACGTCGAACTGTCCGCGGGCGAACATGAAGTCCGCCGCAATCTGCCACGGAAACGGCGAATACGGACGCAATTCAATGGTTTTATTCAATGCCATGTTGACCTGCGCGGGGGTGATGCGGTAGTACTCCTCCGGTTTTTTCCCCATCGGCGTCGCCAGATCGCTGAGTACGGAAAACGCCTTTTCCCCTGTTACCTGCCGATAGCCGAGCCATCCTCCCGCCAGCGCCATCCAGAGTGCCGCCAGAATGAACCCTGCCTGAACGTAATGGCGGTATTTCAGCGGACGCGGGACGGGCGTTTCATCGGTCAGCAGAATGATCTGAAATCCGGCCAGATAACACATGAGCGCCGGCACCTGCATATTGGTGTCGAGTTGCGAATGCATGGTCAGCCCGGCGATCCCAAGCAGAATCCAGGTGTTGAGGTCGGCGAAAAACGTCTGCGGCGAACGGGACAGGGCGCGCCAGCCGGCCCATAATGGGTACAGGAGCACCGCCAGGCAGGCCAGCCCGCCGAGGATTCCGCACTGGCTGAAATAACCGGCGATCATGCAGTGGGGGTCGTGCGGAGCTTCGTTATGCTGGTAACTCTTGATCTGCATATAGTCATGGAAAAAATCGCCCCAGCCGGTGCCGAGGAACGGATTTTGAAGAAATATTTGCAGCGACGACCATTGATAATCCACCCGGACTTCCATCGACATGAAGCCGCGTCCCGCCAGATTGATGTAGATGGCTCCGGCCGTTACGACCACCGCAGCAGCGCCGATGATTCCCCATCGGACCCATTTTTTAACCGGTGACAGTAATACATAAAGAATGCAGATGGCGATCAAACAAGCAAATGCCGCCCGGCTTTTGGTCATGAAAAACGGCGCCAGCATGAACAATCCCCCGAGTGTAAGGAAGACGATCCGCCCCCCCCACTGCGGTTCGATTCGTTTGCCCGCCTGCCAGGCGAAATAAAACACCAGCGGAAGCATGAGCAGGAAAAAACCGCCCAGATTGTTGCAGGAAGCAAAAGTCGAATAAATGCGATCATCGAAGATTCGCGCTTTCAAGTCGCCATGCATGGCGAGTCCGGTTTCCAGCTCCTGCTGTTCGGTGAAACGGCGGGTGTCTTCGAACCCGGCCAGCCGCTGTTCCCAACCGAGCAGCGCCACCAGCAAGGCCGTGACGAACATGACATAGAGGAGCCTGCGCCGCCATTCGGGACGGTTTGACAGCATCAGGTATATCGACGCCGCGTAAGCCCCGATTCCAAGCCCGTGCGGAATCTGTATCTCCACAAAATCGCGGGTGCTGGCATTGATGGCGCCGAGGTATCCGGCCAGCCCCAGGACCATCCAGAGCCCGGCGGTAATGAACGCTTTGAACTGTTGTTCCGGTTTCGGGCGGAAAGCGGCCAGCGCCAGCGCCAGCACGATTCCGCTGAACATGGGAAATGCCGAGGCGGGCCAGAGGATGATCAACCACGAAGAGAAGTCTTCGGGAAACAGTGCGGTTGCTTCAGGGATTCCCACCAAGGAACCGAACTTCAACGGCAACAGGACGGTGAACGTCAACACGGCTGCGATGGCGATTTTTTCGAGTATCTTCAAAACACGTCTCCTGATATCACTTGAGATCGTGTTAAATATAACTTTGAAACCGCGTCAAAGCAACCGAATAAACCGAAAATAACGGCTCTTGATTTGCATTTCCCTAAATCCGCATTAATTTTAGTCAGACGCCGGGAGCTGAATTGCGATGAAAAAAACATGGATGATTTTAATATTTGCCGCAGTAGCGGCATTGTCTGCGGACGACGGAGCCTTGAAGGTAGCCGCGTTCTTTCAGGATGGGAAATACCCGGAAGCGGTCGCGGAATTCGAACTTTTTCCGGCAACTCCCTCGATTGAACGCAACAAGGCCGCGCATTTTGCGCTTTTGTCCCTGGCCCGGCTGAACGATTACCCGCGGGCGCTGGCACTCGCCGGGAAAATGATCCGGGAGTGTCGCGACGACAACGCGTGGCTGTATCGGTTCCGGTTTCATCGGATGAAACTGTTGGGCGCGCAAGGGCAGGCGGCGGAAGCCCTGAAGGTGGTCCCCGATGTCGAAAAAGTCCCCGCCGCGTTCAAAGGCGAATATTATTGCCTGTACGGCGAATTGCAGGAACAGGCGGGGACATGGCGCGATGCGCTGATTTCCTACGATTACGGTGCTCAGGTGGGCAATGATTTCGCCGGGCGTGCCCGCTTGTCCATCGCGCAGGCTTACGAAAAGCACGGATTCACGCTGCCGGCGCTGGAGGCTTACCTGCAGGCGCTTTCCATGATGCATATCACGGTTGTTGACCGGACTGCCGCTCTGAACGGAGCCGTCCGGCTGCTCGATAGAGTGGATCGGGAACGCGAGGAGGTACAGGATGTCCTGTCCGCGCTTTCCGCTGAACTGAAACTGGCGGAAGCCGGAAAACTCTTGACCACCGGGGATACGGCGAAGGCCCTGACGATACTTGATCAAATCACCGGCGATCCCTCATTGACGCTGTCCATGAGGGATTACGTCCGCAGGCTTCGTGGCATGTATGAACAGAAAAGTCCATAACATCTGTGTTTATTGCGGCTCGTCCGGCGATGTTTCTCCGGTCTACCGCGAAACCGCGGCGCGGCTGGGGGCGATGATCGCCAGCCGTGGACACACGCTGGTTTACGGTGGCGCGGCTGCCGGAACCATGGGAATTATCGCCGACGCCGTACTGCGCGGCGGGGGGCGGGTGACGGGGATCATTCCGTCGGATATTCCCGGTGAAGCGGCTCATCCGGGCCTGACCGAACTTCATCTCGTGGATTCCATGCACACCCGTAAGCGGATGATGATTGAGAAATCCGATGTCTTGGTCGCCATGCCCGGCGGCTTCGGCACGCTTGATGAAATGATGGAGGCATTTGCCTGGCGCCAGCTCGGCCTGCATCCGCATCCGTGTATCTTCCTGAATACGGCGGGGTTCTATAACCATTTGCTTCGCTTCCTCGAGCATTGCGTCAACGAAGGTTTCCTGCGTCCGCCGCATTACGAGCTGGTCCGGGTGGCGGATACGCCCGAAGAACTGCTGGAGCTGCTGGAGCTGCTGGACGAGCTATGAATTCGATCTTTTCCGCACTCGAAGCCGAGGTGAAATCCCTGTTGGAAAGCGCTTCCGGCTGTCATGATTTCGACCACACCATGCGGGTGCTTGCCAATGCCCGGCGCCTGGCGGCGCTCGAATCCGGCGCGGACCTGGCGGTGGTGGAAACCGCCGCCCTGCTTCACGATATCGGGCGCCCGGAGGAAATTCGTTCGAAAGGACGGCATTGTCACGCCCGTTACGGTGCGGAATTGGCGGCGGTCATGATGGAAAAACTCGACTGCTCTCCGGATTTTATCGCCCGGGTGGCGGCATGCATCCGGACGCACCGTTTCCGGGGACGGCAGACGCCGCCTCAAACGCTGGAGGAAAAGATCGTGTACGACGCCGATAAACTGGATTCGATCGGGGCGGTCGGGATCGGGCGCGCGTTTTATTTTGCGGGGCGGGAAGGGGCACGGCTCCACAACACCGCCGAGGAAGCGGTGAATTCCGCCGAATACAGCCGCGAGGACTCGGCGTACCGGGAGTATTTGGTGAAACTGCGCCATGTCGAGGAACGGATGCTGACCGCCTCCGGCCGGGAATTGGCCCGTGAACGCGCCGCTTTCATGCATGAGTTTTTTGACCGGTTGAATGCCGAAACCGGGCAGTGATGCCGTGGCGCGCGGATGGATAAAAGTCGGCTTTTCATCCCCATTCGATTTGAAAATCGGACGGATAGGGATTAACTTACTTAAAATAATTTTTAATTTATCAAACAGCCAGGATTGATATGGATAAAGCAGACGTCAAAGTATTGGTTATTACCGGGTTCGGATTGAATTGCGAAAAAGAGACCGCCACCGCGTTCAACTATTGCGGCGCCACCGCGGAGAAAGTTCACCTGAATGATATTCTGGCGGGAAAACGCAACCTTGACGAATTTCATATTCTGGCCTTTATCGGCGGATTTTCATTCGGGGATCACCTCGGTTCCGGTTCGGTTTTCGCCAACCGCGTCAAATACAACCTGCGTGGGCAGCTCGAGAAATTCATTACCGACGGCAAGCTCGTCATCGGCATCTGCAACGGCTTCCAGACCCTGACCCGCCTGGGAATGGTTCCGGCGCTGAACAGTGAATATTTCACCCAGCAGGCGGCGCTGGCGCACAACGATTCGGGCGTATTCCGCGATGACTGGTGCTGTCTGAAAGCCAATCCGGCTTCTCCCTGCGTCTTTACTCGGGGCATCGACAAAGTGCGGCTGCCGATCCGCCACGGCGAAGGTAAGTTCGTCGCTGACGATGCGACCATGGAAATGATCGAAAAGAACAATCTGGTCGTTCTCCGCTATGCAAACGCCGACGGTTCCGTCGCCACGGAATTTCCGGCGAACCCGAACGGTTCACTGAACTCGATCGCTGGAATTTGCGATGCGACCGGCCGCGTGTTCGGGCTGATGCCGCATCCGGAAGCGTTTCTGTCGCCGTTCAACTCTCCGAGCTGGACCGCCGACAAGCTGAAAGGCGAACTGCCGGAGGAGGGCGAAGGCGTCGTCTTTTTCCGCAATGCCGTAAATTATGTAGTTGAGACATTTTGACGATTTGACAAGAAACTCCTCCGGGTGTAATTTACCGTTATACCCAAGGAGGACTCTATGAAAAAATCGATCCTGTTGACTGTCCTGTGCGGCGTTCTTGCCGTCAGCGCCGCCGCCGCCGAAAAAGTCATCAAGCTTCCCGCCCCGGAAAAAACCGGCGGCAAACCGTTCAACCAAGCGTTGAGCGAACGGAAAACGATCCGTAACATTTCCGCCAAGCCGCTGAGCGAACAGGAGTTGTCGAACCTCCTTTATGCGGCTGCCGGCGTGAGTCGCGCAGACGGTAAGCTGACCATTCCCACCGCCCGCAACGTTCAGGACATCGTGCTTTATGCCGCCACGAAAGACGGCCTTTATCGTTATGATTCCGCTAAGAATGAATTGATTCTGGAACAGCCCCGCGACATTCGTGAATTCTGCGGATTTCAAGTCAAAATGCACACGACTGCCCCGGTTGTCCTGATTCCCGTATCGGATTCGTCGAAAATGAAAGCGATGAAGTTTCCGGAGGACCGGATCGCGGTTTATGCCCCGATGCATATCGGATTTGCGGTGCAGAACGTTTATCTGCATGCGGCTTCCGGTGATTTCGCCACGGTGGTCTGCGGAGCCCTTGATACCAAGAAACTTGCCGAGGAAATGAAGCTCCCCGCCGATTCTCTGGTTTATGTCACCATGCCCTTCGGCAAGGAATAAGCCAAGTCAGGATACGGAGCTTCTTACCGCTCCGAAAATGTTACAGCCCGAAAATTGATCGTTTCGGGCTGTATTTTTTTATGACACAAAGAATTTCGCGGCAAATCGCCGCTCATTGGTCTTATTTGCTGTTCAATACTTCGTGGATGCGTTTCATGCCGGGGATATTTTCCGCGACATGGCCCTTGGCGGGCATGACGTGGATGCCTTTTTTCGTATCTGCCGGGAGGCTGTTGTAGGCGGCGTAAACCGATGTCGGCACGCAGGTGGAGTCGATCAGTCCGGCGGACATCCAGGTTTCCGCTTTGATCCGTTTGGCGAAGTTGGCGCAATCGTAATAGCCTGCGGTTTCCGCGATTTTCGGGTTGACCGCTTTCCCGTCCTTGTTCAGGCTGATCAATCGGGGCCAGCCTGATTCGCGCTCCGCCAGAATGCCGCCGTGATCGCTCAACGCATGCACACAGGAAACGCTCAACGTGACCTGCGGGTCCAACGCGGCGGCGACCAGCGCCTGGGCTCCGCCCTGACTGGAACCGTAGACGATCAGGGTTTTGCCGTCCCATTCCGGACGGGTCTTGATGTAATCGAGGGAGCGCATGATGCGCAGGAACATTTCGCGGAAATAGAATTTATTGCGGTCGCCGGGATTACGGGTCGGATAACCGACGAGGTTATCGCGGTTGAGATTCTGATAAAATTCTGCGGATTGACCGTTGATAATGCCGTGGGCGTTGATGTCGAACCGGATGGCGTTCGGAGTGGCTATCTTGGCGGCACTGCGGACGCCTGCGCCGTGATAGGAAACCATTGCTTTCAGGGTTTCCGGTTTTGCATTCACCGGTATGGTCAGGTAGCCGGACACCGGAGTGAGTCCGACGCAGTCCACCTTTACGTCGTAGCATTGATAATCCTGCCCGCCCTGTTTGATGATTCCGGCGTCGCTCAATGTGGCTTTGACCGGGACTTTGTCCAGCTCTTTGCGCTGTTCGGCCCAGAATGCATCGAAATCTTTCGGTTCTTCGGCGCCGGGTCTGATCTCTTCGGGCGCGATCATGGCGCCGAGCTGTTTCTGGCTTTTGGGGACTGTTTTCCCGGCGTCATCCAGCAGGGCGACGGAGACCCAGGTCCAGCCCGGTTTATTCAGGGGTGATTTCAACTTCAGCGGTTCTTCCGTGGAAATGACGGCTTCCTGTACAGGTTTCTGTCCGTCCGTTTTTAAGGTATAGGCAATTTTTTTGCCGGCGACCGGTTTTTCGTTCTCAATCGCCTGAATGGTAAAAACCACTTCCTCCCCGGCTTTGTAAATACCATCTTGTTTGTCGGTGGCCAGTTGCACGGTTTGAGCGTGCAGATACAGGGCTTGCGGGCCGATGGCCAGGGCCATCGCCAATAGCATCTTTTTCATCATAATCTATGCTCCTTTTGAGTTTGCTTGTGTGATAATGCCGCCGCCGAGTACCAGATCGCCGTCATAAAAAGCGGCGACTTGCCCGATCGCCGGGGCGCTGACCGGTACGTCAAGTTCCACTGCGGCGCGGTTGCCGGGCAGGAGGGTGACGGAACCGGCGACCGGCTTCTGACGGTAACGGGTCTGGACTTCACAGACGAATGTTTCGGGGCGGTCCACCATCAAGTTGAGCTGATCGACTTCGATGACGTTCCGCAGCAATATCTGCGGATCGGTGGAGAGCACCACCCGGTGTCGCACCGGATCAATGGCCGACACATAAGCGGGACGCCCCATCGCCACCCCCAGCCCTTTGCGTTGGCCGATGGTATAAAGGTGAATTCCCTGATGATGGCCGAGGATTTTACCCTTGGCGTCGACAATGTCGCCCGGCCGGGCTTCGGCGTCAAAGTAAGTCGCCAGTGCCTGGGGGAACGCTTCGCCGGGAACGCCGAAACAGGCGTCCTGACTCTCTTTTTTACGGGCGTTTTCCAGCCCGAGCGCGGCAGCTTTCAACCGGACTTCATCTTTGGTCAGGTTGCCGAGCGGCATCCGGCAGAATTGCAATTGTTCGCGGCGTAACAACGCCAGAAAATAGACCTGATCCTTGCCGGTATCGACCGCATGGCGCAATTCGCCCTTTTTTGGGTCAAGCACGGCATAATGGCCGGTCAGCATGGCGTCGGCCCCCAGTCGGCGGGCGTGTTCGGCCAGCAAGCCGAATTTCAGGTGAAAATTGCAGAACGCACAGGGGTTCGGGGTGTGTCCGGCACGATATTCGTTCCAGGAATATTCCAGTACTTTTTCCCGGAATTCACCGCGCAGGTCGAGAAAATGGTGTTCGATGCCGAGCTGCGCGGCCACTCTGGTCACCTGCTCCCTGTCATCACTGCCGCATCCGCCGCTGCCGTCGCAATCCCTCAGGATCAGCGTGATGCCGACGACCCGTGCGCCGGATTCGCGGGCAAGCGCCGCCGCCACGGTGGAATCCACGCCCCCGCTCATGGCTGCGGCAAATAAAGGTTTGGCGGTCATAATTTCAGTTCAAGCATCCGTGTGATCGGCAGTCTGGCGCGGTCCATGAGTTCAGGGGCCAGTTCCACCTGATGAACCATATTCTGCAGGGAATTTAAAACATCTTCGAGTTTGGTTTTTTTCATGTCGGGACAGGTCAGATCGTACGGCAGTTCAAAGAATTTTTTGCCGGGATTTTCATTGCGTAAACGGTTCAGAATGCCATATTCGGTTCCCACAATGAACTCCTGCGCATCCGATTCGCGGGCGAATTGCAAGATGCCGCCCGTGCTCAGGGCGTAGTCCGCTTCCGCCGTCACTTCAACCGGGCACTCCGGGTGTACCAGCACGATGGCGTTTGGATGGGCTGCCCGCGCTTCCCGGATCATTTCCGGGGTGGTGTGGTGGTGAATCGGGCAGAAGCCGGGCCAGAACAGCATTTTCCGATTCAGTTTATTGCTGATGTTGGCGCCGAGGTTGATGTCCGGCAGGAAGATGATGTCGCGTTCGGGAGGGATCAGCCCGATGATTTTATCCACGTTCGATGACGTGCAGCAGATATCGACTTCGGCTTTGACCTCGGCGGTACTGTTGACATAACATACGGCGACCGCGTTCGGGTACTGTTTGCGGTAAGCGCGGACCTGTTCGGCGCCGGCCATGTCGGCCATCGGGCATCCGGCGTCCGGGACGGGCAGCAGGACGGTGCGTTCAGGGGAGAGAATTTTAGCGGTTTCGGCCATGAATTTGACTCCGCAGAAAACAATGACATCGGCATGGGCGTCGCGCGCCTTGATGCTTAACTCCAGTGAGTCGCCGAGGAAATCGGCGATTTCCTGAATTTCGGGCAATACATAGTTATGGGCAAGGATGAGGGCGTTGCGCTCTTTCTTCAAACGCCTGATTTCGTCGATCATATCCGGCATGAATATTCTCCTTCATTCATCATTTAAATATCTCCCAGCGCGTGGGCGAGGACCAGATCGGCTTGCTTGGCCGCGGCGATATGGACTCTGGGGGCGCAGGGGGGGGCGTGAGTATCCGCCTCGGTGACATTGTCGCCCACCAGGTAAAAACGGTCGTGAATCCGCCGAATGGTAAGGGCGTCGCTGTCGCCCCAGCCGCCGAGGCCGGATGCCGAAACATAAAAGCACCCGCTGTTATAAAATATTTCCGCCAGCATTTTTTTGCATTCGGCGCGGTCAAAAGCCTCGACGATCACTCCGCAGCCCGAGAATACCTCCCGCGCATTGACGGCGTCGATCCTGCCGTTGAACACATCCAGCTTCAAATCCGGGTTCAGGCGCAACAGGTTGTCCCGGAGCGCATGGACCTTCGGTTGTCCGAGCTGGTCCGGGAAAAAAAACTGACGGTTCAGGTTGCCCGGCTCCACCACGTCGAAATCCGCCACGACCAATTGCTCGAAACCGCTGCGTACCAGCATCTGGGCGCAGTTGGAACCGAGCCCTCCCGCACCCGCGATACCGACCCGCATGGCCGCGATCCGGGCGGTCTGTTCTTTCGTGAAATAGCATTCGATTCCATGCCGCAGGACGTTCATTCGTTCATCCTCCACCGACGAATGTGACCGCCAGAATGCAGTCGCCATCGTTCAGCACGGTTTGGCGCCAGTGCCCGCCGGGAACAAGGCTGCCATTCAGTTCGACAATGATTCTTGCCGGGTTCAGACCGGTGGACAGGATGAAGTCGTACAGGCTGATTCCGTCGTCGGCCTCTGTTTCGCTCCGGTTGAAAATCACGTTCATATAAAAACTTCCGCATTAAACCATTTTCTCAGCCAATGTAGCGCAGAAAGTATGTTTTTTCAATCCGGAGAAACAGTATTTGATCGTATTTTCCCTCAACGGATGAAATTTGTCCGTTGAATGGCTTCCGGCTCCGGGTAGGGAACCGTGTCTTTGGCGGCGTCGATGCACTTCAGGAGCCATGCCATGTTGCGTCCCAGCGTACGCATGATCTGCATCCCTTCAAGGTCCTGACGGACCTCGTCCGGGGTGTTGCCGTGAACGGCGTTCCAGTATTGAGACGAAACGACGGGCATATTGGAAATCGTGAAGTATTTATTCAGCCGGTCGAATGCGGCGCTGGCCCCGCCGCGACGGCAACTGACGATCGCGGCCGCCGGTTTATAAGCGTAGAGACGGCTTTTCATGAAAAACATCCGGTCGAGAAAGGCGCATAACGCTCCGTTCGGCCCCGCATAATAAACCGGGGACCCGACGACGAGCCCATCTGCCGCCCGCGCCAGATCGATTGCCCGGTTGACCGGGTCATCTTTGAATATGCAATAACCATTTTCGGCGCAGGCCCCGCAGGCGGTACAGCCGTGGATTGCCCGATTCCCGATATGCAGAATCTCCGTGCCGACCCCGTTCCGCTCAAGGGCTGTTGCTACTTCATTCAGCGCGGTGCAGGTGCATCCTTCGCGGTGCGGGCTGCCATTGATCAATAATACGTTCATGACTTTTCCCCTGTGTTTCAGCATTTGGCAAATGCGTTGCAGTTGCCGGCCGTTCCTTTCAAAATAAGGCGGGTTTGCCAGAATTTCAATGACGGAGCCTGATTTTTTGACAACTTTCGGAAAGACAATGTGAAAATAGGTGAAAAAATAAAGGAAAATAGATTTTCGGGCTTGCTTTTTCACAAAAATACAATACTTTACTTATCAAATAGACATTTTTGGAGCATAGTCAGGAGGCTAGCATGAACCTTTCCAGTAAATCCAGGTATGGTGTCAGGATTTTGGGTTCTTCTGCACTTTATG
>DHTZ01000009.1 GCA_002408885.1 Lentisphaeria bacterium UBA5247 | reverse complement strand
TTCACAAAGTGCAGAAGAGGCGGTAAAATTCGCCGGTTCCATTTCGGTATTTTCATTTTCCCCCAAAAGCTGGTTTGTTTTCTTCTGCTGTGCGACCTGGGCAAGCTGAGCCTGCAGCATTTCCTGATTCAAATTCTTGCCGGTGTTAACCCGCAGGCGGTATTCGTCAACACTGCCTTGAATGGCGGTCTGAACGCTGTTTCGATGCTGGCCGCTCGATTGCTGAGTTTCGCGCAGTTCGGCGGTAGCCTGTCCGAGAGAAATGTTTTCCCGGTTCAAGGCGTCCTCGGCCTGTTTCCGGGCTTCATCGGCGGTTGCTTCCTCAAGTTTTTTCTTTGCTTCGGCAACCCGTTCCTGCTGTTGTTGGAGTTTCAGTTTGGCAAGCTCCACCTTTTCGCCGTAAGACAATCGGCCATCGCTCCACGCCTCGGCTTCTTTCGCAGTATAGGAGCGGTCGCGTTCTTCCTCTTTGGCGGCGCGTTCGGCGGCAACCTTTTCGCGTTCCAGTTCATATTGACTGGCTCGCGTTCTGGCGGCGTCTCTTTGGGCTTCCATGCCCATTATCCGGGTCTCAAGGTCATCGGATTTCAGAGATTTTTCAGCGGTATTTTCAAGTTCTTCGGCACGTTCTTTTTCCAGCTTAATCTGTTTTTTAATGAGCTCCAGTTCATCTTTCCGGGAGAGTACGCCATCCTTGAGTAATTTTTCCTTTAACTCAGCAAGTTCGATTTCACGCCGGAGCTCTTTTTCTTTCTTGGTGGCTTCAATTTTTCCTTTCAGCTCACCCGGCTTTTTTTCGCCGCCGTCCAAATCGCCGGACTGCAATGCCTGGAAACGTTGATTCTCGGCACGGTAGGCGGCTTTGGCATTCAGATATTCGGAAACGATTTTTTTCTGCTCTGCGCTCATCTGAGTTCCGCGTAACCCGCGTTCCCAGTCTGCATCACTCAACGCGCCCAAATCATGTTTATCCCGCCAACCCCAGTTCTGAGCTTCTTTATTGAACATCTTGGAATATTGAGCTTTCAATACTTCAATTTCACGCGCACGGGCTCTCATTACATTCATGGATTCAGTTTTGGCGACATCCAGCATTTTGCCTTTGACCTTATCCCAGGCTCCGGCCTGTACATTCAGCTTGCCAGTGGTCTTATCGAGTTCAACGCCGATATCTTTATACCGTTTATCGAGTTCACCGAGCAAACCTTCGACTTCGGACATTTCGGTATTGTTAAGTTGCTCTTTCTCGGCCAATTGCTTCAGGCGTTCAATTCGCAGAGAATCTTCCTCCCGGAGCTTCTTACCGGCATCCCGGAGCTTTTCCGCTTCTTTGGTGTTGGCGGCGGCTGATTCGATCGCAGCCTCGGCTTTTTTCTTTGCCTGATCCGATAAATACATGACTGCCGCGGCAAGTCCTCCGAGGATCGTCAGCGCAAGTGTCAGCGGATTTGCAAGCATGGTGGCAAACAGGCTTTTCAAACCGCCTTTCAGCAAACCGACTGCTCTTGCGCCGGTTTTGGTGGCGGCGGTATGGGCATTTTGCGCGGCAGTAGCGGCAACAAGCTGATTCTTTTCTTCCATTGTTGCCTGACGTGCGGCTTTCGAGGCCACGGTAAATTCACCGCTGGCTCGGGTCGTGCGCTTCTTGGCGGCAGTCAGTTCGTTTTCTGTTCTTGCGAGGTTACTTTTCGCAGTGGACAGATCTTTTGTAGAAACGGATTCGACTTTGGATTGAGCTACCGCATTGGAGCGGGCTTTCTCAAAATTCCGGGTTGCTGATGCGGCTTCGTTTTGGGCGACTGCATATTCTTTGGTTAGAACATTCAACTGCTGTTGGGATTGCTGTAATGCGGGATCAGGTTTAAATCTCGCGGCACTACCGCCCATCATGGTGTATTGATAACGGTTCCTTTCGTTTTGTGCTTGCAACATCCGCAAATTGGTTTGCTCGATCGCTAAGGCTTTGGCGGCGGCGCTGGCGACCTCCTGTTTATCGAGCATAATTTTTTTCGCGCTCAATGCTTCATGCAAAGCGGCATTGCGTTGCGATGATGCAAGAGCAGCGGCTTCTGCGTCTGCTTTTGCTAATTGCGTCTTTGCTGATTCGACAGCGGCGGCGGCTTCGATCTGTGCGGCCTTTGCCAAATCAAGTTCATGTTGCTTCAAATAAGCCTGACGTACCGCATCCGTTTTTTTGATGGCAAGTTCTTTTTGCAATTCGGAGGCTTTCACGGCTTGCGCGGAAAGTTCGGCAAGTTCAGCTTCTTTCATGGCGGCGGTTTGATACCCGCCTTTGATGGCCAGCCCGATAAACCCGGTTTTCAGGGCCGATAATCCGTCAAGGGCTTTCTTGACCGCCACGGTACCGGCAACCAGTGCCGCCAGCTTGCCGATGGTTTCCAGCGTGGCGGCGTTGATGTTGCCGATGGATTTAAATACCGGGACCAGCGCCCCGTTAAGCGTGACGGCCTGGATAATGATATTTACCACCATTTCCAGCAGCCGCTTGCCGGTATTGGTCAGTATGATCAACTGATCATCGAGGTTGTCGATGGATTCGGTGAATCCTTTTGCCGCGGCGCCGCCCTTGTTGGCGAAATTGGTGACGATTTCCTGAAAATCCTTTGACTGGGTACCGGCAAGGGAGGCAGCGGCTTTGAATGCCTGGACACTGGTAAACATGGCAGTCAGGGCATCGACGTTGTCGCCGGCTTTCGCATTGACTTCCGCCAGCGCTCCGGCAAGTCCCTTATTCTTGAGTGTTGCCGCCGAAAGCTCAATGCCGAGTTCTGCCGCCACACGTTTTGCTTCCGTTGTCGGCTGGATAAAGCCAAGGATCGCCTGATTCAACGAAGTAATAGCTTGTCGGGTAGGCATGGTATTGGTCAAAGTGGCGATGGCCGCGCCCAATTCGTCAAGCGGAATTTTGGCGGTTGCGGCAGTACCGATAATCTGGCCGAGAGACGTTGCGAGTTCGTCCCCTTCCGCTTTGCCGTCTTTGACGATCTGGAAAAACCAATCCGACAAATTGCCAGCATCCTTTACCTCCAAGCCATAGGCATTCATAATGGTGGTAAAAGCATCCATGGTCGGGGTGATTCCGGCGCCGATGGTTTTTGCCAGCTCGGCAACTTTGCCGGTAAATTGCGCCATTTCATGCTCGTTTCCCTTGACACCTGACGAATAGGCAAAAAACAATGCATTGGTCAATTCGGCGGCGGTTCCTAATACTGGATTAAGTTTCAGTATCTCTTTGCGGAGTTTGGCTTTACTCAAATCATCGGCAATTGACTTGACATTGGCAAGTTCCTTGGAAAAACGACGGGCTTCATCCAGTCCGGTTTTGAAAGAAAATGCCGCCGCAATTATTGCTCCCAGTTTGGCAAAAACAGAACCGATCTTATGGGCGCTGGCTTCCGCGTCCCGTTCCGTTTCCTTGAGTTGCTTTTTATATCGCCGGTCACTGAGATAAATATCATATCCAAGTTTGCCGAGGTCAAGATTGTCACCCATAAAATCATGCTCCTGTTTTTAAGGGGCGACAAACGTCAATTGAAATCGGCGGCTTGATCACGGCAATCAGGGGGGCTTATACCAGGCCCCCGATTTTTCGTTCTTTGATGATTTTTTGGTTGGGGGCACTCATGCGGTCTACCGCGGCCTTGTATTCATCTTCGGTGTAGGTTTCTTTGATTTCGCGGTCGATGAATTTATCGCCGGCGACTTCCCGGAGCAAGTTATAGGCTTGACCGCCGTTGACTGCTGCGCTGACAGCCGGTACCAGCTCGGATAAAGCGCGGTCCGCCTGGACGCGCGGGGCAAGCTCCGCCAGTTTGAAAAATACCGGCAACGGTTCGGTCAGCAGTGTTTCAAGAGTATAACCGGGGTAGATGGTCAGTACCCTTACCGCCAGTAGTTGGAAGTCTAATATTTTGGAGGTATCCTTTCCCGCGCCGTCAGGCGCAGTATTCCCGGAGTCGATGTTCGGTCGCAGCGGCACGTTGCCGCCATGAAACAGGAAATTCACCAGCGTTGCGGTTTTGTCGTAATCGAGATACATCAGTTCACGGCGCAAATCCTTCGGCAAAACGGTCATGGCCAGCGTTCGGAGCTTTTGGCGACCGTGGACAAAGGCGGAAACCATGTTCCCCGTATCTTTGATTATAGAGGCGGTTTGCTCCAGTATACCGACATACTCATCATACAAAAAAACCGGGAGCATCTTTACCTGATACTCCCGGTCTTTGCGGTCGGTAATGGTCACTGTGCGCCTGAAATCAGGAAACATCATTCACCGGCCCCGCCCTCGAGAACCTGGTGAACCACGCCATCGGCGCTGGCGATGGCTTCAAAGGTCAGTTCGATGCCGTGTTCCTCGATGCCGTTGATTTCGTAGTTCGTATCTTTCAGGGCAATCGCTTTCGGGAACTCGTGGACCAGTGTTGAACCTTCGCCGATTTCGGACAGGAGCAATTCCTTGCCATCCTCGAAAATGTTTTTGCCGATGATGGAAGTATCAAGCTGCATCGCATCCCCCATCACCGCTTTCAATGCGGTGGTAATTTCCTTGAATTTCGCTTTGATGGTGGTTTTGATCGCAATGACACGCTTTGCCAGTACCATATTCCCGGCCTGGTTGCATTTCGATTCATAGTATTCCACTTCTTCGGTGATGGTCACCGGGCCATCCGTGCCGCCGAGAATCGTACCGCCGAACGAAACCGCGCAAGGCTTCATCCTGAAGTTCTCGGCATTGTATCCGTTTTCGCCTGCCATAATTGTTTCTCCTTATGGGGTTGGTTTATTATTGTCTGACCGTCAACTGTAAATTGATGGATATGCCCCATGCGTTACGGCTGTCCCAGCGTGACCGGTATGTCATCGCCGAGCCCGCCCGCAGTATCACCATGTCCGCGCCGTAATACGGCAGCAGTTTGCAGTACAGCGTCGCGGTATTCATTGCGTCATTCCGGTTCAGGTAACGCCCCAATATCTGTGCCGAATATTTTTGCATCGACGGGGTATTCCCGGTATCATCGGAATTAATGAATACCCCGACCGCATCGCATTTGTCTTCCGGCAGTATCCCCCGGAAAATATCGCGGTCGATCTCCGTTCCCGCCGCTTCCGCGAAATAGGCCGTCAACCGCCGTTCCACATCATCCATGTTCATTTCAGAGAACCTCCTTTGCAATCCGCTTTATTTTCGGTTTGGCGTGTTTAATTCCGTTGACTATGTATTTCCGTCCGACCGGCAGGCCGTTTTTTGCGGCTTTTGCCTGCGATTTTTCGCCCGGAGTGTATTGATCTTCGTGCATGGCGGTGGCGTAATCAGCGGCCGGAGCGTTTAGCGGCACCCTGATCACCGCATGAACCGCATCCGGCGTCACCTGGATTGACTTTTCTATCGACGCGCCCAGATGCCCCTCATCAATCGGAGCATGTTCAACCGCGCCATGCAGTGCAACATCCCCGATGGCATTGATCGCTTTCATCATCCGCCACCGTTCCTCATCGGCGACCCGTTCGATGTTGCGCCGGAATTTATCCAGCCCCTCAATCCGGAACCCGCCCATTGTTCACCGCCAGTTTAAAACATTCCAGATCCATATCGAAATTATTTTTCCGCTCCACCGTCCGGATGTCGGCAATATCGCCGCCTTTGTCGATGAATCGGGAGTTTGCGGGAATCATTTCCGGCAGTTCGACGCCCGGCGCGGGCTTGCACATGAAATATGTCTGCACCTGCAATACGCCATCCCGGTCGCGGTATGATGCATCTTTGGAAAAGTAAATCACTGGATAATCGGTGTATTGGCGACTGGTTCCGCTCATGCTGTCATATTCACCGGTCGGAACTTGAATCATGCCTGAGTAAATATAGAATTCTTCGAACATAAAAAAGCCTCCGTTTTGCGGAGGCGGCAAGCGTCAACCGGGAATCGGGAGATTAAAAGGTATCGTGTTCGACATTCAATGGTTTGAGTGCCTTGATCACATCCTCATCGCTTTTGTCGCTTGCGAGCAATTCGAGCAAGGCATCGGCGTATTCGGGAACTCCGTAGGCGGCATATATGCTGATGTGCCTGAATACCTCATCGGATCGCTTGGCGCGGTATTTAACAAGTTCCTGCAGAATATCCATTATAGTTTTCCCTTCAAAAGAGCTTCAATCACTTTGCACATCTGCGGAAAATCTTTTCGCATCGGCAATTCGCCGGCGACCGCATTGTATATATTAGCCCACGCTTCGGTATTTTGCAAGTTCATCCGGTAATATTCCGGATCATGTCCGGCGCCGTACTTGCCGTTGGTAATGGAACCGATCGTGTCGAAATACCCGGTAATCTGCAACCGTTCATCCATGCTCAAATCTTTAAATTCCCTGCCGAAGTATTCCCGGCTTTTGCCGTTCACGCTGTCGGGAATGAATTTAAAGGCGTCCGGATTTTCTTTCAGCAGCGGCCGTATACCTTCCCAATCGGATGCCGCAGCTTGCTGGAAGCGTTCAAACAGCACCGGATCTTTCGCCCTTGTCCGGTCATCGAGATAATGCCCGAATTCGTGCCGGGCCGAACTTGCATTGCCGAACCAGCTTTCAGGGTTCGAATCAAGCCGCAATATCCCAGTGCCGGAATCGTAATTTGCCTTGATGCCGTTTTCAAATTTTATGGCGGGCGGCGGGCCGTAGCGCGCCACTTCCGGCGTGTAGCAGTCGGCCAGCACCCCGGCAATTTCCTTATTGCCATGCTTCACGGCTTCCACATGGAATTGGTCGCGGGTAGCATCGTATTCGCCATCCGGCATTTTCGGGGGTTTCGGCAGTTTTTTTGCACTATCCGCTTTTTTAGGTTTTCCGGTTTGGGTTTTCCGGTACTCCTTCCAATTATCCTTACTGTCGCCAACTTCATTACCCTCGGAATTGAAGCCCTCCAGCGGACGCCCTTTGTCATCGTAATCTTCATCGGCAACCACTTCGGGGACCGCCATCAGCCGGTGGGTGCAATTGGGATGAAAAAGCCCGTCGTTTATTGCGTCCTGCAATGGCGGGTATTTCTTCGATTTGCCGGAAATCGACAGCAGCCGCCGCTCCCACTTGGCACATGCCGGGCAGGGATTGCCGCTGGTACTGACCGTTACGATGTCAGATTTTTCATCGGCGCAGGCTTGCAGGTAATTTTCCCGCGCGGTGTTATGGAGCAAAGTACGCCCCAGCATGTCAAAATACGCTTCGGAGTTCCACGCCTTGCCGGCACGGTCGCGGAATTGGAAAAAGCCATCGGCGTAATTGGCGGCATACAGTTGCCGCGACACCTGCGCCCGCGTCGCCCCGGTCAGGTTTGCCACGCGCATAACCTGCGCGGACAGCCGCCGCAGATTGTAGATCGCGTAATCGCTCATTTTTCGGGTAGCCCCGGCGATATGGGTATAGGCATCGTCAAGGGTCAATTGCAGCCGGTCTTTCGCGAAACCGTCAACCGGCGTTCCGGTGAGCGACAGATCATTCAGCGCGGACCGGTAGTAGCTCTGTGCAATATAGGTGATGGCTTCTTTGGCGGTTTCCCGGTACTTTTCCTCGAACTCCGGGAACATGGACTGGATTTCTTCCATGAGCTTGACCATGCGCGGCCCGGTAAAAGAATTGCGCCCGCTACGGACATATTCAGCAATCCTGCTTTCAATCCTGTAGCGGGCTTCCAGATAGATACCGTACAGATCCTTGGTATTTGCCTCGATAAAAGATTGTCCCTTTGCCGAGTGCGCGTTTAGCTTTTGCCGGATAATATTAGCCACGGTAAACTCTTAGGCTGCCCCGGAGGGCTCCGCTTTTGGCCTGCTTGATATAAGCCGCCGCGCGTGGGCTGATGCCGGGGTTTTCAGTGTTGATAAAATGATATGACCGACTGCCTACTCCGTCCAGAGATTCGGATGCTATATCCTTGCCCCCGGTCTGCTTGGAGTGATTTCTGGAGAGGAATACCGCCTGCTCGCATACGGCGTATCTCTGTGCCGGTACATCGGGGTTGACAGGGAATCCCAATGCAGCCGCAACGTCGTTTTCTGCCATGCAGAGCACCGCTTCTCTGGTTTCCAGCGGCAATCCCGCCCAGTAATTTTTATCCATATGCTTTTCAAAGTAGGCATCGGCCATATCAACGGTGATCATTTTTTCGTGCCTTTTTTGGGTTCGGCAACTGGCACCGTTGCGGAGGTGTCGGTCACTTCACCGAATGCTTTCTTGATTTCAGTGTCGGAAATACCGGCTTTCAGCCGCTTGGTCACGGGCTTGCCGTCGATTTCGGCGGTCACGATCATCACGCCGTAAGGACGGTATTCTTTTTTGATGATTTTCATGGGTTATTCTCCTTTTGCGGCCTTGATCTTCGCGATCAGGGTCTCTTTCTTCATCATGTGCGGGCTCTTGATGCCGAGGGCTTTGGCTTCCCGGCGGAGCGCGTCAATCCCGGTATCGGCTTTCCCCGGCCCGGCGGCGCCCGCATCGATCCCCACGGCAAGCCCGGCGATAATTTCGGCATCCGCGGCATCCCGCGGAAAATCCCGGTGGCGGAGCCGCCCGGCATCGTCCGCATAAATCACCCGGATCTGATTCTTGAACGGAATCTTTGCTTTGATTTTCATGATTCGCTTGTCCTCTGTTTAAGAAAAGGGGGGCTATGGGCATTGCGCCCGCAGCCCCCGTGTTGCCATGCTGTTATTCAGCCGGGTTTACCGTAACCGTGTCGGCGGTCACGTTGACCGCGTCGGTGGCCACATTGACGGCGTCGGTGGCGATGCTGGCCGCGGCAACATCCATATTGACCGCGTCGGCGGCCACGTTGACGGCGTCGGTGGCGATGCTGGCCGCGGCAACATCCATATTGACCGCGTCGGCGGCCACGTTGACCGTTTTGACATTGGCCTTGATTTCCGCGATGGCGGCGGCGCTGGCTTTCAGGTTCTTGATCAGGCAAAGCCGCTGCTTCGCGTTCTTGTACTCCAGCGTCAGTTCACCGAGGGCCATACGGCGGACGCCGTCAAAGCCTTTCGGGGTGGCGTCTTCGTCGTGAATTCCCCGCCCCGCCAGGTTGGACAGACCGAAACCGGACGGGTCCTGAATCCACGCATGGGTATCCGGGATGTCCGGTTCCACCATCACCGTCATGGTGCTGCCGTTGACTTCGTTCACGATCACCGCCACATAAGCGCCGCGGGTCTTGTCTTCCCGGATCACCTGCAACTGGTTCTTGTACTCGTTGGAAATGACGCGGGCCTGTCCCGGGCCGCACAGGATCAGGGACGGACGCGCTCCGGTTCCAACCACCGCCTGCGCTCCGTCGTTGATGACGTAGCTGTCGAGGCGGTTGCCGTTGGCGTTGATCGACAGCCCGCCCGCCTGCGCCCCGTAGAAGTACAGGCCGCCGATTTCACCCTTGACCACGCCGGTGGGATAAACCCTGCGGCCGAACAGCGCGATGCGGTTCAGGTCCTGCGTCAGCTCGGCCAGCGCAAAAGCGGTCTGGTAATTGAGCTGATTGGTGACGTTTCCGTACACCTTGATCGCCAGTGCCGAACCGCTGATGATGATTTCCTTGCGGAGAATCTGCGTGGCGTTGTCGGCGGTTCCGAGGTGATGGTACGTTTCTTCGCCATCGTCGTTGGTGGAGGCTTCACGCATCGGGGTACTGATGATACTGAACGCGCCCCCGGCTTCCGGCAGGGTGGCGGCGGTCAGGCTGGAGCCGTTCGCGGACGCCAGTTCCACAGTGATCGTGGTGGCGGTTTTCGCGGTCACGGCAAACAGCGCAGAATCATCTTTCAGGGTGATGAGCGTTCCGACGCGGACCTTGGCGGAATCGGCGGCGGCAACGGTCAACACGCCTTCCGCGGCGGCGGTCGCGGCGAATGAACGCCCGACAATCTGATCTTCGAGCCATTCGTGCTTCTGGTTGAAGGCGTCCGGCTTCCGCCTGAACAGGCTGATGAAAGTCGGCTGGGCTCCCACGATGGTATCGAGTACGTCGGAAAGGTCTCTTTTTTGAAGAGCAAGATCGGCAACAGTAAGCATTTTTTTATCTCCTATTATTTGAGGTGCTTATTTAAGAATCGGAGCGTTCGCGACCATGTCGGCGAAGTTTCCGCTTGCTTTGGCGTCGGTATAGGCTTTGACCTGGTCGGTTCCGGACCCGCCGCCGCCGTGGCCGGTATTTGACCCCGCGCCGCCGCCGTTGACTTCGGCAGTGAAGAATTCCGGGGAATCCTTGCGAAGCTGGTCCATGTGCGCCTTGACCGCGTCCTTGTTCGACAGATCGACTTTCGCGCCGCCCAGGTTGAATTTCAGGTACTCGAAATTCTTGAACCGGTTCTCGGCGGCGATGGCCCGGATGGAATTGTCGCGTTCGATGTCCGCCTTTTCGGCCTTGACGGTGTCGCGCTCTTTCTCCAGCGTGGTGATCTTCTGATCTTTTTTAATGATCTCGGCCTTGAGTTGTTCCACTTCGGGCTTGCCCTTGTTGGCTTCGGTTTCCTTTTCGGCTTCCAGGTCGGCGACCTTCTGGGCAAGCGCGGCCTTGTCCGCCTCAAGCTGCGTGACCTTGCCGGTATCCGGCTTCGGCTCCTCGTACTTGGTCAGAAATTCTTTTTCGGCGTCGGCCAGGGCTTCCCCTTTCGTGACTTTAGCCAGGATTTCCTTAATCTTCATTATTCATTGTCTCCTGATTGGTTATCGGTAATGTCATTCCCGGAAACGTCAATGGTTGCGGTTCCCATTCGGCAATCTCGTTTTCGATTTCCTTGTATTCTTTTGGCGAAATCCGGTCTATTTCATCCAATTTGTTGAGGGCGGCTTTGCGGACGGCGCGGGCGAATGCAGGACCGGTTTCAAGGGCCGACAAGTCCATCAGCGCCGCTATGTCGGCTTGCAGATCGGCCACCGCAAAATCCCGCTGGTAAGCGATATCCGGAACGGGGATAGACTTATCCCACAGGTTAATCAGCCTCCATGCCGCCGCTTCCGCTTGTTCGAGAATCAGCGATCTTGCCGCCAGGAACTGTTCGACCTGATGGGAGTCCCATGCCTTGCTTTCTGCCGTCTGCGCCTGTTTGCTGTTGGATTGCAACGCCAGCCCCACAGTATCAAAGAGTTCTTGTTTCAGTTCTTTGATTTCGCCTCGGATTTCAGCGGTTACGGCACCATTCGGGGATTCGTAGCGAGTAATGCCTTTTTCTTCCGGGCCTTCCCAGGCGGCCGCGCTACGTCCGATTGCCGCCGCAAAAACTTCTGCCTGTTTTTTCGGATCATCTTCCAGTTCCTTGACCGACCGCGCAAATCCCTCCGACACGACCAGCAATCCGTACATCTGCTTGACGATGTTCATCTGCGCTTCGGATTCGTTGTTCAGAATAGCGTCCGAAATGCGGACAACGTCCTCAAACCAATGATTGGCATTCAATCCGTATCCGTCCGGCTCCGATACCTGGATCAACGGAACCATGCCGAGATTGTGAGAAGCGCGGGCTATTTCAGTGGAATTGATGATGTTATCCTGTTCGTAAAGAACCCATTCGTTGCGCGTCCACAGGCGGCGTCGCCTGGTGGATTTCGGCGGCTCAAGCGGGTTGCTTTTGTCAATCTCGAATTCCGCGACAATCGCCCAATCGAGGCCGCCATCCGCGCCGTATGACCAATCGGTAACATCGAACGGCTTCAATGCCCGGACGTATGGCCGAATCTTCCGCGATTGTTTTTCGCGCTCGCTGATGCCGGTAACAGTACCAGGCATATCCACCAGCAGCCACCCCCACGGGAAACAGTTGATGATCGTGCAGAGTTGAAGCATCACCTCATCGGCGCGAAGCCCGGTTCTGCTCCAGTCCTGGATTATATTCTCGGCCGCGCCCTTGCGGTCAGGCTCCACGGAGAACATGAAGCGGCTGATAATCTGCGCAATCCGGCGTGGATGATTGACATAATAGGCTCGCTGCAGGCGTTCATCAAATTCCATCTGGGGCTCGGCGGCGTGCTTGATCAATGCCAGTTTAATATAGTCATCGCCGCCCGAATAGGCGGCATCGATCCGTTTCAGCTTTTCCGATAGTTTGCTCAGCTTTTCATGTTGCCGGGAAAAAATGATGCTTGACATATGCGCTCCTGTTTTCAGGAGCAAACAGCGTCAACCGGTAACCAGTATTCTACTCCCTCCGGCGCGTTCTGACAGCTCCGTCAACGCCCATACCATCGCATCCATGCGGTCCGGGCTTTTCTCATCGTCTTTGCCGGTGTAGCCGCACATCTGGTCCTCGAGCTCCGGGAAATACCCGCAATGATGTACCCGGCCTTTTTCGTAAAGCGCGGCGATGGGTTCTGCCCGGACGATCTTGCCGCGGCTGGCCCGAACGGCGGAAAATGAAACATTCCGGTCTACTGATCGGATAACCGATTCAACCAGGTCGCCGCCGTTGTTCACTTCCCCGATGATCCGGTCGGCTTTCCATCGCCTGTATTCCCGGATTGCGGCATCAGCCCATACGGCTGGGGCTGATTTCAGGGTGTAATCACCCAACACGTAATAATGACCGTTGCGATCGGCGCCGGCGGCGACAATCCCGGTTTCGTCGCTGCTCTCTTTGGCTGTTACGGCGGGGTCGATCGCTATCACAATGCGCTGCATGGCCGGGGCTTCGTTTGACCGGTTTTCGGCGATCATCGCCCGGGTCCACAATGCCCCTTCGATATCATCCAACCATTCGCCGCGCAGGAACCGCGCTTGTGGGCGCTCGGCCAGTCCGGCAAGCGTATCATCGATATATCCATCGGGAAGGTTCGCCGCGTTGTCAACGGGGTTCATCAGCATGGCAACATAGTTTTCTGGATTTTTGAGGGGCCGGTTGTCGGCGGGGTTTTGCTTTTTCACAAACTGCAAATAGGACCAATGGCTTTTGCTTGACGGATTGCAGTCATAGAATGCCTTGTTGATGATTCCGGGACAGTTCTGCGCCAAGCGGGTGAGCGCGGTCTGAATTGAATTGCAATCAAGCTGGCTGCACTCGTTGAAATAGATGGTGGCGTACTCCTTGCCGAGAATCTTATCGGCTCGATCCTGATCATCGAGCCCGGCCAGCCAAATTTCGGAACCGTTCGGCAGCCGGATAAACCAGTCGCTCCGGTTGACTTCATACTTCACTTCCGGGAAGCGCAGCGACATAACCTTCCCGAATGTGTCCATCCCGATCGATTGCCGCACGTCGATGAAATGCCGCCGGATAATCACATGACGACTGCCCGGAGCTTTCAGCGCTCGCAGGATGACCGCATAAACCGTGATAAAGGTTTTCCCGGAACGAGAACCGCCGAATAACAAGATATGATGCGCCCCGCAGGAAAACAGCCGCAAGGCTTCTGATTGTTTTTCCGTTCGCTTAAACACCAGCTTCATCCTTATCGAAACGAATAGTTATACTTTCCCCGGGTTCTATTCCCTTTTTCCCGTTCCGCAGATCCAGCCATTTCGTCTGTGCCCGGACATCGGCCAGTACCTTTTTTGTGATCCGGGTAACCTTTTTCCGGTTGCCGGCCGCGCTCCTGGCTTTCTGTCCGTCCTGTGCCTGATTCTGCCCCTCGATGTATTCGGTCCGTACTTCCTCGTATTCAAAACCGATTGCCCGCTTGTACATCGCATTCATAACCCGGACGTCCGCAAATTCCTTATTCTCGCGTAACGCCTCCGAAAATTCCGTAAATTCATTCTTGTACTTATAAAATGAAGATAAAGCGATCCCCAGTTTTTCGGCAATCTGTATGTCATCGGCACCGCCGCGGCACCAGCCGGCAATCACGTCCAGATATGGTTCAACATGTGTATGGTATTTCGATTTTCGGCCGGCCATAGATGCTCCATGCTTTTTTCAAGGCTCGGAGCGTCAACCGGGCAATAGCAGATCGGGGTGACTGGCTTTCGGAAATCTGAATTGAAGCTGGATGGCTTTACTGTTTTTCCTTTTTCTGCGGAATATCGGGTTCTCACCGGTCAATCGTGTTTTGCGCCAACGGTTATACATCGGTCGGTTACAGAGAATCACCCCCAATTCGGGAAATTGATCGACCACCCGCTGAATATCCTTTCCGATCGCCTGCTTGGTAACTCCGAAGCGCTTGGCAATCTGCGCCAGAGAAATATCCGGGTCCTGAATCTTCAACCGTATGATGGTTCTGATCCGGTAATCGTCTATTTCGAGAACCAGCCGAAACAAAGCCATCCACATGGCATCACGCTCTTTCTCTTTGTGTTCGGGATCGGCGGGATCATCGGGGCGGCCGGTAGAACTGATGCCGTAATTGGCCTTGTCATAACTTATCTGGTGGGATAACGAAATATCGCCCGCGTCCTTGCACCATTCAGCCAATTCGCACGACGCGCATTTTTCCGGATTGAACTTATGGTTCTTATCGTAACTTCCGTAACATTCCATCCCGATATTCTCCGAAATAGCAATAATTCATGATAAATTATATCACTTATGCGCGGAAAATCAAGCAAATATGGCAATATTTATATATTTCAAGTTCGAGTTATCTCTATGTGATTTTTTCTTTTGGGATTTCATCTATTTCGGTACTTGCAAAAGACAAAGAGAAGCTGTATAATGCTCAAGAATTTTTACATTGATTCTTTTAAAAAAGCAATACAAACCCAAGAAAAAAAGCGCAATATTTCATTTTTATGCTATTTTTATGCTCAAATTAAAAAGTTCGCTAAAGTTAACAATGGCGCACCAACTTAAACCGTCAACAACCTGTCGGAGCGAATCGAATGAACCGTCCAATCGAACATCCGTTTTCTTTTGACCCATACTGCGGTTACAGTCAGGAACAATTGCTGGCGATTGCGCCGCCGGACACCGAACCGGACGATTTTCAGGAATTTTGGCGGAGCAAGTACCGGGAAACGGTTTCGCGTCCGGTCGAGATTCTCGACCGGAAGCCCATCTGGAGCCCCAATCCCGATATCGAAATCCATGAAGTATACTACCGTTCGCACGATAACGCCGTCATCGGATGCTGGCTGAGCCGCCCCCGCAACCCGCAGGGCGCCATCCTCCTCTGCCACGGTTACGGCAACCCCGCCGTGCCGACGCTCAACGAAGAATTCACGGTCATCTCGCCGTGTTTGCGCGGCATGGGATTATCCAAAAATTCGAAAATTCCGTGGCAACCGTCCCATCACGTCCTTTACGGCATCGAATCGCGGGAAACCTATGCGCTGCTCGGCTGCGCCGCCGACCTCTGGACCGCCGTGTCGGTGCTGGCCGAACTGGAACCGTCCGCTCTGGACAATCTTCATTTCCGGGGCGGCAGTTTCGGCGGCGGCATGGGCGCGCTGGCCGTGCCGTGGGATTCCCGGATCCGCACGGCATACCTGAACGTGCCGACATTCGGGCATAATCCGTTGCGCCTTCAATTTGAATCCAAGGGCAGCGGCGAAGCCGTCCGCCAATACCGCGTCCTCCATCCGGAATGTGACGAAGTCCTGAATTATTTCGACGCCGCGACCGCGGCCCGCTACTTCAATATCCCGGTGTTGCTTTCTCCGGCGTTATTCGACCCCACAGTCGTGCCGCCCGGCCAGTTCGCCGTGGCAAACGCCATTCCGGAGTCCCTGCGTGAACTTCATATCCTGCCCGCCGGGCATTACGAAATCCCCGCCAACGCGCCGGTCCAGGAAAAACTGGACGAACGGATGCGCGACTATGCCTTTAACCGGGCGCCAATGCCGGGTATATATTGCGGATAACCGTATAGAGCGCCAGCAGGACCAGAACGGCGGCGCCAAACCAATAATTAATCACCCACCGCGGCCTGAAACACGCCAGCGCCAGGCACGGAACCAACGCCAGCGCCAACGGATTCATCTGCAACGCCCGGAGAATATCACCATGCAGCAGCGCATGGAACGCCCGCGTCGCCCCGCACCCCGGACAGTAAATCCCGAAATGGCGATACAGGCCGCATTGAGGGTAAAGCCAGGCATGCCGAACCGGGTCGGTAAGATAAAAAACCGCGCCCCCGGCGATCAGAACCAGCGCCAGCGCACCGGCCGCCATCCAATGCGCCCGTGTAAGGCTCGGGAAAGCGGGCGGCATATCAGAACAATCCGGCTTCGGCGGCGTGGGTTCCGTCAAGCTGCGCCGCGATCGCCTGTTTCAAAATCACCGAACGAGAGGTGTCGCCGAGCAGGATGCCGCCGACGACACGGCCACCGGCCAGAAAAATTTTCCGGTAGATTTTTTTCTCGCGGTCGATGAATTCGCGGCAATCGTCACCACCGGTCGCCCCGGCGGAAAAGAGCTTGACGCCGAACGCCGTCAGCGTAGCGCCGTAAACCCCGCAACTGAACGCCGCCTGATCGTCACCGAGAATCCGGGCGGCGGCAATCCGGCCCTGTTCGATGGCAGGTTCCTGCAATCCGTAGGTGCGGCAGATAATTTCCACGCAGTCGCCGGCGGCAAAAATCGCCGGGTCATTCGTCACCATATCCGGCCCTACCAGAATGCCGCGATCCGTATTCAAGCCGCACGCTTCGGCAAGCTCCCGGTTGGCGCGGGCCCCGGCGGAAATCATCACCAGATCGCAGTCGATCCGGCTGCCGTCCGCCAGCACGGCGCCCTCCACATGATCGGCCCCCAGAATCTCCTGAACGCCGGAACCCAGAATGATTTCCAGATTCTCCACGCCGGAGAGCATTTCCATGTACATTTCACCGGCGACGGCGTCCAATTGACGCGGCAGGATGGTCGGCGCCGTTTCGATCATGGTCACCCGGTGCCCGAGCTTCAGGAGAGAACCGGACAGTTCAAGTCCCAGCACGCCGCAGCCGACGATCAACGCATGGCGTTTCCGCTCCAGCAGGGCCATCAGCTTGACGAGATCGCGGTGATCGCGCAACGACATCGCCTCCGGCAGCGCGACACCCGGAATCGGCGGAATGAAACAGCTCGCCCCGGTCGCCAGCAATAGAAAATCGTACGATTCCTCCGAACCGTCGGCGAAACGGACTTTCTTTCCGGTCCGGTCAATCGCCTCCGCCCGCATATTCAGGTGCAGTCCGATATTTTTCTCCCGGTAAAATTCCGGCGGGTTCATCGGGCGGGGCTCCGGCGGCTGCTGGGCAATCGCGAAAGAAAGCGACGGACGGAAATACGGCGGCACTTCTTCGTCGCTGTAAATATCAATCCGGAGTTCGGCGTCGCGTGTCCGCAATGCTTTGGCGGCGCTCACTCCGGCGGCGCCGGAACCTATAATCACTACTCGTTGACCCATCATAAAAACTGCCTCTTTAATTAGCCGAACCGCTTCGTTTCGCCCGCCGGGCGACCAGCGCCGTCCGCGCGCCGGACCATGGGCGGCAACGTGCCGCCTCGAAGGACTTTTAATTTATTCCTGATATATAATGTAAAATAAGTGTTTTTTCTCAAAAAGTCAATTCGTCATTTGTATTTGTCGCGGATTTCATCTAATGTGAATGGATTATGAATAAGATCAATTTTTTCAGCGAATACCTGACCGCCGGGTACGGCGCCGTCCTGCACCGGATCGCAATCGACCTGCCGTTGAGCTGCCCGAACCGCCTGAACGGCGGGCATGGCTGTATTTACTGCGCCGAGGACGGCAACCGGGCACGACACCTGCGGCATCATTTTTCACTGCCCGACCAGGTCGCGGCGGGGCGCGAATACATCCGCCGCCGTTACAATAACGAAGGCCCCTACATCGCCTATTTTCAATCCTATACCAACACCTTCGCCCCGGTCGCCCAGCTCCGCGCCTGGTACGAAGAAGTGCTGGCGCTGGCGGATTTCAAAATGATCATCGTCGCCACCCGCCCGGATTGCCTGCCCGACGATGTGCTGGAGTTGTTGAGCGAACTCAGTCAGCGGTACGAATTATGGGTCGAACTCGGCGTCCAGACCTCCAACGACGCCACGCTTGAGCGGATCAATCGCGGACATGATTTTGCATCGGTGCGCCAGGCCGTCGCCAGCCTTGCCGAACGCGGCATCCGTGCCGCCGCGCACGTGATCCTCGGCCTGCCCGGCGAAGGACCGGAGGACTTCCGCCAAACCGCCGAGGACCTTGCCGCCCTGCCCTTCCAGGCGATAAAACTGCACCAGCTCATGATTTTGCGCAAAACCCCGCTGGCCTCCGGCAAATACCCCGTCAAGCCGCTCAATGAATACGAATACGCCGCCGCCGCGGTCGATTTTCTGCGCCGCCTGCCGGACGACTGGATCGTCATGCGGCTGATGGCCGATGCCGACAACGACGCCGTCATCGCCCCGAAGTGGTGGATGAAAAAGGGACAATTCCTCGAATACGCCGTCAACCTGATGAACGGCGGCGACGCCATGCGCGTCCGGACCGCCGACGGCTCGCCGACACTCTACCATCCCGGCTACCGCCAGCATTTCCACACAGTCGCCGGCGCCGAAACCGAAGCCCGCGAAAAATTCGCCATCCCCTCCGGCCTGGCCGAGCGCCCCCTGCCGCGCCTGCTCGACATCGGGTTCGGGCTCGGCTACAACGCCGCCGCCGCGCTCACCGCCAACCCGGACGCCGAAATCATTACGCTGGAAAACGACCCGCGCACCCTGGCCGCCGCCCGGGAACTCTTTCCCCCGGACACGCTTCAATACCGGATGATCGACGGTCTGGCGCGGCACGGCCGCTGGAACAACGTCACACTGATGGACGGCGATGCCCGCGATTCGGTCCGCCGATTGGCGGCGGCTTCGTTCGACGCGGTTTTCATGGACGGTTTCTCGCCGGACGTGAACCCGGAATTATGGACCTATGACTTCATCCGCGAGCTCCGCCGCCTCCTGAAGCCCGAAGGCATTATCGTCACCTATTCCAGCGCGTATCCGCTCCGCGGGGCGTTTCTGCGGCTCGGGTTCAGGGTTTACGAAACCGCGGCTTTCGGACGCAAACGCGGCGGCACCGCCGCCGTGCTCCACGGCTCCGGCGCCCTGCCGGAAAAAGAACAGAACATCATCCTCCGTTCCACCGCCGGAGTGCCCTACCGCGACCCCGGCCTGAAAAGCACGCCCGAACAGATTCTGCAACGGCGCGAACGCCTCGTCAAACGGCTCCGCGCCCGCGGCGTCCCCAAATGGTTCAAGGGTTGAATCAGAAAAACATCTGAAACGGCACGGTGTCCGGTTCCAGAAAATCCGCCATGATGTCCGCCAGAATATTCCATGACGCAAAATTTTTCGCATACAGGTTTTCACCGGTTTCCGCGTCGAAATTCTCCGCCATATAACCGTATTTGCGGACATTCCGGGCGATCACCATGACCGAATCCTCCGCCAGTTTCGCCGCCTCCACGCGGTATCCGTAGCGCAGCAGCGCATGAAACGCGAACCAGTTCAACGGAATCCATACCGGCCCCTGCCAGTTGGAATTCGTCGTCCGCCGATAGTCCGAATACCGCCCCGGGTTCCCCCATATCGCGTTGTTGTAATACTCGCTCGACTTCGACAGACTGCGGATGCCGTAGCGGCTGCGGAAGTGCTCCGGGTCAAGCACGTATCCCTCCAGGGCACGCTTTGCCTGTTCCGCCCCGGCGACCCCGGCGAAAAGCGGCAGCAGCGCCGGACAACTGACATAGGCATGTTTACCGAACGTGCCGTTGTAATCCCCTCCGGGATAATGCAGCATCCGTTCCCCGGAAACCAAGTCCAGCACCGCGTAGGTTCCGTATTCCTCGTCCCACAAATGACGGTTGATATTTTCCTTCAGCTCCTCGCTCCGGCGCAGATAGTCGGCCGCCTCGCCGGACAGGTCCATCCGCTCCGCGATGAACGCCATCGCCCGCAGTTCCAGATACAGCAGCGCGTTCAAATCCGGCGCCACCGCCGCCCCCGGCGGCAGGGTGCTCCCGGCGATTTCGTTGTCAAACCCGGACATATACGCCTCGCCCCAGCGGTACAGGCCGAAAGGCGCGGCAAAAGCAGTCAGCCAATGCTTCAGGTATCCGGTCAAGTTCGGGTAAAGCCCGGCGATGGACTCCAGATCGCCGGTCTGTTTCAGGTAAATCGCCGCATTCTGCGCCAGATAGGGCTGGGCATGGAAATATTGAATCCGCAAGCCGCCGTCCCTCAATGAATTCACACAGGGCGTGAAACCGTTTCCACATTGATATGAAAACATGTTTTTCAGGAAATAGAGCATCTGTTCATATTCACCGGCCGCGGCGTAGCGCAGGGTCATATGGTGGTTGTCCCAGGAAAAAATGCTTTCCGCATAGACGCTGCCGCAGGTGATGGACAAATACGGATACGCCAGCTTCCCCCCGGCGGGCCTCCGGATCTGTTCCATGGTCCCGGTGATGAACTGGTGCGCATACTGCCAATCGGTGCTGTTTTTCATATTTTCCTCGTTTCACAGGTTGCTATTTCGGCTTATGGGTAATATTATATCACCGGAATCAGGAAATGAACATGCCCGGAAAAATGAAAAATATATCAAAACCGATGATCCTGTCCGCCCTCGGGAATGATGAAGCCCTGCTGATGAAGCATCACCGCACGCTGGTGCCGAATTTCATGCGCGGCGCGTTCCCCGCCTTGACCGGGCGGATCAGAAACGTGGTGCTGTTTTACGATTGCGGCGACCACTCCCGGCACCCGGCGCGCCTGCATAACCGCTATACGATCATCGTCAATCTGGCGGAAACCCTGACCGCGGTTTTCGACAATATTCCGTTGCAGATGCCGCCGGACCACTGGGTGCTGCTGTTTCCGTTCCAGCGCCACGGCTACCGTCCGCTCGACAACCCGCAGGCGCACAAACGGCTTCATATCCAGTTCGACATCGACCGTTTCGACGATGAATCGTTCATGATTCTCCGCAACCATGTATTCGCCGTTTCGCAGCAGGAAAAAGACATTCTCCTGCTGATTTTGAAACAAGTCCTGTCCGCCGGCGAACAGTCGCGCCTCAACACCGTACCGCACCTGACCGCCGCGTTCATCGAAAGCCGCCTGAGTCAAATTCTCATCGATCTCCCGCTGGCCTCCCCCCGCGAACACCCCAGCCGGATCATCGGCAAAGCGCTGGAATTCATCCGGGAAAACTTCAACCGTCCGCTGAACGTCAAAACCATTGCCGACGCCATCGGCGTATCCGAATCGCACCTGCGCGCCCTTTTCCGTGCCGGAAACGAGGGCATGTCGCTGGGCAAATTCATCCGCTGGCTGAAATTTTACACCGCCATCGAGATGCTCGGCAACAGCGATTTGAAAATCGCCGACATTTCCGACCGCTGCGGCTTCAGCAGCCAGTTCGCCTTCAGCCGGTTTTTCAAACAGTACACCGACGGCATTCCGCCGCTGGCCTACCGCCGCGAAGCCCGGCGGGAAAATGCCGGACGGCTGCGCCACGTCTGCCGCTGATTTTCAGGCAAGCCGCGTTCGCGGGGAAATTTTATCATTATCTCGGGATTCCCGATTGGCATTTTCGCTATTTGCGGTTATCTTTTAGCATAATCATCTTACAGTTCAGGAAATCATGCGATATGTTTGAAAGGCGAAATATTCTAACTACCGTGGAGTTAGGAACCTCACGCATTCGGGTGCTGGTCGGGGAAAGCAGCGGCGACGGTTTGCAGGTGCTGGGACGCGGCGAAGCCTCCTCCGGCGGTTCCGTCATCAAGGGCGAAATCGTAGACATGGACCGCGCGCTGGAATTGCTGACCGAGGCCCTTGAAATGGCCGACGAAAACTCCGGCAAAATGATCAACCAGAGCCGGGCGGTAGGCGTCGTCGTCACCAATTCCGGCATTTCATCGCTGCAGAGCGTCGGCTCCGCGGTCGTCCGCGCGCAGGACTACCGTGTCAGCGAAAGCGACATCACCGAAGCCACCCGCAACGCCAATGTCAACCACCTGCCCTTCGAACGCCTCATCATCGGCTCGTTCGACTCCTATTTCCTGCTGGACGGACACCGCAAGGTCAGCAGTCCGCTCGGGCAGAGCGCCCACCGGCTGGACGCCTACGTACACGTCATTCACGGCGAAACGAACCGGATCGAGAATTTTTCAAAAATCATGCAGGACGTGGGTTTTGAAGACAACGTCTACCTGATTTTCAGCGGCCTCGCCACCACCATGGGCATCCTGACCGAAGACGAAAAACGCAACGGCGCCATCCTGCTGGACATGGGCGCCGGCACCACGGAATACGTAACCGTATACAACCACGGCATCATGGCCAGCGGCGTCATTCCGGTCGGGTTCGACCATGTGCTGAACGACCTGTCCGTGATCCTGAAACTGCATATCGATACCTGCCGCAAGCTGATCACCGACGGCACGCTTGCCGCCATGAGCGCCCGCGGACAGGGTTTCATCGAACTCAAGAATTTGAACTCCGCCACCGTCAAAATCCCGCTGGTATCCTTTGAAAAGATTATTGATGAACGCCTGAAAGAAACGTTCGGCGTCATCAAAAGCAACCTCCAGAGCCAGGGGCTTTTCACCAACATCGGCTCGGGCGGCATTCTTTCCGGCGGGGCGGCGCTTTTTCCCCATACCCTGGACGTCTACCGCGATGTGTTCGAATGCCCGGTGCGGGTCGGCAAACCGTTCGACGCCAGCGGAGCGATCACTCAACTGGAAAACCCGCGCTACAGCACCATCTGGGGCGCGCTGAAATATTGCGACGTCTGCATGAAAAGCGATGAACAACGGTCCGGCGGCTTCACCGACAGCATCTCGTCCGCCCTCGATACCCTTGCGCAGAATTTCCAGAAAACATTCGCCAATGTCGTAAAATCTCTTAAAATATGATCCCGGGAACTATGAACCAGAACGCCAATTTCAAAATTACGGTAATCGGACTCGGCAAAGCCGGAGTCATGTTCACGGACCATCTGGCGTCGTTTCCCGAAGCCTCATGGTTGAATATCATTGCCATCGACACCGACGCCACCACCCTCGCCCAGTGCAACGTCCGCCAGAAAATCCTGGCCGACCGCGAATGGCGCGGCGGTCAAGGCTGCGGCGGCAGCGCCACCAACGGCCTGCATTCCTTTGCCCGCTTCCGTGAAGCCATCGCCCGCATTCTGCAAGGCACCTCGCTGTTGATCGTGACCGGGGGGCTCGGGCGCGGCACCGGGACCGGCGGCGCCCGTGTTTTTGCCAGCGTCGCCAAACAGCACAACATCCCGTCGATTTTCGTCATGACCTCGCCGTTTACGCTGGAGGGACACAGCAAGCGGACCGTCGCCCAGGAGGGTATCGACGAAATCCTGCCCGCCACAGACGCGCTGTTCTGTCTGCCGCTGGACCTCCTGTTCAGCCTCCTGCCGGCGGAAACGCCGGTCGCCGAAGCGTACCGCCTGGCGGATATCGAAATGGCCCGGACCATCCTCGGCATGGCCGAGCTTTTGCGCAGCAATGATTTCCTCTCCGCCGACTTCTCCGACTTCAAAGTCGCCCTGAACAAACGCAAAAGCGTCTGCAGTATCGGCGTCGGCGTCGCCGGTACCGCCGACGGACTGAACCGTTCGCACATCGCGCTGGAACGAATGACTCAATCCGCCCTGCTGGGCGGCGTCAACAGTTTCCGCGACGCCGACGCTATTTTCGCCATCATTTCCGGCGGCGGCGACCTGACGATCGGCGAAATGAAAAAAACGCTCGAAGCCGCCTCGCAGTTCTTCAACAGCAAAGCGGCCATCGTTACCGGCACGTCGATGTCTCCGGCCTACGAAGACCGCGTTCAGGTGACGGCCGTCACTATCAAATACGATAAAAACGAATCGCCCCTGCCCGAATCGCCCCCGCCGCCGATTCCGTCCCTGTTTGAAGCGCCGCGCAAATCGCGCAAAAAATCAAACTCAAAAAAGGAACAGGCAGAACTTCCGTTGCAGAATATTTCCAAAGGCATCTTCGAATTCGCCACTCCTTCCATCGTCAACGGAGAGGACCTCGACATTCCCACCTGCCAGCGCCGCCTGATCAATATCGATATCGGCGTCGAACAGCGTTGAAAACCACATCGGAAACCGTCATTAAAATGTCGGTTATTTTCGGTAATTTTTATTGAATTCCGACGATTTCCGCAGTATGTTATAACCGGAAAAAGGAGCAGATGGGCATGAATAAAGACCCGGAAGGCGAAAACCTCAACGATACCATATGGATACCCCGTTCCCATTTCAATCAGGCATCGTTCGCCCGGACGATCCGGAATTATAAAATTCTGCAAGCCAAATTCATCGCCATTCTCTCTACAATCATCGGCCTGGCCTATTTCCTGCTCGGCCTGAACTGGCTGTTTTCACTGTTCATCGCCCGGACGCCCACGCCCTCCTGGCTTCTCCTGACCGGGCTGGTTCTGCCCGCATTCTGCTGGCCATTGCTTATCGCCGCCGGTTCCGTCGTTTTTTCCTGTCTGTTCGCGCCCCGGTGCCCGCATTGCGGCCGCCGCCTCCGCCAACCGGCCGTCCAACTGGCCAGTGGATTCTGCCTTCACTGTCGCAAAGAGCTTTTCGTCAACCTCTCGCTCTATGGATTCCAGCTCAAGCCGCATAACCCATTCTATAATTTTCAGGTTTTTCATTCTTATGTGTTTCAGGGCTACGCCATCTTTATTCTTCTGGGTTACATCGCCATATTTTGTTTCTTGGAACCGATCGCTTTTGCGGGCGTTTTGATTCTGGAAGGCGTCCTGTCGGTCCTGCTCCCCCTGCTGCTCCATATCCGCTGGAGCAGACGCAAAAAGCATCATGCGCACGGCAGTTGCAAGGTTTGCGGCGAATACCCCCATCTGATGATTTTCACCTATACCGGTAACTGTTCCGAATGCGGTTCGCCCAGCACCGCCGACTGGCCGCCGCCGGAACCCGAAAACGCCGGGGAGCTTCCCGCCTGGGATGAAATCGCCAAGGAAAGCGGGAAATACCGCAAAACCATATTCGCCGTCCTCTCTTTCGCCGCCCTCCTCCCCCTTGCGGGCCTGATCATACTCATCGGCGAACTGTTGCCATCGCTTCACGGCTGGGTGCTGTTGACATCCGGGCTGGCTGCGGCGGGGGCGTTTGTATTTGCGCTTCCGGCCTGGCTCCGGGTCCGTGCCATATCCGGCAGGAAAGACCAATCTCTGGTATTCTTTCAGTGTCCATACTGCAACGAATATTTCCATGAAAATGAAAATATAAAATCCAAGCCCGTTCCTCATAGCATCCACTACCATTGCCTGAAACATTACGGACGCTGCAGTCTTTGTTGCCGGACTCTGGTTAAACGCACCCCGGCAGGCACGTCCGAGGCCGCCTGATGAATTGGATCAGGCAGGAAAGCGGCTGGCGAATTCCCATAAAATCCTGGTGCCGGGACCTTGAACCCGCGGCGTTGCAACAGGCGGCGAATCTGGCCATGCACCCTGCCCTGTTTCACCATGTGGCGCTGATGCCGGACTGCCATTGCGGTATCGGCATGCCGATCGGGGGCGTGATCGCCGCCGACAACGCATTGATTCCAAGCGCCGTCGGCGTTGACATCGGCTGCGGCATGGTCGCCGCCGAAACGGACCTGCCCGCCGACTGTTTCCAGGATATCCGGATCCGCCGCAAACTGCTGGAAAATCTGAAATGCCGCATTCCGGTCGGTGAAGGACGCTCTCATGCGACGGCGCAGGATTGGGACGGCTTCACCCGCTACGCGGACGAAGGCGGTAATACCGCCCTTTGGCCGACAACGCTCGATCGGCGAAATCTCGGCACCCTCGGCGGCGGCAACCACTTCATTGAACTCCAACAATCCGACGACAGAGAAATCTGGCTGATGCTGCATTCGGGAAGCCGTAATCTGGGGCATCGGGTCGAATGCCATTATCAGGCGCTGGCGCTGGACTTCGCCGAACGCAACGGCATACGCCTGGCGGACCCGCAACTGGCATACCTGTCGTGGGATTCGGAAGGCGGACGGAATTATTACCGCGATATGCAATTCGCGCTCGACTATGCCATGGAAAACCGGCGCCGGATGATGCGGACATTCCGCGAAGCCCTGCAGGAACTTTTTCCCCGCACCGAGTTCCGTCGCGAAGTGAATATTCATCACAATTACGCCGCGCTCGAAACTCATTTCGATGCCGAATGCCTGATCCACCGCAAGGGCGCCACCAGCGCCCGGCTGAATGAAACCGGCATCATTCCGGGCTCGATGGGAACCGCCAGCTACATGGTCCGCGGGCTGGGGAATCCCGAATCGTTCATGTCCTGTTCGCACGGCGCGGGGCGGGTAATGAGCCGTACTCAAGCCTGCAAAACCCTGACGCCGGAAGAATGCGACCGCGCCATGAACGGCATCGCCTATGACCGCTGGAAGCCGTTTTCTGCCGGCAGGCGCAAACAGCTCCACGGAATGCTCGATCTATCCGAAGCGCCGCAATCCTACAAGCCGATCGGCGATGTCATCGCGGCGCAGCTTGACCTGGTCGAACCGCTCGTCCGCCTGACGCCGCTGGCCGTCCTCAAGGGTTAGGAATACGCCAATCCCGCTTCCGGCAGGTGCAACTTAAAGCCAAGGGCGCGAAGTTCATTTCGCAATGCCTCCACGTCAAGCGCCGCCGGATCGACCCCGGCATCCAGCGACATAGCCGCCGCCAATCCCGCCGCCTGCCCGGTCATGGCCGCCGTCGGAATGACCCGGGTGATTTCCCAGGCGTCGCCGGCGGCCGCGCTGCAGCGCCCGGCGGCGAGCAAGCCCCCGGGACCGTTTTTGGGATACAGCGTACGATATGGGATTTCCCAGACGGGCCCGGCCTTTCGCCAATCTCCGACCATGCCGATCGAATCCTCAAAACGCTGCTGATTCTGCCCGGTCTGCAGCACATATGCGCCTTCGATACAGTAAATTTTGCGGAATTGAGCCATTGCGGGAAGTTTCAATGCATAAAGATTTTTACGATTGCCGGCCCCGTTTTCGTAGGCCATCCGATAGTGTTCGCGTAACAGTTTACGCCCGTTCAAGATAAAATCCGTCACTTTCCTGCCGGATATCCCGGAACTTATATTCAAGGAAGAAGCATCCAACCCGCAACGGACAAGCAATTCCGGTTTTGCCAGCGGCTGACCGCTGGCGGTGCATCCGCCGACGTGCATCCCGACGCCCGGCGACAGGGAAGCGGCATTTTCCTGATACTGAAGCGCCCATATGGAAAGAAAATTATCATCCGCCAGACAGGAAGCCCCGGCCCGGCGCGCCACTTCGCAATCGCCGCTGGCGTCAATGAAACGCCGACCGTGGACACAGCCCCGTCCGCTTTTGTTCTCCACAACAATACCGGTCAAATTGTTGCCTGCGTCCTTTTCTACGCCGCAGACCAGAGTATCCAGCCAGATATCGACTCCGGCCTTTTCCAGCACTTCATCAAGGGCCAGCATAAAGGCAGCCGGAGAGAACACGCAACGCAAGCGTTTGACTTCTTCCAGATTTTCGCCGTTCCTCCAGTTGTCCGGAATATCCCCGGGGCCGTATTCGATGCTCAAGCGGATCAGTTCCTCACAAATTCCGAAAGTCACCTGACGCCCATTGCCATCGCACAAAGGCAGGTATATGAAAATCAAACCAGTGGTGGCCAATCCGCCCAGCAGAACCGTTTTTTCCAGCAGAGCCGTCTTTTTACCGGAACGCGCCGCCTGCAACGCCGCCGCAACTCCCGCAATACCGCCGCCAACCACTACCACATCATACCTGGCCTCGAAATCCATCTTACGAAATCTCCTTGTTTTCACTTTCAGTCGCATTAAAACTTTCAAGCCGCACCCGGCTTAATAATTGAGTTCGTTTCAGGAGCGCCAACCATTCTTTGTCAGAGGCATTCTTAAATTCCATTGTAATGACCCCGACCAACTGGTTTTCACAAAACTGAGGGATTCCGACCCGCCCATATTGCTCATAAGGCAGCACCGCGAAATGACGCTTGCGGCAATGTTCAACCGCTTTGACGAATTCATTGGCGTCATGCCAGCGGGTATTTTCCTGATTATTGAAGCGGTTCCGTTCCAGCAACAGCCGTCTCTCCGTCACCGGCAGAAAAGCGGCATGGACCACGCCCGACACCGTATCATACATATTCAGGACCCGCGGAATATCCCGCAAAACACCGTTCTCAAAGGCCCGCCCCAACAACTGCCCGTTGTCGTAATACGAATATGTCATCGTGCAGTCATATCTCTGCGCCAGGCCGCGCATCCGGTCTTCGATCACGAAGAGACAGGCATTCTGCCAGCGCCGTCCATGCAACATGGTATTCATGATTCCGAGCCGCAGTTTATTGTTCCTGTCCCGTTCCAGCAGTTTTTCCCGCTCGAGAGACTGGACCAGGTTATAAACCGTGGTATATTTCAAATTCATGGCCCGGCTCAAGTCCGCAGGATTTACCCCGGCAGGGCGGTCGCCTACATATTTCAATATTTCAACACATCTTGACAATGCTTGAACCATTAAAAATCTCCATTATTATTGAATATATATTCTCTCTATATTATATAATAAATCCATTATTACCAAAAGTCAAACTTCGCTCCTTTATATTTATCGTTTATTAAAAATAAGGGTACAAAAAAACCGTTGCGTTTTTCCACACAACGGTTTCGGCGAAAGCACAGCTTATTGCTGGGCGTTTTCGTTCTTCTTCAGTACGCCTGCCTCGAGCAGCTTGTCGATCAGGTTCTGCATGGAATTGAACATGTTAAGAAAACCTTGAGGGGGCATGATGATTCTTTCGTTGACCACGGGGGTCGGGTTGGCTTTGCCTTCCGTATCCGGCTGAAGGGTCACAAAGTCATAGCGAACCATGCCGCCTGCGAAGTGAATCTGTCCGATGCCGTCCGCGAAAATTTCAGTCTTCTTTTCCATTTTTTCTTCCTTTTCATTAGGGTTTAAATATAAATTTCTCACTCGAAGATAAGGTTATTATAGCATCCCATTTTTTATTTACAAATTATGATTTTGATTTTGCCTTGTTTTCTCTACGCATACTACGATGCCGGACGCCCCAAAAAACAAATTTTACGTTTGTCAAAAAACTGTTGGCCGCACTGTCCCAACCCGGTTCCGCGATATCGTCGTTCTTCGTTTTAACAAAGAAGAAACAGGAAAGTTCCCATAATAATAAACAAATGCTCTAATTTATATAAATTTTCTTTCAAACATGAATAAAAATTGGTTTTCCGAAGCGGTACGTTGCCATATTGTCACCGGGCGGCTGAAAA
>DHTZ01000005.1 GCA_002408885.1 Lentisphaeria bacterium UBA5247 | reverse complement strand
TCAAAAAAACTTGCACACGGCGTGTACTAGTGATATCATGAACATTCCCGTCTTTTGTCGTTACTGATACTGAAACTGAATTGCTAACCAAATTTGTACCAGAACCAAGCGACTGCCCATCAGGAGAACCGTGTCCTTTTATTGATATTTCAGAAATCTTGTATCCTTCTGCTTCTGCTTTTTCTAAGAATTCTTTGAATTTATCGCCATCCGCAAACCATATATCTTCACAGATTGTCTTGCACGTTATCGGGTCTTGGTAACAAATCGTTATTTTTGCCCAATCTATAAATATCCAATATAATCCCCATATATCGTAATATTTAATTGGATTATTTGATGTAAACAACAATAAATTATTCCCTCCTTGTTCTCCGATTGGATCACGAGAAAGCCAGCGTCCCTGGTCGGGAGAATAATAACGGTAGTTGTAGTAAACTAACTGTGTTTCGGGGTCGTGGTACTCGCTGGAGAAACGGAAGGGGTTGGTTTCCGCATATACTCCAGCGATTTTGGTCTGGTTGCCGAAAGGGTCATACTCGTAATGCGCCATGACCGCTCCGGCGTTATCAGTCAGCTCGGTAATGTTTTTGTTGGCGTCGGTTTGATAGAAGTACGTCTGCTCGGTAGCGACATCTCGGCATTGCACGATGGGATCGAAGTTGTAGGTGTAGTTATAGGCTTGATCAACGTTTGAACTTGCTCCAGTGACTTCGCTGCGGTCGTTGTAGGTGTAGGACAACACATCGCTTTGAGTAAAGGCACTGCCGGAGCGGCTCATGGTGGTGCGACGGCCTAGGACGTCGTTGCTGTAGACAAAGATGCTGACGGTGCCGTTGGCGACTTGGGTCAGCAGGTCACGATTGACTTCGTGGTTCCAAGTAGTCGTGATATTATTGGGACGAGTCATCTGGCTGATGAGATTGCTATTAACCAGGCGATTATAGTTAAAATTCCCAGCGGGAGTGGTAATCTGATTCAATTGACCATACTGATCGTAACTGTAAGTGTAGTTGTTCTCTCCGCCGATACTCATATCAAGAACTCTTCCTTTGGTCCCGTTGGCCGTATAGGTCCGCGTCAGCGTCTTGTTATATATACCACTGATCGCTTCGCTTGTCAAATCAAAAGTTTCATTATAGGCAAAAGTTCTTGTTCCGGCGGCGTCCTGAACGGAGGACGGCCGACCGAGACGATTGTAGGTAAAGGTGATATCCGGGGTATCATCGGAATAGTCAATTTGCGTTAATTGACCAAGGATGTCATATTGATAGTCGGTATACAAGCCCCGCGCCCAGGTACGGCGAAGCAGTTTGCCGTCGATACTGAAAGCTGTTTTTTTCCCATTTTTTCCCGTACTGGGCAATTTCGTGAGCATCTACATCATTTTTCCTGCTTATCCCAAATGAGTATACCATTTATGAAATCTGATAAAACGTGAGCATCTTCCTGAGCTTTTTTGAGAGTCGGTTGGGATATGAGATAAATCCGCTGACCATTTGTTAGTACAAGGTTAATTTGGTAATCTGAAAATCCAATTCCATCGCCTCCTAAATCCAGTACATATATGATTTGCAATGCATAAATATCTTTAAAATGCGTATAAGAATATCTCCTTCCAAATCCGAAGAAATTTGTATACCAAAAAGCCTTTTCTGAATTATCGAAAACAAACTTCTTGGAAGTAAATAAAAAACAGAATACAAGTAATAAGACAATAAAACCACCCAAAGGAAGAATGATTTTTTCCTTCGGACAGTCTATTATAAAATAGACTGCTGATGCAAGCAGTATAAAACAGAACAGAAAAAAACGTAAGGTTGGCAAATAACAGTAACGCGAAAGGCCATCCTTAGATAACTTATAAATCTGAAAGCCTCCACCTCTGCCGATTTTACTTGGTAGGGGAAACCATTCAGTCTTATTGGCGACTGGGTCATCAAAATAATATCTAAGACTTTTGTCACCCTGTTGGTTTTTTAATTTAAGACAATGATAGATTACCAAAACTAAAAAAATAAATCCTGAAATGATAAACATCAAAGAAAAACCGATTGCCTTTTTAAATGGTTCTATATTCGTCGATAATACCGCTTGAGACGGATTTTTCGGATCGACATAACAAACTAATTTCATACCCTCAATATACTTTTGAGAACTCAAAAGCGGTTTTAGATACTCAAATGAATATTGCTCGGATGTATAATCATTTCCTTGATAATGATATTTGTATTTGATAACGCTATAGGCATCTTCCTCGGGATGCTTTTTTATAGTGTGTTTAGTCAAAACGGCTTCAGTTTTCACCCAAGATGCCACCACCTTCATGTTTCGCCATCTAGGAATAACTTCACCCATTGATAGAATGGTTATTCCCATGGCAAAACATAAAAGGATCCCAACGATTTGTGATATAATATTACGCCTCATCATATGTTTGTTACTCTATGAGTGTAAAACTTCCCCGACTCTTTCTGTCATCCATTATATACCTCCTGAGGTTTGAAGAATTTCCCCGTAATAATTCAGAACCAGCTTTGCCGCTTCCGCATCGGGCGTTTTGCCTGCCATGATATCTTGAAAACGCAACAGGGCCAGCCCGACCGGCGGCGGGTGGATTGCCGGATTTTCCCGGCACCGCTCCAGGCTTGCCGCGAATTTCCGGAGGTCCATTTGCAGGACTTCGGCGAGAACGGACCATTCGGAACGGCGTACCGGAACCATCAACTGATCCGTCGCGATTTTCCGTTGAATTTCATCGGAAAGCATGAATTTGAGAAATTGCAGGACACCGGGATGCAGGCTCCCCTCCCGACTGATTCCAAGCGCGGAACAGCCGCCCCAGAGCAGGCCGCCTTGTCGGACCGGGATCGGCGTGAACAGATAATCGGCGAGGTTTTTTCCATGAACGTTCAGCATCAGCGTGTAGAAACAGCGCAATAATACATTGTCCTGTCCCGCCTGAAGGTGGCGTTCAAGTTCGCGCGGGTTGTTGCGATAACGATTGCGTGCCGAGGCGAGATGCAGCCTTTTCAGAATAATTTTGAGCTGTTCCTTGATTTCCCGGACGGTAAAGCGTTCAGGCACCGCGAGGTCCAGGCACAAGTCGTAAAAATCGGACATGGTGGCGGTTTCGTCCGGTAACTTTCCTGCTTTTTCCAGAATATCTTCCAGACTCATATGATGAACATCCAGTCCCAGGGTTTCGACGAGGCGGCGGTTCCAGCAATAGACCCGCGGTGCAAACGCGAATGGAACGCTGTAGCGCAACAGGTCCGGCGCCGTTTGCCCGAAAACACCGGAAGCGAATTCCGGCGAAGCGGTGTAATCCTGGAGATCCCGCGGGATTTCAGCAAGGAAATTGCTGATGTTTGCCTTCCAGCGATAACTGACCGGCAGATGCACCAGGTCGAAATTTTCTTTTTCGAACTCCAGCCAATAAGATTCCGTCATGTCCCGGGATATCGCCGGCGCCGAAAAGCTCTCCAGCTTGATATCGGAATTCTGACGGTTGAAAAGTTCGATGGTTTCCTCCCAGAACTTTTTCTGGAACGGCAGCGATTCGTAAAGCATGATGCGCAATACGGATTTGCCCCAGAAGACCGGCGGTGAAGCCACGTCCAGTGTAAACGGATGGGCTTCCTGTTGTGGAGCAGTCGCCCTTGGCTGGTGGTGCACCACTGTGCCGCGCTGGCTGCGCAGCAGGCGTCTTTCGGTAATAAACGGTTCCAAGGCCTTGCGCAAGGTTCTGCGGTTGATTTTCAGCTCGTCCGCGAGTTCGCGTTCGGATGGAAGCAGGGAGTTGTCGGGCAGTTCGCCCAGCAGGATTCGGAAACCTTCCTGAAGCTGTACATACAGCGGGATGCCGTTACCGGCTTTGATATGATCAAAATACTGTTTGGCAATGATTCGGCAATCCATCATAAAAAGAATTCCTGAAATTTATGCACCATGTGCTCCATGTGGTATATTATACGGCGTTCATTCATTTTTGTCAATATGTGTCGGCAACTTTTTTCGACATTTGATTCCACATAGGCTGGCCGCCGAAAAAATATGATAATTCAGTGAAAAATGATCGATATTTATTCGTTTTTTTCTTGAATTACGGTTTTTAGGATGCTATAGTATTCAGATTTTTGGAAAAGGTAATATTGCTGCCGGCCGGGCGGTAAATCAACTTCTAACAATGCAATTATGTGGAGGCATTATGGTGAATTTTCTGAATGCGATCCCGACCAAGAATGAAAAGTTGGTCAAGTGGGTCGAAGAGTGGGCTGAAGTCTTTCAGCCGGAAGGTGTTTACTGGTGCGACGGCTCTGAAAAAGAGTACAATGCAATGGCCGATAAACTGGTCAAAGGTGGCATCTTCACTAAACTCGAAACCCCGGCAAACAGCTACTATGCCCGTTCGGTTCCGGCCGACGTTGCCCGCGTGGAAGACCGTACTTTCATTTGCGCCAAAAGCAAAGACGCTGCCGGCCCCACCAATAACTGGATGGAACCGAGCCAGATGCGCGAAACCATGACCAAGCTGTATCGCGGCTGTATGAAGGGGCGCACCATGTACGTGATCCCGTTCAGCATGGGCCCGCTTGGTTCGAATATCGCCCAGATCGGTGTCGAGCTCTCCGATTCCGAATACGTTGTGATGAACATGCGTATTATGACCCGTATGGGACAGGCTGTTCTCGACGTTCTCGGCAACAGCGACTGGGTTCGCTGCCTGCACTCTGTCGGCGCTCCGCTTCAGGCCGGACAGGCTGACAGTGCCTGGCCCTGCAGCACCGAAAAATACATTTCGCATTTCCCGGAAACCCGTGAAATCTGGTCGTTCGGTTCCGGTTACGGCGGCAACGCCCTCCTTGGCAAGAAGTGCTTCGCCCTGCGTATCGCTTCCGCCATGGCCCGCGACGAAGGCTGGTTGGCCGAGCATATGCTGATCCTCGGCATCACTCCGCCCAGCGGCGAAAAGAAATACATCGCGGCCGCTTTCCCGAGCGCCTGCGGCAAAACCAACCTGGCCATGCTGATCCCGACCATTCCCGGCTGGAAAGTCGAAACCGTCGGCGATGACATTGCCTGGATGAAATACGGTGCCGATGGCCGTCTGTACGCCATCAACCCGGAAGCCGGTTTCTTCGGCGTGGCTCCCGGTACCTCCATGAGCTCCAACCCGAACGCCATGCTGACGGTCGAAGCCGGTAACAGCATTTTCACCAACGTGGCGCTGACCCCCGACAAGAAAACGGTCTGGTGGGAAGGTATGACCAAGGATAAACCGGCCAAGCTGATCGACTGGAAAAATCAGCCATGGACGCCCGAAAGCGAAACTCCGGCCGCTCACCCGAACGCCCGTTTCACTGCTCCGGCCGCCCAGTGCCCGGTGATCGATGAAAAATGGGAAGATCCCACCGGTGTGCCGATTTCCGCGATTCTGTTCGGCGGACGCCGCCCGAGCGTGATTCCGCTGGTGCACCAGGCGTTCAGCTGGGAACACGGTACCTTCATGGGATCGATCGTTGCCTCCGAAATGACCGCCGCCGCTTTCGGCAATATCGGTCAGCTCCGTCGCGACCCGTTCGCCATGCTGCCGTTCTGCGGCTACAACATGGGCGATTATTTCGCACACTGGCTGAAGATCGGCGAACAGGCTCAGGATAAGAGCAAGCTGCCGCAGGTTTTCTATGTGAACTGGTTCCGCAAGAGTGCCGACGGCAAGTTCCTGTGGCCTGGATTTGGCGACAACAGCCGCGTCTTGAAGTGGATCATCCAGCGCGTGAACGGCGAAGTCTGCGCCAACGAAACCGCAATCGGTTACATGCCGAAACCGGAAGATATCGACGTCAGCGGGCTCAATGTGCCGGCTGCGGATATGGCCGAACTGCTGAAGGTTGACAACAGCGAATGGCTGAATGATATTCCCGGTATCCGCGAATATTATGCCACGTTTGGCGGTCACATGCCGAAAGGCCTGGTTGATCAGCTCAATCAGCTGGAAAGCCGCCTGAAGAAATAATCAGGTATTTCCGTATATTCAGCCCGCCCGTCAAACGGCGGGCTTTTTGTTTCCGTAGATGTGGCGCGGTTGTATGTGATTTGGGGAGGGGGTGTTCGGGAGGATCGGTTTCCGGGGCTTCATCGGGTCGTCACCACGGTTTTGTCCTCACGAACAGCCCGGGGTGTCTTATTGTTCGTGTGATTGCAGGTTGATAAAGGAGGTGGGGTGGTTTTTGGTTCCGGATGGTTTCTTTTTGTGTTAGTCTATCACTTTGATCGGCTTTTGTTTTTTTTGATGCTGCTATTCTCTTTTTGAGCGGTATTTTTCATTTTTTGAAAGTCTACAAAAATAGTTGATTTTTTCAATTATGCTGCTTGACATATGGAGGGATTGCTGTATATTTATCGAATCACAATTGAAGTGGTAGTTTATTGGGCGAATTAGTGTTTGAAAAATAACTGGAGATGCGTGAAATGATCAAAAACAAATATATAACTTATCTTGGTGTGTTTATCGTTCTGGTGCTGATGTCCGGTTGCGCGGGGCGGGCGGAAGTACGCCCTGCGAATGTGCCGGACGCGGCGGCGGTTCAGGCGGAGCAGGCGATTGGCGGGGCATTGGTGGAAGCTTTTGTCCGCAACGATGCCGCGGCATTTGTCGAATTGCTGCCGGAAGAGCTGCGGAAGCAGTTCGGCAAGCCGGAATTCGAGCAGGCGCGGAATGAATTGCGCCAGACATTGGGGGAGCCGGTGTCGTCACGTTTTGAAACGACACTGGAGCATCCGTTGGTGGGAGTGTCGCTGTGGCGGGTTCGGTTTGAACGGCGTGGCGCGGAGGGGGGAAGCATTCACCAGGAAGCATTGTTCCGGGTGATCACGGGGCGGCCTGACGGTCGCGCGGCGGTCATCAGTTTTAATTTCCTTTAGAAACCCATAGAAGAAGGATAGAAGATCAAGGAAATCATGAGCAAAACCAGTCGTCTTGTCCGGGCCGAAACCAGTCAACTGCCGATCCCGGGGCCTCGAATGCGATGTTGCAGATTACAAAAAATAGAATAACGGCAACATCAAACTTACCAGGAAAGGACGACAAACAGGCCGCACCGGCGACGCCGGGCGGAAAAATGCATCGGGCTTGAAACCCTTGCCGATCATCTCGGATGAACGCTCGTCCTCGACACCATCCAAAAGGGATTAAAATGAAGGAGACATCAACATGAACAACATTATAAACAAAATTTTCAGCAGGCTGGTTCCCGGCTTGCTCCTGGGCTGGGGCGCATTCGCCCAGGCCGATACGGTTGAACTGCTCAACGTATCTTATGACCCGACCCGTGAACTCTATCGCGCTTACAACGCCGAATTCCAGAAATATTGGAAGGAGAAGACCGGGCAGGATGTCGTTATCAAACAGTCGCATGGCGGTTCCGGCAAGCAGGCCCGGGCGGTGATCGACGGTGTACAGGCCGACGTGGTGACGCTGGCGCTGGGCTATGATATCGACGCCATCACCTTCACCGGCAAGAAGCTGATCGACAAAGAATGGCAGCAGCGGTTGCCGTCGAACAGTGCGCCTTACACCTCGACAATCGTATTCCTGGTACGCAAAGGCAATCCCAAAAACATCCGCACCTGGGAAGACCTGGTCAAACCCGGCGTCGAAGTCATCACGCCGAATCCCAAGACTTCCGGCGGAGCCCGCTGGAATCATCTGGCCGGTTACGGTTATATTCTTCAGCGCGAATTGGGGGATATCAAGAAATTTCTCGATCCTCAATATGCCGAAGAAGTGAAAAAAGCCGATCAGGTCGCCCGTGAATACCTGAAGGAACTCTATCAGCATGTGCCGGTACTGGATTCCGGGGCGCGCGGTTCGACCACGACATTCGTGCAGCGGAAGCTGGGTGACGTGTTGCTGGCCTGGGAAAATGAAGCGATCCTCTCGATTCAGGAACTGGGGCCGGATGCGTTTGACATCGTCGTGCCGCCGGTGTCGATCCTGTGCGAACCGCCGGTTGCGGTAGTGGACAAAAACGTCGACAGGAAGGGAACCCGTCAGGTGGCGGAGGAATACTTGAAGTATCTCTATTCCCCGGCCGCCCAGAAAATCATCGCTTCGTACGGTTACCGTCCGATTTACCCGCAGCACGCGGACCCGGAAGACCTGAAGAAACTGCCCGAAGCGAAACTGATCAAGCTGACCGATCTGGCTCCGGACTGGATCACCGTGCAGAAGCACCACTTCGGCAACGGCGGCGTGTTTGACCAGCTTTACCAGGGAAGCAAGTAAAGAAAATACGCGGAAACGCATGGCGGCGGCAGGATTATTCAGCAGGAATAAAGGAGTGAACATGAAATTTTTTGAAAAAGAACATAGTGTGCTGCCCGGTTTTCGACCGACACTCGGGCTGACGCTGTTTTATTTGACGCTGATAGTCCTTCTGCCGTTGAGTACATTGGTTATCAACAGCGCGGCAATCGGTTTTGATGAAGTTCCTCACTATCCGGTGGTGGACGGAAAAGTCACCGGCGAACTGAAATATTTGCCGATTGGGGCGCTTGATGAGTGGACGATCGCCCGTGCCGGGACCGACTTGTCGGCCGCCGGGGTAAAAGCGCTCGTTCATGGTGAGGAAGCTGAGGTGACCCCGGCGGCGGTCGAGTATGTCGAAGCTCCGTTCGGTGTTAAGCTGTGGAGCGGGATTTGCCGGGGTATCCCGAAATTTTGGAATATTGTGACCTCGGAACGGGTTCTGGCTTCGTTCCGGGTCACGTTTGGAACGGCGCTGATCGCCGCTTTTGCCAATCTGTTTCTGGGAGGTGTGATCGCCTACGCGCTGGTACGCATCCGTTTGCCGTTCAAGCGGATTATCGATGCGCTGATTGATTTGCCGTTTGCCATGCCGACCGCCATCTGCGGGATCGCCATGGCGACCATGTACGCCCCGAAAGGGCCGGTCGGAGCAATTGCGGAAAAATTCGGCGTCAAGATCGCATTCACTCCGCTCGGAATTACGCTGGCGATGATTTTTATCGGGATGCCGTTCGTGGTGCGGGCGCTCCAGCCTGCGCTGGAAGACCTGGGGCATGAACTGGAGGACGCCGCCATGAGTCTGGGCGCATCCCGGTTCACGGCCTGGCGGAAGGTGGTAATCCCGACGCTTTCGCCGCCGCTGGTTACCGGGTTTACGCTGGCGTTTGCCCGCGGGCTCGGGGAGTACGGGACGGTGATCTTCATCGCCGGCAACACGCCGCTGAAAACGGAAGTGACCTCGCTCCTGATTGTAACCCAGCTCGAACAGTTCGATTATGCCGGAGCCACGGCTATCGCGATTACGATGCTGGTGATTTCGCTGGTGCTGATTTTCGGCATCAACTGGTTTTTCAGCCGCAGGCACCATCACGCGGGAGGATAATAAGATGAGCAATACAAAGACATTCGCAAAAGTAAATGAAGCGCCGACTCTGTTCAATGTCGTGATCGGTATTTTTGCCATCCTGATCGTGATTCTGTTCCTGATCCTCCCGCTCGGGCTGATCATGAAGGAGGCTTTCGGCAAAGGACTGAAGGTCTGGTTCGGCAGCATCGCCGAGGCGGACACGCTGGCGGCAATCCGGCTGACGCTGTTGACCACAGCGATCGTCGTGCCGCTGAATACGGTGTTCGGGATCATCATGGCGTGGGCGCTGGCGAAGTTCAGCTTCAAAGGGCGGACGTTCCTCATTTCGCTGATCGACATGCCGTTTGCGGTTTCGCCGATTGTCGCCGGGCTGATTTTTATTTTGCTGCTGGGGCCGCGCAACGGCTGGTTCGGGCCGTGGCTGGAGTCGCACGGGATTCACCTGGTGTTCTCCACCGCCGGGATCGTTATCGCGACGCTGTTTGTGACGTTTCCATTCGTCGCCCGGGAGCTGATTCCGCTGATGCGCGAACAGGGCTCCGAAGAAGAACAGGCCGCGTTGAGTCTCGGCGCCAAGCCGTGGCAGATGTTCTGGAAAGTGACGCTGCCGAATATCAAATGGGGACTGCTTTACGGCGTGATCCTCTGTACGGCGCGGAGCATCGGCGAGTTCGGGGCGGTATCGGTGGTGTCCGGCCACATCCGGGGCGAGACGAATACGCTGCCGCTGCACGTCGAAATTCTTTATAATGAGTACAGTTTTACGGCGGCCTTTGCTGCCGCGAGCATATTGAGTTTGGTCGCCGTCGTCACCATCGTGCTGAAAAGCCTGCTGGAACGCCGCATCAACAAAGGAGGATGAGTTATGAGTATCGAAATAAAAAACATCAATAAGACTTTCAAGGATTTCCGGGCGCTTCACAATGTCAGCCTGGATATTCCCACCGGGAAACTGGTGGCGATTCTCGGCCCCTCCGGTTGCGGCAAAACCACGCTGCTGCGGATTGTGGCCGGGCTGGAAACGCCGGACCCGGTGGCCGGGGCGGATATCGTATTCGACGGGGTATCGGCGTCCGGCAGTCCGGTGAACCGCCGCCGCGTCGGGTTTGTGTTTCAGCACTATGCGCTGTTCCGGCAGATGACGGTGTTCGAGAATATCGCGTTCGGTCTGCGGGTCAAGCCGCGCAGCGAGCGTCCGTCACGCGAGGAAATCCGGCAGACGGTGCACGATCTGCTGGAGCTGGTGCAGTTGTCGCGCCTGGGCGACCGTTATCCCGATCAGTTGTCCGGCGGACAGCGGCAGCGGGTGGCGTTGGCAAGGGCGCTGGCGATTCGCCCGAAAGTATTATTGCTGGACGAACCGTTCGGGGCGCTTGACGCTCAGGTACGCGCTTCGTTGCGCCGCTGGCTGAGGAATCTGCATGATTCGATTCATGTGACCAGCATTTTCGTCACTCACGACCAGGAGGAGGCGCTGGAAGTCGCCGACGAGGTGGTGGTGATGAACAAGGGCCGTATTGAGCAGTCGGGCGAGGCGAACGATGTGTTCCGGCATCCGAAATCGGAATTCGTCATGAACTTTCTGGGAGAAGTCAATATCTTTCACGGGCGTTTCGAAGACGATAAGGCGGTTTTCGGGCAGGTGCGCCCGCCGTCCGGAGAAGCGAAAATGCTGGTGCGTCCGCATGATTTCGACATTCGCCGGGTAGCGGCTTCCGGCGGGATTCCCGCGGAAGTGATCCGGGTGCTGACGGCGGGTTCCATCGTCAAGATCGAACTGCTGGATCAGCAGAAACAGGTGCTGTATGTACATCAGTCGCACGCCGAATACGGGCGGAACCCGGTCCGGGTGCTGGATCAGGTCTATTTGTTGCCGAAGTCGTCGCGGATTTTCCGCAACGGCGAGGATTGGGTCGGAGATTATGTCATTTAACCGGGGAGGCCGCGCATGTCTGTTCAAGTGAATATTACTATTTTGAAGTTTTCCCGCAAAGACTGCGGGCCGTGCCGGGCGCTGGCCGGGATTCTGGCCGGCGTGGAAGAAGCCCTGCCGGAGAATGTCCGGTTCGTTGAAGTCGATGCCGACGCCGAGCCGGAAAAATGCCGCGAATACGGCGTGCGCAGTGTCCCGGCGATTCTGTTCGAATCGAACGGCGAAGTACTGCGTCATCTGTCCGGCGTGGTGACAAAAGAAAAATTTCTGCGGACCCTGGCGGATGCGACCGCCGAGGCCGGATAAGGAGGCGAGCCCTATGAATCAGGAAGAATTGGAAGCATTGCGGCAGGAAATTGCCGGGAAAAATACGAAACAGGTCCTGGCGTTTGCCGCCGGAAAATTTCCCTCGGAGGTGGTGTTTGCATCGTCGCTGGGGGCGGAGGACCAGGTGTTGACCGACCTGATCGTGAAAAGCGGGCTGGATATTCCGGTTGTCACGCTGGACACGGGACGGCTGTTCGAGGAAACCGTGGACCTGATTGCCGAAACGGAACGGTTTTACGGCATCCGCATTCAGGTTTATTCACCGGATACGGCGGAAGTCGAGGAGTTGGTCAATGCTCACGGTATCAATTGCTTCCGGCAGTCGTTGGAACTGCGCAAGCGGTGCTGTCAGGTGCGCAAGATTTCAGTGCTGAAACGGGCTCTGAGCGGTAAGAAATTGTGGATCTGCGGACTGCGCCGCGAACAATCCGTTACCCGCGCCTCCGTTGAAATTCTGGAAGACGACCCCGCCAACGGCCTGTTGCGGCTGAACCCGCTCGCCGATTGGAGCGAGGAGCGGGTATGGGATTACATCAAGGCGCATGACGTGCCGTATAATGTTTTGCATGACCGCGGCTATCCGAGCATCGGCTGCGCCTGCTGCACCCGTGCGGTCCGCCGGACCGAAGACGTGCGCGCCGGGCGCTGGTACTGGGAACAGCCGGAACACCGGGAATGCGGACTGCATGTTCATTGATTTGAAAATGGTAAAACGAACAAGGAGATTGTCATTATGGCTGAGTCATATCATTTAAGTCAACTGCGCCAGTTGGAGGCGGAGAGCATCCGGATATTCCGGGATGCGGTCAGCCAGTTCGAGCGGCCGGTTCTGCTCTATTCGATCGGCAAGGATTCCGGGGTGCTGGTGCATCTGGCACGCAAGGCGTTTTATCCGGGACGGCTGCCGTTCAAACTGCTGCATATCGATTCGACGTGGAAATTTCGTGAAATGATCGAGTTTCGCGACCGCTTCTGCCGTGAAAACAATCTGGAACTGATCATCCACAGCAACGAGGAAGGGCGCAGCGCCGGAGTCAATCCGTTCGATTACGGCAGCCGGAAATATACCGATATCATGAAGACGCAGGCGCTGCTTCAGGCGCTTCAGGCGGGGCGCTACGACGTGGCGTTCGGCGGCGCCCGGCGCGATGAGGAAAAGTCGCGGGCGAAGGAGCGGATCTTTTCATTCCGCGACGCGTTTCACCAGTGGGACCCGAAGAACCAGCGGCCGGAGCTCTGGGACCTGTACAACGGCAAGATCAATCCCGGCGAGAGCGTCCGCTGCTTTCCGCTTTCCAACTGGACCGAAACCGACATCTGGCAGTATATCCGCCTCGAAAATATTCCGATTGTGGACCTGTATTACGCCAAGGTCCGCCCGGTGGTGGAGCGCGACGGTTCATTGATCATGGTCGACGACGACCGTATGCGCCTGCATCCCGGTGAAAAGCCGCAGATGAAACTGGTCCGCTTCCGCACCCTCGGGTGCTATCCGCTGACCGGGGCCATCGAGTCCAGCGCCGTCACCATCGAAGAGATCGTGGCCGAAATGCTCCAGACCAAGCTCAGCGAGCGTTCCACCCGGGTGATCGATCACGACGGCGATTCGTCAATGGAACAGAAAAAACGTGAGGGGTACTTCTAATGGATATTAATGCTTATTTGAACGAACATGAAAACAAGAGTCTGCTTCGTCTCCTCACCTGCGGTTCCGTTGACGACGGCAAATCCACGCTGATCGGCCGTTTGCTTTACGACAGCCGCCTGATTTTTGAGGACCAGCTTGCGGCCTTGAAAAAAGACAGCGATAAAAACGGCACCACCGGCGCCGGCGAGATCGACTACGCCCTGCTGCTCGACGGATTGAAAGCCGAGCGCGAACAGGGCATCACCATCGACGTGGCTTACCGCTACTTCGCCACGCCGAAGCGCAAATTCATCATCGCCGACTGTCCCGGGCACGAACAGTATACCCGGAACATGGCCACCGGCGCTTCCACCGCGGACCTGGCGGTAATCCTGATCGACGCCCGCTACGGGGTGATCACACAGACCCGGCGGCACTCGTTCATCGTATCGCTGCTCGGGATACGTCACGTGGTGGTGGCGGTGAACAAAATGGATCTGGTGGATTATTCGGAAGCCCGTTTTGAAGAAATCCGGCGCGACTTTCAGGAATTTTCCCGCGAACTGGATATCCCGAATCTCTACTTCATGCCGATCTCGGCCCTGAAGGGAACCAACGTGGTGGATCGGTCGACGGCGTTGACGCCCTATTATCAGGGGCCGTCGCTGCTGGAATTGCTTGAAACGGTCGACCTGGGGCAGGACCGGAATCTGGATGATTTCCGTTTCAGCGTCCAGTACGTAATCCGGCCGGACCTGAACTTCCGCGGTTTTGCCGGTACGGTGGCGTCGGGCGTGATCCGGAAGGATGATGAAGTCGTGGTATTGCCTTCCGGCAAGCGCTCGCGCATCCGCGAAATCGTGACCGCCGACGGGAATCTCGACTATGCGTTCGCCTCGCAGTCGGTGACGCTGGCGCTGGCCGACGAAATCGACGTGAGCTGCGGCGACTGGATCGTCAAGCCCGATAACCTGCCGCTGCGCAATCATCTGTTCCGCGCGCATCTGATCTGGATGACGCAGGACGAACTGCGCCCCGGCAAGACTTACCTGCTTCATCACGGTTCAAGTTTCGTCAAGGGGAGGGTCCGGGAGATATCCCGGCAGATCGACGTCAATACGCTCGAACGTACCAGGGCCGACGCGCTCGCACTGAACGGCATCGCCGAAGTCGTCATCGAAACGACTCGCCCGATCTGTTTCGATCCCTACAAACGGAATCGCGGCACCGGCCGCTTCATCCTCATTGATCCGGTGTCGAACACCACCGGCGGCGCCGGTATGATCATCGAGGCCGTGAATCCGGTGAACTCCCTGCCGTCACGTATCCCCGGATACTGGAACGGCGCCGTTACTCCGTCGGTCCGCGCCGGTTCGCAGCGGCATCGGGGAGGCGTTGTCGTACTGGCGGGCGAGGGGGCTCCGGCGATTGCCGCGGCGCTGGAAGAAAAACTTTTTCACCTGCATGTCGGCAGTTACGCGCTCAGCGTGGCGGCTCAGGGGAAGGAACAGGGCGGGAAACTGGAGAATCTGGGCGAAATCGCCCGGGCGTTCGCCGACGGCGGACTGCTTTTCATTACCGCCCTGCCGCCGGGAGTCGCGGCGGTGCCGGGCGTTTCAGGTGCGCTGACGGTTGCCGTCGGCGACGCGCTGGAAAGCAGTGACCTGCGGCTGGAGCCCGGCGATGAACTCGAATATAAAATCGAAAAAATCACCGGACTCCTGGTTGAAAAACAGTACCTCCCGGATTATCGTTTCTGGAGTTATTCGATCTAAGAAAGGCCGCCTGTCATGAGAAAACTTTGCTTTGTCCTGTTGTTGAGCGCGTTTTCCGCTTTTGCCGAAATCGTGAGCGAGAGCGGGACGGAGCTGGTTTTCCGCCAATCGGACGGCTTGGAGGTCCGATTGAAGAAGCACCCGGAACGGGTTGTGATCGGCTATCTCTCGATGGCGGGCGTCTGGGACCAGGCCGGAGGGCGGGCGGTCGGCGTGCTGGCCGGGAAAAACGACGGCGCGCTTCCCGAGTCGATGCGCGACCTGCCGAAAGTCGGCAGCGGGATGCTCCCGAACGTCGAAACGGTGGTATCGTTGAAACCCGACCTGGTGCTGTTGTCGGACAAAATCGAACGGCATCGGGGAGTCGCCCGGCAGTTGCGCGGTTCCGGTATTGCCGCCGTCTGCCTGCCGTATGACAATTACCGCGATTACCGCGATATCCTCGATCTTTCCTGCCGGTTAAACGGCAAATCGGTCAACGATTTCCCTGTTCTTCGTGCCGGGGCTGAGGAGATCGACGGCATTTGCCGCAAGGCGCAGGCGCTGAAATCGCCCCGTTGCGCGATTGTGTTCGCCGCCGCTTCCGGGCTTTCGCTTGAATCGGACGCGACCAACAGCGGGCAAATGGCGGCGATGCTCGGCGCGGAAAATATCCAGAAACGCAGCCACACCCGGAGGCTCCCGTTCAGTTATGAACAATTTCTGCTGGAAGATCCGGACGTTATTTTTGTCGTCATGATGGGGGAGGGCGATGCCCTGCGCAAGAAGTTCAATCGTGAATTGATGAGCCAGCCCGCATGGCGGGAGTTGAAAGCCGCCAGAAACAACCGGGTCCATTTTCTGGAACCGGAACTTTTTCTGTTCATGGCGGGGGCTGATTATCCACAGGCGTTCCGCCGGATGGCTTCACTGCTGTATCCGGGCGAAACGTTCTGACGGAACTTCTTCGGCGGCTTTACAGCAAGCCGCCCTTTTTCAGCATTCGGATGATGATTACGGGCAGTTCTGCTGCCGGGATGAATTCGGGGTTTTCCTGACCGATCGGGCCGTTTTCGGTGTTCTCCCAGACGGTGAAGCCGTCCTGAAGCGCTTCGCCGATCTTCTTACGGGTGCCCTGAAAACCGAACCGCGATACCTGATGCGAAGCGCAGGAATTCAGGCAGCCCGAAAAATGCACTCCTTTGACAATGGCGTTGGTGCGCGCTGCCGTGAACTTTGTCGGATGCTTCCTGAAATATTCATCCAGCGCATCGGCGGCGGCCGTGGCATAAGGCGGCACATCAAGAATGCCCACTTTGCAGACCGCTGCTCCGATGCAGGAGTTCAGTTGGTTGCGGAATGAAGCGAACGTCAGGTCCACCGGCAGTTTTTTCAGTGCCGCATAAAATTCCGGCAACAGGGCGGACGGCAGCGACGGAATCAAAATGTTTTGTTCAATGGTCAGCCGCACGGCTGGAATTTGAAATTCGTTTAACAATTCCGCCAGCAGGCCGAATTCTTCCACGCTCAAGATGCCCTTGGGGACGAACAGCATGACGGAGGATTCATTCCGGAACCGCGAACGGCGGCAGGCGAACCGCCGCCAGCGTTTATAACCGTCGGGCGTTTCCGCCTGTTCGTTTTTGACGGGGCGGACGGTGGGTTTCAGATTCCAGGCGGCCGGGAATTTCGGGACCGGCGGGAATTTTGTTTTGCCGAGGGCTTTGTAGTATTGTTTGTAAAGCTTGAGGAATTCGCGGTCGCCCAGGCGGGCGGCGATGTAACGGATTCGGGCAGCCCCCCGGTTCTTGCGGTCGCCGTGTTCGCTGAAAAGGTCCACCATGGCGCGAGTGGCGCGGGCAAGCCTGGCGGGCGGAATGAAATCGATCAGCCGGATGCCGGTTGCCGCGTTGCGTCCGAAGCCGCCGCCGCCGTAAACCGTGAATCCCGGATTGCCGTCCTCGTCCCAGGCGGCGACGAAGCCGAGGTCCTGGCGCAGGGCCAGCGCGGTGTCGTCCGGCGAGGCAAACGCGATTTTGAGTTTCCGGGGGAGCTTGAACGCTTCGTCCCAGTCAAAAACCGTATCCGTGAGGTAGCGGGCGAACGGCGCAAGATCGAATGACCGGTCTGGAGCGACCCCGGCGTAAATCGAGCTCGAAACATTGCGGAAAGAGTCGCCGCCGCCGCCGCGGAACGGCAAGCCGTTGGCGGTGCATTCGCGGACGGTTTCCGCCGCCGCCGTCGGGGTTACGTCATGAATCTGGATGTTCTGGCGGGTGGAGAGGTGGATGTAGCCGGGGCGGGTCCGGGCCGTCAGTCCGGCCAGGAAACGCATGTCGGATACGGCCAGTTCGCCGCCGGTGGTGCGCACCCGGACCATGAACAGATCGTTGCGCTGGGGAATGACGCCGAAGACGCCGCTGACGGGTTTCAGGTCGGGTACTTTCAGTTCGCCCCGGGCGGTCCGCTCAAGCCCGGCCAGTAATTCCTGCTGGCTTTCGATGATATGGTTCAAATTGCTCATAATCGTCCTTCTCCTTATTCGTCTGCCGCGCGTGTGGTTCCTGCCAGGGCAGGCCGCCGGATGATCGATTAATATAATGCGTTCCGGGGCTTATGTCAACCATAATAGTAGTATAAAGGCGAGATTTGTTGAATTTGTTTATTGGTGGTGTATTTTTCAGCAGGGGCTGGCAAGATTTTATCCGGATTAATCAACACTACTTTTTTGTGGATTTTGTGAAAAACAGCTTGACATCAGCGGTATCCGGAAGTATTTTATGTCATTAACACGACAGGAATGGTAGTTTTTGGCATTCCGCCGAAAAACCATCTGAAATAATTTGACGGAAGGAGAACATCACATGAGCGACAAGAAATACCACATCGAAACGTTGGCCCTTCATGCGGGCCAGACCCCCGACCCGGCGACCAATGCACGCGCGGTGCCGGTATACCGGACCACGGCATACAGTTTCCGCAACTCCCAGCACGGCGCGGACCTGTTCGCGCTCAAGGAACCGGGAAACATTTACGCCCGGCTGATGAACCCGACCAACGATGTGTTGGAAAAACGCCTCGCGGCGTTGGAAGGCGGCGCGGCGGCGCTGACGCTCTCGAGCGGGACGGCCGCGGTGTACTTCGCCGTTACCAACATCGCCAAAGCCGGTGATGAAATCGTTTCGGCGAACAACCTCTACGGCGGCACGTTTACGCAGTTCGATGCGATCCTGCCGCAGGGCGGCATCACGGCGCGTTTTGCGCCGGTCAACGACTTTGCGGCGACCGAAGCGGCGATCAATGAGAAAACCCGCCTGATTTTCATCGAAACCATCGGCAATCCGAATCTCGACATTGCCGACATCGAGGGCTATGCCGCACTGGCGAAAAAACATCAGTTGCCGCTGGTTGTCGATTCCACTTTTACGCCGCCGACCCTGCTTCGTCCCATCGAACACGGCGCCGACATCGTGATCCACTCCCTTTCCAAATGGATCGGCGGACACGGAACCGGCATTGGCGGCGTGGTGATCGACGCGGGCAAATTCGACTGGAGCAATCCGAAATTCGCCCTGTACAACGAGCCGGACCGTGGTTACCACGGGCTCCGTTTCGCTCATGACCTGGGCGATTTGAATCCTCTGGCGTTTATCCTGCGTCTGCGGACGGTAGGGCTGCGCAATCAGGGGCCGACGCTGGCGCCGGACGCGGCGTGGATTTTCCTGCAAGGCGTGGAATCGCTGCCGCTGCGGGTGGCGCGCCACAGCGAAAACGCCCGCAAGGTGACCGAATTCCTGACCCGCCACCCGAAGGTGGAATGGGTCCGCTATCCCGGCGGCGAACCTCTGGCGGCCAAGTATCTGCCGGACGGCGCGGGCGGCATGGTGGTGTTCGGGGTCAAAGGCGGCGCGGAAGCGGCGCGGAAACTGGCGGACAGCGTGAAACTGTTCAGCCTGCTGGCAAATGTGGGCGATGCGAAAAGCCTGATCATTCACCCGGCCAGCACCACGCATTCGCAGTTGTCGCCCGAAGATCAGTTGAAGGGCGGGCTCCGTCCGGAACTGGTCCGGCTTTCGGTTGGACTTGAGCACATCGACGATATCATCGGCGACCTTGAAGACGCATTTGCGCAACTCTAAGGAGAACAGGTGCAATGGAACGCACGGCGGCATTGGAACTGTTGAAGAAATACAACCGCGACCGCTTTCATCTCCAGCACGCCTTGACGGTGGAAGGGGTGATGAAGTGGTTCGCGGCGGAGCTCGGGTTCGAATCCGAGCAACCGTTCTGGGGCGTTGTCGGGCTGTTGCACGATATTGACTTTGAGATGTTCCCGGAGCTTCATTGCATCAAGGCGCCCGAGCTGCTGCGTGAAGCCGGGGCCGACCCGGCGTTGATACACGCGGTCTGTTCGCACGGATGGAACCTGACGGTGGAGATCAAGCCGGAGCATTTGATGGAAAAAGTGTTGTATGCGGCCGATGAACTGACCGGCCTGATCTGGGCGGTCGCAATTATGCGCCCGTCCCGGAGCATTCAGGACCTTGAACTTAAATCGGTTAAAAAGAAATACAAGAACAAGGCGTTTGCCACCGGGTGTTCCCGGCAGGTCATCGAGGACGGCGCGGTATTGCTGGGCTGGGAACTGGATGGCCTGATTTCGAAAACGATTGAAGCGATGCGTTCCTGTGAACATCAGGTTGAACAGGAATTGGCGCAGATCGCCCCCCAATAAACATTGGAAATGGAAGGGAGGTGCAATTATGAATTCTCTCATCGCAAAAGCATTGGAATGTCCGGGGAATCTGGACCGGTCGGAACTGATTGAGTTGTTGTCCCTTGCGGATACGGACGAATTGTTCAGTGCTGCCTACGGGGTGAAGCTCCGGTATACCGGCAGGTCGGTTTTTCTGCGCGGGATCATTGAGTTCAGTAATTATTGCGCCAAGGACTGCCTGTACTGCGGAATCCGCAAAAGCAACCGGCAGGTCCGGCGCTACCGCCTGTCCGAAGACGATATCGTCCGGATGGCGGCCTGGGCTTATGAACAGCAGTACGGTTCAATCGTCCTGCAGTCCGGCGAGCTCGAAACGGAAGAAAATGCCTCGTTCATCGAACGTGTGTTGAAGCGGATCGACCATATTACCGGCGGCGAGCTGGGCGTCACCCTCTCGCTGGGAGAACAGCCGGAAGCGGTTCTGCGGCGCTGGCGCGACGCCGGAGCGCACCGGTATTTACTGCGCATCGAAACGTCCAATCCTGAACTTTATGCCCGCCTTCATCCGGCGGGGCATTCGTTCGAGCGGCGGGTCGAGTGCCTGCGGGACCTGAAGCGCCTTGGCTACCAGACCGGCAGCGGAGTGATGATCGGACTGCCCGGTCAGACTTTGGAGGACCTGGCGGCGGACGTAGAGTTTTTTCGCAGCTTGAATTTGGATATGATCGGTATGGGGCCTTATATTCCGCATCATCAGACGCCGCTGGGGGAGGGGATTGAGCTTTCTCCGGCTTACGCGGCGGCGCAACTGCAATTGGGATTGAAGATGATTGCGGTGACCCGGCTTTATCTGCACGATGTCAATATTGCCGCCACGACCGCGCTTCAGGCGCTGGACGACCGCGGACGCGAACAGGGGCTGCTGGCCGGAGCCAACGTGATCATGCCCAATGTCACCGATACCGAATACCGGTCGGACTATCAGTTGTATGAAAACAAACCATGCCTGGATGAAAATGCGGCCAAATGCCGCAACTGCCTGAATTGGCGGGTTCTCGGCATCCGGGAAAACATCAGTTGGGGTGAGCGCGGCGATCCGGTTCATTTCGCAAACCAGGAAGTTGCAACCTCGTAAAAAAACGAGAAAAAAGGAAAAAACCCGATTGTTATTTATCTTTTTTATCCTATAGTACAGGATAGGATCAATTGGATGAAAAGGAGGATACGGTATGTCTGAGCGGCAGAATAAGCATCCTGAGGTTTTAAAACGGCTCAAGCGGGCGAACGGCCATCTGAACAGTGTCACGAAAATGATGGAAGAGAATCGTCCCTGTCTGGAAATCGCCCAGCAGCTTCACGCCGTAATCGGCGCGTTGGAAAATGCCCGGGTGGTTTTCATTGAGGAACACATCAACAACTGCCTCCAGAATTCCTTAAACGATCCCGAATCCGCCCAGCAGGTGTTGAAGGACTTCAAGACGCTGACCAAGTATTTGAAATAACGATTCGCGAAGCGGAACTTTTCGGTTTCGCCCTACGGGCGACCGGCGCAATCCGCGCGCCGGACTGCGTGCGGCAACGTGCCGCCGCGAAGTTCTTTCAGCCAGGATGTGAAGCCTCCGTTCGGACCGGACCGCGCTTGATTGTCGGTATCAATGTAGTGGCGAAACGCTGCCCGCTCGCAGAGTGGAATCTTCCGGTTTCGTCCTGCGGACGGCAACTTATCGTTTTGAAGAATTGTTGATTTATTATTGAATAATCCGTATGGTATTGTGAATATTTTTTGAAGTTTTTATCCTATGGTACAGGATAGGATTAATGGCAAATAATAGCAAACATTATATTCTGTTCTGTGAGCAGGATAAAAGGAGAATATGGAAATGGAATTCAAGGCGGACAACCAGGGCATTCATGGTGGATGCGCTGAGGATGAAGACAAAAACGGATATGGCGGAGGCTGTTGCGGGGGAGGATGCGAAAAAGCGGAAGAGGTTGTCTCGCAGCCGGGGAGTTGTTGTGACGGCGAAGGCGGAAAGTTGGATTCTCCTTTTGCCGGTTTGGTGTTGGGGGGCATATTTATTGGCCTGACGGTCATGATTGTATTCGAGTATGGCTTCCGGGCTGTTTTGCCGGAGCCGTGGCGGGTATTGGTCATGCTGGTATTGTATTTACCGGCGGCCTGGCCGGTCTGGAAACAAAGTTGGAAATTGATTTGCCGAAAGGATTTCTTCAATGAATTTTCATTGATGGGTCTTGCGACGATCGGAGCTTTTGTGATCGGGGAATACATCGAGGGTATTGCGGTGATGCTTTTCTACCGGGTTGGCGAAATGGTTCAGGACAAAGCATTGATCAAGGCGCGCTCGTCGATCCGCAAATTGCTGGACGTGCGCCCGCAGAATGCCACGGTTGTCCGCAACGGCGCCTCCATGACGGTTTCCGCCGCTGAAATCGAGCCGGGCGAAGAGATTCTCATCGCGGCTGGCGAACGGGTGGCTCTGGACGGAAAACTGTTGAATTCTGAAGCGGAATTCAACGCCGCCTGTCTGACCGGTGAAAGCACGCCGGTCTTGAAACATCAGGGCGAAATGGTGTTTGCCGGGATGATCAATCTGGAACATCCGGTACGGATCCGGACGGTTAACGGGTATGCTGATACGATGTTGTCCCGGATTCTCCATCTGGTCAATGAAGCAGCGGAGCGCAAATCGAAGATACAGGGGTTGATTTCCCGCCTGGCGCGGGTCTATACGCCGATCGTTGTCGCGATTGCTGTTCTGGTGACGCTGCTGCCGGTTTTCTGGGACCCGCAGTACCAGATTGCGGTCTGGGGTTATCGGGCGCTGTTTTTTCTGGTGTTGTCGTGTCCGTGCGCGTTGTTGATTTCGATTCCGCTCGGTTATTTCGGTGGTATCGGACTGGCGGCGCGACATGGAATCTTATTGAAGGGAGCAAACTTTCTGGATGCGCTTTGCCGGATCGACGCGGTGGCGCTGGACAAAACCGGAACCTTGACGCATGGCCGTTTCAGGTTGACGGCAGTGCATCCGTCCGGTGATATCGGAACGGAGGATATTAAAGTTTATGCGGCGGCTTTGGAGCGTCACTCCACGCATCCGATTGCCCGGGCGATTGCCATGGCCGTTTCGGATGCACCGGAAGCGACGGAACTGCACGAAGTTCCCGGATACGGTGTTTCGGGGCGGGTAAGCGGGCATGATGTGCGGGTAGGGCGCCCCGCATGGTTTGCCGATGCTCCGGAAGTGATTCCGGGCGCCCCCGGATGTTCTCTGGTGGGGATATCCGTTGATGGACGGTATGCCGGAACCCTCGCGGTTTCGGATACGGTCAAGGATGATGCTGCGGAGCTGATTCGGGGATTGAAGGCCCTTAAAATCGTTCCGGTGCTGTTGTCCGGCGACCGGACGGCGGTTGTCGAAAGACTGGCTGCTGAACTTGGTATTGACGAAGTGAAGGCGGAATTGCTGCCGCAGGACAAGCTCACGGCGTTGCATGCTTTGCAAAACGGTGGACGGCGCGTGGCGGCGGTCGGGGACGGCATCAATGATGCTCCTTTGCTGGCGGCCGCTGATGTCGGAGTGGCGATGGGAATGCTCGGCAGTGATGCCGCGATTGAGGTTGCCGATGTGGTGATTCAGGATGATCGTCCGTCGCGGCTGCTGGCGGCCATGCGGATTGGACGACTGACCCGGCGTACGGTCTGGGAAAATATTATCCTGGCACTGAGCGTTAAAATTACGGTTCTGGTGCTGGGATTATATGGGCTTGCCGGTCTATGGGCGGCGGTTTTTGCGGATGTGGGCGTGGCGCTCCTGGCCGTGGGCAATGCCGTCCGCCTGCAATATACTGTCACCGGGCGGCTGAAAATG
>DHTZ01000024.1 GCA_002408885.1 Lentisphaeria bacterium UBA5247 | reverse complement strand
TTTCACAAAGTGCAGAAGAGGCGTTTTTATTGACACGATATGACACTTCCCGATGTTTACGACACTATTATAACATCAATCCCATACCATGTCAATAGCTGTTTGGGGAATTTTTCTAATATCTCCGGAAAAACGCCAGTCCGTTCACTTTTTTCACACTGTCGCGCTCGATCAAACGGCAAGGCAACACGCGGCTGCGGGGCGCTTTGCCGTTCAAATACCATTCCTCGATCAGTTCCACGGCGGCACGGCCGATATCATTGACCGGCTGTTCAATCGTCGTCAGCCCGGCTTCCCGGCTGCCCGGCCAGGTGATATTGTCATAGCCGATCACCGACAAGTCCTCCGGAATCCGCAGGCCCAGTTCGGCGCAAACCTGATAAATGGCTTCGGCGCGGTTGTCGCGCATGGCAAATACCGCATCCGGACGGTCGGGGCCGGAAAGCATCGCCCGGACCCCCTCAAACCCGCCATGCAATTCCGCTTCAACCGTCCACTGGGGAGAAAGCTGAATCTCCTCCTCCGCCAGCGCGCCCCGGAATCCCGCCAGGATTTCCCGGAAAATATAACGGTCCAGCGGACCGCTCACCACACCGATCCGCTTATGCCCGGCGGCGGTCAGGCAGTTTCCGGCGGTTCGCCCGACCTGACGGAAATCCATCCGGCTGTGAATCCATTCCGAACCGCCTTCATCGTTGGCGATCACGCAGGGAAGTCCCGCCCGAACCAGTTCAGCGATGAAGTTGTTGTCCACAAACCGTTCGATGAACAGCGCGCCCTGAATGTCACCTTTGCGGTAACGGGAAATCAGGTTCTCCGCCAATTGCTCGTCGCGGGCGAACGACACGATCGCCTCCGCGTAAATGTCCGAAGCCGCCATGCAGATGCCGCTGAGCAGGCCGATGAACTCATACGCATAATTCGACAGCCGCCCGTAGTCCTGCAGGCAGACGATAAAGCGTTCCAGCCGGGGTTTCAGTTCGCCGCGGCAGATCGTGGCTCCCCTCCCCGGCACCAACTGCAGCAGGCCCTCCTGCTGCAAGGCTTTCAATGCATTGCGGACAATGCCGCGACCGGTATCAAGTTGTTCCGCCAAAACCCGTTCGGACGGCAGAAAGGGCTGTTCGTCGAATTCCCCCGACAACACCCTTTTCCGGATACTCTCGATAATTTCAATATTTAACGGTCGCGCCATTGTGCCTCCTGTTTTATTCCAATTCCAATATCCTGATCGCGTTTTCGCGCGCGACTTTCCGGAAGACTTCTTCCGAAATCCGGCCGCTGTCGCGCAGTTCCAGCAGGAAATTCACCAGCGGCTGGGTGTTATCGTCCGGAGTCCGGCAGATATCCAGCCCAAACATCAGCTTATCCTGAAATTCGTTCAAAAATTTCACCGCGTAATCCGGGTCGCGCTTCAGCGCATTGCACCCGCTCCCGGCGGAAAGATCGCCGTACAGGTTCGGGAACTCCCGCAGCATCTGCGGCACCGCCCCTTCCCTGCCGACCGGGCCGGTCGGATAACCGCTCCGCTCGTCGGGATGGTTCAGTTCGCCGATTTCCGCCCAGAACACCTGCGAATGGGCAAATATCTTCAGGTCCGGCAATGCCCTCAGCAGTTTCCGCAACCGGGGCATGCCCGGCAAATCATGAAGCCCATACGTGCCGCCGATCCGGGTCGCCAGGTGAATCGTCACCGGCAAACCGCTTTCCGCGGCATGGCGGAAAAAATTCAGGGCATAGGGATCATCCAGATCGATGTTCCAGATCGCCTCGCCCAGCCCTTTCGCGCCAAGATCCTTGTATTTGCGCATCATCTCGCCCAGCGGAGCATCCGGCGCATTGGAAACCGCGCGCGGGTTCACCGCCACAAACGGAATAATCCGTCCCGGATAATTCCGGGCCGCTTCCAGCATATCTTCATTGCCCTGCTGCATGTAGCACTCCGGGCCACCCAGCGGCATCAGCACCGCTTTTTCCACGCCGATCCGGTCATAATGCCGGACCAGTTCGTCGATCGACGGAAACGGAAACGCCCCCGGCAACGCCGGGGGCACGATACGGTACGCATGGGCATGAATATCGATAAACATTTGCCGTATCCTTATTTGAGTTCTCCGAGATTTCCGGCGACTTTATTGAAGGCGGCGATGTACCGGTCGATCACGTCGCGGTCAAATTTAACGAAACGCGGGATATGGAAGATCTTTTCCACCAGGGCTTCACTCACCGGCAACGTTCCGGCGCCCTGACGGACATCGCGCTGGCCGAAACTGATCATGGTCGGCTTGCCCATATTGAAAATATCCGCTTCATGGAAAACCGGATGCACATGCAGCGGCGGATTCGCGCCGTTCCGGGCCACACTGACGCCTTCGGCGCGCAGGGCTTCGCAGAACCGCGCGGCGGGAACGCCGGTCACGGCCGCATCATAATGGCACATCGGCAGATACCATCCGCCCTTGGTACAGCCCGAACCGGCGGGGGGGCGGTGCGCTTTCAGCCCGTCAATCCGGTCGAGGGCGTCGCAAAAATAGGTCATGGCCTTGTCGATTTCCGCAATGCGCGCGGGATAGTGCTTCAACTGCACCCGGCCGACCGCCGAACACCACTGGTTCATCCGGTCCTTGCGCCCGCCGAGCGGAATACCGGCGAATTTCAACAGGTCCGAATTGCTCACGGCCTTGTCTTCGGCCTTGGCGCGGCTGCCGATGCCGGTACGCTCATAATGTCCGTAGGAAATACAGCGTTCGTACAGATTCTGATCGTTGGTGGTCATCAGCCCGGCTTCGCCGATGGCAAACGCCTTGCCCGACATCATGCTGAGCCCGGCGATATCGCCCAACGTACCGGTCTGGCGGCCTTTGTACAACGAACCGTGGGAATGCGAGGCATCTTCAATCACTTTCACGCCGTGTTTGCGGGCGATTTCCATGATTTTGTCCATGTCGCATGGATATCCGGCATAATGAACCACCACGATCGCCTTGGTGCGCGGGCCGATCCGGTGTTCGATATCGTTCGGGTCAATGCAGAGGGTTTCGGGATCGATATCGGCAAAATTGACCGCCGCGCCCAGGCTCAGCGCCGCCGTGCAACTGGCCCAATAAGTGGTGCTCGGACAGATGATTTCGTCGCCGGCGCCCACGCCGCAGGCCCACATGGCGGCATGGAGCGAAGCGGTGCCGTTGCAATAACCGAGCGCGTATTTCACACCGATCCAGTCGGCGTATTCACGCTCGAACTGCTTGGTGATGTCGATACTGCTCATCTGAATCCGGTCGGTTACGTCCAGCAAGGCTTTTTTGTCCTCGTCGGTGAAAATCGGCCAGATGAAAATATTTTTGTCTTTTTCAATTTGCTCCGGTGTGACCGCTGCCACACCGCCGTTGATCGCCAGCTTACTGCTCATTTTTGTTTCTCCGGTTTCATTAATAACCAATGGTTAATTATTAACCAATAGTCATTATAGCCGGTTTTTCGTTTTTGTCAATCCATGATTCAAAAAATTCCGGTGAAAATCTTTGTCCTGATACGGGTCGTCGGCGCCGGGAGCCAATTCATCCTCGCGATAATTCGACTGCAAATCATAGACGGCGACCCGTCCGCCGTCCTCGTCCAGTTCAAACAACAGCTTCCAGGTCCGGCAGCCGATGCTGTAACGCCCCGGCGCCAGTTCCTCGACCCGTTTGCGCGAGCGGTCCAGCGGTGAGCGCCCCAGTTGCAGACGCGCGAACGCCTCCAGGTCCAGCCCGCTCAACTCCTTCAGCAACAATATTTCCGCCATGACCTCATCGGTAAAGTCCACCTGAAACAGCCGCCCCTCCGGCAACCACCCCAACGGCGAATCCGGGAAGCTGTCCGCCACCGGAATATAGGGTTTGATATCCAACACCGGGGTGCCGTCCAGCATATCGCAATGGCGGATATGGACTTCCAGCCCGGAGACATGATCCAGCTCCACACAGCTCATGCCGATCGGATTGGGACGGTGCGGCGCGCGGGTGGCGAAAACACCGATCTTCCGCCCATCCCGGACGACGGGCGGCGTCACCAGCGGTTTCCATCCCTTATCGGCGTTCAGGTGAAAACAGAAGATCACCCAGATTCGTCCGAATCCCTCCAGGTCCTGCAGCGCGGTTTCGAAATTGCGGTTCGGCATCAGGCGGATCAGGGCGCGGTTATTGGCATAGACCGCCTGACGCGGCGCTTCAAAACGGTACTTCTCCGCGCTCTCCACCACTCCGATCGGGTCCAATGAAAATTTCATCAGCGTGTTTTTTCCACTTTTCCGGCGCTGCACGAGAAATTTCCCCCGACCCAGCGGCTCGTTCCCACAATCATGAACGCCAGCAGCAATGCCAGCAACAGCCAGATCCACCACGAAAAAATCGACGTGCTGTGTTTATAGCCGGATTCCGGGCGAAGCTCGCCGCCGCCTTCCGGCGCGTCGGCAGGAGCCTCCTGTCCGGGCGGCGGCGCAATCGTCCGCAATGTCGGCCGCGGACGAATCCCCTGACGGCACTCCGGACACTCCAGGTCCAGATTGATCCAGGCGTTGTCCACGCCCAGCCGCGCCTGGCAATGCGGACAGGTGTATTCAAATTGCCGACTCTCCGCCGCCACCACCGCGATCGGCGGCAGGACCGGAGCCGGTTTCGGCGGATTACGGAGTTTTTCGAGGTGTTCGTTCACGGCGACGGCGAATTCGGGGGCGGTCGCCTTGTTGACGCTTTTCACGATACAGCGGGCGCCGTCATTCCGCACGAAAAACAGGCAGCTCCCGATACCGTCCCGCTCGTAAGCGGCCTCTTTCAAGTCCGTCAACACGATTTCGAGTTTTTTCATGCCCACAAACATCACTTTGTCCAGGAACAAAATCCGCTCGGAAGTCGCCGCCATTACCCAGCTCCGCCCGTCGTAATTCCCCGAGGTCAGGGCCAATACGTGTTCGTCGCTGTTCAATATTTCGTGAAGTTCGCGTACTTCTTTGCGCCCGGCAAACACGTTGCCGCGTGTGCTCAGGGCGGACAATTCAATTTTTACTTCATCCGGATTTCTCATGATCGGTCAGCCTGATTCGGTCTTCCAGTATTTCCACTTTCCGTTCTTTGTACAAAGCGCCAAGCGCTTTTTTGAACGTCTTTTTGCTCATCTTAAAAACCCGTTCGATTTCCGCGGGCGGCGTCTGGGCCGTAATCTTCACTTCCCCGCGGTTTTGGCGCAACACATTTTCGAGCACGGAGGTCACGTCCTGAATGGCGTTCTGGTAGCCGGGCTTCTGCATCAGCACGTCCGCCCGGCCGTCGCTGCGGACTTTGTTCAGGTAGACGGTCCGGCGGTCGCCCACGCCAAGCCGTTCATGAACGTCGCTGCGATAAAGTATTCCCTGATGTTGGCCGTCCAATAATACCCGGAACCCGATGTCCGTCATATCGATCACCACCGCCTCGAACGAATGCCCGAAAGGCAGTGTTTCCGGCACCGGCTTCACGCCTTTCAACAGCCGGGCGGTAGCGACGACGCGGCCGCTGGCCTTGTCCCGCCGGACCCGCACCAGTGCTTCGTCGCCGGATTGGAGCGGATGCAGTTGTTCTTTGAACGGCAGCAGCAGATCCTTGTCCAGTCCCCAGTCGAGGAAAGCCCCGACCTGGTTGACGTCCTTGACCCGCAGCAACGCGATTTCGCCATCCGTCGCCAGCGGTTCCTGGGTAGTGGCCACCGGGCGGTCCTCGGAGTCGGTGTAGAGAAAAACCCTGAGCCGTCCGCCGATCCGCATGTCCGGGGTGACGAATTTCGACGGCAGCAGGACTTGATTGCCCTGTCCGTCATCAAGATACAGGCCGTGATCGGACGTCCGGCAAATTTTCAGCGTCTGATACGCCCCGCATTCAATCATTTCATCATTCTCCTGCTATATGTATTTTCTATTACAATACTTCAAATCGGCCAATAATCAACACAATTAAAGAGTTTCCGCTCTTGCAGTCCGCAAAAAAACGGCTATTTTATCCGGAAGCAGACTTAATTGTGATACTATAATATCAGGAAGAAGCGCCGGGCTGTTTTCTTCTGCTTGCTTTTTTGTAGAACAAACATTTATATTTCAGCGGCGGCGCCCATTGAGGAAAATATTTATGCTTTGCAATAACTGTCATAAGAACGAAGCCACCATCCATATTCAGGAAGTGATGGACGGCAAGAAAAAAGCCATCCATCTCTGCGCCTCATGCGCGGCGGAAAAATCACAGGATCAGGGCATCGGGGATTTCAACATCGCCCAACTACTGTACAACATCACCGAAAAACTCGACCTGCCCGGCCTGACCGAAGCCCTTCAGGGGCAAAACAAAGGGCAGCCCGAACAGCCCCCCGAAGCCGGCGCTCCGCAACAGGCCGCCGAACCCGCCGCCGAGACAGCGCAACCGCACTGTTCGGTCTGCGGCTGGAATTCGGAGAAACTCCGCCAGACCGGGCGCCTCGGCTGCCCGAACTGCTATCGGGTGTTCCGGGCTATTCTGGACAAGGCGATTCCGAACATGCACCGGGGCAAAACCCATATCGGCAAAAGCCCGGCAGGCAATGCCCAGAACGCCGCTCCCCGCCAGATGAGCGAACTCATGAATCTCCAAAAAGAACTCGAAATCGCGATTCAGGACGAACGCTACGAGGATGCCGCCAAACTGCGCGACCGCATTAACCATATCCGCCAAAACATGGAAAAAGAATAAGCCCCCGATCATATTATGGACAACAACGAAGACATCTGCAAAAAAATCCTGAAATTCCTGGGCCAGAACGTCAGCTGGCTGGAAGCCTCCGGCCCCGGCGACGACATCGCCATCTGTTCGCGCGTCCGGCTGGCGCGCAACGTCAGCGGCGAGCCGTTTCCCATCGCCGCCGACCAGCAGCAGCGCGACCGGATCCGCAACTCCATTGAAGACGCGATCCGCACGTCGTCGTGCATGACAGGCAAAGTCCTGCAGTTTCAGATGGACGGGCTTACCGAACTCCAGCGCCAGATCTTTTTCGAACGGCGCCTGATCAGCGCCGAGCTTACCGGCCGCCCGCAGGGCGCCGCCCTGATCGTCGCCTCCGACGAAACCCACGGCGTCATGATCAACGAAGAAGACCACCTGCGGATACAGGCGCTCTGCCCCGGCCTGCAACTGGAAAAAGCCTGGCAAATGGCCGACCGGCTCGACAACTGTTTCGCCGAGCACCTGCCCTACGCCTACGATTCGCAGCTCGGATACCTGACCTGTTGCCCGACCAACGTCGGCACCGGCATGCGCGCGTCGGTCATGCTTCACCTGCCCGGTCTGTTATTGTCCGGCCAGCTCAGTTCGGCCATGCAGGGAATCCGGACGCTCGGGCTCGCGGTCCGCGGCATTTACGGCGAGGGAACGGAAAACCACGGCGGGTTCTTCCAGATTTCCAATCAAAGCACCCTCGGCGAATCCGAAAAAATGATCATCGACCGCCTGCATTCGGTCATCAGCCAGTTGATCGTGCACGAGAAAAATTCGCGCGCCATGCTGGTCGAACATAACAAATACAAACTGCTCAACCACGTGGGCCGCGCCTACGGCAAGCTCCGCCATTCCTACCTGATCAATTTCGAAGAAGCCCTGAACGCGCTTTCGGCATTGCGGATCGGCGTGGATATGCACATGTTTTCCTCGCTCAGCGTGGCGTTGGTCAATGAACTGCTGGTGAAAGTAAGCCCGGCGCATTTGCAACTGACTTCCGGCGGCGGCCTCAGCGACGACGAACTGGCGGTCAAACGCGCCGAATTAATCCGTGAAACCCTGAAAAACGTGGAACCCAACCGGTAACGACCTTGGAACATTTTCTGGCGACATCTTTAGCATTCCTGGAGATGACCTTTGTCTTTGTGGCACTGGCATTGCTCCACAGCCAGCGCAAACTGATCGGACAGGCCGCGTTTTACTTTTGCGCCGGAGTCCTTTTTGTCTTTGCGCAATTCGTCGCGGCATCCAACCTCCAGATCATCGGCGGCATCACCGGATTTGACTTCTACATCGGTTCGACGGTCCTGACCCTGCCGTTTCTGGCCTCGCTGCTGCTCATTTACATTACCGAAGGAACTCTGGCGGCACAGCGGTTGATCATCGCCTGCCTGGCCGCCCTCGGGCTCTTTGTCTATCTGGTGCACCTGACCATCATCCAGTGCAACTGGCTGGGCTTCGCCATATCGCAGGGAAACTCGGCCGATACGCTGAGCATTCTCCTGACGCACACCCGCCGTGCCATGAGCGGGTCGGTACTGGCGTTGGTGGCGGATTTATTCCTGCTTCCGATTTTTTACCAACGCCTGCGCAACGTCGGCTGCCGAACGGTTTTCTGCATTCTCGGAGCCATGGTGTTCGCCCAGATCATCGACTCGTTCATCTACATGTCGGTCGCCCGCGGCATTCAGGAATTCTGGTGGCTGGAGCTGAACAACTCCCTGATCATCAAATCCATCGCCACCGCCTGGCTCAGCGCCTTGTTGGCCATTTATCTGTTTTTTATCGAAAAAGAACCGGAGAAACAGAAACGCGGCGCGCTTGATATCTTTTTCGCCTTCTTCGGCGGCTACGGCAAAGCCCAGGCGCTTGAACGGAACCTGCGCGAATGGGAAGGCCGTTACAAACTCCTGGTCGAAAACGCCAGCGAAATGATCATGCTTGTTTCCGCCACCGGAACCATTCTCGAAGCAAACCGCGCCGCCAACCGGATTCTATCCGCCCCGGGCGGCAAACTTATCGGCAGCGAGCTTTTCGCCCGGTTGAAGGATGAACTCGGCAAGCCGCTGGCCGGCGCCCTGCTGGAACAGGCATGCAACGATTCGGCCCGTATCCATTGCTCCATCACCGGCGGCGGAGACGAAAAAATTCACCTTGACATGAGCGTGGCCAGGATTGAACTGGAAGATGTTTTCATGTATATCATCCAGGGACGCGACATCACCGAAGAAAGCCGCCTGGCGCGGGAAAAAGAACTCCTCAGCGAACAGCTCGACCACTCCCAGCGCCTGGATTCGATCGGCAAGCTGGCCGGAGGCGTCGCACATGACTTCAACAATTACATTCACGCCATTCTGGGACACCTTGACCTGATCTGCCTGTACAACAAAAGCGACAACCCGAAAATCATCCGTCACCTTGAAAAAATCACTCAAATATCCGAGCAGGCGGGCCGTCTCACCCATCAGTTGCTCGGCTTCGCCCGCAAAGGCAAATACCATGAGGAAAACCTCGACCTCCGCGAACTGCTCAAATACAGCGCCGAGCTCTTTCTGCCGAACAGCCAGAAAAACATGGTCCTGAATCTCCAGCTCCCGGACGAATCAATGCCGATCCGAGGCGACCTTCTCCAGCTTCAGCAGGTATTCATCAACTTTATGATCAACGCCCGCGACGCGATGGAGAACAACCCGGACGACCAGGGCAGACACCTTGACCTGATTGCCAGCCATGCGGAAACCATCGTCCTGCCGGAACACAACCTGTACGGCCTCCCCCTCCCCGGCGCGGCCCTTTGCGATTATTACGCCGTCGTCATCCGTGACAACGGCTGCGGCATGTCGCGGGAAATCATCGACCGGATATTCGAGCCGTTTTTCACCACCAAGCCATACGGCAAAGGCACCGGCATGGGGCTGGCTATGATCTACGGTACGATTACCAATCACCTGGGATGGATTCAATTGACCAGCGAGGAAGGCGCGGGAACGGCATTTTACGTTTTCCTGCCCCGGCTCATACACCCGAAACCGGCGCCACTCCCCGGCGGTCCGAGAGGCCCGGACAGACCAATAAAAATGCCGGATACCATATAAGGCATCCGGCATTTCTATGTTGAAAGGAATTTCGAGGCGCGGTCAGAATTTCTGAGGGCCGCCTTCGCCGGGTTTCCGCCCGCCGCGTTCCCCGCCCTGACGGAAGCGGTTCAACTGCTTCTGGAATTCACCGGACTTGATCTGTTCGATGGTCTTGTTGATGTTTTCTTCTTTTTTCGCTTTCATTTCAGTGAGCTGGGTTTCAAGTTCCTTGATCTGGATGTCCTGAATGGCAGTCACCTGCTTTTTGATCTCTTCCAGCTTCTGTTCGTTTTTGTCCTTGTCGTATTCACGGATCGTCTGCCGCAATTTCTGCGTCGCTTCGCGAAGCTCTTTGGACATGGCCATCATGCCTCTGCCGCCGGGGCCGCCGGGGCCGCCGGGTCTGCCTTCACGGGCTTCCGGGGGGGCGGGGGGCGCGTCTTTTTCCTGACCCATAGCCGTCATTCCGACACCGAGGATACCGACACTGAGGAGCATCATCAAATACTTGTTTACCATTTTCCGTTCTCCTGTTTTGGTGCGATTTCGATGAATCGCGGTTGTTTGTCAAATAAAACGCCGCCGATATCGAAATATTGTAAAAAATTCAAACTTTTTTTACGATTTCACGCCATGCACAAGTTTTCCAATCGATAAGCCAGAAGGACTTCAATGCGACCCGTTGCCCGCATCCGGGTTCTCATCATTGAAGAACTTACACGTGCCATTAATTATTGAACGCCTGAACAAAGCAATACATACCCGGCTTGATATCCGGATTCCGGCCGACAAAATCCCGGTCATACCGGAAATCCGCACCTGGCTTTGCTCTATCGCTTTCCGGAAAAAATTCACATTTTCCGCATCGGGACTTGAAAAACGCATGAAATTATGATAATTTATCCGGATTGGCGATAATAAATTTTGAAGCAACAAGGAGTTAACTATAATGAAAAAGATTTCCGTTCTTCAGGCCCAGCGTTCCGCTTACCAGCCTAAACTGCCCCCGGCCCTGACCGCGGGCGCTATCGTCAAAGCCGTTGAAGGCAAAGCCACCACCGCTGCCGGCGACGCCGCCAAGATCAAGAAACTTTTTCCCGCCTCCTACGGCAGCCCCGAAGTCACGTTCAAAATGAGCGGCGCCAGCAAGTGCCCGGCTGTGAATGTAGCCGTGATTCTTTCCGGCGGACAGGCCCCCGGCGGCCACAACGTAATCGCCGGTATCTTCGACGGCATCAAATCCCTCAACTCGCGTTCCAAGCTCTACGGTTTCCTCAGAGGACCGGACGGCCTGATTAAAAACGAATTCATCGAACTGAAAAAAGACATCATCGACGCCTACCGCAACACCGGCGGCTTCGACATGATCGGTTCCGGCCGTACCAAGCTCGAAACCGAAGAACATTTCAAAGCCACCCAGGCGCATTGCGAAGCCCTGAAGATCAGCGCTCTGGTCGTCATCGGCGGCGACGACTCGAACACCAACGCCTGCCTGCTGGCCGAATACTTCAAATCCCGCCAGATTCCGATTCAGGTCATCGGCTGCCCGAAGACCATCGACGGCGACCTGAAAAACGCGCACATCGAAACCTCGTTCGGCTTCGATACCGCCTGCCGTGTCTACAGCGAACTTATCGGCAACATCTGCCGCGACGCCAATTCCGCCAAGAAATACTGGCATTTCATTAAACTGATGGGCCGTTCCGCCTCGCATATCGCGCTGGAATGCGCCCTGCAGACCCAGCCGAACATCGCCATCGTCTCCGAAGAAGTCGCCGCCCGGAAACTGACCCTCGGCGCCATCGTTGACGACATGGCCGAAATCATCGCCGCCCGTGCCCGCAAGGGATGCAACTTCGGCGTGGCGCTGATCCCGGAAGGCTTGATCGAATTCATTCCTGAAATGAAAAAGCTGATTGCCGCCCTGAACGATATCCTCGCCAAGGAAGCCGAAGAATTCAAGAAGTTCAAAGACATCGCCGATTCCCTCGATTTCGTCCGTTCGCGCCTCAGCAAAGAACTCACCAAAGTGTTCAATTCGCTGCCCGCCGGCATCCAGCTCCAGCTCTGTCTGGACCGCGACCCGCACGGCAACGTTCAGGTGTCCCAGATCGAAACCGAAAAACTGCTGGCCGAAATGGTTGACAAGCGTTTGAAAGAAATGGCCGAAAAGAAACAGTTCAAGGGCAAATTCAGCTCGCAGAGCCACTTCTTCGGTTATGAAGGCCGTTGCGCCGCGCCGTCGAACTACGATGCCGACTATTGCTACAGCCTCGGCTACACCGCCGCCTCGCTGATCGGCACCGGCTACACCGGCTACATGGCCTCGGTGCGCAACACCACCCAGCCTTCCTCCAAGTGGACCGCGGGCGGCGTGCCGATCACCATGATGATGAACGTCGAACGCCGTCACGGCGAAGACAAGCCGGTAATCCGCAAAGCCCTGTGCGAACTGGAAGGCGCGCCTTTCAAATATTTCGTGAAACACCGTGCCCGCTGGGCAGTGGAAACCGATTATATTTACCCCGGCCCGATCCAGTATTTCGGCCCGTCCGAAGTCTGCGACCTGGTCACCAAAACGCTGGAACTGGAACAGCAGAAGAAAAAGAAATAAGACAGGTCAGCCGTTATGGAACAAGCAAGACGCTTTGATATCCGCCATGTAGCCAAACTGGCGATGATCGGCCTGAGCCCGGAGGAAGAAAAGAAACTTCAGGGCGAACTGGATGCGATCATGGAATTCATGGAACCGCTGACCCGCGTCAATATGCCGAATGTCGAACCGACCATCCGGCCGTTTTCCGACGGCAACGCCTGGCGCGAAGATGATCCGCAGGTGCTGTTCAGCCGCGAAGACATGCTGGCCAACGCCCCGTACACCGAAGACGATGAGTACATCAAAGTGCCGCAGGTGCTGGCGGAAGAAGGGATGATGCAATGAGTGTGGATGTAAAAAGATTGACGATCCATCAGATCGCCGACGATCTCGCCGCAGGCAAATACAGTTGCGTGGAACTGGCGCAGTTTTATCTGGAACGCATCCAGCAGGTTGAACCGCTGGTCCATGCGTTCTGCAAATACGACGGCAAGGACCTGCTCCGCAAAGCCGCCGAAGCCGACGCCCGGCGCGCGGCCGGTAAACAGCTCAGCCCTTACGACGGCATTCTGCTCGGCATGAAGGACAACATTTCCGTCAAGGGGCAGTCCTGCAGTTGTGCTTCGCAGACCCTGTTGGGCTATAATCCGCCTTTCAACGCCACGCTGGTCACCTGCCTGGAAAGCAAAGGATTCATCCCGTTCGGACGTATGAACATGGATGAATTCGCGATGGGCTCGACCACCCGCAGCAGCGTTTACGGTCCCACCTCCAACCCCTGGGGACTTGAATACTTCCCCGGCGGTTCCAGCGGCGGCAGCGCCGCCGCCGTGGGCGCGGCGGAACTCCCGGCGGCCATCGGCAGCGATACCGGCGGCTCGATCCGCCAGCCTGCCGCATTCTGCGGCGTTTACGGCCTGAAACCGACTTACGGACGGGTTTCCCGTTACGGCATTGCGGCCATGGCGTCCTCGCTCGACCAGGGCGGCCCGCTGACCCGCGACGTCATCGACGCGGCAATCCTGCTGGAAAGCATGAGCGGTTTCGATCCGCTCGACGCCATGACTCTGCACGATTCGCTGACCGGGCTTGCCGACGCCGTCAAGAATACCGACGCCGGTTTCCTGAAAGGGCTGCGGGTCGGCCTCGTCAAAGAATACATGAACTGGAGCGAGCTGGAACCGGCCTGCCGCAAAGCCGTTGAAAACGCGGTCGAGCTGCTGAAGAGCCACGGCGCGGAGATCATTGAAGTCGATCTGCCGACGACCCTGCTGGCGACCCAGGCTTATTTTGCGATCATGATGGCGGAAGCCAGCACCAACCTTGAGCGCATCGACGGAATCCGCTACGGCAGCCAGGAACCGGGCAAACGCCTGAACGACATTTACCTGAACTCCCGCGGCAAATTCGGTGAAAACACCAAATTGCGCCTCCTGGCCGGAACGCTGATTATCACCAAACAATGCTATCAGGACTATTTCGTCAACGCCCAGAAAGTCAGAACCCGTCTGGTTCAGGAATTCCGGGAAATTTTCAAGAAGTGCGATATCCTGTTGACGCCGACTTCGCCGACCATGCCGGGACGCAAAGACGCCCCGCCGAGCTTGAAGTTCCAAGCGGACTTCTACGGCGTGGACTGCAACCTGGCGGCGAACTGCGCCATCAGCGTACCGGCTGAAATCACCGATGACGGTATGCCGGTGGGCATCCAGTTCATCGCGGCTCCGAAAAAAGATGAATTCCTGTTGAAGATGGTCCGGGCTTACGAGCTTTGCCGTCCGCTGAAAGAATTCATCCCGAACCTCTGAGGCTGGATAATGAAAAAATCGATCATGCTCTTTTGTGTATTCGCCGTGCTCTGCATGGGATTGGGCGCCGTTGACATCGGCGCCGAAGCGCCGCCGTTGGAGGTGCGCGAATGGCTCCGCGGAGCATTGATCGATTTTGCCGTCCCCAAGGAACAGCAGAAAACCTCCCGGAAACTGACGGTGGTGGTTTGCTGGGGTTCCTGGCTGGCCGGTGCGCGGGACATTACCCCGCTGCTGGAACAGTTGCAGACCCAATACAGCGACCGGGAATTCCGGATTATCCTGATTTCCCCGGAGTCGAAAGACGCCGTCGAAAAATTCCTGTCAGACCGGAAAAACTTCCCCTGTTACGTCGGCTTGGACAACACGGAAAAGACGATTCGCGCCTATATGGGGCAGAGCCGCCTTTACCCGAAAGCCTTTCTGATCAATCCGGGCGGCGTGCTGATCTGGAACGGCGAGGCCGTCGATCTCCCCAACGTTATCAGCCGCTATTACCGCGACAATCTTTCCATCAACGACTGGAAGACACTCGGCAGGCTCTACGAGGAGCTTGAAGTCCTGTTGAGAAGCCGCCTTGACTCCAGCTTGGTCAAGATCACCGACGACATCCTCAAATTGAACGGCGAAGACGGTTTCGCCATCCGGGCCCGGTTGTTCTATTACGATTCGACCGGCCAGAGCGACAAAGCCATCGAGTTCCTTGACAAACGCGTCCGGGCGACTCCGAATAACGTCGGCGTCTACCTCGCGGCGTTCAACATCCTGCGGGGGCAATTTCCGCAGAATGACGCCAAAATCCTTGACTTCGCCAATGCTTATTTCAAAAATTTCGCAAAAAACCCGGCGGAACTCCGCCAATTAGCGTTTATCCTGCTACAGGACTTCGGTTACATGAACGGTTCGCTGGAATTGACCGCGCAGATTCTGCCGCTGCTCGAAAAAAACGATGCTTCCGCTGTTGAAAAAGCATCCACGCTGAGCGCCACCGCCCTGTACCTTTACAAAACCGGCTTCCTGCAGGACGCGGTGAGCAAACAGGCGGAAGCAATTGCCCTGTTGCCCTCCGCCGAAGCAGTCGAAGCGAAAAAACTGCTTCAATTTTACGAATCCGCCCTGCGTTTGCACAACGCCCGCTGAAATTCCATTTCCCGGTTGACAAATCCCGCAGACGGCTTATGTTTATATCCGCAAACATGGAGGCCGCCTATGACACCTCGATACATTCTGGCGCTGGACCAGGGAACGACCAGTTCCCGCGCCGTTCTTTTTGACGAAACGCTGAAGCCGCTGGCCTCCGCCGGGCGTGCGTTCGAACAGCACTATCCGCAGAGCGGCTGGGTGGAACATGAGCCGGACGACCTGTTCGGCAGCATCTCCGAAGCGATCGGCGAAGTCATGCGCAAATATCCGGTCGCGCCGCAGGAAATCAACGCCATCGGCATCGCCAACCAGCGTGAAACCACTCTGGTCTGGAACCGCCGTACCGGACGGCCCGTTCACCGCGCCATCGTCTGGCAATGCCGCCGCACCGCCGAACTCTGCCGTCAACTGGAAGCGGAAGGGCTGGGCGATTATATCCGAAAAAACACCGGGCTGGTCCCCGATCCCTATTTCTCCGCGACCAAGATCAAATGGATTCTGGACCATCACCGGGAGCTGAGCCCGGACGATCTGCTGTTCGGCACCGTGGACACCTATTTGATCTGGAAACTCACTGAAGGCAAGCGGCACGTCACCGACTACACCAACGCCGCCCGTACCATGCTGTTCAACATCAGGACACTGGACTGGGATAACGTCCTGCTCGACCGTTTCGGCATTCCGCGCGCGATACTGCCGGAAGTCGTACCGTCCCGCGGCAACGACATCCTCTGCAACCATCCGCTTTTCGACCGGGCCCCGATTCCCATCCGCGGCATCGCCGGCGACCAGCAGGCGGCCCTGTGCGGACAGTGCTGCGACGCCGCCGGAGAGCTGAAAATCACCTACGGCACCGGAGCATTTCTCCTGCTCAATACCGGAGGAGAATTCATTTCCAGCCGTCATGGATTGATCACCACCCTCGGTTCCGGAACCGCGCCGGGACGCCCGGAATACGTGTTGGAAGGCTCGGTGTTCATGGCCGGGGCAATCATGCAATGGCTGCGCGACGGGCTCGGTATCCTGCCGGACGCCGCCAAAGCCGCCGAAATCGCCGCTTCCATCCCCGACACCGGCGGCGTCTGCCTCGTTCCCGCCTTCACCGGGCTGGGCGCGCCCTACTGGAACGCCGAAGCCCGGGCGGCCATCACCGGAATGACCCGGGGCACCACGAGCAAAGAGATCATCCGCGCCGCCGAGGAAGCAATCGCCTTTCAATGCGCGGACCTGATCGACGCCATGCGCCGCGACCTCGAACGCCCGATTCAAAGCGTCCGGGTTGACGGCGGCGCCGCCCGCGATTCCTTTCTGCTGCAGTTCCAGGCCGACCTGATCGATTGCGCCGTCGAACGCCCGGCTTACGCCGAAACCACACTGCTTGGCGCCGCCAGGCTCGCGTCCGGAAGCAATACCGCCTGCCCGATGGACCTGACCACATTCACGCCGAAAATGTCGCAGGAAGTCCGCGAAGAACACTTGACGCGCTGGCGCAAGGCCGTGCAAACGGTTTTGAAGGCATAAAAAAACCGGCCCGGAAACAGTCCGGGCCGGAATGATGGAAACGGCTTATTATTCCGCTTCGCCATCTTCTTCTTTCTTCTCCGCGTTGATGGCGGTCATCAGCAAGCCCTGCTTGCCTTTGTCGATCAACAGCGTGTCGCCGTCGTTCAGTTCCCCGGCGATGATCATCCGGGAAACCGGCGTATCGAGCTCGCGCACCATCAGCCGCTTGAGCGGGCGCGCACCGAATACCGGATCATAACCCTGTTCGGCCAGATACTCGCGCGCCTTGTCGCTGATCTGGAACTTGATGTCGCGGTCCCTCAACAGCTTTTCGAAATGCCTGATCTGGATATCGACGATCTTCAACAGATGCTCCCTGCGGAGCGTGTGGAAGATCAATACTTCGTCCACCCGGTTCAGGAACTCCGGCCGGAAATTGGAACGCAGCAACTGATTAAGCTGATCGCGGACCGCATCCACATCCCCCTCGTGCTGCAGGATCAGGTCGCTTCCGAGGTTACTGGTCATGATGATGATCGTATTCTTGAAGCTGACCGTGCGGCCGCGCGAATCGGTCACAATACCGTCATCCAGAATCTGGAGGAAGATATTGAACACATCCGGATGCGCCTTTTCGATTTCGTCGAACAGGATCACCGAGTACGGACGGCGGCGGACCGCTTCGGTCAACTGCCCGCCTTCATCGTAGCCGATGTATCCGGGAGGAGCGCCGATCATGCGCGCCACGCTGTGTCTCTCCATATACTCGGACATGTCGATCCGGATCATGGCGCGTTCGTCGTCGAACAGGTTTTCCGCCAGCGTCCGCGCCAGCTCGGTTTTGCCGACGCCGGTAGGCCCGAGGAAAATGAACGACGCAATCGGGCGATTGGCGGATTTGAGCCCGGCACGGGCACGCAGCACGGCGTCGGCCACCGCGCCCACCGCTTCTTCCTGTCCGATCACCCGCTCATGAAGATGAGAACCCAGTTCCAGCAGTTTTTCTTTTTCGCTCTGGATCAATTTCTGCACCGGGATATGGGTCCAGCGGCTGACGATTTCGGCGATATCCTCCTCGTCCACTTCTTCCTTGAGCAACTGGTTATCGGTTTCTTTCAGCTTCTTTTCGGCGTCCTTGATCTGCCGTTCAATGCCGGGAATCGTACCGTGGCGCAATTCCGCCGCCTTTTCCAGATTGTATTCGCGTTCGGCTTTGTCAAGTATACTGCGCGACATTTCCAGCGACTCGCGCAAGGTCTGGAGATCAGCGATATTTTTCTTCTCGTTATCCCAGCGGGCGCGCAGTTCCCGGCTTTCGCTTTTCAGCTCCGCCAGTTCCGCTTCCAGCGTTTCTTTGCGCTGAACGGATGCGGCGTCCTTTTCCTTTTTCAATCCGGCGATTTCGATTTCCAATTGCATGGAGCGACGTTCGATTTCGTCGATTTCCGTCGGGCAACTGTCGATTTCGGTCCGCAGCTTGGCCGCGGCTTCGTCCATCAGGTCGATCGCCTTGTCCGGCAGGAAACGGTCCGCGATGTATTTATCGGAAAGCACCACGGCGGAAATCAACGCATTGTCCTTGATCCGCACACCATGATGCAGTTCGTAGCGCTCCCGGAGCCCGCGCAGAATCGAAATCGTGTCCTCCACCGTCGGCTGGTCCACCAGCACCGTCTGGAAACGGCGTTCCAGTGCCGGATCTTTTTCGATATACTTGCGGTATTCGTTCAGCGTAGTCGCGCCGATACAGTGCAGTTCGCCGCGCGCCAGCATCGGTTTCAGCAGGTTTCCGGCGTCCATCGAGCCTTCCGACGCCCCGGCGCCGACGACGGTGTGCAATTCGTCGATGAACAGGATTACCCTGCCTTCGGCGGATGTCACTTCCTTCAACACGGCTTTCAGGCGTTCTTCGAATTCGCCGCGATATTTGGCCCCTGCAATCAGCGCGCCCATGTCAAGCGCCACCAGTTTGCGGTCTTTCAACCCTTCCGGCACGTCGCCGCGCACAATCCGGCGCGCCAGTCCCTCGACGATGGCCGTCTTGCCCACGCCGGGCTCACCGATCAGCACCGGGTTGTTCTTGGTACGGCGCGACAGAATCTGGATGGTACGGCGAATCTCTTCGTCACGCCCGATCACCGGGTCGAGCTTGTCCTGCGCGGCCAGCAGCGTCAGGTCGCGCCCGTATTTCTCCAACGCTTCAAACGTCGATTCCGGGTCTTCGCTGGTTACGCGCTGGTTGCCGCGGACTTCCTGCAACGCCTTCATAAAGCGTTCGCGGTCGATCCCCTGCCCTTTCAACAGTTCAGCGGCCCGACTGTTTTTCTGCTCCAGGATAGCGAGGAACAGGTGTTCGACGCTGGTGAACTCATCTTTCATTTCCTCGGCGATCTTGCCGGCTTTCAGGATGATTTCGCTGAACTCCCGGGACTGGTAAACCTGTCCCGCTCCCGGACCGGAAACCGACGGAATCTTCTTGACTTCCGCCATTGCCGCGGCGGCAACATGGGAGGCATCCGCCCGCATCCGCTTCAGCAGGGACGGAATCAAGCCGTTGTCCTGTCCGAGAAGCGAAGCCAGCAAATGCAGACCGGTAATCTCCTGATGTCCGCTTTCCAGCGCCAGGTTTTGAGCACCGATCAGGGCCTCACGTGATTTGGTTGTAAATTTCTCATTGCTCATAAATACTACCTCCTGATACCATATCGATTATATACTCATTGTTTCAATTTTTCAATAACAAAGATGTCTTTAATATATTATTATCAAAGCAAATAACATGCCAGAACAGAAAACCGGTCCTCCAAAAACAAAAAACCCTCCGGCGGAAGGGGGGAGCCGCCGAAGGGACCGCTCCAAGGGGGGCGGAGCGGATTGGGGGAAATGGGGAAATTATTCCGTTGACACCTTGATCTTGTGAACTTTGGCCGATTCGGCTTTCGGGAGAACCATTTCAAGGACGCCGTCCTTGATTTTCGCCCGGATGCCGGAGACGTTGACCTCTTTGGAGATCGAGAACCGGCGCTTGAAGCGCACCGCCCTGCCCTCGTCCTTCAGTTCGCTGTCTCCGATTACAGTCAGAATCTGGTCTTCGACATCGACCGAGATATTTTCGTTGCTCACGCCCGGCATATCCATATAGATTTTCATAGAGCCGTCGTTTTCGTAAATATCGACCGGCGGGCGGTAATCGGTATATTCGATCGGGGTATTTTCCGTTACAACTTCCGTTTTCACAGTATCTTCACTCATGGTTCAGTCCTCCTTTCCAACTTTGACGGATACGGGTTTTTCGATTTCATCCTTGGCCAGGGTGATAGCCAGCACGCCATCGGTGTAGGCGGCTTTGGTCATGGCACCGTTGACCTTGCACGGGAGTTTGAATTTCTCCTCGTAGCGCTCGAAACGCCGTTCGGAGTAAAGGCGGTTGGCGGATTCCGGATCTTCGGCGCGTTCGCGGTTCGCTTTTACGGTAAGGAAATCGCTGACCACTTCCACATGGATTTCATCGGCCTTCACACCGGGCAAGGCCACCCTGACCACGATATGGTCCTCGTTGTCCTCCATGTTCAGCCGCGGGAACCCGCTCAAGTAGCGGTTCATCCCCTCGTGAAACGAATCCACCAGGTTCGACAAATGCCGATTCAGGTCGGACGGTTTGAACGGGATCAGGGAGTTGAAGTCGTCGTACAGTCTCATTAACATAATTGACCTCCTCAGGGTTCTGCTATTTATTGTTGCTGTAAACTATATAGCAAGTAGCGTGCCAACTTTTATTGACCGGGGAAAAGGTCAGCGGCAGGAGGAGTTGAGACAAAATAACGCAGTGCGTTGAGACATAAGCTCAAACGCACTGCGTCAAATTTTCACAAATGCTTAATATACAATCTTATTGAGGGGGTATTCGACAATTCCCCGCGCCCCGGCGCTGCTCAATTTTGGAATCAAGTCACGCACACTGTCGCTGTCGATAATGGTATTCACCGCATACCAGCCGTCTTCGGCCAGATTGGACACGGTCGGGCACTCCAGAGCCGGAAGCAGGTCCAGAACCGCCTGTAAATCCGCGTCCCGGACATTCAGCATCAGCGCGGCTTTGTGCTCGGCGGCCAACACGGCTTTCAACAACATCGAGAGCTGTTCGATCTTGGCCTTTTTGAATTCGTCCTTTACCGACTCCTTGTTGGCGATAAAGCGGGTGGTGCTTTCGCACAGCGTGTCGATGATCTTCAAATCATTGGCTTTCAGCGAAGAACCGGTTTCGGTGATTTCGACGATCGCGTCGGCAAGGCGCGGCGGCTTGACTTCCGTGGCCCCCCAACTGAATTCCACCTGAGCATTGACGCCGTGCTTGGCCAGATAACGCCTGGTCATGCCGACCGCCTCGGTCGCAATCAGCTTCCCTTCCAGGTCGGCGGGCCCGGCAATGCTTGAACTGTTCGGCACCGCCAGCACCCAACGCAACGGCTTGCGCCCGATCTTGCCGTATACCAATTCACAGATTTCAGCCACATCGGAACCATTTTCCTCAATCCAGTCGTGTCCGGTCAGGCCGCAGTCCAGAATCCCTTTTTCAACGTACCGGGACATTTCCTGAGCGCGGATCAGCATGCATTCGATTTCATCGTCGTCAATCGTCGGAAAATACGAACGCGAACTGATCGAAATCGTATAACCGGCCTTGGCGAACATATTGACCGTACTCTGTTCCAGACTCCCTTTCGGAATCCCGAGAATAATTTTACCCATTGTTCTTTCCTTTTTATATCTATCCTTGTTCGGACTCATCCTTGTCTGTTTCCATTTGGCGTAGAATCAATTCGGCGGGCGTCAGGTATTTTTTGGCGTTATTGCATTCCTTGCAGCACGGCACCACATTGCCCCGGCTGCTGCGGCCGCCGCGCACCACCGGCACCAGATGGTCCATCGTCAGTTCGTCCGGCGGAAACACCTGCCCGCAATAATGGCAGACGCCATTGCGGAGTTGTTCCTGCCACCACGGGCTTTTGCGCAGTTCGCGGGCCTTTTCGCGTTCGCGGGCCACATGCTTCGGGTCCTTCTTGATTTCGATCCAGTCGCTCACCGTCAACTCCGGTATTCAGGTGTTGTCAAACGAAAATAACGTCAGCAATATACGTTCGGGTTTTCGATAAATCAAGCTTATTGCACCATCATGTCGAGAAAAGACCGGATTCCGGCGGATTCCGGGTCGATCTTCCGGGCTTTTTCGATCTGCCGCAGCGCCCCCGCCTTGTCGCCGGAAACCACCGCCACCGCCGCCAGGTTCAACATCACCCCGACATTCTCCGGTTCAAGCGCCAGAGCGCGACGAAAATAGTCCGCCGCCGCCGCCGTTTCCTGCCTCCTGAAATGAATGACGCCCGCGGCGTTCAGGGCCTTGCGGTTGCCCGGATTGTATTCCATCGCCGCCCGGTAATCCTTCAACGCCCGGTCTATGTTTCCCTGTATTTCATGGAAATAGCCGCGATTGTACAGATAATCGTCCGGATGGCTGATATAGGCCTCTCCTGCCAGGCGGAAATAATCCTCAGCCGCCGCGAACTCCCCCGTCCGGGTTTTCAATATGCCCATGTTCATATACCCTTCTCCCTGCAACGGATCGGCTTCAATGGCTTTCATAAAACAAGCCTTCGCGTACCCCGGATCGGGTTCCAGATACAAGGTCCCCAGAAAATTGTTGCTCCGGCACAAGTCGCGCCCCTGTTCCAGTACAAACCGGATATGTTCCGCCGCCTTGGGCCGATTCCCCGCGGCATAATACGATTCGGCCAGAATGGACGCCGCCTCAATCCGTTCCGACTGCACATCAAAAGGCGCCTGCGGCAGCATGACCAGCGCCGCCGCCCCGCCGATCAACAGCGTCAACGGAACCGGGCGCAACCGTTTGCCGCGAATGAATTTGTTCAGCAACAGCGCTCCGAACATGAAAATCGGATACAGCATCGCCACCCGGTAACGCCCGCTGGTCACGGTGATCACCTGAAGCAGCCAGAAACTCATCAGCCACCACGTCACATGGCGGCACACAAACAGCCGATGCCGCTTAATCAGCACGCAAACCAGCCCGGACAGCCCCAGAATCCCCGGAATGATGAACGCCCAGCAACTATACCGCTGGAACGCCGTGAAATACCGCAGCGGCTCCGCGTCAGCCCCGGCAATCAGTTCCCGCCAGTTCCAGACCAATACGGCCTTGCGCACGGATAACCGCACAAAAGTAAACGGATGTTCCATGATAAACCGCAGCGCGGACTCCGTGTAAACACGGTCCATATCGCGTCCGGTCAGCTCCGCCTGCGTGGCCACCCAGCGGGTTGTGTGCTCCCATTCGGGCCCGGGACGGAGGTAGCAGGTGCCGTTCGTTTCGACGTTGTGACCAAGATAAAAATTCATGCCGCCATTTGCCTGAATCGGTACCGGCCGCTCCGCCAGCCATGAATTATAGCCAACGACCGGCGCGATAAACAGCAAGCTCCCCAGCAGGAAAAACAGCGCGCGCCGGGTCCGCCCTGCCCGCCGCCGCGGATAAACCGCCAGGAGAACCACCTCCCCCACGATGAAAATCAAACTGCCCGGATGGGTGATCGCCGCCAGTCCCGCCGCCAGCCCGCTCCCCAGATAAGCTTTCCGCCGCAACAAATACCAGCTCAGCGCCAGCAACGGCAACAGCAGCACTTCGCAGATCAGCTCCGCCTGATAATAAATCAACGGCGGGTAAACCAGCACGATCGCGGCAAAAGTCAGCGCGGTCGGATTCAGGTTCCGCCATTGGCCGCGGCAAAGCCCGAGGTAAACCGGAATCGCGCCCGCCATCCCCAGCAGCAGTTGAATGAAACGGACCCAGAAGAAATCGTATCCGGTCACCCAATACAGCAGCGCCAGGAAATAAGGGTACAGCGGAGCGTGGATGTGAACATTTTTCCACAGCCATTGGCCGCCGATGATTTCCCGCGCCCAGCGGTCGTATTCTGCCGTATCCGGGCCCGCCGGATGGCTGAACAGGGGCGATTCGCTGAATTGCCAGAGGTAAAACAGCCGCCAGAGCACCCCGAAAATCACCGCTCCGCATAAGATGAGAATGGTTTTATCCGTTTTATTCATCAGATTTCACGTTTTTTAACATTAATAGTACAAATTACATGTTGACAAAAAATTTTCAATGTCTATATTTAAAGATTAACCGAAGGAAGATGTCGAAATGGTAGAAAAAATTGTAAAAATCATGAATTCGGCAGGTATTCATTGCCGCCCGTCCAGTGTAATCCTGAATAAGATCCAGGAATACCCGAATCATACTTTTCATATTGTCGCCCCGGGCCGTCCGGAAACTGAACTGAACAGCATTCTCGGGCTGATCGCCATGGGTCTGCATCAGGGGGATAACGTATCGATCCGGGTGGACGGAGAAAAAGAAGACGAGGCTCTGGAAACCGTTTCCGGGCTGTTCGCCATGGAATTCGATTTCCCGCCGCGTGCCTGATTTTATGACCGTCCGGTATTCCGGTTGCACAATTGTTGCCGCCGGAATGTTTTTTGCGGTCATGGTTTCGGCTCCGACTCCGGTTTGGCGGCACTGAGGGCGATTCCAGCCCCGATCATCGTAGCGATTAACGAACTCCCCCCGTAACTCAGAATCGGCAGCGTTAACCCGGTCGGCGGAAAAATCGTAACATTAACGCTGATATGTAATAACGCCTGCACCGCCACCAGGCATCCGAAAGCCGCCACATAAATCCTGCGTTCCCGATTCTCCGTCAGCAGCGCCAGTTTGACAAACGCAAACACCAGCAGTCCGAAGATAAAAATGATCGGCATGGCCCCCGCAACTCCCAGTGACTCCGTAATCGAAGCAAACACCGAATCGCTGTGCGGCAGCGGCAGATAACAATTGGCCCAGACCGCTTTGCCCCAGCTCATCCCCGAAAAACCGCCGCGCGCCAGCGTATATTGAAATTGCAGTACATGCCAACCGCTCCCCCCCGGATCGGCCAACGGAGTGAGGAATCCTTCGAACCGGCGCATGATATAAGGCCGGGTAGCCAAAAGGTAAATCACACCCGGCACCAGAGCTGCCGCCAGCCCCGCCAGAGGCCAGAACACACCGCCGCTCAACCAGTAAACAATCAGGAAACCGGCAAGATAAACCGTCGCCGTGCCGAAATCCGGCTGAAGAATGACCGGGACAAGCCAGACCAGGGTGATCCCCAGCATCGTTCCGAAACGCTTCAACCCGTCGCCGAAATGCCCTCCCCAAAGACAAAGCGTCAACAAAAAAAACGGCTTCGCCAGTTCCGACGGCTGGATCATGAAATGCCCCAGCGAATACCACCCGCGCATCCCGTTCACCTGTATGCCAAGCGGCAAAACCGTGATCAGAAACAGAAACATGACGGGCGCGAGAAATTTCATCTGGCTCCGGTACCAACGGAACGGAACCCTGGCACATCCGACCAGCAACACCAGTCCCAGCAACAGCCAGAAAAACTGCCGTCCGACGAAATAAAACGGCGCGGCATTCATCAGCGTCGCATTGTAGATGGCCATGCAACCCCACAGCCCCAGCAGAAAAAGCAGTCCCGCCACCACCAGCGCCCAGTTAAAATGAACCATGATTTTCACTGCTGTTTCTCCAATAAATCGGCAAGCGCGACATTTAATTTCATATCTTCTCCGGAGATCGCCGGAGCCAGCAGTTTCCAGGTCCCGGCGATCCAGTTCCGCCGCCGGTCCAGCATCACTTCGTATTCGCCGGGCGTACCGGAAAGCTCCACATCGTATTCCTTTTCCGCCCCGTCAACCCCGTACATGAGGTCGCGGCGGTAAGCCACCCGCCCGATGAACCGCCGCACTTCCGGGTAATCCACCACCAGGCGTTCTTCACGCGGGACAATCTGCAATTCGGGATAACTGCGCAACAACACTTCCAACGCCATCAGCTGCGAAGGCGATAAATCCGTTTTCAACAGCCAGATCGCATCCCCGGCCACTTCCGGTTCGCTCTCCGGCAGCACCAGCCTCAGTTTCTGGATCACCGCCTCGCGCCGGATATCGCCGGACGGCGGATTGACCAGGAACAAATCATAATATTTCTCACTCCACGCCAGCACGACTCCGTTACAGTCGAGAATCCGCCCGCGCGTCGCCTGAATCGTCCCCTGCCGCAACGCCAGCCGGTTTCCCATTTCCAGATATTGCCCGCGCCGGATCACGGAATAATAGAGCAGAGCGCCCGCGGCCAGCCCTCCCCAGAGCAACAGCAGCGTCACCAGAACCAACAGCCGGAATTTAAATGTTTTCATCATGCGAAAAAATAGCACAACTCGAACTGTTTTTCAATCTGCCATGCTTGATTTTCACCGGATTGCCATTACCTTTATAGGATTGTCAATTTTCATGGAGATGAACGAATGTTGATTCAAGCCGCCGATCCGCGCATAAGCTGGCAGGGAGCCGTAACCCTGCAAAATCTTGACGGCTCCGTCAAACCCTGGCGGCTTGATTACCACGACCTCGATTTCTATTACGATCCCGACCTGTGGCTGAAAGGTGAAATGCCTTCCGGCGTGCGGCTTCGTTTCAGGACCGACGCTTCCGCTTTTACGCTGAACTTCGATCATGAAGTCGTTTATGCATCCGTTACGGCGGCCGGCGGAATGGAGGAAATCCCGCATTGCCTGCTGGAAACTTTTGTCAACGGCAAACCGTTCCGGCTCGACGACGTCCCGGACGACGCCGGTGCGCTGTCCGTAACCGGCCTGCCCGGCGGCATGAATGACATCGAAATTTATTTACCCTCGAACTGCAAAGTCGTCGTGCATTCGCTCGAACTGACCAGCGCCGCAGTCATCATTCCCCTGATGGACAATCGCCCCCGCTGGGTCGTGTTGGGGAGCTCGATCACGCACTGCATTCGCGCCTCCTCCCCGTCACAGACCTGGCCCGCCATCGTCGCCGCCGAATCAGGCTGGAACCTGACCTCGCTCGGATTCGGCAATCAATGCCGCCTCGAACACTCCCTGGCGGCGCTGGTGCGTGACCTGCCGGCCGACATCATTACCCTGAAACTGGCCTGCAATACGCTGCGGGACCAGTCGCCGCGGGCGTTCGCGCCCGGCGTCATCGGCTCGATCCGCACGATTCGCGAAAAGCATCCGGTTACTCCGTTGATCGTCTGCTCGAACATCTACGCTTCCACCGGTTCCGAGACCACGCCGAGCTGCACCGGGCAGACCGGCGAATTGATGCGCCGGGCTATCGCCGAAGCGGTTGAACTTTTCCGTAAACGCGGCGACCGCCGCATCTATTATATCAACGGCCTGAAAATTTTCGGGGCGGCGGAAAGCGAAAAACACCAGCCCGACGGCGTTCACCCCGATGCGGAAGGAATCAGAATCATGGCCCGGAATTTCCTGAATGAACTCAAACAACTCAATTTATGGGAGTAAACTGTTATCATGAAGGCTTTAGTAAAAACCGCCCCGCAACAGGGGCTGACCCTGACCGATGTGCCGATGCCCGAATACGGCATCAACGACGTCCTGATCAAAATCTCCAAAACCGCCATCTGCGGCACCGACGTACACATCTACAACTGGGATGAATGGTCGCAGCAGACCATCAAAACCCCGATGGTGATCGGGCACGAATTCGTCGGCCATGTCGCCGCCATCGGCAGCAACGTCCACGACGTGAAACTCGGCGAACTGGTCAGCGGCGAAGGGCATTTGGTCTGCGGCCGCTGCCGGAACTGTCTGGCGGGCAGACGGCATTTGTGCAACGCCACCAGCGGCGTCGGCGTCAACCGCACCGGCGCTTTTGCCGAATACCTGGTGATCCCGGTCACCAACATCTGGCATTGCAACCCGGCGATCCCGACCGACGTCATCGCCTGTTTCGACCCGCTGGGCAACGCCACCCACACCGCGCTTTCGTTCGACCTGCTCGGCGAAGACGTGCTGATCACCGGCGCGGGCCCCATCGGTATCATGGCGGCGGCCATCGCCCGCCACGCCGGAGCCCGTTACGTGGTCATCACCGACGTGAACCCCGACCGGCTCGCCCTGGCCGAAAAAACCGGAGTCACCCGCGCGGTCGATACCAGCCGGGCCAGTCTGCGTGACGTCATGAAAGAGCTTAATATGAAGGAAGGCTTCGACGTCGGGCTGGAAATGTCCGGAAACACCGCCGCCTTGAACGGCATGATCGACGTCATGTTCCACGGCGGCAAAATCGCCCTGCTCGGCATCCTGCCCCGGCAGGCGGCGATCGACTGGAACAAAATCATCTTCAACGGCCTGACCCTGAAAGGCATCTACGGCCGCGAAATGTTCGAGACCTGGTACAAAATGAGCGCCATGCTCGAATCCGGCCTCGACATCAGCCCGGTCATCACCCACCGTTTCCATTATACGGACTTCGAACAAGGTTTCGAAGCCATGCGCTCCGGCAAGTCCGGCAAAGTCATCCTGAACTGGGAGGAGTAATCATGTACGGCAATTTCCGGCAACACCTGTCCGCGGAACTCGAAAGCCTCAAAACAGAAGGCTTATACAAAAATGAACGCATCATCACCAGCCCCCAGAACGCCAGAATCAGCGTGACCGGCGGCCGCACCGTCCTGAACCTGTGCGCCAACAACTACCTCGGCCTCTCCGACCATCCGGAAGTCGTCAAGGCGGCCCAGGCGGGAATGGACCGGCGCGGTTACGGGCTCTCCTCGGTCCGCTTCATCTGCGGCACGCAGGACATCCACAAGGAGCTGGAAAACCGCCTCTCCTCTTTCCTCGGCACCGAAGACACCATTCTGTACGGCTCCTGCTTCGACGCCAACGGAGGGCTTTTCGAAACTCTGCTCGGCCTGGAAGACGCCGTCATCAGCGACGCCCTGAACCACGCCAGCATCATCGACGGCATCCGCCTCTGCAAAGCCCAGCGCCTGCGCTACCGGAACAACGACATGGAAGACCTGGAAACTCAACTGAAAGCCGCCTCCGGCGCCCGCTTCCGCCTGATCGCCACCGACGGTGTATTTTCGATGGACGGCTATATCGCCAACCTGCAAGCAGTCTGCGACCTGGCCGAGCAATACAATGCCCTGGTCATGGTCGACGACTCCCACGCCGTCGGCTTCGTCGGCGCCAACGGGCGCGGCACGCCCGAATACTGCGGCGTCATGGGTCGCGTGGACATCATCACCGGCACCCTCGGCAAAGCGCTCGGCGGCGCCAGCGGCGGCTACACCAGCGGACGGCGCGAAATCATCGACATGCTGCGCCAGCGTTCGCGCCCTTATCTGTTCAGCAACACGGTTCCGCCCGCCGTCGTCTGCGCCTCGCTGAAAGCGCTGGAACTGGCTGCGGACTCCTCTGAGTTAAGGGAAAAACTCGTCGCCAACACCGCTTATTTCCGCGAACAGATCACCAAAGCCGGATTTGAAATCAAAACCGGCACGCACCCGATCGTCCCGGTCATGCTCGGCGATGCCGTTCTCGCCCAGAAAATGGCCGCCGCCCTGCTCGAAAAGGGCGTTTACGTAACCGGCTTCTGTTATCCGGTGGTGCCGAAAGGCGAAGCCCGCATCCGTACTCAAATTTCCGCGGCGCACAGCAGGGAAGACCTTGATTTCGCCATCGCCGCATTCAAGGAGGTCCGAGCGCAGCTCTGACCCGACCTGTTCGCATATTGCACCGGGACGGCCGCATATGGTGTCCGTCCCGGTGTATTTTTTCTTCCGAAATCAAATTTTTCTGATGGGAATGCCTTATTTTCAAAGAAAAAAGCCTTCTGCAAATAAAAATTCAAAAAAATCCATATTTTTTTTATTCTTCATAACAATCTAAAAATAAGTGAGTTAAATTACATCAGGAACCTCAAAATAGTCATAACTTTGCATTTTTTACCTGAAAATCAGAGATTTCGCAGTTGTTTAATTGAAAAATGCGATTATAATATAAGTAGTTCCAACCCTTAACCCCTGAGGAGGGAAAGATGAAACACAGTTTTTATGATGTCAAAGCGAAGAAAAAAGTCGACGCCGAAGTCACCGAAAAGGTCACTTATGGCAAAAAGGGCAACGAACGTTATGCTTTCAAGGGCAAAACCAAAGACGCTCGCAACCTGACCGCTTTTGTCAGCAAGAGCGTATGGGACAAAGCCAAGGTCTAATCATTCGACTTTGAATTGTTTTGGTACTCTCGAATCGCAAGGTTCGAGAGTATTTTTTTTGAGGCACCAGATGCGGAAACAAATCATTTTTGCCCTGTTCCTGATCTTCGCGCTCCACCTCACCGGCGCGGAACGCGTCGTTTCCCTGGGCCCGAACCTGACCGAAATCATTTATCATCTTGGACAGGAACAGTTGCTGGTCGGGCGCAGTTCGGCCTGTAATTACCCGCCGGAAGTCAAGAAACTGCCCGTCGCCGGAGATTACGGCAAAATCTTCACCGAACCGCTCCTTGCGCTCAAGCCTTCGCTGGTCGTGATGCAGGAAACCTGGGATGACACAGTTCCGGCGACCTTGCGCAAGCTTAACATCCGTTCTCTGGTTTTCACCGCTCATTCATTTGAGGAATACCTGAACATCACCACGGAACTCGGCAAAGCGCTGGACTGTGTCGAACGCGCCGACAGGATCGTCTCCGACACCCGGAGAACCATTGAACAATTCCGGGCGGAAGTCCGGGAAATCCCGCTGGAAAAACGCCCGCGGGTTCTGTTCATCATCAGCGAAAACCAGATTTACACCGCCGGAAAGCGCAGTTTTATCACCGACATCATTGAGCTGGCGGGCGGCTGTAATATCGCCGCCTCGCAAGACCGGGATTATTTCACGGTGTCGCCGGAATGGATCGTCCGGGAGCAGCCCGATATCCTGATCATGCCGGGCGCCACACCTCAAAGAGTCAAGGTTTTCCTGAAAAAACCGGCGATAAAAGAACTCAATGCCGTGAAGAACGGACGTATTCTGACCGATATCGACCCGGATATCGTGTTCCGCCTCGGCCCCCGCACACTGGATGGCGTCCGCCGGCTTCGCGATTACTTCAGGGCGTCAGAGTCCGGCGAACGTATTCAAAAATGAAGATGGTGGCGGCTTGAGCGGCATTCAGGGATTCGAAATTGCCGGGCATCGGAATCGTTACCGGAACTGCACCACCCAGCTCGGAAACGCCGTGGGCCTCGCTGCCGATAATGACTGCCGAGCGTTCATACAGTCCCCGCGCGGCGAAACAGCTCTCCCCCTCATGAGGATCGGTCCGAAAAAAGCGCTCGACGCCGTTTTTCAATAAAAAGTTCTTCAATGCGGCCAGATCGGCAAAACGCCTTAAATTCATGGTAAACTGCGCGCTCATGGCGGCCCGGATGGTTTTGTCGCCGAACGGATCGGCGGAACCGTCCGTATACCAGAGTTCCCGCAATCCGGCGGCCTTGGCGGTTCGCAGGATGGTTCCGAAATTCCCGGGGTCCCCTACCCGGTCCAGCACCAGGGCGAACGGGTCCAGCATCGGGGAATCCTCCGGCAGCGGCTCCGGTTTTCGTGCCACCAGCAGAATCCCCTGCGAAGTCTCCGTAACACCAAGCACGGAGAACTTAAAATCGGGAACCGTGATCGCATCGGGATATTCCCCGGCAAGCTCCTCGCGGCAGACGGCGAATTCGATTAAATCCGGACATGCCGCCAATACTTCCCCGCAACAACGCCGCCCCTCACAAAGACAAAGGCCGGACTTTTTCCGGCCATGACGGGTGTACAGGGATTTGATCAGCGCTTCGCGGGCTTTGCTCAGTTCGCCGGGCATTGGAGCTTATCCGGCGTTGACAGCCGGAGCGGAAACCGCGGGCCGGGCCTGCGGAGCAACTTTGCCCTGCAGGTAACGGGCCTGCATTTGCCACAGGCTGTTCGACTGGGAAACGGGAGAACTCAGCACCCGCTTCAGGCATTTATCGGCTTCAGCATCATTTTTGAGCTGAAGATAAAGACGGCCGGCCGAATAACTGGCTTCGCTGCGGATGTCTTCACTGACCGGTGAACTGCCGAGGCGGTCGAATTCTCCGGCGGCGGCTTCAAGGTTGCCCTTGAGCTCATTAAGATACGCCATTTCGAGTTCGCTGCGCCAGCGGATTTCGGCGGAAATATTACCGGCGAGCAAAGCGCCATAGACCAGCAGGGCTTCGTCGTATTTTTTCTCCGCCACGTAAAAAGAAATCAACCGCTGGCGGGCGCGCGCCGCAGCCGGATGGTCGGAATGCTCATCAATCACTTTGATCAGTTCGTCTTCGGTCTTGGCTACGCCGAGCGCCGAAACGGCCTTGTTGTCCAGATGGCTGAACCAATAGGTTGCCGCGCCGTAGATGGCGACGGCCACGACGACGGAGATGCCGCCGAACACAAGCCACTTCCAACGCTCGTGCACAAACATTTCAAAACGTTCAAAATCGTCGAACAGCTCTTTGGCTTCCTGATTTTTCAATTTGATCTTAGTCATAATATGATGAACCTTATTTTTGTATTTCTGCCATGTGCATTTATAAATTTAGTATCATTTGACACTAAATCAATCGTATTTTTGCTTTTATCGCTTTTTTTTTGCATAAATCATGTTAAATTGAGGAAACAGCATCTGAATTTTGAGTCATTTATCGCGGGAAAGCATTACAGGAGATATCATTTATGGGAAATCGCGTATCGATCCGTAACGTCGTCGGCATCAGTTGGGAACGGATGAAAAATCTTCTTTTCCGCCCGTTCGAACTCGCCAAATGGATTATTCTCGGCTTCTGTGCCTGGGTCGTCACCCTCGGAGGACAGAATGGCGGGAGCGGCGGCAATCTCCCTTCGAACGTTGCTCAAAGCAGCAGAAACGCAAGTGAAAATTTCTGGGGCCAGATGAATTATCTGCTCAACAGCCCCGAAAAGTCGTTCCTTGAACGCATGGCGGAAATATTTGACACCACCAGCACCGTGATTGTCGCCATTACAATCGCCGTCATTTTCGTATTCATACTGGTGGCGGCGCTCGTTGTGCTGTTCACCTGGCTGCGTTTCCGTTTTGAATTCGTCTTCCTTGATAACCTGGTCCACAACCGGGCCAAGGTTTCCGCTCCGTGGCGGGAATTCAAGGCGTATGCGCATTCGCTCTGGGGTAATTATTTATTGATCCTGCTGGTCTTTGCTGTAGTTAACGTCTTTCTGTTTCTTCCGATTTTTCTGCTGGGAATGGGGCATTGGATGAAACGCTGCGCGGCGGCCTCGGATATATTGATGCCGAATTCAAGTGAAATTTTCACGCTGGTTCTTATCGTCATTCTGTTTTTCGCCTGGGGACTGGCTTTTACATTCTGGCAGTTCTTCATGGAGCATTTTCAAATCCCGGTCATGTACCAGAAAAAAATGCTGTTCAAAGAAAGTTCTGTCTATGCCTGGCGGCTCGTCAAGGAAAATCCCGGCGTATTCATCCGCTTCCTGCTGATGGTCATCCTGATTGATATCATTTTCGGCATCTGTATCGTGCTCGGCATATTCTTAAGCTGCTGTTTCCTGCTGCTCCTGTTGGTCATTCCGGTAATCAACACCACCGTCATGCTGCCGTATCTGGCTCTCAAGCGCTATCTGGGCGTGGACCTGCTGGCGGCGCTGGCGCCGGACCTCTCCCCGTATCCGATCGAAAAAACGGAAACCATCGAACAGCCCGGCAATGCCTGATTATCCGATCCATACCGTCGTCCCGGATTTCCTGGCGGCGCTGAACGAGCATTCCTGCTGTATCGTCTCCGCCGCCCCCGGCGCGGGTAAAACCACCGTGCTGCCGCTGAAGTTGCTGGATGCCCCCTGGCGCGGCGACGGCAAAATTCTGGTACTGGAACCGCGGCGGCTGGCGGTATACGCGGCGGCGTGCCGCCTGGCGGAAAATCTCGGTGAAGAAGTCGGCGAAACCGTCGGCTACCGGATGCGGCTGGAAAACCGCGTCGGCACCCGTACCCGGATCGAACTGCTGACCGAAGGCATCCTGACCCGGATGCTTCAGGACGATCCGGAACTGCCGGGCGTTGCCGCCGTCATTTTCGACGAATTCCACGAGCGGACCATCCACGGCGACACCGCGCTGGCGCTGGCGCTCGACGCCCGCAACAACCTGCGCCCGGACCTGAAAATCATCATCATGAGCGCCACCCTCGACGTACAGCGTTTAAGCCGGGAGCTGAACGCCCCGGCGATTGTTTCTGAAGGGCGCAGTTTCCCGGTCGAAGTTTTTTACCGCGAAAAGGCATCGTCACTGCCGTTGGCGGAACAAACCGCCGAGGTTATCCTGCGTGCACTGGCGGCGCGGGACGGCAGTCTGCTGGCGTTCCTGCCGGGCGAAGGCGCGATCCGGCGCACCGCCGAACTGCTGCGGGGCCGCCTCCCGCACGGAACCGAACTTTATGAACTTTACGGACGGCTCGACAAGGAATTTCAGCGCCGCGCCATCGCGCCCGCCGCGCCGGACAAACGCAAAATCGTCCTCGCCACGTCCATCGCTGAAACCTCCCTGACCATCGAAGGCGTGAAAATCGTCGTTGACGGCGGACAGACCCGAATGCAGACGTTTTCGCCGGTGAACGGGTTGAGCCGACTGGAAACCGTCGGCATTTCGCTGGCGTCGGCGGAACAGCGCCGGGGGCGCGCCGGACGCCTCGCGCCGGGCGTCTGCTACCGGCTCTGGACGGAGGCGGACGAAAAAAGAATGCCGGAATTCACCGAACCGGAAATTCTTCACAGCGATCTTGCGCCGTTGGCGCTGGAACTGGCCGCCTGGGGTATCCGCCGCCCGGAGGATTTATTCTGGCTGGACCCGCCGCCGGGGGGGCATTGGCGGCAGGCCGTACAATTTCTGGAAGAACTCGGCGCTCTCTCCGCCACCGGCGCGCTGACCGCCACCGGACGTTCCATGCTGAAAACCGGACTCGAACCGCGCCTCGGGCGCCTGATGATCGAGGGCGAAAGACTCGGCATAAAACGGCAGGCCGCCGAGCTTGCCGCCCTGCTCTCCGAATACGATGTCCGGGGCGGCAATTCTCCGGATGTGCGAACCTTGCTGGATCGCCTCAAATCCGTGCCGCGCGCCGCCGAACTCGCCGACCGCCTCTGCCCCGGCCACAATCGCGGCAAGCCGGATGAGCACAGCACGGGGCTGCTGCTGGCCTTTGCCTACCCGGACCGAATCGCCAGGCAACGCCCGGGCGGCGGCGGAAAGTTCGTTTTGAGTTCGGGTCGGAGCGCCTCGGTTCACGAGGCTTCGCCGCTGGCGCGGGAAGAATACCTGGTCGCCGCCGAGCTGGACGCAGGCAACACGGAAGCCCGGATTTATCTGGCGGCGCCCCTGCGCGAAGCGGACTTCCTGCGTCATTTCCCGCTCACGGAAGCCCGCCTCCTGTATTGGGACGAAGAACGAAAATTATTCCGCAGCCGCCTCCGGCAGATGTTCGGCAAGCTGGTGGTCAGTGAAAAAGATACCCCCCTGCCCGAGGGCGAAGCCGCCGCCGACGCCGTCATCGGCCTGCTCCGGGAACGCGGGCTGGACCTGCTGCCCTGGACCGAGGAACTCCGGCGCTGGCGTGACCGGATGAATTTCCTGCACCGGCATCGCCCGGACTTCCCGGATTTCAGTGATGAAGCACTGGCCGTCGAACTGGAAACCTGGCTGAAACCGTTCTGTCCGCGAAAAATCAGCGGCAATATTCTGGAAAAAATCGATCTCTCCTCCGCTCTGCGCAGTCGCCTGGACTACCGTCGTTCTCAGGAAGCGGAACAACTCGTACCCGAGCGCTTCACCGTCCCCACCGGCTCGAATATCCGCATCGACTACAGCACAGACCCGCCCGTGCTCCCGGTCCGGCTTCAGGAGATGTTCGGCTGCGGCACGACGCCCCGGATCATGAACGGACAAGCCGGGCTGCTCCTGCATCTGCTTTCTCCGGCCATGCGCCCGGTGCAGATCACGGCCGACCTCGCCGGGTTCTGGCAGAACTCCTATCAATACGTCAAAGCCGATCTGAAAGGACGTTATCCCAAGCACGACTGGCCCGATGACCCCGCAAGCGCCCGTCCCCAGCGCGGCGCCAAAAAGAGAAATCCCGATAAATAGATCAAATTCCCTGTTGCTTTTTGAAGAATCCGGTTGTATTTTAATAACTAAAGCACTTTAGCAAAAAAATAACAGGAGTATATCATGAATCGTTTGAAAGAGAGCCTGACGGCCAACGCCCAATGGTTTATTGACTCCGGCGTCATGCACCCCGGCGACGGCAGCTGGGGCGTGGCGGAGCGGGTTTTCCTGATCGAAAACAACCCGGTCGTGGACAAAACCTACTCCGCGTTCCCTGCCTGGACCGAACACAAGGCCGACGGCTACAGCATCATCGAACAGCGCCGCGCCGACTGCTGCTTCGAGGCGGCATTCATGTTTCAGCAACTCGCCGGAGCACTCGAAGACTCCCGATACGAAACGATCGCCTACAACCTGCTGGATTTCCTCTACCGCCGCAGCGGCCTGCTCTCTTATAAAGGCGACCACCCGAGCCTCTGGCACTGGAGCCACATTGCCGAACGGGGCACCTACTGGTTCGACGACAACGCCTGGGTCTGCATCCTCCAACTGATGATCGCCAAAGCCAACCCGGAATGGAATCGCGAATTCAACATGACCGACTGGGCCGTCAAACTGGCGGACGAACTGGCGGACGGATTTTCCGCCCAATTTCGTCAGGAACACCGCGACGACTTCGTCTGGTGCGGCAACCTCGACCTGCCCCATTGGGGCTCGCTCCCGGTCATGGCGCTTGCCCGCGCCTGGCAGGTGAAACCCGATGACCGCTATCGCGAAGTCGCCGACACTTACCACCGTTACCTGCAGGAACACCATCAGAAACTCACCACCAGCGAATTCGGCTATGCCGTTCTCGGCGCGACCATGGCACACCGGGTATTCGACGATGCCCTGAGCCTCGAAACCGCCGTTCTTTTCGCCGACAAAATCCTTGAGCGCATGGACCCGCTCACCGGCTCCATCGCCTCTGAACACTATGAAGCACCGGACGGAGCCAATCTGGCCGACACCATTTACACGGTCAACTGGGCATTTCTCGCGCTCCAGAATATGACCGCCCTGACCGGCGAACGCAAATACCGCGACGGCTTCGACAAACTCCTCGCCCTGCTCCTGAACATTCAGGACCGGACCCCGAAAAAGCATCTGTACGGCTGCTGGCGCGGAATGTTCGACCTCGACGCGGGGACCTGGGGCGGCGGCGACTGCTACGAAGGCGGCGCCGGCAGCATCTACACCGGCTGGACCAATGCCCCCATCGACATCGTCCTGATCAACGCCATCAACCAGAAATCACTATTGGACTATTGAACATGAGCATGAATTTCAAACCCTGCATCGAACGTTACGAACACGAACTGGCCGAACGGCTCATCCCGTTCTGGGAAAAGAACTGTGTGGACCGCGAATTCGGCGGCTACTTCACCTCCCTCGACCGCGACGGATCGGTATACGACACCGAAAAATACATGTGGATGCAGTGGCGCATCGTCTACATGTTCTCCACGTTTTACCTGAGCCCGTACCGCAAGGATAGCCATCTGGAAATCGCCAGACAGGGCTTCGACTTCCTGACCCGCCACGGCAAATCGGAAGACGGCACCTATTATTTCGCCCTGAACCGCCGCGGCGAGCCCAGCGTGGCCCCGTACAATATTTTCTCCGACTGTTTCGCGGCGATGGGGGCGGCCGCCCTCTATCAGGCCACCGGCGACCCCGCCTGCAAGGCCGAGGCCGACTCCGCCATGCAAAGCTACATCCGCCGCATGGACAACCCGAAGGGCCGCTGGGAAAAAAGCCTGCCGGGACGCGCCAAACGCCTTTCGCTCGGTCATTTCATGATTCTCGCCAACCTCGGCTGCGTCATGAAGGAGTGCCTGGGCACCGACCAGTATGACGCGGACACGGAACGCGCGGTGCGCACCGTCATGGAAAAATTCTGGAATCCCGAATACCGTGTGCTCTTTGAGAACGTCAATCCGGACGGTTCTTTCGACCTCGACTCCTGCGACGGACGGTTCATCAACCCCGGCCACGGCCTCGAATCGATGTGGTTCGTGCTGCAATACGCCGAAAAAATCAACGACAAAGCCCTGATCGCCCAGGCCGCCGACATCATCAAGGGCCTGTTCGAATTCGGCACCGACAAAGAATACGGCGGCATTTATTATTTCATGGACGTGCTGGGCAAGCCGCACATTGAGCTGCAATGGGACATGAAGCTCTGGTGGCCGCATAATGAAGCCGTCATCGCCGCGCTTTTCGCCTACCGGCTGACCGGCGACGAATATTTCCTGGACCGTTTCCGCGAAATCGACGAATACAGTTTTCGCCATTTCCGCGACCCCGATTACCCGGACTGGTACGCCTACCTGAACCGCCGCGGCGAACCGACGCACCTGCTGAAAGGCGGCAAATGGAAAACGTTCTTCCACCTGCCGCGCTCCCTGTACCTCTGCATCAACCAGATGAAGAAGATGTCATGACCGCCAAACGGCTCACCCTGCAGGACATTGCCAATGAAGCGGGCGTTTCGCTGACGGCCGCTTCGCTGTACATCAACGGCAAGGCCAGGCGCTACAACTTGGCCGAAGCCACCTGCGCCCGGATTCAACAGGTGATGGACGCGCACAAATTCACCCCGAATCTACATGCCCGCGCCATTGCGTCCAAGAAAACTTTTCTGGTCGGCGTTATTATTTCGCAGGAACTGGAATCGTCGTTCTGGCTCAACATCCTGAGCGGGCTGGAAGTCGCGCTGGCCCGGGCGGATTACCACATGCTGCTGTCGGTCTCGCGCAACGATCCGAAAGTGGAACGGGAATCGATCCGCTTCATGCGCGCCAAAGGCGTTGACGGAATCATCATCAATCCCATTTCGGACAACCTGAAAGAACTGGCCAGAAGCCTGCCGGTGGTCACCCTGAACCGTCCGGTCGAAAACATCCCCGGCGTCTGGAACGACAACTTTTCCGGAGGACTGAAAGCCGCCTCGTTTCTGTTGGATCGCGGCCACCGCCGGATCGCCTGTATCGGCGGCGGCGGTCTCCGCCGTTTCGGCGCATTCGAACAAGTGATGGGGAAACATGAGCTGCCGATCCGGCGGTTCGAGTCCGTTCCGGCGTTCATGCCGCATGCGGGGGAGTTCACCGCCGTTTTCTGCCTCACCGACTATATCCTGCTGGAGCTTTATCAGGCAGCAGCCGCGGAAAGCCTGCGGATACCGGAACAGCTCTCGGTCATCGGCTACGACAACATGGAGTTCCTGAAACTGCTCAATCCGCCGCCCGCGACAATCTCTCAATACAAAAATGAACTCGGCACGGCGGCGGGCGAATTGATTCTGGAACTGATCGCCGACCCGGATTCAGCCAGACGGGAAACGGTTTTCGATCCGCCGTTAATGCCGGGGTCCAGCGTAGCCGCCGTTCTCTGAGCTTCCGACAAAAAAAGAGAGATACCGCCGCTCGCGACGTTGACAAGGCGTCGTTTCTTCTGTATATTACGGACAAGCTTATAACCGGCAGATGTTATTTATGCAGAAACCGACCGAATTAGTCATATCACAGGCGCCGAACAATATTCAGGTTCACCGCCTGCCCCGGGTCCCCATGCGCAAAATCCATCGTGACAGCGGATTGTGGATTTTTCGCTGGGGCAGCAACCATGCGTTCCGCGATGCCAATTCGGCCTATACCTACAACAACCGCTATTTTGAATTCTACTGCATCTCCCACATGTTCAGCGGAAACGGCTTTTATTGGCGCCCCGGACAGGATGTTTTGCCGGTCAAGGCAGGGCAATGTATTCTGGCTTCGCCGGGGACCGAGCACAACTATGGCCCTGCGCCCCATTCCGACTACCAGGAAGATACGCTGAACTTCACCGGCCCGCTGGCGGATATGATGTTCAAAAGCGGCGTCTTCGCCGACGGTATTTACGACCTCGGCCCGGCGCGGCGGCTGAGCGCGATCTTCAATTCCCTGAGCGATCCGTCGGACCATGCCCAATTGAACGCCGGGCTGGCGCTCCAGCAATTCCTTTACGACCTGTACAATAAACGCTTCCGCGAGCACGGCCGCGAGCGCTACCCCGAAATCGACGAACTCCTGAAACTGCTGCGCGAACAGCCCGAGCGCTGGTGGAGCATCGACGAAATGGCCGCCTACTGCAACATGAGCGACGACCAGTTCCGCCGCGTGTTCCGCAAGCGCGTCGGCATGCTCCCCAAGCTTTACGTGGACCGGATGAAGTTGAACCATGCGGCGGCCATGCTCACCGGCACCCGCCTGAGCATTGCGGAAATCGCCGAAAAAATCGGCTATACAGACCAATATCACTTCAACCGCCGTTTCAAGGAAATCATGGGAATGCCGCCCGGCCACTACCGCCGGGATTCTTTTCGTCATTAGTTTTGCCTAATTAATTTGTAAAATCACCGGAATGACTGTAATTTAAATAAAGAATACAATACTGGAGAATATCAGCAATGGCTTTGAAACACCTGTCTCTTTTGTCTTTATGCGCCGTCCTGCTTCTGTTGTCCGGCTGCGGCCGGAATTCCTCGCCTTCCACCGCCGCCTCCGACGGCAAAATCAAACTTTACGGACTGATTCCCCCGGTAGTCTGGCTGGCCTCCCAAATCGGCGGCGACAAAGTCAGTTGCGACGTGCTGGTTCCTCCGGGGCAGAGCGTTCATTCCTACAAGCCCACGCCCCGGGACATCGCCCGCCTGCTGGCCGCCGATTACTACCTGCTGATCGGATTGCCGATGGAGAACAGCACCATCCGCAAGGTGCTGGCCGACTCCAAAACCAAAATCGTCGATATCACGACCGGCATCAAGCGCCGTCAGATTTCCGCGGCGGATTCCTGCGACCACGATCACGACCATGATCACGGTCATGCCCACGACCACGACCACAGCCACGATAAACATGAACAGTTTTACGACACCCATGTCTGGATGTCGCCGGCGAACAACCTCGAAATGGCCGAAGCGATCTGCCGCCTGCTGGAAGAAATCGATCCCGCCGGCAAAGACACTTACCGCGCCAACTTGAATACCCTGATCGAAAAAATCCGCGCCGTCGACGCCTCCCTGGTCAAACAGCTCGCCCCCTGGAAGGGCAAGAAATTCATGGTCTACCATCCGGCGTTCGGCTATTTCGCCGATCATTACGGAATGGTTCAGGAAGCGGTGGAAACCGGCGGCAAATCCCCGACTCCGAAACAGTTGGAGAAATTGGTGAAAGAAGCCCGGGCGGAAAACGTCAAACTGATTTTCGTCCAACCCCAATTTCCGCAGAACAGCGCCCAGGCCATCAGCGAAGCGCTCGGTGCTGAAATCATTATGGTGGACCCGCAGAGAAGCGATATCCTTGCGGTCTACCAGGACATCGCCGACCACCTGACCAAGAGCAAATAAATGAACTGTCAAGAAATCATCAAACTGACCGATGTTTCCTTTTCCTGGACGCGCGGTTATCCGATTCTGGAAGGCGTCAACCTGACGATCTGCAATTGCGAAACCGTCTGCATCGTCGGCCCGAACGGCGGCGGCAAAACCACACTGTTGAACCTGATTCTGGGCATTATTCGTCCGGACAGCGGTACCGTGCGGGTGTTCGGGACCTCTCCGGAACAGGCCAAACGGAGAATCGGCTACATGCCCCAGTATTCCAAGCTGGACCTCCAGTTTCCCGTCAACGTCATGGATGTGGTCCTGATGGGGCGCCTGCGCCGCGGCTTCTGGGGCTTCTACTCTCAGGCCGACCGTGAAATCGCCTGGCGGGTGCTCGAAGAGATGTCCGTGGCGGACCTCGCCCGGCGGCCGTTTTCCCAGCTCTCCGGCGGCCAGCGCCAACGGGTGCTGATTGCCCGCGCCCTCGCCTGCAACCCCGAAGTCCTGCTGCTGGATGAACCGACCGCCAACGTCGACCCCGGCTTTCAGGAACAGTTTTACGAAATCCTCCGCCAGTTGCGCAGTCGGATGTCGATCGTCATCGTTTCGCACGATGTCGGTTTCGTCTCCAGCAACATCAATACGGTAGTCTGCGTGAACCATCAGGTACAGGTTCACAAGGCGGAGAATATTACCCCCGAAGCCATCAGCAACATTTACGGTTATCAGGTCAAAATGATCGATCACAGCCACGACTTGAGCGGTTGCCATACCCACATCCACGGGGTCGCGCACCATCACGGAGGCTGCAATCATGATTGATTTTCTGAGCAGGCTCAATTCACCGGAACTCTCCTTTCTGAAATATGCGTTTCTGATCGGCATTTTCGGCGGAGTGGCTTTCGGCGTCGTCGGCACCTACATCGTCACCCGCCGGATTTCCGCTATCGCGGGAGCCATCGCCCATTGCATTCTGGCGGGGATCGGTGCGGCGATTTTCTGTTCGCAGCGCTTCGGCTGGCATTGGCTGCATCCCATGCACGGCGCGATCATCTCGGCGTTGCTGGCCGCGGTCATCATCGGACTGGTCAGCATGTATGCCAAACAACGCGAGGATACCGTCATCGGCGCCATCTGGGCTGTCGGCATGGCGACCGGTCTGCTGTTCCTGGCGGGAACCAGCGGCTATGTGGACGTGGATGCATACCTGTTCGGGGACATCCTGCTGGTATCGCGCAACAATTTCATCATGACGCTGGTGCTCGACGCCATTATCCTGATCCCGTCAGTCCTGTTGTTCAACAATTTCATGGCGGCCTGTTTCGACGATCAGTTCGCCGAGCTCCGCGGCATCCGCGTCAAAGCGACCTACATGGTGCTCCTGTGTATGGTGGCGCTGACCGTGGTGCTGATGGTGTCGGTCATCGGGATCATCCTGGTATTGGCCATGCTGACCATTCCGGCCGCCATCGCCGGGCATTTCACCAAGCGGCTCTGGTCGATGATGACGCTGACCTCGATTTTATGCATCACATTCACCACTTCCGGCCTCTTTTTGAGCTATCAGGCAGACCTGCCGAGTGCGCCGCTGATCGCGGTATTGGCGGGCGTAACATACCTGTTGGTTCTGGTGTTTTTCTGGTTGTTCAAGCGTAAACCGAAAAAATAGCTTTTTTGCGGGTTCCGCATTTGTAAAATCGGAGTTTCAGACTAAGTTTATAGTATACTGAATTATGAATTGGTGATCGATATGAAACAGATATACAAAGTGCCGTCCCTGTGCCTGCTGGCGGCGATTCTGATATGCGCCGCCGGATGCGGCGGCAAATCCTCCCGGAGCACCGTCGAACTGCTGACCGACGGCACCCGCCTGGCCAAAGAAGGCAAGTGGAAAAAAGCTTACGACTACGCCGCGGCGGCAACGAAAAAAGAGCCTGGCAATATTTCAGCCCAGTTACTGCTGGCGCTGACGCTTGAAAAAACCGACAAACTTTCCCGTGCCCGCGAAGCGGCACGCAAAGCCGTCGAGCTCGAACCCGAAAATTTCATGGCCCGCTATACCCTTGGCCGCCTCTATGCCGCCGACGGCAAGACCTGGCAGGACGCGGTCGTCCAGCTTCGCGAAGCCTACCGCCTGAATCCCAGAGATGTTTCCGTACTGATCCTGCTGGCGGATGTTTATTTCAATATGAACTCGGCCGACGCCGTCAGTTGTTACAATGAAATCATCACCCGCCACCCCGCTTTCATGGCCAACAAGCAGAATGCGGCGGCGGTCTGGAACCAGCTTGCCGTCATCTATGCCCGGCGCAATATGGACCGGGAAGCGGCCAGTTGCATCCGGCAGGCCTATTCGTTGGACGCGGAAAATCCCCACATTCTCCTGAACTTCGGGATTTTCTGGGAAAAGATCAAGCGTCCCGATCGCGCCCCGGCTTATTACAGCAAGTATCTGGAAGTCACTTCCAAAAACCCGGAACTCGCTCCCAAACACGAAAAAGTCAAAGCCCGTATCGCTAAAATTGCCGGTCGTTGAGGAAGTGCGCTTATGAATCGCGCCATTTCTGACGATATCATTCAGGAAGTCCGCGACCGTTCGAACATTGTCGAGGTCATGACATTTTTCGGCCTGCAACTCAAGAAAAGCGGCGGCGACACCTGGAAAGCCCGGTGCCCGTTTCATAACGAAAAAACCCCTTCGTTCACCGTCAACGAAACCCGGCAGCGCTACAAATGCTTCGGGTGCGGCAAGGGCGGCGATGTTTTCCGTTTTGTGATGGAACAGCAGAGCGTGGATTTCCCGAACGCCATTCACCTGTTGGCTGACCGTTGCGGTATCATTATTCCCGAGAAAAACTACTCCACTCCGGAGGAACGCGCCGCCGCCAGCACCAAACGCAACAAGCGTGACCGCCTGTTTGAGTTGATGGAAAGTTTCACCGAATATTATTCGCAATGGCTCTGGACCAATCTCGACTCTCCCCTCGGCCAATATTTTCAAAGCCGCCGCATCCCCCGGGAAATCGCTCAAAAGTTCCGGATCGGCGCCGTGCCGGACAGCTGGGACAATTCCCTGAAGTTCGGCCTCCATAAAAAATTCACCGAAGAAGAGATGCTGGACGCCGGCATCCTGAAAGTCAACGAAGACACCAAGAAAATATACGACCGGTTCCGTAACCGCCTGCTGTTCGCCATCTGGAACGAGCAAGGCAAAGTCGTGGGCTTCAGCGGGCGCGCCGTCGAGCCGGACCAAACCCCGAAATACCTGAACAGTCCCGATACACCGATTTTCCACAAAGGGTCGATCCTTTATGCTCTGCCGCTGGCGCGCCAGCAGATCCGCGAAAAACAGTTCGCCATCCTTTGCGAAGGCCAGATCGATACCATCTCGATGCATTGCGCGGGGTTCGCCAATACGGTCGCCACTCAAGGCACGGCGTTCGGCGAAGAACACGCGCGAATGTTTAAGCGTTACACGGACAAAGTCCTGCTGGCGATGGATTCGGACACCGCCGGACAGAACGCGATCCTCAAAGCCATCAAAATTCTGCTTCCGCTCGAGCTGGAAGTCGGCGTAATCCTCTGGCCCGGCGGCAAAGACCCGGACGAACTTTATAAAAACGAGGGTGCCGACTTTATCGCGGCACAGGTTCGAAGCGCCACGGATTTCTTTGAATTCCTTTGGCAGAAATTGAAAGAAACCTATGATTTGAAGCTGCCGTTCGGACGACAGAAAGCCGCGGAGGACGCTATTGAATACATCCGCCTGATTCCGGCGCCGGTCGCCCGTGAACTGTATATCCGCAAACTGGCCGAGCTGGTCAAAGTTTCCGAATCCGTGATCCTGAAACTTCTCGCCCGGCAATCGCCGCCCGGCGGTGGTTATCAAGCCGCCGGACAAAACACACCGCAGGTCGAAACCGTCATCCTGAAAGAAGAACTTGATGACTGCCCCGGCGAGCTGGCCCACGCCGAAGAAACTTTGCTGGAAATCGCCTTGGCCGATGAACAGCTCGCCGCCGGACTGCGGCAAAACATCCGCCCCGACATGGTCAGTACCACGCTGGTCGGGCAGGCATTGAACACCGTTATCGACCTGGCGGCCAACGGCAACTGGGGCAGCCGCATCGACATTCTCTCGGATATGGAAGACGAACGGGAACAGGAAGACCCGCGGCTATCCCGCCTGCTGGTGCAGGAATTGACGATTCCCCGGGAAAAGCTGGACAAAGCGTTGACCGACACCATTAGCGTAGTCCGGCGACACCACAAAGAAAGACGCCTTCAGGCGATCAAAGAGCAGATCAGCCAGCAGATCGACCGTGAAGAACGCGAACGTTTATTCAAGAAATACATGGATCTGCACAATTCCAATTGAGCTGGAATTGTGCAGCATTTTCAATGGATTTGCCATAGCCGATCTTATTTAAAAATCAGGCTCTTGTGTATTTTCACCACGATTTTGCGAACCGGCTCCGCGACTTCACTGAAGTTCACGCCGGGCATATGCCCTTCTTCCGGAAAGAAAATCGCGAAAAATCCGGCTTCCATCGGCAGCGGCACCGCGGTTTTCATGTTGCGTTCATAAAATCCGCAATCTTTTGCGTCATTGAATTTGCCGTCGCGCTTCAATGTCGAAATCGAGTTGTAGAAAATAACTTCCTGCCCGCTCACCAAGACCTGAATATCGATGTATTCACGGTGCATTTCCACTCTGGAATCATGCAGAGCCCGGGTTTCATAACTTTGAACGTTGGCATACATCAACTGGCCATCGAGTTCATGGCGACCATCGGCGATATCGGCGGAAAAGTCACTGATGAAGTTAAAAGCCTTTTCCCATACTTTTTTCTTGCCGCCGGCATAGGTCGCCCAATTCTCAATCTTGTCGTAAATCATTTATCTACCACCGAAGTTCAGGGGGTTTGGTTAGTTCATCAAGACGCGCCTTGATGATGGCCGAGGCATTTTTCTGACGCATTTCATAGCGCTCACGCTCGACTTTTAATTTATTTTCCAGAAAATCCAGCAGCTGCCGGTGTTCCTTCATATTACGTTCGAAATCTTCCACCGTGATCCGTTTGACTTCCGCATAAGCCTTGTCGCGGTCTTCCTGGGATTCGGCGGTCTGGTAAATCTGAATCTGGTCGCGGATGAATTTTTCGCGCTCAAGCACCTTCCGGTTATATTTTTCCAGCCATTCCGATAATGTTTTCTTATATTCCTCAGGATTCGTTTCCTGAAGCGTCCGCAGTTCCTGCCGTTCCTTTTCACTGAGGGAGCCGAAAAAATCACGCATCTGGCGCTGGCGGCGTTGCCCCGTTCGCTCGGACTGCATTTTCGAATTTTCATGCGGCGGCGGCGGCGGTTCATCGGCCCAGGCGGCGGCCCCCAGCAATGCCACGGTCAAGATCAGGATTGTCTTTCTCATAATATCACCTCATAACTGTTTATACCTTCCATAACGGCCTCAAGGGTTAACTCGGAGCCATAATAACTCGCAACGGTTCCATTTTTCACCGTACTGGAAATATTTTCAATATCCAAGTTCAATTCATCCAAAGAACCGTATGACTTCCAATCCCACTGGACAGCGCTGGTCCGGGGCGTAGTCAAATGCTCCACGGAAGGACGTTCGGCAAAATAAAAAGGCGCCAGGCAACAGATACAGACGGCAGCAGCCAACGCGGCATACTGTACCACGTGCCGGACAAAGAAATTCCGTTTCGCCTGGCGGCGGCAGACGGATGCCTGCGCCAGAATCACACGGTCAAGCGCCGCGGGCACCGGCGGATGAGTCCGCCGGATTTCCAGCAGATTCTTACCGTCGTCTTCGATTGATGTCTTCTTTCTGTATTTCATATCGCCTCCATCAAATAATATCGATCAGCAATTCGCGCAACTTCTTGACCGCATACTGCATCCGGGCCAAGGTGGTGTTGATTGAACACTTCTGAATTTTCGAAATCTCCTTGAATCCAATATTCTCCTGTCTCAGCATAAAAACCTCCCGTTGTTCCGGCGGCAACTTATCCAGCGCCTTGTCCAGCGCCTGCGATATTTCGTAACGGACCATATCCCCGGCAGGCTGTTCTTTCCCCTGCGGTTCCAATGCGTCGCCGAGTTCGCCGAGCTCCAAATGATCGGAGCGCCGTTTACGACTGCGGAAATAGTCAATCGCCAGATTATGGGCGATCCTGAACAGCCATGCCTGAAAGCGGTCCGACGGCCGGTAACCCGGCAATTTCTGCATGACCTTGATCCAGCTTTTCTGAAAGACATCGTCCGCTTCCGCGCGGGAATCGGGCATCATCTTGATCAGATAACCGTACAACTGGTTCTTATAGCGGTTGTAAAGCAACTCGAAGTCCCGGTCCGCTCCGGCCAGATAGCCTTCTATGAGTTCCTGATCGGATCTTTCCATGGTTTCTTCTTTCATATTGGTTTCCACTTATAATAACGCCGCGGCGGCCAATTTATTGGATGGATTATGAAGAAATTGACAAAAAACCGGCAATTCCCTCATCCGCCGGCAAGAAACGTACCTCTTTCAACCGCTTTTCCTGCACCCAGCGGTATTCCTGATTTTCCCGCGGCCGCAACTCCGTCACGCCGTTCAGAGGCAGACAGCGAATGAAAAACAGGCGCACAATCCGTTGCGGATATTCATATTCCGTGAAATAAATCTGGTCGAAAACCGCCACCTGCATGGACAATTCCTCCAGCAGCTCACGCTTCAGGCACGCGGCTTTAGACTCTCCCGGTTCAATTTTTCCACCCGGAAACTCCCAGTATCCGGCATATTCCCGGCCCTCCGGGCGCGAAGCAATCAGCACCCGGTGACCGTCAAAAATCACCGCCGCACAGACTTCGATGACTTTTTTCTTTTCGTTCATGACTCAGCGCTTTTTCCGGATCGCCTGAACCTTACCTTTCAGCAAATCGAGAAAAGCATCGGTATTTTCGCCCAGCGCCGCGGACATTTCCACAATCGGCAACCGCAGTTTCGGGAATTCCTCCCGGAAGCGGGCCAGGTTTTCACGGCTGCCGGGAGCGTCCATCTTGTTGGCGACGATGATCATGCCGCGCCGCGACAGACCTTTCTGGTATATATTCAGTTCGCGTTTCAGAGAAGCGAAGTCATCCCAGGGAGCACGTCCGTCGATACCGCTCATATCCAGTACATACACCAGCAGCGCCGTCCGCTCGATGTGACGAAGGAATTCATGCCCGAGCCCAACGTTCTGACTGGCGCCGTCGATCAGTCCCGGGATATCGGCCACGCTCAGGCGGCTGTAATCGGGAAATTCCACCACGCCGACCACCGGATTCAGGGTCGTAAACGGATAAGGCGCAACTTTGGGCCTGGCATTGGAAACCGCCCCCAGCAGTGTGGATTTGCCCGCATTGGGATATCCGACCAGCCCGGCATCCGCAATGGTCTTGAGTTCCAATTCAATCATTAATTCATCACCCGGCGTGCCGGGATTGCAACGGCGCGGAGCCCGGTTGGTACTGGTGGCAAAATGCCGGTTTCCCCAGCCGCCGCTGCCGCCGCCGGCGACAGTCAGCCGCATGCCGGGCTCATTCAAATCGCCAAGCAATTCGCCGGTTTCAATATTGGTAATGACGGTCCCGACCGGCACCTTGACGACAACATCCTGCCCGGTACGCCCGATCAGGTCCTTGCCTTTGCCGTTGTCGCCGCGCCCCGCCTCGTAATGCCGTACAAACGACAGGTCAATCAGGCTCTGTTCATTCTCGGATGATTCCAGAATGACATTGCCGCCATTGCCCCCGTCGCCGCCGTCCGGGCCGCCTTTGGGAACGAATTTTTCACGCCGGAAACTACAGCAGCCGTTGCCGCCGTCGCCTCCCTTGACTTTGATTTTGACCTTGTCGACAAACATAATTCTTCCTTGTTCACGAAAAAAAAGCCCGGCAGTTTACCGGGCTTTCTCAATTTCCAGACAATCTGTAAGCGGCTTACACTGCCGCGGGAACCACATTCACTTTACTCTTGCTGTTGGAGAACTCCACGGTTCCTTCACAGAGAGCAAACAGAGTGAAATCCCTGCCGCAGCCGACATTCTTTCCGGGATGGAATTTGGTGCCGCGCTGACGGACGATGATGCTGCCCGCGCTGACGTACTGCCCGCCGTGAGCTTTGACCCCGAGCATTTTCGGCTTGCTGTCACGACCGTTTCTTGAGCTTGACTGCCCTTTCTTATGTGCCATAATATACCTCGCTGTATTTGCTGATTTTCAGAATCGAAAACTTAATATACAAGCCCTTTGACAAATTTCCAGTCCAAAATATAAAATTTAACAGAAATTCCATATCCGTTCCGGCACAAGCCATTTCAAGTACGTAATTTTTTCTATTAAAGTTTTCCACGTGTATTGACAAACGCCGATATCGGCATTATAATCTAAACTAGATTACTTGAAGTACTATACCGGAAATATATTATGAAACGAAAATTTGACGAAATCGCGGAAGAACTGCAAGCCATGATCGACCGCGGCGAATATACCGGCCGCCTCCCCTCTGAACAGGAACTGGCCCAACAGTTCAACACCGCATCCGCCACCGTCCGCAAATCCCTTGATGTTCTGGTAAAGCGCGGCATCGTCCGAAAAGTACCTTATGTCGGCACGTTTGTCCATCGCGGAGGCCGGAAAAAAATCCGCATCGCCTGGACGCCTCTATCGTTCTCCCTGGCGGGCGACCGCGAAATCCGCCACACGGTGATCAATCATTTCAACGAATTCGACGTTGAATTCTGTTCCCTCTCCGAACCGGCGGACATTCTGGAATGCGATCTGATCCGCACCGTCGCCACCACCACGCTTTCGTTCAGCGACTGCGTACTGCCCCTCCCTCTCGAAGTGGTCGAGAAATACCGGGGAAGCGAATATTTCCAGAAACCCTTCCAAACCCATCAGGCCCATAATTTTCACTATGCCCTCCCGATCCTGTTTTCCCCCTCATTGCTTCTTTTGGACCGGAAACAGCTCGACGGACTCAACCGTCGCCTTGACCCCTACGACCTGACCTGGGACACTATGCTGGAACTGGACCGCTATGCCGGCGAAAACGGTACGCATCTGTTCGGGGCACAGGAAATGACGAGCCTGCTCCGGGGCCTGATTTTCTCCGGCACGCCGAACGGTTTATTGATTGAAATCGACATAAAGAAATTGAAAGAAAAAATCCATAAAACCTGGCCTCTTTTTTCCGACAGGATCGCCGGTGACGGCCAGCCCGTACTCCTGAAATGGATATGCCGTCAGGGAATCCCCCTGCATCCAGCCCCTCATGAACGGCAGATCACCGTCAATCCGACTTTCCATCCCGGCGAAATCCCGTGGAACCTGATCACCGGGGAATTCCTGATGCTGTCCAACCAGTCCAAAGATTGCATGGAAGCCATACAGGTCATGGAATACATGCTCAGCCCCGATATCCAAAAAATCGTCGCCGTCCATAAAATGGGGTTGCCGGTCCTGAAATCGGCCGCCATCGATTCGGTCAATTCGCGCCATTACCGCGACGATATCTTCCTGAACGAAATCCCCAACATGCTGGTGAACAACGCCTCCGAACAGGAATTCCTTCTCCGCCTGAGCACATTTTCCCGATCGATCCTGCGCGGCGAAATGACTGAAGAACAGTTCACCGGCTACCTTGAATACGAAATCAACATGGCCCACCGCAAAGCCACCGACAACAGCAATGCGCTGAACCAGCAAATCATTGAATTGGCAGGAGTATAAAAACATGAGCCGAGTCAGAAAGTTCCATCAAAAGTTCATTGCCGCCAACGGGCGCGAAACCCAGGTCACCTGTTTCACCATTTCCGGGACCGCACCGGGACCGGTGCTGACCATCATCGCCGGGCAGCACGGCATGGAACACAGCGGCCCGAATCTGCTCCCGGAGTTCATTGAAGAGCTGAGCCGGCGGGAATTCGCGGGGACCGTCCACGTCTGCCCCTGCGCCAATCCGCTGGCGCTGGAAATGGATTATGAATTTTACCCGGAACACGAAGACATCAGCAAGATCAAGGATTACTATTACTCGATTTTCCGTCACAATTATTGTCCGTGGAAACTCGGGCGGGACGACGGCGAAACCCTTTACAACATGAACCGCCTGTGGAATGATCCCGATGCACCGGGGATCGCGGGACAGATTGCCCAATGGCTGTGGAAGGAAATCTGCGCGGAGGCGAACATCATCATCGACATGCACTGTCTGCAAGCGGAAAAACCGTTGATTTTCAACAGTTTTCAGAAAAACAACGCCATTGCCCGCTATACCGGCATCGAAGCCGTCGTCATGTGCAATCCCAATCCCCCGCGCTACGGCGCCGGCAACCTGACCTGGCAGGGGTCGCGCGGACGCAACCAATACAGCATCTGCATCGAATTTTCGCGCCAGCACGGACTGAAGGAATCGGAATATGAGCTCGGCAAACAGAGCGTCCGCAACGTCATGATCGGAGCGAACATGATGGAAGGCGAAGTGATTCTGGACCGTCCCGTATGGGAAGTTCCCTACGATTCCAAAGGCACTCGGTTCCGGGCCAGCCATACCGGCCATATCCGTTATTTCTTCAATCTTTATGATGAGGTGAAAAAGGGCGACCGGGTTTTTCAGGTCCGGGATATCGAAACTCTTGACGTATTGGAAGAAGGCATCGCGGAAAACGACGGCATCCTTTGCGCGGTATCCCATCTGCCGGTCATCAAGCCCGGCGTCATGCCATGCAGCGTTCCAAAAGCAAACCTGCTGGCGAAGTCCGGAGTCCTGCTCGAAAAATTACCAAAGGATTTCTTTAACCAATAAACTGAACATGGAGGCCCCCGCGATGAAGCAGTACCGGAAATTCACACTTATTGAACTCCTTATCGTGATTGCGATTATAGCTATTTTAGCGGCCATGCTGCTCCCGGCATTGAACAGCGCCCGCGAAAAAGCCCGCAGCAGTCATTGCCTTTCCAATTTGCGACAGCTCGGTTCCGCTTATTTCTTTTATCTGGACGACAACAACAACCGCAATTTCTTTTTTGACAACGACAGTTGGTCCAGATACTGGTTCCGGATAATGGCCCAACAAGGCTACATTGCCGGAACCAATATCACCACCGTACCCCAAGGCATCGATACGGATGATGTTTGCGCCAACCCCAGCGGCATATTGAACTGTCCGAGTGAAGCCGGCCCGAAAAACAAGTTGTTCCGCGGGTCACATTATGCCATCAACACTTCGCAATTGGCATTGATTGATACTTCAACCGGCAAAATCAGCGCAAAATGCTGGATCGACAGCCCCCGGGCCGATTCGGCGGCATCCTCCATCGGGCTTTTCGGAGACAACGGCGCCAACAACTTACCCACCGCCGGCTCGGCAGGCAGCTTTGATCATCTGGCCAAGAATCAGGGATTCCGCCACAACGGCAATAATCAATGGAACGTATCATATCTGGACGGGCACGCGGGGCCAATCAATCTCCAAGGGGCCCCCCGCGATGCGGAAAATTTATTCTTCTATTCCCGTGCGTTATGGCGCAACGGCAAACGAATTTAATCCGATTCATCATTTTAACAACAGGAGATCCTACATATGTTTAAAGAATTGATTATCCTCACCTTGAGCGCCGCTTCCCTGACCGCCGCCACGGCACAGAACAGTCTGAAAATCACCTCGGTCGATCAGTTGGCGACCGGCAGGCAAAATGTCAAGGTCGAAGCCACCGCCGAGCCGCAGGTTTTCCGTGTCAACGGCGCAAGCTCGCTGTATTCGAAAGATTCCATCGCCATCGATCCGGCGAAGAGATACCGTCTGTCGGGAAAATTCCGCAATGCCACTCCGGACAAAGCCCTGAGAATATCATTCGGCGTCAACGGCATGGACGAACGGAAGCGCCCCATTTCCGGCGGTTCGGTAGACGCCGTCCCGGGGACCGAAACCGAACTGGCTGCCGATTTCAAGGGCGGCGATACCGTACTCAAAGTAAAAGACGCCTCCGAATGGAAAAAAGGCCGGATTCCGGTTTTCAAAGTCGACGCCTCCGGCAAGCTCGCCGATCTGCCCAACCTGAACACCGAATACATCACCATCAAAGATATCGCGATCAATGCAGACAACCAGTACGACGTGACGATGAGCAGTCCGTTAAAGCAGAGCTATCCCGCCGGGACTTCCGTCCGTCAGCATGAATCCGGTCAATGGTTCCACTTTCCCGCCCTGAATGTTCCGTTAAGCGGCGACTGGCAGGAATTTGAATTTGTGTTCAACGGCGAATCCGCCTCCGGTTCCGAATCCGGCAAATGGCGCAAAAACACCAAATCCGCCGGGATTGCCGCCTACATCAATCCGGGACAAGTCAAAGACGGCGTCACGGAGCTCAAAGACCTCGGCCTGGAGGAAGTACAATAATGAAACGGCTTGCGGGAATTCTGGGGTGCCTCATGGCGCTGAGCGCCTTTGGAACGGAATTTTTCGTGGCGCCCCACGGCAGCAATTCAAACAAGGGAACCTCGCCGGAACAGCCCTACAAAACCCTGAAGCGCGCCGCCGACGTCATGAAACCCGGCGACACCATGACCCTGCTCCCCGGCGAATACCATCAGAGCCTGGAATGGAATTTCGACGGCGGCGACGCCGTCACCACCATCCGGGCGGCAATTCCCGGCAGCGTGGTCCTGCGCGGCGATGTGGACGCCCCGGAATTCACGCCATCCTCCCTCTCGCCCCGGGTCTGGCAATGCCATTTCCCGCAACTCCCGCAGGCGGTGAACGAACGCGACACCCTGCTTATTTACGCCCGGATGCCGTCCATAGCGGAACTTGAGTTCACCCCCGCAAGCTGGTTTTACGATGAAACAACCAAACTGCTTTATGTCCATACCGGCGATTCGGCGCCGCCCGCCCGCCACTACCTGACCGTCTCCGTCCTGCCCCGGCACGGAATCATGATTCAGGGAAGTTCACAGGTCCGCAACATCGCCATCGAGGGCCTGACGCTGACGGGATTCAACGCCGGTTCGCCCGGCGGCCAGCCCGGACACAACGCCAAATGGGGAATTTACCTGACTTCGCCCCGGAACTGCACCGTCCGCAATGTCACGACGTTCCTGAACGGCAGCGGCATCGGGTTCAGCCGCGGTTCTTCCGACAGCGCCATTGAGAACTGCCGCAGCTATGCCAATCATTCACCGTTCTTCGGTTCAGGCGGCAATATCATCGTGCTCACACCCTCCGAAAAAACCGCAATCCGCAACTGCATCGCGTTCGATTCCCCGCTCTCCGGCATCCGTTTTTACGGCGGCGACCCGGCGCAGCATTGTATTTTCGAAGACAACATCGCATTTGACAACGGCTACGGCGACCTGTGGATGAAATACCCCAGCGACACCACCACCGCCCGCCGCTGCGTAGCCGGCCAAGCCCTCTATGCGCGGTTGATCGAAAACAGCCTGTTCGATTACGGCGATACCGGCTATTTCGGCGCTGCCCGGAACAGTATCATCCGTCCGCGCGAAAAAGACTTCGACGAAATCCGCGAATTCGCCGACCCGTGGAACCACGACTACCGTCCCCAGGCGAATTCGCCATACCGCGACCGCGCCCCTGCCCTGTTCTCCGACGCCGTCTATTATATCAAGGACGGCGGCAACAATCAGCAGGACGGCAATTCGGTGAAAACCGCCTGGGCCTCGCTGGACGGCAAGCTGAAAGACGGCGCGACCTTTTATCTGCTCCCCGGCAGTCGTCAATCCGGCCTGACACTGAGCAATTTGAAAAACGTCACCATCCGCGGCCGCGGACCGTTCCCGGTGAAATTGAACGGCGGCATCACGCTCGAAAACTGCGAGAACATCACGCTGGAAAGGCTCGAATTCACCGCCTTGAACGTCACCGGTTCCCGGCAAATCGCCGTCAATCAATGCGCAGTCGCCGAAGCAACTGCCTTGAACCGGACGGCGGACTATCGCCTGACGCATTGCGTCCTGAACGGCGTCCGGCTCGACGGCTCAAACGGCGGCGTGATCGCCGCAAATATCTTCGCAGCGGGAAGCATCGCCACCAACGCCTCCTCCTGCTGGTCCGACTACAACAGCTATACGCAAAACGTACCGAAGGCCGAACCGCACTCCTTCGCCGCCAGCCCGGAGTTCGGCAAGCAGATGACGCTGCAGGACAGCGACCGGTTCGACGGACGGAACATCGATGGCATGCCGGTCGGCCCCTATCGCCGCCAGCCGTGGGGCGCGCCGCTGCAATTGGATGGTCCCGAACTGCTTTCGAGCACCGCGACCACAGCCAACATCGAATTTGCCGCCAACTATCCGGTGGCAGGCACGATTTCCTATGGCAAAACCGCCGACTGCAAGGAAAAATATCCGTTCCGTCCGCAATCTCCCTTTCAGACGCTCAGCTTGAGCGGGCTCGAACCGGACAGCGACTATTATTACTTCATCAAGGCCGCGGCTTCGGCTCCGCAACATTTTTCAAACCGGGAGCTGGCGGCAGGACTGACCAACCCGGAACGCACCGTCCAAACCGAAGTCCGCAGCTTCCGTACCCCGGCGCAGGACGCCGCCCCCCGGACTTACTATGTTTCCGAAAACGGCAGCAACACCGCCCCCGGCACCAAGTCCGAACCGTGGCGCACCATCAGCCACGCCGTCACCGTCGCGACGGCAGGCGACACGGTGCTGGTTCATGGCGGAACCTACCGGGAATCGGTACGGCTCCGGGCCACCGGAGACGCCGGGCGCCCGTTGAAAATCGCCGCCGTTCCCGGTGAAAAACCGTGGCTGGACGGCAATGTCCGCCAGCTCAATTTCGCCTTTTCTGCCCTTAATAAAAACGATATCGAGCTGGACGGCTTTTATTTCCGTGAAATCCGTCAAAGCGAGGGTCTCGGCACCGCCGGAATCATTCTGGTCAATTCCAACCACATCACCGTCAACCGTTGTTTTTATGACGGGCGCTCGCAGGGGTACACGCCGTATTTTATCCGGGCCGTAAACTGCGCCGACCTGACGCTGTCCAACAGTTTCAGCACCCGCGCGTTCCACGGCATGAGCTTCACCTCCTGCCCGAACCTGCTGATCCGCAACTGCGTTTTCTACATCAACCAGATCAACAGTTGTTCGATCAACAATAAACCGGGCGAAAAAGCCACCCTCCGCAACAACATCTGGGTGGATAACACCCTCCAGAAAGTGTCGAATCCGCTCATCAACCTGACCGACGCGGCGGTACTGGAGGAATCCGACAACTGCTTCCTCCTTCGCGTCCCGGAAAACGAAAGAACCATATTCGGCTATAACCGTTTCAACGGCAGGAACCTTCCCGCCTCCGACAAAGGCGAAGTGTTGGACCGCCAGTGGCGGCGCCAGGGGCGATTCGGCTCGGAAATGGCGACTTACGACGATTTTCTCAAACGCGCCGGGCGCAAAGGCAGCGCAATCTTCATCGATCCCGGCTTCAAAGCTCTGCCGAATTTTATCCGGTTCAAGTCGCTGGCGGACTGGGAACAGAATTATGCCAAACACTCCGCCGCTCATAACCAGGAAGAATACCATCGGCGGAACGACAATTACCTGCCGCTTGATTTCTCCGACTTCCAGGCCACCGCCCCGGAATTGCTCCGGCGCAACATCGGACTGGAACCGGCGCTTTTTCGCTGACCAACCTTGCACCGGGCCGCGCCCTGCGGCCCGTTTTTCCCGCATACTCTACCACCGCAGTATCTCCATGCCCGGTATCTCGCTTGCTATCAATAACCTAAAGAAACGGCGAAATATTCTACTCTATTGGTTGTATTTAAACATTGCCATTGTATATTAATCATCCGGCAAAAACAGTTGTCATCATTAAATTCAATCTTATAGAGGAGTTCCGTGGAAAGCATGACGGACCTGTATCAGAAAATCACAGACCTTCGCCGCAAACATCAGGCGGTCATCCTGGCACACAATTACGTGGACGGTGAAGTCCAGGACATCGCCGATTTCGTCGGGGATTCATTGGAATTGAGCATCAAAGCCCGCGACCTTCAGGCGCCGGTCATCGTTTTCTGCGGCGTTTCGTTTATGGCGGAAACCGCCAAAGTGCTGTCGCCGGGCTCCATCGTCCTGCATCCGGTCCCGCAGGCGGGCTGTCCCATGGCGGATATGGCCGACGCGGCGGAGGTCGAAGCCTACCGTAAAGCCCATCCCGATACCGTCATCGTGGCCTACGTCAACACCACCGCCGCCACCAAAGCCCACGTGGATATCTGCTGTACCTCCGCCAACGCGGAAAAAATATTGAATTCGATCCCGGCGGACAAAGAAGTCATGTTCCTGCCCGACCAGAACCTGGCGGCGAACGTCAGCGCCAACCTCGGCCGCAAAGTTCACCTCTGGCCGGGCTACTGCCCCACCCATAACCGCGTCCAGCCCGAAACCATCAGCCGCCTGCGCGCCGAACATCCCGACGCACTCCTGCTGGTTCATCCGGAATGCACCCCCGCCGTCGTCGCGCTGGCGGATCAGGCGTTGAGCACCGGAGGCATGTTGCGTTTTGTCCGCCAATCGGATCACCGCCGGTTCCTGATCGGCACCGAACACGGCATCATTCACCGTATGAGAAAGGAAAACCCGGAAAAGGAATTCATCCCGGTGGCTCCGCTCATCCATTGTCCGAATATGAAAAAAATCACCGTCGAAAGCATTGCCGACGCGCTGGAATATCTTTCTCCCCGGGTGGAACTCTCCCCCGAGCTGATCGAACGCGCCCGGCTGCCCATCGAAAGGATGCTCGCATTATGAAAATCGCCGCAGGTCTTTCCGGCGGGGTGGATTCGTCCGTCGCCGCCGCTCTGTTGAAACAGGCCGGACACGAAGTGACCGGCATCACCATGAAAATCTGGCAGTCCGGCCGCTATCAGGGCGGAACCCGCGACGCCTGTTTCGGCCCCGGCGAAGAAGACGATATCGCAAACGCCGCCGCCGTCTGCCGGTTGCTCGACATCCCTTATCACGTGTTCGACTGCGCCGAGGCCTACGAAAAAGCGGTCATCGACTATTTCCGCGCCGAATATCTGGCGGGGCGCACCCCGAACCCCTGCGTTCGCTGCAACAGTTTGATGAAGTTCGGCGTATTGCCCAACCTGGCCCGCAAATCCGGACTGGTTTTCGACCGTTTCGCCACCGGACACTATGTCCGCTCCGCCGTGGAAAACGGGCGCTGCGTCATCCGCACCGCGCGGGATATCGCCAAGGACCAGTCTTATTTCCTCTACCGCCTGACCCAGAAACAACTGGCTGAACTCTATTTTCCGCTGGGCGACCTGACCAAAACCGAGGTCCGCCGCCTGGCCGAAGAATTCGGGCTCTCCGTATCGAACAAACCCGACAGCCAGGATTTTTACTCCGGCGACCACCGCGAACTTCTGCTCACGCCGGACCGCCCCGGCAACATCGTTTCCACGGACGGCAAAATTCTCGGCACGCACCGGGGCTTCTGGCATTATACCATCGGCCAGCGGCGCGGGCTGGGCATCGCGGCCAAAGAGATTCTTTATGTCACCGCACTGAACCCCTGCCGCAACGAAGTCGTGGTCGGCCCGGTACAGGAAACCCGCCATACGCAACTGCTGGTACGGGACTGCAACTGGGTTTCCATCGCCGAACCGGCAGCCTCATTCAAGGCGGAAGTCAAAATCCGCTCGGCATCCATGCCCGTGAAAGCTGAAATCACTCCGGATGCCACTGGACAATGGAAAGTGTTTTTCGCCGATGGCGTCACCTCCGCCGCCGCCGGTCAGTCGGCGGTATTCTACGACGGCGAACTCCTGCTGGGGGGCGGAATCATCGAATCGGTCCAATAAGCAACGGGAACGGTCCGCAGCTGATTTCACGGTGCCGGGCCAGATTTGAAAACAACATTTTATGGAATACATTGTAACCTTTTAACTCAGTTTCAAACTCAGGAATCACAACGACATGACGCTGCTGCATCCGCTAATCGAAAACGCCTACCGGGTCCTGAACGGCGAAGAACTCACCGAAGCCGAAGCAATGGCTCTGGTGGAACAGATCCACGGGACCGACATCCCGGACCTGATTTCGCTGGCCAATAAAGTCCGCAACAAATTCGCCGGAGAGATCATCGCCTGCTCCATCATCAACGCCAAATCCGGGCATTGCAACCAGAACTGCCGTTTCTGCGCCCAGGCCCAGGCCCACAATACCGAAATCGAAACCTACGACCTGCTGGACCGGGAGGAAATTCTTTCTTCCGCACAGGAAATTTATGACGCCGGCGTCCGCATTTACGGCATCGTCACCAGCGGCTATGGTTATAAAAACACCGAAAACGCGGAATTCAAACGGATTCTGGAAGCCATGGATGAACTTCATGAACGCTTCCCCGGCCTGAAAATCTGCGCCTCCCTCGGGATTCTGTCCGATGAAACCGCCAAGGCCCTGATGGACCACCATCTTTACCGCTACAACATGAACCTGCAAACCAATCCGGAACGCTACAGCGAACTGATTTCGCGCCAGCATACGATCGAAGAAAAGATCGACACCATCCGTTACCTGCAGAAATACGGCGCCACCATCTGCTGCGGCGGTATTTTCGGGCTGGGCGAAACCTGGCGCGACCGTATCCGCATGGCGGTCGCCGTCCGTGAACTGGGCGTGGACGGCAGTCCGTTGAACATCCTGCTGCCGATTCCGGGAACCCCGCTGGAAAACGAAAAACTGATGACCCCGGCGGACGCCGCCAAGGCCTTTGCCATTTTCCGGCTGGTGAATCCGAAGATCATGCTTAAATTCGCCGCCGGGCGCGAAACCACCATGAAAGATTTTCAGGGATTGCTCATGCTCGCCGGTATGAACAGCATGATCACCGGGGGCTACCTTACCACCCGCGGACGCAGCGTGGAGGAAGACCGGAATCTGATTGACAACCTGAATCTCTTTGCCGACTGACGGCGGAAAAGAACAATCCATGAAAATTTCAGCCAGAGCCAGATACGGGTTGCGGATTTTATTGGATCTGGCCCTGCATGGCAACAACGCCCCGCGTTCGATCAGGGATATCGCCAAATCTCAACAGATTTCGGAGAAATTCATCAGCCGGTTGGTCGTGGAACTGCGCCGGGCGGGCTTTATCCGTTCGATCCGGGGAACCCAGGGCGGGCTGCAACTGGCCCGCTTCCCGCACCTTATCACCCTGCTCGACATCGTGGAAACGATGGACGGCCCGGTCAGCCTGTTGAACTGCATCACCAGTCCGCAAGTCTGCCCGCGCCAACAGCATTGCGTGGTCACCGGCGTCTGGGGCGAGGTCAATCAGGCATTGATTGATACCTTGTCCTCGATTACCCTGGCGGATGTCCTGACGCGTTGTCCGTCGGAACAAGACACGGCGGTCCTTGATTATTGCATCTGATCAAAACCGGAATATTCCGGAGGACGGTCAGGATGCAAGACATCCGTTCGCACCGGGCGCGGCCGAATGCCGGCACCCACGCAGCGGCGAAACACTGCCCGCTCGCAGAGCGGAACTTCCATTTCGCCCTCGCGGGCGACCCGCGCAGTCCGCGCGCCGGACTGCGTGCGGCAACGTGCCGCCGCAAAAGATTCCTTAAAAAACAATTTCTAAAATAGCCGGATGGGGGTATTGACAAATCTCCGGAACAGGATTATAATATAATTGTGCAATCGATTACGCAGGATATTGACAAATGATTCAAAAACCTAAAAATACACGCGTCACCGGCGCCGTTATCGCCGAACATCTCGGCATAACCCCGGCTACGGTCAGCCGCGCGTTGGCCGGAAATCCGCGAATATCGACCACCATGCAAAAGAAAGTGCGCGATACCGCCAGAGAGCTGGGCTACATCTCCAACGCCACCGCACGCACACTGGTCAAAGGTCACAGCAATACCATTGGTATCCTCTCCGGCGGGCTGCATGTCGAACGGGTGGCGATGGAATTGATCGCGCTGGACGCCGAGTTGCGCAAGCAGGGATTTTTGCCGCTCCTCCTCTATACCCGCAGCGAACGGGAAAGCATTGTGGAAGGCGCGAAAAAGCTGATCGAGCGCGGCGTGGACGGACTGGTGATTATCGGATGCACTTCCGGCGCCCTTGACGAACTGTGTTATCAGTCGCTGACCAAGCTGTTGCCGACTGTTTTTGTCGATACTCCGCTGGCGGGGCATCATGTCAATATGATCATCAACGACTATATGAATGCCTACCGGGAAGCCGCCGATATCCTGATCCGGGAAAACCGCACCCACGTCCATGCCCTGGTCAAACAGAATATGGACATCGCTCCCCCGGGGTTGCATGACCCGCGATTCGACGGGATTATTTCGATTCTGGAGCGGATGAATTGCCGGAATTACCTTCACCTCCAGTCATCGCCGGGGCCGGCGGTCCTGCATGATTTGTCCGGTCTGCGGCAGGAATATATCAACCGTATCGAGCATATCCTGAAAACCGACCCGAAATGCGACGCCATCGTCTGCAACGACGACGACCTTGCCCTCTGTATCCTGGGGCTCCTGCAGGAACGTCAAAAACGAGTTCCCGACGATATCGCCATCCTCGGCTTCAGCAATATCCAGCTCGGCAATCTCTCGACGCCCCAGCTTTCAACCATTGCCCACCAGCCCTTGCTGGTAGCGAAAAAGACCATTGAACGTCTGCTGGAACTGATCACCCGCCCGGATTCGGAACCGGTCAAAATTTATGTGCCGGGCAAACTAGTCAACCGTCAAACTTTACATAGAACACCAAATCAATAGAATCTCAGGAGGCCCATCGATGAAAAGAAAAAAAGAAACATTATTCACACTCATTGAATTGCTTGTCGTTATAGCGATCATCGCCATATTGGCGGCGATGCTGCTGCCGGCGTTGAACAAAGCCCGCGCCCGCGCCCATTTGAGCAATTGTTCCAGTAATTTAAAACAAATCGGAACGGGATTCGCCCTTTACGCCACGGATTACGACGGTTACCTGCCATTTGAAACATCCGTATGGAATCGAACGGCCTGCCGCTATTATGTCAAAAGCAGCAGTATTTATCGAACCATCGGAGCCCTGGCCGGTTCCGACTATATCACCCCAGTCATCATGTCCTGCCCCGGCGATCCGTTCGATAAAGAATATTATAAGACTTTGAAAATCGCGACATCGTCTTTTTATTCCGGATACAGCATGCGCAATAACAACGGTTCCATGGGGGCAAAGCCTGCTTTGCGACTTCAGGACAAGGGCAGCCAAAGCGCCATTGTCGCGGACAATCTTTCTCAAGTCAATTATCTCTCTACAATTCCGACATCGCGCCTGCGCCTGGACAATAGCGGCAATCCATTCAGTGCCTGGCATTACGATTCCTACAATGTCCTGTTTTTTGACGGTCACATGCAGAATTTCGCCTATCATCACGACATGCTTGGCAGCAGTGGAAATTCCGCCGCCTATTCCGGTTATCCCGCCGCGTTCTGGAATTACATCGGCGCTCAAACCAATGAGACATTATAAAAATGAAGGAATCCGTCATGAGAAAATCCTCTCTCCTGTGTTATATCGTGCTGATTGCCCTGTTTGGGGTATTCCCCACGGCAAATGCGTTCGAGTTGATCAAGGACAACCGTCTCCGGCTTGACGGCATCGTTCTATCCGCCTCCCCCACTCCGTCCGAGAAACGAGCGGCGGAAGAACTTGCCCGTTATCTGGGAAAATCCGCCAATGCCAAAATACCCGTAATCACCGAAAAACCAAACCTGCCCAAAGGTAAATATATTTATGCAGGCGCGTGCGAGGCCGGCAAAGAAGTGGGCATCAATCCGGATGAATTTTCATACAATCACGGACAAATCACCGTCAAGGGCGATGCCGTTTATATCATCGGCAAGGACGATAACGGCAATTATAACAGCAATAACACCAGCACCGGAACGCTGTTCGCCGCTTATGAATTTCTGGAAAACTTCCTCGGCGTCCGCTGGCTGTGGCCCGGTGAACTCGGCGAAGTGGTTCCATCTCATGAAAATCTGGAAATCACCGACACCGTCCTGGCGGTAACGCCCAAGGTGCAATCAAGCCTCTGGCGTACTACAACCGGCATGAAATCGGGGTGGCGCAATCTGAAAAACCAGCAGAAATTTGCCCAGGAACAGATGGAATGGCTGAAGCGGCACCGGTTCAGTTGCGACACCGGTTTTCAGCTCGGCCATGCTTTTACGGATTATTATCAGCGTTACAGCAAGGAACACCCGGAGTTCTTCAGTCTGCTGCCGGATGGGACCCGGCGCCCGAATCCCTATTCATGGAGCAAAGGCAACCCGAAATTCGTCAGTATGTGCGTCAGCAATCCCGAGCTTGTCCGAACCGTCGTCGACAACTGGAAATCCGGCAATCCGCGGCAGAAAATCATCAATCTCAATGAGAACGACACCGCCGGCGAATGCACCTGCCCCGCCTGTCTGGCCGCGGATAATTCCCCCGAACCCCCGGAAGTTCGGCTGGCCCGGGCAAAAGAAAAATTCGACCGGAAAGATGGCAAATGGTTCACCGAACTCGGTTCGCTCTCCGACCGCTACAGCCGGTTTTATCTGGACGTGCAGAAAGAAGCCGATAAAATTGATCCCACCCACCGGATCATGGGGCTGATCTATACGAATTTCAACAAGCCGCCGAGCGATAAGATCAAACTGAACGACCGCATTACCCTGCGGTTCTGCCCGCCTTACATGTATCCGTGGACCGAACAGAAAATCCAGGATTACAAAAATGCGTTCAGCGGCTGGGCCGGAACGGGAGCCAAATTGATGTTCCGTCCGAATTTCACGCATGACGGCAGCTATTTTCCGGTTCAATATCAGGATGTGTTCTATGACCTGTATACGTTTTCCGCCCCCGACATGATCGCGGTGGACATGGACAGCCTGACCGGGCATTACGCCGTACAGGGGCTGGTCAATTATGTCATCGCCACCCTGAACCACGACCGGGATACCCCGCTGGACACGCTGAAAGACACATTTTTCTCGGCTTTCGGCGCCGCCAAGCCGTTCATAAAGGAATATTTCGATTACCTGACCGAAGTCAGCATGAATTCGCCGTTCGATCCGAACGACACCAAAACCCCGGAGGGCGGCAGTCTTTATCTGGACCTGTTCACGGTGGCGGACAGTCTGTTCACGCCGCAGGTCATGGACAAATGCCGCGCCCTGCTGGAACAGGCGGCCAACGCCCCCGGCCTTGACCCGACCGCCGTCAAACGGGTTGAATTCCTGAAAAACGGCCTGAAAAACGTGGAATTGACCATGGCCGCCCAGGTGGAATTCCGCAAACACCGCCAAGGTGCTCCGATCGACTCTTTCGCCAAATCCGTGCAGAAACTGGATCAGTTCAGGGCCTCGATCGAAGACAGCAACGCCTTTAACATGGGTAATATCCGCATGCTGGAGGACCGCCGCTGGCCGTCACGCGCCAGACTGTACCTGACGGGCACGAACCGGACGGAACTGACCGACTGGAAAATCCTGTTCGATCCCCAGAACGTCGGGCTGAAGGAAAAATGGTACCTCCCCACTTTCGACTTTTCCAAAGCCGAGTCCATTAAGACCAATCCGCAGGCCCGTAACGAAATGGACGCCATCCGGAAAGAACGTTTCGACGCCAAAGCCGCCGGAACCGTTTGGTACTACAATCGGCTCGACAAGATCAAAGCAGATAAAGGCAACATGCAATTGTTGTTTTACGCCATCGACGGCAACGCCCGGATTTTCCTGAACGGCAAGCAGATTTTCGCCCGCAGCATTGCAGGCGACCGGTATTTCTGGAAGGACCCGCTCCTGATTGATATCCCGACGGACCTGTTGAAGCCGCGGGACAACTTGCTGGTCATCCGAACAGACCGGGATACCGCGCGCTCGGGCATCTGGCAGCCGGTCCATATCCTTTACAGTGAATAACCCTGAACAGCAACGGAAGACCTATGAAAAAACGACTTACCTTGATTTTATGCGCCGTTTTCTCCATGCTGGCGCTGTCCGCCCTTGAACTGGTCAAAGACGGCAAACTCCAGATGAACGGCATTGTGATCCGCCAAAATCCGACTCCGTCCGAATCGAAAGCCGCGGAAGAACTGGCGTATCATCTGAAAAAATCCACCGGAACTGAAATCCCAGTCCTCACGGAAAAAGAAAACCTGCCGCAAGGTCCATACATTTATCTGGGCGATTGTGCCGGAAACCGCGAAGTTGTCCAGCAAATTCCTTACAATCAGGGTTTGATCGTCATTCGGGATGGCAATATCCACATTGCCGGCAAGGATGACGACCGCGACTACCGCGCCAACAACACCAGTACCGGAACATTGTTCGCCGCCTATGAATTTCTGGAAAAATTCCTCGGCGTCCGCTGGCTATGGCCCGGCGAACCGGGCGAAGTCATTCCCGTCCACCGGAACCTGACTATTGACGGCCTCCGGCTGGAAGTGAAGCCCAAAGTACAATCAAGCCTGTGGCGCAACGTCAGCGGCCTGAACTCCGGCTGGACGGATGACGCCAACCGCCGGAAATTCTATGATGACCAGAGCAACTGGCTGAAGCGGCATCGGTTCAGTTGCGACACCAGCTTCCAGCTCGGCCACGCCTTTCAGGACTACTACAAGCGGTACGGCAAGGATCACCCGGAATATTTCAGCATGCTGCCGGACGGCGTCCGCGGTTCCAATCCGTATTGCTGGAGCAAAGGCGATCCAAACTTCATCAGCATGTGCGTGACCAGCCCGGGGCTCGTCCAAGCCATCGTGGACAACTGGAAGTCCGGCAAGCCGCGGCGCAAGATCATCAACCTGAACGAAAACGACACCGCCGGTGAATGCGTCTGTCCCGACTGCCTCGCCGCCGACAATTCCCCGGAAGCCCCCGAAGCAAGGCTGGCCCGGGCAAAGAAAAAATTCGACGCGAAAGACGGCACCTGGTTCGATGAACTCGGTTCGCTTTCCGACCGTTACTGCAAATTTTATCTGGACGTACAGAAAGAAGCCGATAAAGTCGATCCGAATCATCGGCTCATGGGGCTGATCTACACCAATTTCAGCCGCCCGCCCAGTGAAAAAATCAAACTGAACGACCGCATCATCCTGCGGTTCTGCCCGCCGTACATGTATCCGTGGACCGCCGACAAAGTCCGGGAATACAAGGAGATTTTCAGCGGCTGGGCCAAAACAGGCGCACAACTGATGTTCCGTCCGAATTTCACACTCGACGGCAATTACTTCCCGGTACAGTATCAGGATGTGTTTTACGAATTGTACATGTTTTCCACGCCGAACATGGTGGCGGTGGACATGGACAGCCTGACCGGGCACTATGCCGCTCAAGGACTGGTCAACTATGTCATCGCCACCCTAAATCACGACCGGGAAACGTCGCTGGACGGCCTGAAAGACACGTTTTTCTCGGCTTTCGGCGCGGGCAAGCCTTTCGTCAAAGAATACTTCGACTATCTCACGCAGGTTTCCATGAACGCCGAATTCGATCTTCCCGGCGGGCGGCTGCCGGAGGGCGGCATCCTCTATCTGGAATTCTACAAAGTGGCCGATAGCGTATTCACCCCGGCAGTCATGGCGAAATGCCGGGCGCTGCTGGATGCGGCGGCGGATGCCTCCGCTCTTGATCCGATTGCCGCCGGGCGCGTTGAATTCCTGAAAAACGGCCTGAAAAATGTGGAACTGACCATGGCGGCGCAGGCCGAATACCGCAAACATCGGGCGGGCGCCCCGATCGACGCATTCGCCAAAGCCGTGCGGGAACTGGACAAATTCAGGGAATCCATCGAAAATACCAACGCATTGAACATGGGCCATATCCGGGCGTTGGAAGACCGCCACTGGCCCCTGCGTCAGAGCCTGCGCCTGATCGGTACGGATACCGTGGAATTGAACGGCTGGAAAATATTGTTCGACCCGAACAATACCGGGCTGAAAGAGAAATGGCATCTTCCCGCATTCGATATTTCCAATGCGCGCGACATCAACACCAACTCCCATTGGGCCCAACAGCCCATCGGACAGGAATGGGAAAAACAACACGGCATCGGCTATCTCGGGACCGCATGGTATTTCAATAAATTGAACAATATCAACGTCGGGGACAAGAAAAATGCGCAGATGCTGTTTCAGGCCGTGGACGGCACCGCCACGATTTACCTGAACGGGCAGGAAATTCACCACCGCCCCTATCCTTACAAGGGTAATTCCTATTCATGGAAAGAACCGTTTACCATCGAGATTCCGTCCGGGCTGCTGAAACCGGACAACAATTTCCTGGCAATCCGGGTGGAGAAGCACAAAGGACTCGGCGGCATCTGGCGCCCGGTCAATATCATATACACGGAATAGTAATCAGAAGAGGAATTCATGAGCAAATTTGAGAGAATCGGCGATCAGCTTTTATTCGACGGTCAACCGTTCCGGATTTTTTCCGGGGCGATGCATTACTTCCGGGTCCACCCGGAACTATGGCGCGACCGTATGGTGAAAATGAAAGCCATGGGCCTGAATACACTGGAAACCTACGTCGCCTGGAATCTGCATGAACCGCGCCCCGGCGAATTCAATTTCTCCGGTTTCGCCGATATCGAGCGTTTCATCGAAACCGCGGGCGAGCTGGGCTTCAAGGTCATTGTGCGCCCCGGCCCGTATATCTGCGCGGAATGGGATTTCGGCGGGTTTCCGGCGTGGTTGTCGGTCATTCCGGGCATCCGGCTGCGCTGCGTGAACAAGCCTTACCTTGATGCCGTCCGGCGTTTCTTCGGGGAACTCCTGCCGCGTATCGCCAAACACACCTGCGAATCCGGCGGCCCCGTCATCGCCGTACAGGTGGAAAACGAATACGGCAGTTACGGCAATGACCACAAATATCTGCGCATTCTTTCCGACATGACCAGAGAATTCCTGCCGGAAACCTTCCAGTTGACCTCCGACGGCCCCCGCAACCTGCCGTTCAACGGCGGCACCCTCCCCGGCGTGTGGGCTACCGCCAACTTCGGCAGTTACGCTCCGGTTGCTTTCGCCAAGGTCCGCGAGCTCCGTCCGAATTCCCCTCTGATGTGCTGTGAGTTCTGGAACGGCTGGTTCGACCACTGGACGGAGGAGCATCATACGCGCTCGGCGGAAGAGGGCTCGGAAGCCCTGCGCCAGATTCTTGAACTGGACGGTCACGTCAATTTTTACATGGCGCACGGCGGCACGAACTTCGGGTTTTTCAACGGAGCCAACCGCCCCGCCGTCAAAAACTACCAGCCGACCATCACCAGTTACGACGACGACGCTCCCATCAACGAAAGCGGCGACATCACCGAAAAATTCCTCCAGTTCCGTTCTCTGCTGACCGAGTTCGGCGCCGTGCCGGGCGAGCTCCCGCTCCCGGCGAAGAAAACGGCATATGGCGAAGTAAAGTTAACCCGCCGCGCCCCTCTGCTCGAAAACCTTGACCGGCTCTCCGTGCGCCATACCTCGCCGCAGCCGCTCTGCATGGAACAGCTCGGGCAGAATTTCGGGTTCATCTTTTACCGGACGCACTTGCAGGGACCGGTGGAAAGCGCCGTGCTGACGGTTCAGGAACCGCGCGACCGCGCCCAGGTATTCATCGACGGCAAAGAGGCGGCGGTCCTGTACTGCAATGACGAAAAACATGAAATTCCAGTCCAGATTCCGCCGGAAGGACTGTTATTGGAAATTCTGGTGGAAAATCTCGGCCGTACCAATTACGGCCCGTTTCTGGAAGACAGCCTGAAAGGAATCACCGTCGGCGTCCGCCTCGACAACCAGTTCCAGTTCGACTGGGAAATCTACCCGCTCCCGCTGGAAGACCTTGACGATCTGCAATACTCCGCCGTCGAAACCATCGAGCAGACGGGTCCTGTTTTCTATCAAGGAGAATTCACGGTCGATGAACCCGCCGACACGTTCCTGAAAGTTCATGGCACGAAAGGCGTCTGCTGGCTCAACGGTTTCAACCTGGGGCGTTACTGGGAAGTCGGCCCGCAGGACACGCTGTACATCCCGGCACCGTTGTTGAAAACCGGAATCAACCGGCTCGAAATATTGGAACTCCACCACCTGAAATCACCGGCGGCGGAGCTCACGGATACTCCGGTACTGGCCAGGAAATTTTAAATCAGGCCAGTTTCCCCAGCCAATAATCAATGCGTTTCCGAACCGTACTGAACCCGGTGGCCCCCGGAATTTCACGCTTGCGGATGCTTTCCGCCGGATCGAACAGCGTCAGAAATTCCGGGGTCGCTTCCGGAATGCTGATCCGCATTTCATCGAGAGCCAGTTCATTCAGTGCCTTTTTATGGTCGCGGCACCATTTCACCAGCCCGCCCACCTTGTGGTGCGCCGTGCGGAAAGGCACCTGAAGTTTCACCAGTTCATCCGCCAGGTCGGTCGCCATCAGGGCGGGGTCGGAGGCCGCTTCGAGCATCCGCCCGGCATTGATTTTCATCGTGCCGATCATCGGCGGAAATACTTTCAAAATCTTGACCACGGTGTCGATCGCATCGAAAACCGGTTCCTTGTCTTCCTGTAAATCCCGGTTGTAGGTCAACGGCAGCCCTTTGCACAGGGTCAGGAGCGTCATCAGATCGCCGTAAATCCGGGCGGTTTTGCCGCGCGAGAGTTCGGCCACGTCGGGGTTTTTCTTCTGCGGCATCAGGCTGGAACCGGTGGTAAAGGCATCATCCAGTTCGACAAAGCCGAATTCCTGCGAACACCACAGGATCAGGTCCTCCGACAGCCGCGACACGTGCATCGCAAAAATCGACAGCGCACTCAACAGTTCAATCGCAAAATCCCGGTCCGCCACCGCATCCATGCTGTTCGCAGTAACCGCGTCGAAACCAAGCTGCTCACGGACGAATTCCCGGTCAATCGGCAGCGTAGTCCCGGCGATAGCTCCGGAACCGAGCGGCATGACGTTCAGGCGACGGCGGCAGTCCTCAAGCCTGCCGAGGTCGCGCTCGAACATTTCCACATAAGCCAGCAGGTGGTGCGCGTACAGCACCGGCTGGGCGTGCTGCAAATGGGTGAATCCGGGCATAATCGCCGTCGGTTCGGCTTCGCATTGGGAAACCAGAGCACGCTGAAAATCGCGAACCATGCCGGAGATCCGGGTGATTTCGTCGCGCAAATACAGCCGGACGTCCAGCGCCACCTGATCGTTACGGCTCCGGGCGGTGTGAACGCGTGCGCCCTCCGCGCCGATCGCTTCCGTCAGGGCGCTTTCGATGTGCATGTGGATATCTTCGAGTTCGGGAGAGAACTTGAAATGCCCGGCGTCGATGCTTTTTTCGATCTGCCCCAGGCCGTCGCTGATGGCTTCGGCGGTTTTCGCGGGGATGATTCCCTGCCGGGCCAGCATCGCCGCATGCGCTTTGCTCCCCATGATATCATATTTATAAAGCCGTTTGTCAAACGATACCGATTCCGAAAAATCCTGCATGTCTTTATCGGTGCCGCTGCCGAATCTGCCGCCCCACATTGCCATAATTGCCATCCTTGGTTTTGCTTGTAGTCAAATTTTCCATTTACGGTAAAATACCGCTGTTTCGTGCATTTTTCAACTTTCCATTTGCAATTATGCCGTTCAGCCCTTAATTTATGGAAACAAATACGGAAATTTGACGATGAACAGGTTATTATCAATCCTCGGCTGCGGCCTCTTTCTAATGCTCTGCGGCTGTTTTGCCTCGAAAAAACCGGCGGAAGTCTATCAGGAAACCAGCCGCAACCGCCCTCCACAGCTGACCCGCGACTACATGGTCAAAAACAATGACCTCCGCGGCTGGCAGGACACCGGCGACGACATCATGCGCCGGACCGCGTTCCGCATGCTCCAGAACAGCCCGGAACACCGTCAGCTCTCCGCCCGGCAGGGGCTGACCGACCGTGACCCGGTCATCCGCCGTTCCGCCGTCTATTCCCTTTATGAAATCGCCGGAGAAAAGGCCCTGCCCGAAATCACCAGGCTCGGACAAGACCCCGATTTCAACGTCCGTTACATGGTGGCCGTCTGCGCCGCGGCGCTGGCCAAGAAGAACAGCGCCGAAGCCCTGCTCTACCTGGAGAACACCGCCAGAATCGACAGCGACGTCCGAATCCGCCAATTCGCCAGCCGCGCCCTTTGGCCGTACCACCGCGAAACCAAACTGCTCCGCGACATCCTGCCCGAAGGGCGCCCTGTCGAAAAAATCAAAACCATCGCCCTCCCCCTGAAAAACTGGAAATTCCAGCTTGATCCCAGCCTGACCGGGCATCTCGAAAAATGGCAGAGCGCCACGCTCGATGACAGCGGCTGGAACCAGATCGACATGGGTTACTGGGAGGAACAGGGTTTCGACGAATACAACGGCATCGCCTGGTACCGCATCCGTTTCAACATGCCCGAAATCCTGAATTGTTCCGCCGTGCAGTTGAATTTCGACGGCGTCGAGGACAGCGCCTGGGTCTGGCTGAACAACGAGTATCTCGGCCAGCAGAACCTCGGCAAAGCCGGCGCCGGAACGCCGTTTCAACTCGACGCCACCCGGGAAATCCGTTGGGGACAGGAAAATATTCTGGTCGTTCGGATTTCCAACAGCTACGGCAACGGCGGCATTTTCAAGCCGCTGACGGTTGAACTCTACCAATAATGATACCGTCCTCAACCGCGCATTCTTTTGACACGGCAAGACGCCTGAAAAGCAAAAAGAAACAGGAGCGGAAAGCAAAAACTCCCCGCTCCTGAATGATGGTCGGTATCTGAACCTTACCGGTACAGCGAACCGAACGACTGGCAGGCGCGGTAATCCGCCCCTTCGATATCCATGCCGAACGCATTCCATGCGGCCGGGCGGTAAACCTGTTCCTCCGGCACGTTATGCATGCAGACCGGAATCCGCAGCATCGAGGCAAGCGTAATCAGGTCCGCCCCGATATGCCCGTAGGAAAACGCTCCGTGGTTGGCGCCCCATTTCGCCATCACCGAATAAACATCGGCGAAGCAGCCCTTGCCGGTCAGGCGCGGCACGAACCATGTGGTCGGCCAGCCCGGATCGGTGCGCAGGTCGATTTTCTCATATACCTTGGAAGGCAGTTCGCAGGTCCAGCCTTCGGCGATCTGCAGGACGGGGCCAAGCCCGTGCACCAGATTGATGCGGCTCATCGTGACCGGCATCGCGCCCACCGTCAGGAACTTGGAGGAGAAGCCGCCGCCGCGGAAATAACCGGTATTGGCCGGAACCCAGCGGGTGGCGTCCAGGCAATCTTGGGCTTCGCGTTCGGAAATATCCCAGAACGATTTCATGGCGGGTTTGCCGCCGACCTTCTGGCATCCGGTGGCGTCCATGGTGGTGGCGCCGGAGTTGATCAGGTGAATGAAGCCATTTTCCGCCAGCCCGGTCAATTTATGCCCGGTCACGCGCTTCACGGCGGCGGGACTCCAGTACGTGCGGACGTCGGAAAATCCCTGCGCGGTATTGGTCAACAGATTGCCGAACAACATCGCCACGCCGTTCAGTGAATCGTTCTCCGTCGCCATGACATACGGAGCGCGAATGCCGTTCCAGTCAAACGAGGAGTTCAACACGGTTTCCATGAAGTCGCCGTTTGGCAGGTAATCGGTCCACTGGCGCTGTCCCTGGAACCCGGCGGCAATGGCGTTATGGCCGAGGGTTTCTTCGGGAAATTCCGCAGCCAGCGCAGGATTTCCAGTCATCAGGTCGCGACAGATCATCGCCATCTTGACACTGAATTCCCAGTCGCGTTCTTTTTCGGCGGCGGTCTTTTTGACGGTATTGTAATCGGCGCCTTCCTTGCAGTTGGCGCGGGTCCATTTCAGGGCGCGGGCATATTCCTTTTTATCATAGATTCCGCCCTCGATTCGGCGGAGGATTTCCACTTCATCCACCGATTCGCAGCGCATGCCGAGATATTTCTCGAAAAATTCGGGATTCACGATCGAACCGGCGATCCCCATCGACACGCTGCCGATCGACAGGTACGATTTGCCGCGCATGGTACCGGCGGCCACGGCGGCGCGGGCGAAGCGCAAAATCTTCTCCGCCACATCGTCCGGAACGGCGGTGTCGGAGGCATCCTGAACGTCGCGTCCGTAAATTCCGAACGCCGGCAACCCTTTCTGCGCATGAGCGGCCAGAACCGCCGCCAGATACACCGCGCCGGGGCGCTCGGTGCCGTTGAAACCCCAGACCGCTTTCAGGGTCATCGGGTCCATGTCCATCGTTTCGGAACCGTAACACCAACAGGGGGTAACGGTCAGCGTGGCGCAGACGTTTTCGCGGGCGAACTGGTCGGCGCAGGCGGCGGATTCGGCCACGCGCCCGATGGTGGAGCCGGCGATCACGCACCGGACCGGCGTACCGTCCAGATAGCGGAGCTTGCCGCTGATCAGTTCGGCGGCGGCTTTGGCCATGTTCATGGTTTGGACTTCCAGCGATTCGCGCACGCCGCGGCAGCGGCCGTCAATGGTGGGGCGAATACCGATTGCAGGCATGGAACCACGATAACGGGAAACAGCATTTTTTTTGTTTGAAGCAGCCATGACAACACTCCTTGATCATTACATTTTCCGGGGGCTTCATCATTAATATATACACAGCCGAATCCGATACAAGGAAATGAATTAAGGAAAGTTTTGTGTGAATCACACATGGCATGAAGAATTCAAACTTCCGTCCGCCGCCATCCTGTATTTACAATACTATTGCAGATATTCCTCGCCGTGCGCACGCAACAACCCCGCTAAGGTGTTGCCGTCCCGCCGGGCAATGGCGTCGATGATCCGCCGATGCTCGGCATCCACTTCGTGCCTGGGATGCCCCGGCTGTCCCGATCCGCTCTGGAGCCGCTGCTGGAAAAAATTCACCAGCAGCGGAATCAATCCGTTGATAATGGTGTTCCCGGCAATCCGGAGCATGGCGCTGTGAAGTTCGATTTCCAGCTTGAGCCGTTTGTCAAGCTCCACGGTTTCTTCGAGGCGGGCGTTGATGGCTTCAAGTTCCCGGACCCGTTCCGGGGTCGCCCGGGCGGCGATCAACGAAGCCGCGCCGCATTCGAGCACGATCCGGGCCTCGGCCAGCTCGCGCATCGAGTCCTCGTTCGCCGCGATAAAAGGCAGGTATCCACGATATGGATTTTCAGGCGCCAGCCGGGCGATGAAGGTCCCGATTTTCGGCTTCGAACCGATGATTCCGAGCGTGCGGTAGTGGCGCAACGCCTCGCGGAGAATGTTACGGCTGATCCCCAACGCATCCGCCAATTCCATTTCCGGCGGCAGGGAATCCCCCTCCTGCAGTTTATTGGTCACGATATAATTCTTGATCGCCTCGATCGCCTGTTCGAGAGTGGTTTTTCTGCGAATTTTTTCGAATTTCACGGGTTCCTCCGATTGACATTTTCCTGTCTTGTAGTATTGTACTACCATTAACCCGAAATGTCAAATTTTATTTCAGGAAAAAAGCCATGAAAACTCAACGCCGCAGCCGTATGCTGGACAAAATGCGTTCCGGCAAACCCGTCCTAAGTTTCAAACTCAACACCTCCTGCCATCGCCCCGTCGAAATCGCCGCCTATGCCGGTTATGACGCCGTCTGGCTCTGCCGCGAACACACGCCCTGCGACTGGAGCCGCCTCGAAGCCCAGATCCTTGCGGCCAACGCCCATGATGTTGATTCCATCATCCGCGTAAGCAAGGGCAGCTACAGCGATTACATCGTGCCGCTGGAGGCCAACGCCACCGGCATCATGGTCCCCCACCTGATGAGCCTGGCCGAAGCCAAATCCATCGTCCGCCAGACCCGTTTCCACCCGGTGGGGCTCCGCCCGTGGGACGGCGGCAATGCCGACGGCATGTACTGCCGCCTCACCGATTCCGAATATTTCGAGTTGGCAAATCACAACCGTATGGTCATCGTCCAGATCGAAGACAAGGAAGCGCTGGATGAACTGGATGAAATCTGCGCGCTGGACGGAATCGACATCATCTTTTTCGGCCCCGGCGACTTTTCCCAGTCCATCGGGCACCCGGGCGACTTCGCCCATCCGGAAATCCACCGGGTCCGCCGCCTGATTGCCGAAACCGCCCGCAAACACGGCAAATTTGCCGGTACGGTCAGCGGTCCCGGTACATTGAAAGAATATCTGGATATGGGTTATATGTATTTGAATTGCGGGGCCGACGTCCACGCCTTGAACGGCTATTGCGACAACATCACCGCCGCCTTCGCCGCCCTGCAATAATCCCTGTCTGATAACAACAGCCGCCTCCGCAAAAAAAAAATGCCGGTATCGGAAGCGCGGGGGTGGCTGCAACTGCTTTTGAAGGGGGGGGTGGGAGATGGGCGAGCCGCAACCTTAACGAATCCGATACCGGACAAGGGAGAGGGAGGGAAAACAATTTTTATCAAACAACCAGAACTTTGATTCTGTCGGTTTAGACCCTGCCCTATAATGAAAGTTCCATCTTTTTTAATATTTCTCGAAAAAAACTTCACCAATCTGGACAAAACCCCGTCCCGGTGATATCTTATACGGATATTTCAGTTTCATCGGGAAAGCAGAACATGTCCAGAATCGATTTACCACCCCGCCAACTCGGCATCGCCAAGGCACACATCGTGCTGTCCTGCTGTTTCGGCGCCCTGTCGAGCGGACTGATCAACGACAGCCCGATCATCATGATCATGGCCGAAAAAATGAACGCGGGCCCTGCCCTTTCCCTCGTCACCACCGCCCTGATTCCGCTGGCTTACGCCGCCATGCTGCTGCCGATGGGCTTCCTGTCCGCCAAAATGGGCTACCGGAAAACCATTCTGGGGTCCACCATGCTGGCGTTCGGCGCCATGCTGCTGATCACGTTTTCGCCGTGGGGCGGCGACTCCGGGCCGCTGGTCATGCTGACCGGGATTTTCCTGTACGGGATTTTCCTGTCCGCGTACAACGCCGCCTGGTTTCCCTTTCTCGACAACATTCTGCCGAAGCACCAGCGGCACAGCTTTTTCGGTTATATGCGCTTTGCCTGGCAGGGGTTCAGCGTGCTGTTCATTTTCCTCTGCGGGTTGCTGATCGGCAAATCGCCGTCCATGTTCGCGCTTCAGGCCGTGGCCCTGATCGCCGCACTGGGGTTGATCGGGCGTATATTCCATGTCTGGCAGGTTCCACAGCCGTCCGAAAAACCGGAGCCGGTCAAATTTCTCCCCGGCCTCAGCGACGCCATCGGCAACAAAGCGCTGTCCGGCTATTCGGTCTACCTCTGCTTTCTTTATTTATTCTGTTTCTCCACCCAGCCGCTGGCGTTCATCTATATAAAAAACGGACTGAATATTGCGGCCAACATGGTCGTCATCGTTTCGGCGGTGGCGCTGGCCGGGTCCATCCTCGGATTTCTGGCTTCGGGGCTGCTCATCAATCGCCTGAAGCTCCGTCCGGTCATGGTCAGCTGTCACATCGTGTTCATCTTCATCAATCTCTGCATGTTCGGCATCAGCGGGTCTTCGCTGTTCCATATTTCGTTGATCACGCTGCTGCTGTTCATCAACGCATTCATGCTGTCGCTGGTTTCGATCACCACCACCAGCGAAATGCTGAGCCTGTCCACACCGTGGAACCGCGCCATGAGTATGGCTTATTGCGGTTCGTTTTATTCCCTGGGCAGCGGCGGAGCGCGTTTGCTCTCCTCGCTGATCCTCGGCTCGGGGATGCTGGCTCCGGCGTGGTCCCTCGGCGGCCGGGCGATCACCGACTACCAGACCTTGTTTCTGTTCAACGGCTGTGCCCTGATTTTCGCCTGCCTGCTGCTGGTGCTCGTACCGGCTGTTTTTCCCGGGGGAAGCTACCGCTACACGATCTCCCCGGACGAACGATAGGAACAAATCCGGGTTCTTTCTCAATATTTCTCCGGGAGTTTCGAAAAATTGAATTGCAAGTTCGTAATCCTGTGATACATTATGATTTTAAAAATTTCAATAAAAACATATGTGGAGCCCCAGTAAATGAGCGAAAATAACGAAACCGCCGTAGTCGGAGCCGAAGAAGTCTCCAGTGAGGATATTTTTCAGCAGCGCGTCCGCAAAGTGGCCGAATTTCAGTCCGAAGGCATCAATCCTTTCGGCGGCCGCTTCGACAACGCCGCTCCGATCAGCGAACTCCGCGCCGGCTACCGGCCGGACGATGAAACACCTCAGCCCGCGACCCTGGCCGGACGCCTGACCGGTATCCGCAACATGGGCGGGTCTATCTTTGCAGACCTGAAAGACAGCTCCGGCAAAATGCAGTTGTTCATCAACAAGAAAGTCCTCAGCGAAGAAAACTTCAAGCTTTTCCGCCGTATCGACATCGGCGACATCATCGGCGTCCGTGGCGAACGGTTCATCACCAAAATGGGTGAACTGACCGTCAAAGTCGTGGAATTCGAGCTGTTGAGCAAATCCCTGCGCCCGCTCCCCGAAAAATTCCACGGTCTGACCAACATCGAACAGCGCTACCGCCAGCGCTATCTGGACCTGATCACCAACGACGAAAGCAAACAGGTTTTGCTGCAGCGCTTCCAGATCATCCGCGAAATCCGTAATTTCATGGAGTCCAAGGGCTTCATCGAAGTGGAAACGCCGATGATCCAGCCGATCCCCGGCGGCGCGGCGGCCGAACCGTTCAAGACCTATTACGAAGCGCTGAGCAGCGAAATGTACATGCGGATCGCCCCGGAACTGTACCTGAAGAAACTGCTCGTCGGCGGATTCGAAAAAATCTATGAGATGAACCGTAACTTCCGCAACGAAGGCATGGACCGCAAGCACAATCCGGAGTTCACCTCCATGGAAATCTATCAGGCTTACGGCGACTGCCGGACCATGATGGAACTGATTGAAGAACTGGTCACCACCGTGGCGATGAAGGTCTTCGGCAAGCTCCAGTTCGAACACGCCAGCGGCACCATCGACCTGACCCGCCCCTGGAAGCGCGTGGAATACCGGGAATTGGTCAAGGAATGCGCCGGCGCGGACTGGTTTGAGCTGTCGTTCGCCGAACAAGTGGCCAAGGCCAAATCAATGGGCCTCGCCGTCGAAGAATCCATGCCGGCATTTGAAGTCACCAACGAAGTTTACGACAAATTGATCGAAGGCAAACTGATCCAGCCGACGTTCGTCACCCGCCTGCCCAAAGAGATGGTTCCGCTGGCGAAAGGCTGTTCGGATGACCCGGCGCTGGTCGATGTCTACGAACTGGTGGTCAACGGACAGGAACTCTGCCCGGGCTATTCGGAGTTGAATGATCCGATTGTCCAGCGCCAACGCTTCATGGACCAGTTCGAGCGCGAGAAAAAAGAAGGCGACGACGTCGCCGGAAAAATCGACGAAGACTTCCTGACATCCCTGGAATTCGGCATGCCGCCCGCCGGCGGGCTCGGCATCGGCATCGACCGCCTGGCAATGCTGCTGACCGGCGCGGAATCGATCCGCGACGTGATTCTGTTTCCGCAGATGAAGCTGAAAAAATAATCCGCGACGGGTTGCGAAGCTTCCATGCCGTCTTGATAAGGCACGGTTGGTTTGTGATTTGCCCCCCATACGCGGTATGCGTTAAAACCGGAAAGAACTCTCCAAGGATTCTTTCCGGTTCTTCTTTTCCTTTCCAAATCGATTTGCATTGCCGGAAATCCGTTGTAGATTAACCGTCAGAGAAGAAATTGACGTTTTAGTGAGTTCTGTGTATTTTACCCAGACAGCGCTCCCGGCACCCTTAATGCAAGGAGGAAAGGCTTATGGATATCCTGCTCTACTGCAATCTGGTTCTGTTACTGGTCCTGTATTGTCGTTTCGAACCTGGCAACAAGCTGAAATACCCGATTGCCAGCCTGATTGCGATTGGCGGCATTCTGGCCCTGCTGGTTCAATTCGGGGCGTTGTCGATCTCGCTGAAGTTTTTCGACGGCATCTATTTTCTCTGCGCGGGGATCATGGTCATTCTGCTGCTTCGAAAAACCTGGGGGAATCTTCCGGCGCCACCGCCGAAGCAAGACTAGAATATATGTTTTTTTCGGTCCATCCATTGACAAAGCATCCAAATGAAGTTACAATAAGACAGGCGGCAACGGCTCATCGCCATAAAACGAAAGGAATATTCCAATGTTGATAAACGTGACAGGTGACGGCAAGGGAAAATCCACCAGTGCATTCGGAACAGTGGTTCGAGCGCTCGGCTGGGGATGGCAGGTAACCCTGCTTCAGTTCGTTAAAGGCGAACTGGAGACGGGCGAAGTTCGCTTTTTCCGGAATCTGAGACAGGATAACTTTGTATTCGAACAACTTGGCGCAGGGTTGAGCTGGCACCCCGGCAACCACAAGGAACTGGCTCAGTCCGGCTGGCTCAAAGCCATGAAACTGCTGCATGACCCGAACCTGCAACTGCTGGTGCTGGATGAACTCAACATCGCGCTGCACCTCGGTTATCTGGACATGGACGAAGTCGTCAATGCCCTGGCGCACCGCCGCAAAGATCTGCATGTCATGGTTACTGGCCGGTATGCCCACGAAAAATTGCTGGCCATCTCGGACCTGATATCCGATATCCATGCACTCAAGCATCCGTTTGAACAGGGAGAGGAAGCCCAGAAAGGAATTGACTACTAAGCGCCGCAGGTCATTTCTCCGGCAATAGCCAAGATTGCCCGACGGGTTGCGTATTCTGTTTTTATTATTGAAAATCTGTTCCCGAATATTACCAAACCATTTGATTTTTTATTTTCATGCTGTTATTTTATGACGGCTCAACATTCAACAGCGAAGGAGAAAGTTATGATGAAACGTTTTTTATTGATGTCATTTTTGTTTGCCATGAGCACCACCCTGTTTGCAGCGGAAGCCAACTGGCTTACGAGTTTCCAGAAAGCCAAGGAAGTAGCCGCCAAGGAGAATAAACCGATTTTCATGCTGTTCACCGGCTCCACCTGGTGCCCTCCCTGCAAGACGCTGGGGAAAAATCTGTTCTCCCAAAAAGAATTCATTGAATATGCGAACGAAAAACTGGTGCTTCTGGAAGTCGACTTCCCGGACCACGCCGCCATCGAGGAATGGAACAAAAACAAACGCTTTCCCGCCCGCGTCAAAATGTCCGGCGCCCAGTTCATGCAGAATACGGAACTCGCCACTCAGTTCAAAGTGGAAGGATTCCCCACCATTCTCCTGCTGGACAAAGAGGGCAAAGTTATCGGCAATTCCGATTACAGCGAATTCGCCCAGGCCAAAACTCCGGCCAACTATTTGAAAGTGCTGGACAAGAAACTCGAGAAAAAGTAACCGATCCATATTGAAACTCCTGCTCCCGCCAGTTCCATCCTGCGGGAGCGTTTCGCCGAACCCGAACGACTGAAAGGCTTTACTCAATACTATGATTAAACGCATCCTGACCGCAATGATATTGCCGGGCGTGCTGGCGATTGCCGGACATGTTTTCGGCGGCGAACCGTTTGCCTGGAAAACATCCTATACCGAAGATACCGTTTTGATAGAGGTCGCGATTTCGGCAAACCACTATCTGTATGCGGACACCACCCGCGTCAGGGTCACCGCCGACAATGAAACGCTTACCCCGATTTCAGCTCCGACGCCTCAGGTTTATGACGACGAATTCATGGGCGAGACCCCCATCTATCCGTCCGGCACCGCCATATGGAAATTCCCCAAAGCCGCCGGCAGCAAAATCATCATCAATTACAGCGGCTGCCGCAAAACCGTCGGGGACATATCCGGAATGTGTTTTATGCCGGGACGCCTGGAATTTCTCTTTACCGGCGATGGTTTTACCGACGTCAATCAGCCTGTGCCAACGGTTTCCACCGGGGACTTTCCGCTGGACTTGCTCAAGGAGTTCAAAACCGACCGGACCGCCGCCGGTTATATGGACAGCAAAAAATTCCTGGAATTCCTGCGTGCGGAAACGGCCCCTGCCATTTTTGCGGATAAAAGCCTGTTCGTCATCATCCTGTTGATTCTCCTCGGCGGCCTGGGCCTGAACCTGACCCCCTGCGTACTGCCGATGATCCCGATCAACCTCGCCATCATCGGCGCAGGCACTGAAAACCGGCGACAGGGTTTCACCCGCGGACTGGCTTACGGCGTCGGCATCGCGCTGGCCTACGGCGTTTTGGGGTTGTTCGTCATCCTGACCGGGGCACGATTCGGAGCCCTGAACTCCTCAGCATGGTTCAACTTCGCTATCGCTGCGGTGTTTATTGTCTTATCATTGGCCATGTTCGACATCATCAACATTGATTTTTCGCGTTTCAGCGCCTCGGTGAAAACCGACCGGATGAAATCCGGCAAATTGCTCACGGCTCTGGTCATGGGCATGATCGCGGCACTGCTGGCGGGCGCCTGTGTGGCCCCGGTAGTGATTGCCGTACTGCTCTTTGCCGCCAATTACTACGCTCAGGGCTACTGGCTCGCCCTGCTGTTGCCGTTCCTGCTCGGGATCGGCATGGCCCTCCCCTGGCCTCTGGCGGGCGCCGGACTGGGCGTTTTGCCGAAGCCGGGGCGCTGGATGGTGCGGATCAAACAATTTTTCGGTGTGATTATTGTATTGGCCGGACTATGGTATGCCTGGCTCGGTTATTCGCTGTTGCCGTTGAAGTCCGAATCATCGGGCACGCCGGAGGCGGAAGTCGTGAAATTGACGGATGCCCTGCGCGAAAGCAAAGCGACCGGCAAACCGGTGCTGATCGATTTCTGGGCCACCTGGTGCAAAAACTGTCTGGTCATGAACAGCGGCACCTTCAAAGACCCCGAAGTGCTTAAAGAACTGGAAAATTATATCGTTGTCAAATTCCAGGCGGAAAATATGAGCCATCCGCTGGTCAAGGAATCCCTGGATTATTTTCAGGCGAACGGTCTGCCTTACTTTGCGGTTCTAAGCAAACGCTGATATTGATCCGTTTTCACAAACGCCGCCTTCCGGCCCCGGTCACCCAAAGAACTTAAGCTCAAAAGCTTCGGCATACTTACCGGGACCGGGGCAGCGACCGGCGACCTCCCGGTTCAAACCGAGGATGCGTTCATCGAAACCGATTCCGCGTTGATTCTGGTTGCGTTGCTGCTGGGATTGATGGAAGCGGAGTAATTCGCCTTTCCAGGAAGCGGCGGCCTCGTCAAAATAGGTATAGAGATCCTCGCGCATATCGACGGTTTTCGGGTCCCGGTTCAATATCACCGCCATCGACTTCTTACGGACGCCGCAAAGCCTGGTCATATAAGCATACATCAACTGGTGGTCATGGTTCAGGTCGTTCCCGTGGGGCATGACAATGACATCCGGCTGCGTTTTCAGGAAAAAATTCATGACCCGGACAAAATTGTCGGTCGTATCCATGACTTTCCCCTCCTCATTTTCGGACAGGCGCATGAAGTGAATACGGCGCGAGGGCATCCCGAAATAAGCACAACTGAGCGTCTGTTCGCGCTCCCGGGTCAGGGCTTTTTCCTGGCTGAACGGCGGATCGCAAAAGGAATCTTCCACGCCCGAAGCTCCGGATGTGGCGACCGTCAGGTAAATCCTGGCGTTGGCATCGGAAAAATGCTTCAGGGTAACCGCGACCACGTCGAAATCGTCCGGGTGCGGAGCAAACACCCATACACCGAGGTTTGCCGGAATTATGACATCATTGAAAACGGCGGGCAGTTCTTTGGGCAGCCAGATAAACATAACATCACCGAATTAAAATAATAAATTATCGTCATACTTGTTTTGATTGTCCGAGGCGGCGGCAGGCACGGGCTTGGGATTCAATGACGCGTCTTTACGCTCGGAACTCTCATCGAAATCCTCCCATTCGCCGGCGGCGCCGTCATCGCGGGTCAATATTTCGATTTTCTTTTCCAGTTTATCCAGTTTACCCCGGCACAACGAGGTCAACCTGGCGCCTTGCTCAAAACATGCAATCATCTGATCCAAAGGAAGGTTTCCTTCCTCCATTTGGGCGACCAGTTCTTCCAGTTTGGCTAAAGCATCCTCAAAATTCAATTTGGCAAGTTCGGACTTTGCGGTCTTGTCACTCATGATAAAATCTCCGACATCTAAGATACCATACATATAGAATCATTTGAGAGCATTTCAAGCCCGTATCCATAAAAATTAAAAATTTCATCCCCCACGCTGCCGACCAAAGGCATCGCGCAAATAAATGAAATTTTCAAGGAGGTAATTCTCTTTACTGTTGACTTTGTTCGGAATTTATGCTATTATATCCTCCAAAACAAATAAGCGGAATATCCCGAAAACAATTTTACTTCTGAAAGGTGCTTTATGTTTCAAGAAGAGCGAGATGAATTGCAATTTGACTGGTGCATGCTGGGCAATATCGAAGACGGGCGTCCAACTCTCGGCTCGGATACGGCAGTGGCGGTTTACCGGCTGATGCAGTTTACCTTGCGCGACGCACTGATCAAGGAATACGGAGTAGAAGCAGCGGACCGGATATTCTACACCGCGGGCAGGAAAGCAGGGCTTGAGCTTTTCCGCAATAATGCCTCGGATTGCAAAACATTCAATGAATTGGTCCATAAACTCTGTGAATTGTTTCTGACGTTAAAGGTCGGTATTTTCCGGGTGGAAGGAGCCAACCATAAACGAAACGAATACGTCTTTACCGTGGCGGAGGATCTCGACTGTTCCGGGCTCCCGGTCAGCGAAGAAACGGTCTGTACCTACGATGAAGGGCTGATCGCCGGTATCCTTTATGGTTTTACCGGCAAAGAATTCGATGTCCGCGAAATTGACTGCTGGTGCTCCGGCGAGCGTATTTGCCGCTTCGACGTAAAGCCGAAAAAGTGAAATTTCACCGGACAGCCCTGTATTATCTTTCAGAATGCATGCTTTCTTTTCAAAAAATTTTCGTTGTCTGCTTGAAAATTGATTATCGTATACTATATTCGCATAGTGTCGTAGTGGTTTAGACCGGCCAAACGCTGTTTTGCCGTGCCGGAAGTTGATGGGAGCCGGGAGGTCCGGAAGGGATTGCTTTCGGTATATTTTTAAATGATTTTTGATTTAAATGATTTTTTGTTAACAGAAAAATGGGGATCGCATGAAAAAGTTAGCAATGTTAGCTGTTATTGCAATGGTCGCCGGAACATTTTCCGGATGTCATGACGCTAAGAAATATCGTGACGCACGTATTAAAAAAGCTCATGAACACTTTGAAAAGATCAGCGCCAACGTTCCGGAAGATGATCAAATTTTCACTCTCGTCGACTGCGTACAGCTCGCCATTGAACACAACCTCGACTACAAAGTCTACAGCATCCGTTCGAAAATCGCCAACGAACGCGTAACCGCCGAAGTTCTCGGGATGCTCCCCGAACTCAATATTTCCTACGACTTCTCCGGGCGGAACAACGATCCCGGTTCCTCTTCCAAAAGTATCCGCAGCGGCAATATGACCCTTGAGCCCAGCATGAGCAGCGACCGCAACGTCAGCAATTTCAAAATTGAACTAGCGCTGAGCTTGATCGACTTCGGTCTTGCTTATTTGAATGCCACCCAGGCGGAAGATCAGGCCCTGATCACCATTGAACAAAAGCGCCGTGCCGCCCAGAACCTCAAGCTCGAAGTAGCCAGAACATATTTCAAGGTTGCCGCCACACAGGACGCCCGTGACTCCTCTCTGGCTCTGCTGGAAGAATGCAAAGGCATCCACCAGCTCCTCAACCAGCTTGAAGCCAACAAAGAATTTTCTCCTCTCCGCATCCTCGACGAAAGAAAACGTTTCATCCGCCTCCAAAAACAACTCATGGAATATCAGCGCAGTTATGACAACGCCTGTATCGAACTCCGTGCGCTTATGGGCTACATGCCGACCAAAGAAGTCCGCGTCGACACCTCCTTCCTCAAAGATATTCAAGTTCAGAACCTGCCCGATGTCCAGACCCTTGTCAAAGTCGCCCTCGTGGAGCGTCCCGAACTTTACCAGTTGGATATTCAGGCCAACATCGCCCTTAACGAAGCCCGCAAAACCATCCTGACCATGTTGCCGCACGTCCGCATCATCATGGACTATCAGGGCAGCGACAACTCATTCATGTACAATCAAAGCTGGTGGGAACTGGCCGTCCGCGCCGCCTATAACCTGCTGAAACTGCCCCAGCATATCGCCACACTGCGTACACGCAACAGCGAAATCGAAGAACTTGATGCCCGTACGCTGGCCCTGTCCATCGGGGTAATCTCTCAGGTGAATATCGCCTACGCCAACATCAAGGAAGTTCAGGAACGTTATAATCTGGACAACGAATACCATCAGTCCTATCTGAAACACCTGGAAGCCGCCCACAAAGCCTATGCTGCCGGCGGTAACGAATCGAAGCTTGACCTGGCTCGTTATAAACTCGAAACCACCGACACTCAGATTGCCCGTACGATCGCTCTTGGCAACTACTACCTGGCCTATTATCAGCTCCTGAACACGGTGGGCGTTGAAACACTGCAAAGAGATTATATTGATGGCATTATGTCCAAGATTAATTTGGCTGAAGCCAGAGCCGAAGCCAAAACCGCCAAAGAACGCCGCGCCAGCGAAGCCCTCGCCCGCGAGTTTGAAAAGATGTACAATGGTGTTCCGCTGGGCAATAATACCATGCCGGAAGCCCTTCGCAGCCGCGCGGAAGACCTGGTTTCCGACAATCAGAAACAGACCCAGTTATAATCGAGGCATATAGTGAAAGTCAACAAAGAACTTTATGCAGATGGAATTGACCGCATTCATTTTGCGGGGGGAATGGTTCGTTATGATTTCGTCAGCGTGGAACCGACTCAGGCTGAATCAGCTTTCTCGGCCAGCGCCCGTATTGTCATGCCGCCGCAGGGTTTTTTGAATATGTTCAACTCCATGCAGGAGCTTATCAATAAATTGGTGGAAGCCGGAGTTCTTCAGAAGAATACGCCTCCACAGAGTGGCGGCATGCCGATTACCGACGCCGTTATCATTGAAGAAGAAAAGGATGACGTCATCAAGCCGGAAGCCGTTGACACTCCGAAAAAGAAAGCTGCGAAAAAATCAAAAAAGTGACATTCTTTCGAGAATCGACCTTTTAAGTTTCCATCATATCCCCGATTCACCGGTAAATGTGATCGGGGATATTTTTTGATCAAGAATCATCAGCACCTATCGAAGAGTCCGGCTACCGGTCAATTCACTCGATAATACCGCGGGATAAGATTCCTTTTCAACGGTACCGGCACCTTTCAGCGTCAATGCAACAGGGGGGGAAACTCTTAATTTTCTATACGACAACCGGAATTATACCTTATTTTCAATCCTGGGCAATATTAAAGACAGAGATGACTTGGTCCCGATTGCCGCACCGCGAGGGTTGCCGCCTGATGTCTGCCTAGAAATCCAGGAAGAATCTGACTCGTGGGATTTGGATGGATATGCCCACAGTTATTTACTGGTCAGTGAACTGGTCGCTTATAACTGGGATCAGCCGGCAGCTCGCTTCGCTAATGATTTTCCCGAAAATGTTATTCCAAAACTCAAAGCGCTGGCCGGTGATGACCTGACCAGTGTTCGCATTGTCTTCTGGTTCGACAATTAAATGGAGGTCCTCATGCCTAAAGTCAAATCTTACGCCGAAGAGTACACCGTCGCCGCCGAAATCGATTGGCTCTGGAAATATATCCCCGCCAGCAAAACGACCGCCGCGCTGCTCGAGCTCCCGATTACTTTCCGCAATGCCCCTGCGGAGAGCGATCAGGAGCTCGATCCTTTATGGGAGTGCATCCGAGCCAAAGCCTTCAAGGTAGGCTGCGGCACAGAACCTTGCACAAACCGGCTGAAGACCGCTCCGTTTCACGCCTGGCTGGATCGGCAGACCGATGAGTTGATCATCTATTATGGATTCACCGCCAGGGAGCCGGATCGCATCAGTCGCCGACAACGGATTTTAACCAAACGCGGAATCAGGTCCGATTATCCGCTCCTCTGGAGTCAAAGGACCATCCACGATACGGTCGAGGTCGGGATACCGTTACAACACCTTCCAACATGGCAATTGCATTGGTTGCCTTAAAGCAGGCTGGCAGCACTGGTATTGCGTCTATGTGCTGCGCCGTGATCGCTGGGAGCTTGCCAAGTATGCCGAGTGCCAAATCGGTTACACCATCAACTAGCGCAGCGGCAGGCCATGCCGTCTGATCGACCGCGAAAAAGAGTTCGAGCAGTTGCGTCTTGCCGGACTTCCCGCCACCGAATTAATCCCCTTCCAAAAGTTCTGGTCAATGGCTCGACGCCTGCAAACCGGAGCCGCCCATCACCCGCGCACACCAATCGCGCACACCGTGATAAATAATTGAGTTCCCGCTTCTGCACACCGGATTCGATCCATTCTCCGTAAACCTGGCGTCGAGCCATCTTGAGCGTGATTGAGTTATATCGACCAGCGTAAACCAATCCTCATTCTATACCAAAACAACAGTCCCCCTGCCCCGCGAAACTGCCACCCTGTTTCATCTGCAATTATTTTTCACGGAAAAAAGCATGATCTCTTATTGACAATTCCAAACCTTGCCTGTATATTAAGTTTAACGCTACACTACAATAGGACGCGAATGAAGAAACCGGAAAAAAAAGCAACGCTGAAAGATGTGGCCCGGGAAGCCGGATTAAGCGTCATGACCGTTTCATACGTGCTGAACGGCAAAAAGCTGAACCACGCCAGCGAAGAAAGCCGCCGTCGGATTCTTGACGCCGCCCGAAAATTGAATTACCGTCCCAATCTGCATGCCCGCCGCCTGGTCACACCCAAAAACAATATTATCGGACTCCTGATCGACAGCCAGGCCCCGGCCTTTTACAAAGACGTTATGTTCGAATTGGAAAAACTCGCCTTCGTCAACGATTTCCGCCTCCAGATCGGGATGATGCACGAGAGCCTTGATTCCATCCGCCATTATATTGACGACTTTCTGGGGTCCGGCGTCAACAATGTCATCTGCCTGTCGCACAACTACCCGGATTTCGGGGCGCAGATTCCGGTCCTGTTCGAGTCTTTCGGCCATGTGGTATTTCTGGAGGAACCGCAGGGGCCGACGCATTTCCCGGTGGTGGCGGCGGATCACTACAGCAATTATTTCAACGCGGTGTCCGAACTTCTCAAGCGCGGCCGACGCCGGATTTTCAGTTGCCGCCGCCATTACCACGACTGCGCATTCAGCGAGAGCAAACGCGGCTTCCTGGCGGCGTACCAGACCGCCGGGATTCCGGGAGCGGAACATTTCTGGCGAATCATGGAAACCAGCATCTGGCATAATCATGAAACCGCCGAACATGAACTGAACAAACTGCTGCCGGAAAAACCGGACGCCCTGATCATTCATGAGGATGAATCGCTGTTCTGGGCATTGCGGGTATTGAAACGCTCCGGCATCCGGGTACCGGAAGATATCGCGCTTTTCAGCGCCAACTTGAGCAATTACGGCAAGGCGGCCACGCCCGGTTTTTCCGGCTTCGACTACAATTCAAGCGAAATGGGACACCGGCTCATGAAACACCTGCTGAATTCATTTGAACAGCAGAATCCGCCATCACCGCCTCCCCGCGAATTGATCCCGGCAACCATTTTATGGCAGGAGTCATGTTGATCCGACCATCTATTTTATAAACCAACTCAATCATGAGGTAATAAATGAGAAGAAAATTCACACTGATAGAGCTTCTAGTAGTTATTGCTATTATTGCAATACTAGCCGCCATGCTGCTCCCCGCCCTGAACAAAGCACGCGAAAAAGCACGTTCTTCCGCCTGTACAAGCAACCTAAAGCAAATCGGTTCAGCAAGTCACATGTACGTGAGCGACAACCAGGATTTCCTGCCTGGACGCGGCATATATCCGGAGAACGTGTACTGGACAAACCGCCTTGGTCCCTATTTGGGATATTCAATGCGCGCCAATACGAGCGGAGAAAGCATTTTCTTTACCGAATTGGCATACCCCGTCTTTCGTTGCGCGTCCATTTCGGACGCCGATGCGTTCTATGATCCGTCCAATTATAATACAACTTCCCGCAGTGTCTGCGGGACCAGCAAATTGGGATACGCCATCAACAACTATGTATCTACCCCCAAAGATTTAGGGACCAGCGGCTTAGTCGGCCGCAAACTCAACCGGGTAAAACGGCCCTCGGAAATCTTTCACCTGTTTGACATGAGGGGCCAGTATATGGCGGCCACCCCCACTACTCCGGACCGGGTGGGATACATCCACAGCGGCTTCATCAATATGCTGCATCTGGCTGGAAACATCAGTTCCTACCGGCCTGTAATTACCGGCACCGGCACGATAAGCAAACAATGGGATCCTGACTTGTAAACGTATTGCCATTTTGCAGAAGCCGCTATGAGGACTGATTTTCCATTCCGATATTTACGGCAATATTTAATCAGCCGAAAAATAAATTAACGACCAATAAGGAGAACGACATATGAAAATTTTTATCGGAGTCATTGCCGTGCTGTTATGCGCCAAAGCCTTTCTGACCGAAGCACTGAACATCGCGCCAGGGCAAACCCGCTTTGCCCCGGGCAGATACGAGGTGAATAAGAATACAACCTTCGATCAGGCGGTTATCTTTGAGGAGGGGGCGGTACTGGATATCGCCGCCGGGGTTACGGTGACCTTTAACGGTGCATTTACAGCCGGCACGGGACAGGTCTTCGCCGGCAAGGGAAAAGTGGCTGGATTGCAGAAATTGACGCCGGAATGGTTCGGCGCAAAAGGCGACGGGACGGTGGATGATACCGCGGCGTTACAAAAAGCGATCAACAGTTTTCCCCCTTATGCGTTTTGGGATGCCGGACCGGAAAAGAAAAGCAACGTTTTACTATTGCGCGGAACCTATCTGGTGACCAAACTCGACGTTGACACCATGTATTTGGATATCATTGCGGAAAATGCCTGGCTGGTCGCGTCTCCAACGGGGAAATATCCGTATCTGATCCGCTTCACGAAAAATTTCAGCTCGGTTAGCGGGCTTAATATTGAAGGCAGCTACAGCTTGGAATATGAAAGCATGGTCCACGTGAACGCCCGGCACTTCCGCGGACACAATATCCGCATCTGGCGCGCCAAGCTGGCCTACCGCTTCGGCAACCCGGAGTGGGCGAATCGCCCTTCAGCGTTAAAGAACATTGAACACGGGGACAGTGAAAATATCTTTTCCAACTGTTCGACGATGTGGTGTGTGCGCGGAATTGAATTGTATGGTTCTGAAACCATTGTGACCTTTAACAACTCTTTGATTTATTCTTATCCCCGAAGTTTGCCGGAAGGCGACTCGCGCAAAAAAGCATGGGAGGCGGAAGAAACGACACTCATACGCAGCATAGGAGCCTATATCTATTTTACCGGCAGTAAACTATGCAATTTCAATCCGCGTTATCCGATTGTCGAAGTGCAGCCGTTGAAAAATAATAACCGCCAATATTACAGCAAGTACGGCGGCGCATTTCTATTTAATTGCCATATGGAAGGAGGCAATTTATTTGCCGCAGTCAATCCCAAACAGATCCCGACCCAGAGTTGGAAAGAGGTGCCGGTCGAACAAAAAACGTCTTCTCTGACCATGATCAGTTGCGGCGGCTATGCTTCCGGGAGATCAATTCCGGTCAATACCGACCCGCTCTTTACCGGCAGCATCATCATAAGCAATTGCAATTTCTATACGGACCCGCTTGGAGGAGAAAATTACAAATTGACGACTTTTGCCCGGCTGGGCAATCCGGCGGCACGGATCAAAATCGATGACATCAGTTTGACCGCCTACAATAAAGGACTCGGGGCGATTATCGGGGGAACACCGCTCTTTACGGACCGGCTGATCTTCAATGCCCATCAAAGCGCCCAAATGATTTCAACCAACGCGACCCGGCTCATCCTGACAGTGCCGGAGGAATCAGCGGACACTCCGCATTTCGCAGCCTGTTACAATCAGAATACCGGAGAATTCACCGTACCCTACGGCGGGTTGGACAACGTGAAAATTGCGGTGGGCGTCCATTTCGCCGATGCCGACTGGGATGATTCATGCCAGGTGGCCATTTTAAAGAATGGCGAGGCTGTTTATATCGGACGCATGGGCGGCGGAATGGGGTCCATCGAAACCACGTTGGCGTGGTTAAAACCGGGAGACGTGCTCAGTGTTGAAGCTCGGGTGAAAAGCGGAGAACGTCAACTTGACCCAAAGAGCTTGTTGAATTTTTTCCGAATCACAGCGAGCCGCTACTGAATAGACAATTGAAATGAAACGGGATGGAAAAAATCTCCATTCCGATATTCGCATGAAATAGCTTGAAAATAATTTCCCCCAGCTTCAAAAAAAAGATATAGCGTTAATATATGAATTTAAATCAAGATCAGAGAGTGAGAAGGTATCTTCCGGCGGTGCGGCTTGTACTGGCGGAAGGCACGGAACGCGCCGAGCGGATGGTCGGCAATGAACTGAAACAAGCTTTCGGCTCGCAGCCGTCCGAACGGATACGGTTCGAAAAGGACGGGTTCGTCGTGCTCGATTTCGGACGCGAAATGCACGGCGGCGTAGCCCTCCTCTGCTCCGTCAACGCCGGCAGGGTGCGCATACGGTTCGGCGAATCCGTTTCCGAAGTCATGGGTCAGCCGGATCAGGACCATTCGATCCACGACGCGGTACTCGAACTCCCCAGAACCGGAACTCTCGAATACGGCCAGACCGGTTTCCGGTTCATCCGGGTGGACGCGCTGGACGAAGTGGAACTGCTGAACATCATCGCGGTCACGCTGGAGCTGGAACCGGAACTGCTCGGCCATTTCGAATCGTCCGACGAGCGTCTGAACCGGATCTGGCATACTGCCGTCGAAACCGTCCGCCTGAACATGCAGAATTATATTTACGACGGTATCAAACGCGACCGCATGGTCTGGATGGGCGATCTGCACCCGGAAGTCAAGGTGATTCTGGCCGCTTACGGCGCGCATCCGATCATCCCCGCCAGCCTGGATTTTGTCCGCGACCACACGCCGCCGGGCGGTTTCTTCAACGAAATCACCAGTTATTCGCTATGGTGGATCATTACTCAACACGATTATCATCAGGCAGGAGGCGATCTGGATTACCTGAAAGAACAGCGCGGCTGCCTGCTGGAACTCCTGCACCGTTTCGCCGGGTTTGTCGGACAGCACGGTTCCGAGCAACTCCCCGGACGGCGTTTTCTGGATTGGCCCAGCAACGACGAACCGCAGGCGGTTCACGCCGGGTTGCAGGGATTGCTATGCTGGGCGTTCCGCTGCGGCGAAGCCCTCTGCCGATATCTGGAGGAGCCCCGAACCGCGGAACTCTGCCGTCAACGCGAGACGCAGTTGCGACGGCATATTCCCGATTGCGGCGAAAACAAGGCGGCGGCGGCAATGCTCACTCTCGGCGGAATCGCCGACCGCGCGGATGTCGTCCTGAAAAATCCGTTGCGGGGCGTCAGCACCTTTTACGGTTATTACATGCTGCAAGCCCAGCCCGCGCCAAACGCACTGGAGCTGATCCGTCGTTACTGGGGCGCGATGCTGGATTACGGCGCGACTTCGTTCTGGGAGGATTTCAGCCTCGACTGGCTCCCGAACGCAGGGCGCATCGACGAACCGCCGGAACCGGGCAAAGCCGACCTCCATGCCGATTTCGGGAATTACTGTTACAAGGGACTGCGCCACAGCCTCTGTCACGGCTGGGCGGCTGGGCCGGCGGCATACCTGAGTGAGAATCTCCTCGGCATCACAGCCCGCGCGCCGGGATACCGTCAGGTAAGCATCGTGTCGAAACCCTGCGATCTGGAGTTCGCGGCGGGAGAATTTCCGACGCCGCAGGGAGTGATCCGGGTCCGCCAGCGGCGGAATCATCCCGTCGAAATCGAGCTTCCGCCCGGCATTGAACTCGTTGAATGAGATCGGGAAACGCCCTTTCCGGGTGGAGACGGAAATTAAGGAAAACCGAAAATATTCGATGTTCCGTTTGACTTTTTCATGCCCGGGAAGTATATTAATTATTCTGATGTGGCCCGTTTTTCAGTGGCCGTTGGAAATTGGTTAAACTTTAAGTCAGGTTATATATGCCGTTATTCAGCAGCGAAAAATATACTACGCTCAAATTGCAGAATGGCAATAAAAGAAAAGAACTTCCGCAGGGTTTGTGGATCAAATGCAAAAAATGCAGCCGCACCCTGTACAAGAAACAAATTGAAGAAAGCCTGAATGTTTGCCCCTATTGTTCGTATCATGACCCCATGACGGCGGACGAGCGGATCAAACTTCTGGCGGACGAGGATTCGTTCAAGGAAATCGATCGCGACCTGATATCGGTTGACCCGTTGAATTTTTTCGATTCAAAAAGTTACAAAGACCGCCTCGACGCCAGTATGAAAAAAACCGGCACCAACGAGGCGATCAAATGCGGAATCGCCACCCTTGAAGGACGTGTTTACGGACTTGGTGTGATGGACTTCCGTTTTATGGGCGCCAGCATGGGTTCGGTAGTGGGTGAAAAGATCACCCGCCTGGCCGAACTGGCCACCGCCCGGCACTGTCCTCTGGTCATTGTTTCGGCCAGCGGGGGGGCGCGCATGCAGGAGGGAATTTTGAGTTTAATGCAGATGCCGAAGACCTGCGGGGCGATACAGCGCCATTCCGCGGCCGGACTGCCTTATATTTCGATTTTGACCAATCCTACATATGGCGGTGTGACCGCCAGTTTCGCCACCGTGGGCGACCTGATTCTTGCCGAACCCGGAGCCATGATCGGCTTCGCCGGTCCGCGGGTTATTCAGGAAACAACCAACTCCAAATTGCCGGAAGGATTCCAGACCGCTGAATTCCTTTTGGAAAAAGGATTGATTGATCGGGTGATTGACAGAAAAAATTTACGGCATGAGCTTGCTCTTTGCCTTGAATATTTCTGCAACTAGTGCTATTGTTATGGAATGGACGGCGTAAAGTGTAATTTTTGGCGCCGCCGGCCCGGACCCTATGCGCTGGTATCGTGCTAATCGAGTCAGATGGGGAACCAAGCAGCTCCGTGCAATGATCCAGGTGCTGTAGGAGTATCTGGCGCCGGCGGCGCCTTTTTTATCAGGAATATTTTGTTATGGAAAGAAAAGACGGCAGACGCCCGGATCAACTCCGCTGGATGAAAGCCACCAGGAATTATCTGACGAACCCCGTGTCTTCCGTATTGATTGAATTCGGCGGCACCAAAGTGGTCTGTTCGATATCGGTCGATCCCAAGGTCCCGAACTGGATGCGGGCTCAGAAAGTTTCCGGCGGCTGGCTTACCTGTGAATACGGCATGCTCCCCGCCTCCACCCGCGACCGCATGCAGCGCGAAGCATCATCCGGCAAACAGGGCGGACGCACCGTCGAAATCCAGCGCCTGATCGGACGCAGCCTCCGTTCGGTGATTGATCTGGAAAAATTCGGACAAAACACCATTTACATCGACTGTGATGTTCTCGATGCCGACGGCGGTACCCGTTGCGCCGGTATTACCGGGGCTTCGCTTGCCCTTCAACTGGCGTTCCGCAACCGTCGATTGCTCAACATGTGCGGCGGCGAGAGCCCGATGCGGGAAAACATTGCGGCCGTCAGCGTGGGCATGATAGACGGCGTCCCGATGCTCGATCTTTGTTACGAAGAAGACTCCCGGGCCGAAGTGGACCTGAACGTGGTCATGACCGAATCCGGTAAATTCGTGGAAATTCAGGGAACCGCCGAGCGCAATCCGTTCAGCCGGGCGCAACTGGACGAAATGCTCGCCCTGGCTGAATCCGGCATCCGCAAAATTTTTGAAATCCAACGCGGCATCATTTACGGCGGCGACAGAGACAAAACCCCGGGCGGCAATCCCCCCGGCGGCGACAAGGACAAGACCCCGAGCGGCGGACACAACAATGTCAAGGCCGAATTGAATTCATTGGGCGATGCGTTCGCCAATCTCAAACTGTAAAGAGGTGGTTCCGGCATGAGTGAATATCAGGTTATAGCACGCAAATGGCGGCCGCAGCGTTTTTCGGATGTGGTGGGTCAGGAACATATCGTTCAAACCTTGAAAAACGCCATCCGCATGCAGAAAACCGCTCACGCCTATCTGTTTGTCGGTCCCCGCGGCGTCGGTAAAACGACCACCGCCCGTATCTTCGCCAAAGCCTTGAACTGCCTGGCGCCGGAGGACGGCGAACCCTGTTGCAAATGCCGTTCCTGTCTCGCTGTAGCCGCCGGCAACAATATCGATGTGATCGAAATCGACGCCGCCAGCCAGAGCAGCGTAAACGACGCCCGCGCCATCCGCGATGAAGCCATGCACGTGCCGGTCAACGGACGCTACAAAGTATATATCATCGACGAAGTCCACATGCTGTCCAAACAGGCGTGGAACGCTCTGCTGAAAATCGTTGAAGAACCGCCCGCTCATATTAAATTTATTTTTGCCACCACCGAAGTCCACATGGTGTTGGGAACCATTATTTCGCGCTGCCAGCGTTTCGACCTGCAGCGGATTCCCAGCCGGGTAATTACAGAACGGCTTGAACAAATCTGCGAAGCGGAAAACGTCAGCATTACCCGCGAAGCCATTCTGGCTATCTCCCGCGCGGCGGACGGCGGCATGCGCGATGCCCAATCGCTGCTGGATCAGATGATCGCATTTTTCAGCGCAACCGACGGTTCCGCCATTACCGAGGAGCAGGTTTTGTCGCTGTTCGGGCTCAGCGGCGTCGGTGAAATCGACAACCTGATTGCCGCCATGTGCGAAAACAGCCGGGGGCGGGTGGTCGAATCCGTTTTCAATCTCGCCTCGCGCGGCAAAAATCTGGAAACCTTATTCAGCGACGTGCTGGGGCGGCTCCGCGGCATCCAGCTCTGTTACCTGATCGAAAACCCGGAACAGATTCTGGAAACCGATAGCGAATCCGTTGCCGAAATGCGCAAAATCTGCCATACGACCAATCCCGAAATCATCCAGATTTTGCTGGAACAGCTATCACCGGTCGGGCGGGCACTCCATGACGCCTTGAACAAACAGGTCTTCCTTGAATCCATTTTTCTGAAAGCGATGCGGGAAGCCCACGCGGTCAAGATCGAACATCTGATCGCGCGTCTGAACCAGCTCCGCGGCGCCGGGGAACTCCGGTTCGTCGAACAGCTTCCGGCTCCCCGGACGCCGGAGAAAATCACCATCGACGCCCCTGCCCCGCCGGTTTCCGTCCCGGCCCCGGCGACCAAACCGGAACCGAAGCCACAACCGGTGCCCGTTATCCCCGAAATTAAAGAAAAAACTCCGGCCGCAATACCCGAGCCGATAGAAATCAGCGAACCGGAACCCGAGATTATTGAACCCACAACGGAACCGGAACCACCGGTTCAGGAACAGCCTCCTGCCCCGCCGGTTTCCATCCCGACCCCTGAACCCACTCCGGAACCGCCGGCAGTTGAACCGCCCGCAGTTCGTAAAACGGCTCCGGACCCGGTGCCGGAAAAAACCAGCGATGCGGAAACCCTCTGGCTGCAGATTATTCAGGAAGCAGCCAACGGCAGTTCAAAGGAATTGATCTCGGCCATGAAGCAATGTCAACCAGTGACCTATGAAAATTCCATTCTTACCCTGATGTTTGAAGGGCAGAACGGTCCCGCCTGGCTGCTGCTTTCCGATAACGCCGGGTTTTTCATGGAGATCATCCAACGCCTCACCGGTGACTGGATGAGCTGTGTGGAACTGAATAATCATTTTGAAGAAACCGACCAATCGCCCCGCCACCGCGAAAGCCTGATGATGAATCAGCAGGCCATGCAGCAGGCGAATGAAAACGAACTTGTCAAAACCATAATCGATCTCTTCGGCGGAAGCGTTGCCGAAATCAAAAAGTAAAAGGGAAAAAATCATATGTTTGGAAATCTTGCCGAAATGGCCGGAATGCTCAAAAAAGCAAAGGAAATCAAGGGCAACATGCAGGCCATGAAAAGCGAAATGGCCAATACCGAAGTTTCCGGCACGGCCGCCGGCGGCAAAGTCATCGCCATCGTCAGCGGCGATTTCACCGTCAGGCGCATCACCATTGATCCGAACCTGGACGAAAGCAACGAAGTGCTGGCTCAGATCGTAACCGCCGCCGTCAACGACGCCATCAACAACACCCGCATTCTCCTCCAGCAAAAAATGAAGGACGTGACCGGCGGGCTCGATATCCCGGACATTTTCTGATGACTCAATATCCGGCTGAACTGAGCGCCCTGATTGAGCTCCTGACCACGCTTCCCGGCATCGGCAAGCGCGGAGCCGAGCGAATCGCGCTCGCCATGCTCAAATGGCAGCCGGAAAAACTCGAATGCCTTGCCGCCCTGATCGGCGGCCTGCCGGAAAATGTGACGTTCTGCCCCGATTGCGGCAATCTGGCGTCCGCCGGCAGCCAATGCCCCGTCTGCCTGAACCCCGGGCGCGACCGTACCGTGATTTGCGTGGTCGAAGAATTCACGCAGATCAACGCCATCGAACGGAGCGCTTTTTACCGCGGGCTGTACCATGTGCTCGGGGGCAAACTTTCGCCGCTCAGCGGCCGCCATGTGGAAAACCTCAATATTGAACTTCTCCTCCAACGAATCGACGCGCTCAATGCCGGGGAAATCATCCTGGCGTTGAGTCCCGACGTCGAAGGGCAGGCCACCGCCGCCTATCTTGGCAACCTGTTGCAGGGACGGGAACTCAAAGTCACCCGCCTTGCCCAGGGGCTTCCAGCCGGCAGCGACATTTCATATGCCGACGCCGCCACCATTGGCGCAGCCCTGAAAGGGCGTCGCGAGTTCTAACTCGTCGATTATGCAAAAGCCCATCTTGGGAACGAAAAACCTTCAGTGCACCAGCGATTTGGAAACCTAATATATACATAACATCCTATATATTAAGGCACTAAAAGCGATAATCCCTCTTCCGAAATAATCCAAGCAAGGCTTTTAAAGACGTGAGCCAATCAGATAAAGGCTGGTGATGACCTTATGATTGCGAACCGGCATTAAATTATTAACGGGCCGTGCCCGATCTTTTCGCCCTGTAAGTCGCATTACCCACGCACCAGACGGCATGGCAACACATGACTTCGAAGGACTTTTGATCTGCTACCGGGAATCGGTATGAAAAATGGTTTTCTTCGTATATTGTCAGCGGGCACCCAAAATG
>DHTZ01000052.1 GCA_002408885.1 Lentisphaeria bacterium UBA5247 | reverse complement strand
TGCGCAATATTACGGACACTACCGAAGCCGGAGTTCGTGAAACCCGAAAATGCACCATTTTACACCACTTGAAATCGTACTACACATCAAAGACGGCACTGTTTTCTCTGCCTTCGTCTCGCTTTGGCAATTCTCCATTATTTTGCAACCGGCACATATTGAGACGATTGACTCAAGAGCCACGAGTTCGTAAAATCCCAAGATGGATAGCGGAATTGGCGCAACCCGGAATACCGCCTCTTGCGCTGCCATTAAATGTCTTGTTGAGCTTGCCGCCGCCGTTGTCGCCGGTCAAGGCAATGCGATCCCGGTTGCCGATATGTAACTCCGGCAGCGTCAACGTTCTGGATTTTCCCAGCGGCAATGTCTCAGCAGGAAGCTCAAGCAGTGTATTCCGGGTTGAGTAGCAACCGTAAGGAATTTTCATGCCGTATTGTTGTTTTTTTACTTTGCCTATTCCGGCAAGCTCTATTCCGGCGCGTTCAATAGTTTTTGTCTGCAATGCCGCCAAATCTCCGGCGGTGCGGTCACGCCCGGAAACACGGGCTGCGTCAATCCGGTCTTTGCCGTCATGATCGTGGCGGTCAAGTTTGCGTTTACAATCAGCATTGCGTGATTTTTGTTCTTTTTCTCGGCGACGCTGTATCCGGATTTTGGCGTGTAAAGTGATCCAAAACAGCCGGAATATTTGTGAGATTTTTCAAGGATTCGTCCGTGGCGGCCTTTTGCCCTTCGATAATATCGGAGAGATAATTTCCGTTGTCATCCGTTAAATGGATGCATTGGATATGAAAAGGCATATTGCACTTTTCGGAGAGCAGCCAAATCAATCTTAATTCGACCCTTCCGCGTTCGTCCCACTCCAGCCAGGCAAAGAAGCCCTGGGTTCCGGGAAAATACGTTTCAACAAACACGCACCATTCAGGCAGTCGAAAAAGTGTGTCGGCGGGAATGGATTTGATCTCGGTTTCGATCAAAGCATCATAATTGCCGCCTCGTTCTTCACCTCCACCAGTTCCAGCCCGGTTTCTTTTCCGCGCTCTTTTCCCAATCGCCTAATCCAACGCCGGGCACTCTCGCGTTGCAAATCTTTCAATTCGCAATACTCTTCGATGCTCAGCCCTCCATCCCAATACTCCGACAATTGATCTTCCCAATATTCGCGGCTTTTTCTTTCTCGTTCCATGACTGCCTCCAGTTGTTTGGACTGGTACCAATCTATTATCGGTTTTTTAGAAAATGCCTGATGGTCCCCACTGGGCGCTTTCGGATGAAATCATGAATCTGTACGAAAAATGGCCGTTCTACGGAGTGCCTCTCATGACCGTCGAGTTGAACCGAATGAAATACCGCGTCAATCATAAACGTGTCCGGCGATTACGCCGGGAGTTGGGCTTGAGGACGGTTCATCCGAGGCCGAAATTCAATACCTCGGAACCATACTCCGAGCATGAAAAATATCTATATCTGTTCCGGGACTTGCCGATAACACGCCCGAATCAGGTATGGGCGACGGATATCACCTATACGGCGGTACGCGGCACCGGGTATTTGTGATTGCCGTCATCGACCTCTATAGCCGCAAAATAATGGCTTATGAGTGGTGAACACGAAAATGGACCATCTCCATGGTGTTCTGCAAAAGAAATGAGGGATGTTTTAAAACAGGTTGTCATGATCTAAGCTCCAGTCTGTTTGAGGGCTTTTCTCTTTTTTGGGAAATAGCTCTCTGGCACTATTGAATTTATTGATATCGGAATGATATTATGAAAAACATGAAGTCTGGAGAATGATTGTATGATGAGATTATTGAATTTGCTTTTGCTGTCTGCCGTCTGTGCCTGGGGCTTCGGATGTTCCTCCAGCATTGAAACCGAACCCCAAAGTGAACTCAATGTATTGTTGAAGAAAATTGAGCAGGCGGTTGATCCCGACGGTGTGGGCAGAAATATCCGGACCATGCGGTTTAGCGCAACGTCGGAACTGGTCGAGCAGAAGATTAAAATTCAAACAGTGATTACATACCGTTTCCCGAATGAAATCAAAGAACAGGTACGAATCGGCGAATTCATGGAGGTCACCAATATCTATGACGGTAAAAACGGAACGGAAATCACCAAGGGGATGGGTGTCCGGGCATTGAGCGAAGCTGAAATGAACAGCAAAAAATTTGAAGTCATGAGCTCGAATCCGCAGTTGCCCTTCGACGATATTTTTGACGAAATTATCCTTGCCCCGGAAAAGGCCATGATCAATGGCAAACCCTGTTATCATTTGACCGGCAAGCCGTTGAAATCCCTGGGACTGTCCCCGGTTCAGATGTATTTCGACGCCGAAACGTACCGGATGGCCCGCCAGGATTTCATCGCTCCGACCGCCATGGGCAATGTCCCCATGAGCACCGATACTTATGATTACCGGAAGATTGACGGGTTGTATGTCAGCCTGAAGGCGACAAGCAAATTCCTCGGAACCACGATGAACACCGTCATCGAAAAAGTCGAACTGAATCCCAGTCTCGGACCGGATGAATTCCAGGTGCCGGATGAAGATGATTAAGACAATATTTTGTTTACTGGCTTTGTTTGGAAGCGTATTGCTGGCAGGAGAGATTTCCCGGGAGCACGCGCAGGCGGTGTTGGACGAAATATACGGAGAAATCGGCAAACGGCATTTTGATGTTGATTTCGCTGAAAAATACCGGAAGCACTACCTCAAGCATCAACCTGCGATCCTGAATGCCCCCAATGACGGCGAACTGGCCACCGCATTGAACCGGATGCTTGAAGACTTCGGCGACAGTCATTTGATGGTGCAGCCGCCGCTGTCCGCCGCCGCTCAAGAGGCTACCCGGCAACTTGAAGTCAAGGATGGCAGTTCTGCAATCCGTCCGAATCCGCCCTTGACGGGTTCCGGGATCGATGTCCTGGAGACCGGGGAGGGGATATTGATCTGGCGGGTGGAGGCGGATTCGGCAGCCGCGAAAGCCGGTTTGAAAAGCGGCATGGCGATTCAGCATATTCTCGGCTATGAAATCACGCCGACAGAAGGGACTGAATGGTTCCCGATTGTCCGGCAACTGGCGGATATGACCGCGCCGGACGGTCTGGTGTATATGAATGTATCGGACGGGGCAGAGGTGACGCCGGTTCAGTTTGAGGCGGGGCCGGTGAAGAAGCAGATGGTGCATTTCCCGGGCGGTCCGTCATTGCGCGGCGGCTATTACTCGGAGCTGCGCGATGATGGCATCGGATATATCTGTTTTGACTGGTTTACGCAGGAAATGATCCAACTGGTCCGGCGTGACATCCGGGGGAAACTGAAAGACGCCGAGGGCTTGATCATCGACCTTCGCGGCAATGGCGGCGGGCTTTTTCACAGCATTGACTGGCTGGCCAGTTGGACGGTGCCGCAGAAAGTGACGTTCGGATCGTTGAAAATCACCCAGATCCCGCTGAAGTTGTCTTCAACTCCTCAACCCCGGGGATTCAAGAAAAAGCTGGCGGTAATTATCGACAAAAACACATTCAGTTCGGCGGAGATTTTCGCCGCGGGAATCCAAGATGCCGGAGCCGGTAAAATCTATGGAACCACCTCGGGCGGACAGTGCCTGCCGTCCATTTTTCTGACGCTTCCCAGCGGGTTCCGTCTGCAGACTATTATGGGGGAGGAAACCCGTTCTTCTGGAGAGCGTATCGAGAAAAACGGCGTGACTCCCGATGTTAAAATCGAAGCAACCGCCGCCGGGCTTGCCGTTGGCATTGACGGGCCGGTGGAGAAAGCCGCCGCCGACTTGCTTGCCGCTGCGGAGAAATGATTATTTCAACCGGAGTTTTTCCCACGCCTTCCAGAGCCGTTCGGCAGAGGCTTTTTCCAGCGGTTTGACTTCGGGCGCGAACTGCTGGATTCGGAATTCCTCCAGCAACAGCCAGAATTGGTAAAGTCCTGGTGAACGATCAAAATCCACCGCCTGTACCGCGGCATCGAAACGATCCTGAAACGGCAAAATCTGTTCCAGTTTGTCGCTGTCTTTGAATGGTGCGGCGATGAAGCGTCCGGCGCGCAGATGCAGCGCTTTCAGGTAGCGCGGGTAGCGGTTCCAGACGGCGTCTCCGGTCAGAAAGCCCGGACGGAAGAAAAACTGGAGTTCGAGCTGGATGTCTTCGCTGCTGCCTTCGCCGCCGACCGGGGCTTTGCGCAGCAGCTCCTTGACGGAGTCGGCCAGTTCGAAAAATCCGCTGAGGGCGGTTTGGCGTTCTTCGGCCAGTTCGACCATGTTTTCGCGGGCTTTTTCCTTGCGTAATTCAAAGGTCTTTGCGTCACGGATCGGGAGCGTGCCGCCATTGGTCAGCGCGTCATAAATAACCATGTCGCTGAAATCCTGTTCATAACGCCTTGACGAATCGTATTGATAAAGATCGAGCATCAGTTGCCGGGGCAGTTTGACGTGCCGTTCGAAAAACTTGATCTGCTGCGCCTCGGAAAGCCGGAACAGCCGGATCAACCCCGCCCGGTGTTCGCTGTTCGCTTCCTGTTCGTCCAGAAAAAGCTGCCGCCCCACCGACATTTCCTCGTCGACCAGAGCCGGATAGACGGTTTTGCCGTTCAGTTCCACCTCATCCGGGAAGTCGCCCGGGGGCCACGCGGTGTGTTTGCCGCTGATCCAGTCGGCGGCCCCGGTCACTGCCGCGCTCAGGCGCGAATAGGCGCCCTGACCGCTGAGAGAATCGTGGTATTTGACGATCTTGCCGTCGCGGTTGAGCTCTGCCGCTCGCATTTTCAGGTAGGACGGCAGTTGATCGGTGTTGAAGTCGCCGTGCTGGACCGGCAGCCGGGCGCGTTCCGACAGATATTCAGCCAGCGCGGAATCGAGGTGCTGCTCCCGGGAAACGGTTTCATCCCGGAGCCGGGCGCAGAATTCGCTGACGGCTTCGGCGAGGGGGTTGCAGGCGATCCGCAGCTCTTTCGGCAGGGATTTGGTCATGAATTCGATTTTTTCCGGCAGCCAGCCGGGGACGAGCCATTCCAGCGCCCACGGCGGCAACAGATTCATTTCGGCCTCTGGAACCATCAGGAAGATACCGTCCTGCTGTTCGCCGGGGTCAAAGAAATAGTTCAGCCGGAACGGATGCCCGCCGAAAATCAGCTCATCCGGGTAATCGTCGAAATGGACCGGATGGTATTGCGGCAGCAGCGCGTCTTCAAGGTTCATGGCGGCCCGGACGCGGTTGGCGCGCAGCCATTCGTCAAAATCGTTGGTGGAGCAGATCTCCGGCGGCACCAGGTGTTCGAAATGTTCATATATGGCTTCGGGGTCGAGGAGCGAGCCCGGCCGGCGGATTTTGATTTCCATCCGGCGGATGCGTTCCAGCATCCGAAGGTGGAGCTCCAGCCATTTGCCTTTGCTCTGGAGATCGCCCGGCGCGAGTCCGTCCCGGATAAAGATTTTACGGGATTCGACCGGGTCGATCGGCCCGTAGTGCACCCGGCGCCCGTTGTGAATCAACAGGCCGCCGGAGGTGACCCGTTCGCGGGCATAAACGAATCCGGCTTTCGGGTTCCACTGGACGTTGTCGTGGATTTTTTTACAGAGGTGCGGGGCGATTTCTTCGATCCACTCCGGTTTGATGACGGCGGCCTGGCGGGCGTAGACGCGGCTGGTTTCGACCAATGAACAGGTCATGACCCATTGCGCGGTCGGCTTGCGCTTGAAAAGCCCCGAACCGGGAAAAATGAAAAATTTACGTTCGCGGGTGCCCCGATAGCACAATAGTTCCTGATCCCACATGCCGATGTTGGCGGGAAGGCCGCTCAACAGGGCTTTGTGAATCAGGTCCGGGCTGTAATGGTCGAAAACCTGTTGCGGCACCATGTCGTCCTGCATGAAATCCAGTTCCGAGGCCGATTCCCACAAGTCCAAATAGAGGTTCTGCCATTCCCGGACGCGGTTGTAATTCAGGAAGTTCCGGCGGCACCAGCGGCGGAGGGCCCCGTTCGAGGTGCGTTCCTGCTGGAACATATTCCACAGTTTCAGGATGCCGAGGAAATCCGAATCGGGATCGTGCCATTGGCGGTGCGCCTGATCGGCGGCCTGTTGTTTGTCCAAGGGGCGTTCGCGTGGGTCCTGAATGCTCAGGTAAGCGGCGATGACCAGCGTTTCCGGGAGAACTTTACGGGATTCGGCTTCACAGATCATCCGGGCTAAATGCGGGTCGATCTGAAATCGGGACAGGCGGCGGCCGATATCGGTCAGGGCGCCCTTGGGATCGATGGCGCCGATGTCCAGCAACGAACGGTAACCCTCGCGCACCAGCGTGGGATTCGGCGGGTTGATCAGCGGAAAATGTTCGATGCGGGGAAGCCCGAGCAGGGCCATCTGCAAAATGACGCCCGCCAGCGAAGTCCGGCAGATTTCGGGGTCGGTGTATTCGGGACTGCCGGTCAGCAGGTCTTCATCGTAAAGGTAGACGCAGACGCCGTCGCGGAGCCGTCCGCAACGCCCTCGGCGCTGGCGCGATCCCGCCTGGGAAACCTGTTCGATCTGGAGCTCCTGAATTCGGGTTCGCGGATTGTAACGGCTCAGGCGGACAAGCCCGCTGTCGATCACGTATTGAATCCGGGGGATGGTGATCGAGGTTTCCGCCACGTTGGTGGCGAGGATGATCCGGCGGTTGCGCCCGGGATTGAACACTTTCTGCTGGTCGCTCAGGCTCAGGCGGCCGAACAGCGGGAGGATATCGGTGTACGGGAGTTTCTTGCCGTCCAGGAGGTTGGTGGCGTCGCGGATTTCGCGTTCGCCGGGCAGGAAAACCAGAATATCGCCGTTGCGGTCAAGGTCGGAAACATGTCGTACCGCGCGCCAGATGTGGGCGGAAAGCTCCTCGTCTTCGTCCGGCGGCATGAACTGGTCCTCAATCGGATAGGTGCGCCCTTCGACTTCCACGACCGGGGCGTTGCCGAAGAATTCGGAGAATTGCTCCGCGTCGAGGGTGGCGGAACTGATGACGATACGGAGGTCGGGGCGCTTTTTCAACAGGTTTTTCAGGTAACCGAGGATGAAGTCGATGTTCAAACTGCGTTCGTGGGCTTCGTCGATAATCAGCGTGTCGTATTGGCGGAGGGCGCGGTCGTTCCGGGTTTCCGCCAGCAGGATGCCGTCGGTCATGAATTTGACCGCCGTATTTTTCGAGGTATGGTCGTCGAACCGGACTTTGCAGCCGACTTCCGCGCCGAACGGAACGTTGAGTTCGGACGCCACCCGGCGCGCCATGGCGTTCGCCGCCAGACGCCGCGGCTGGGTACAACCGATCCTGCCCTTGCGTCCGCGTCCGGATTCGAGCATGATTTTCGGTAATTGAGTCGTTTTGCCGGAGCCGGTGGTACCGCAGACGATCACAACCTGATGGTCGCGGACCAGACCGGCTATTTCGCCGACGTGTTTTGAAATCGGCAGTTCGGGCGGATAGTCGATTTTAAACGGACTGTCCGGCGGAACCGCCTCCGTCGGGGGATGTTCCATAAGTTTTCGATATAATTGTTGGAGGCGCGGGTTACTTGCGGATGATGGCAAGCAGCTCGTCGCGTTTCTGTTCCATGAGTTCCGGGGTGTCGGCTTCGACGATCAGGCGGAGCAGCGGTTCGGTGTTGGATGAACGCACGTTGAACCACCAGTTCGAATATTCGGTCGAAATGCCGTCGAGTTCGAATTGATTGCCGTCTTTGTACTTGGCGCGGATTTCGGTCAGGATCGGCGCGGTGTCGCGGACCTTAGAGTTGATTTCGCCGCTGGAGAAATATTTCCGCAACGGTGTCACCAGCTCGTGCGCGGTTTTGCCGGACTTGCAGATCAGGTTGGCGAGCTTGATCATGGCCAGCCCTTGGCTTTCGGCGGTGTTGTTTTCCTTGAAATAATAATGGCCGGAGAGCTCACCGGCAAATACCGCGTCGTTTTCACGCATCTGCGCCTTGATGAACGCATGGCCCACCCGCGACATGACCGCTTTGCCCCCGCATTCTTCAATGCATTCGCGGACGGCGCGGCTGCTCCGCAGGTCGTACAGAATCGTGGCGGGGCCGTCGGCCAGAATGTCCTGCGCGATCAACGCGGTGAACAGGTCCATCGGGATGATTTCGCCCCGGTCGTCAACGAATCCGCAACGGTCGGCGTCGCCGTCGAATCCGGCGCCGAAATCGGCTCCGTGTTCGATCACTTTGGCGCGGAGCACGTCGAGGGTTTCGGTTTTGAGCGGATTGGCTTCGTGGTTCGGGAAGGTGCCGTCGAGTTCCTTGTAGAGCGGGATGATCTCAAAGAGGTCTTCGATGCCCTTGATTTCGCTGGAACCCATGGCGTTGGCGTAGTCCACCACGACTTTCAGTTTGCGGTCCATCCGGACGAACGAACGGAGGAACGCGGCGTAATCCGGCTCGATGTCATAGGTGGAGATGGAGCCTTTGCGCGCGGACGGCGTCCAGGTGTCTTTCTGCACAAGCTGTTCGATGTCGGCGATGCCGGTGTTGCCGCCGATCGGAATCGCGTGTTCGCGGCAGAGTTTCAGCCCGCACCATTCGGCGGTGTTGTGCGAGGCGGTGATCATGATGCTGCCGTCGGCGCCGAGCTTGCCGTTGGCGTAATAAGACATGGGGGTCGAGCAGAGGCCGATGTTGATGACGTCCGCGCCCATGTCGGTGATGCCTTTGGACAGCGCATCGAAAATCGGCGGCGAATGCGGGCGCATGTCCATGCCGATGACCACTTTCCGGGCTTTGGTGAATTCGATGTAGGCGCGGCCGATTTTTTCCGCGAGCTGTTCGTCGAGCTGATCCGGGTAGATGCCCCGTATGTCATATGCTTTGAAAATTCCTGCCATAATGGTTTCCTTTGTTGTTTGTATGATGAATCAGTCTAATTTGTCCAGTTTATAAGTATCGACCTTGGCGGAATAGCGCCATACCGGCGCTTGAGGCGAGGCAGCCCGCGCCATGCTCATTTGCCAGTTGTAGACGTCCGGCGTGATTTCGCTGAAACGGGCGGTGACGATATAATCCGGTGCGGTATTCGTCTGCGTGAAATTGACGCTGCCGCGGGTGTTCAGCAGAATTTTCTCCGCATAGCGTTTCAGTTCCCGTCCTTCTTCGATTTTGAGCTGAACCTTGGCGCCTTCAAGCCGCCCTTTGGCAAAAGCGGAGAGGGAGGCGGTGAAATCATTCACGGCTTTGCCGGTCGAACTGGTACCGGCGTCGAATGTGGTGATGACTTCTATTTCTTTTTCCGGGGCTTTTCGAAATACGTCGCAGCCGGTCAGCAGCATGGCAGTCAGTAAAACAATAAAATACTTCATATGGTGATCACTCCTGAAATGGTTGATTTATAAATTGATATCCACGATTACCGCTTGTTGCCACAGGATTTTATCGGGGGCGTCCCGCTCCGTCAGCGTCATTTCCCATCTGAAAAGGCCGGGCGCGGTTTCCGTCCAGCCGGAATTCAGGATATAATCCGGTTCCAGGGCGGCCAGTCCGAATCCGATGATGCTTCTGGGGCCTTTCAGGGCTTTTTCCGTGTTTTCCTTGACGCGGTCGCCGCCCAGGATGACCGGCTGCACGGTTTTGCCGTTCAGGCGGGTGATGCCGTACGCGAGCAGGTTATTCGATAATTCATTGATGGCGGTGGCAAGCGAACGGGGCGTCGGATCGTAAGAATCCACGATGTTGTCATCCGGCGGCGGTCCCGGCGGAAAACACTGACATCCGGCGAAAGTCAACGCCAGCAGAATTAACGCGCAATATTTTATCATTTCAATTCATCCTGAAAGCTGTAAGATACAGTAGCGAATAATACATCCGGAAAAGTCTTTTTTCAAGGCGCTGAATGAGAAAAATCCCGGGGAACGCCATTTTCTCCCCGGCCGGAACCCGGTTGAGGCAAGGGAAATACGAAAAAAACGCGAAAAATGTAAAAATGGGCTGGTAATCTGGAAAAAGGCCGTTATAGTAATTAACCTGAAAATAAGTGATGGCGTGGTGGCCGAGTGGTCAGGCTGAGGTCTGCAAAACCTCCTACACCGGTTCAATTCCGGTCCGCGCCTCCATTTTTTTTACTTTTCCGGCCGGCGGAACCCCGCCCTGCAGCAAGCCAGGGGTGGACGGCCTGTCCGGGCTGAATATGTGGTGCTCGGGCGGCGCGGAAAAGGTACTTCGCTGAATCTTTCCCCACCTCTCATAGTACCTCGATAAAAAAAATTAAAAAAATACTTTTTCCGACTGGAAATTTCAGTTCAAAATGAGTATTGTTAGTTATTTTATTTTTGTGGATTGAATAGCCGGACGGAGTTCCGCGAACAAACGAGGTTAGAAAATGTTGATTCGAAACATGAATTCGATATTCAGGAAGCACGGACGTTGGATCTTCGGGATTATTACAGTTCTGATTGCCATCTCGTTCCTTGGATTTTTCACCCCGGGTTTTTCCAGTATTTTCGGGGGAGGCGGGCCACGGCAGGGCGGCAATGTCGGAGAAATTTTCGGAGAACCGATTTCCACCGACGATATTTCGCTTCGCGCCAACCGTCTTTACATCATGTACCTGCTGCAGTTTGCGGCTTATGGCGAGAAAAAGCCGCCGGCCCGGGCCCTCCGCGAACGTGTTTATCAGGATGCCTTCGGCAGTGCCGCCATGCTGAAAGCGGCCCAATTGCAGGGAATTAAGGTCAGCGACGACGAAGTCGCCGCGTTTATCGTGGAAGACCCCGCGTTTCAGGAAAATGGACGGTTCAGCATGGCCAAAATGGACCGGTTTGTGGACGGCTGGCTGAAACCCGAACACCTGACGGTATCCGACCTTGACGAAAGCATCCGCGATTATCTGACCCAGGCCGCGTTGGAGCGCAGCATGACCGAAAACGTCGTTGTCACTCCTGCCGAAGTCGCTATTTTCAACCGTCAGTTGAATGAGAAAAATGAAATCGCGGTCGCTCTGTTTGACGCCGCCAAATATGTGGGCGAAGTCAAAATCAGCGACGGGGAATTGGAAAATTACTTCAAAGCCAATGCCGCGAAATACCGGATTCCGGTCAGTTTCAGTGCCGTCGTGGCGACATTCCGTCCGGAACCGGTAAAGGCGTCCGATGCGGATCTGCAGAAATTCTTTGAATCCCGCAAGCAATTCTACAGCGCAGACGGCAAAACGCCCGCGTTTCAGGATGTGAAAAAGAAAGTGACGGACGATTATAACGCTCAGTACGGACGGGAAGCCGCCCAGAAGAAGGCCCAGAAATTTGCCGTTGACCTCTACGATCAGGTTGGCGAAATGGATATTGCCGGACGCCGGACGCTGTTCGAAAAACAGGTTATCCGCGACAAGGCCGAATTGCTCGAAACCGGTTGGTTTTTTGCCGATGCCGACAAGATCGGCGGCATTCAGGAATCCGCCCTGATCGGAGAATTCAGCAAACTCTACAAGATTCCGGTGACCAACGCTGTTTCCGGCAAAGATGCGGTTTATGTCGGCATGCTGCTGGAAAGCAAGGAAGCCCGCCCCGCCACCTTTGCGGAAGTCAAGGACAAAGTCCGCGCCGAACTGATTCGTGAAAAATCGCTTGAAATCGCCCGCCGGAAAGCCCGCGAATTGGTCAAAGCATTGGCTGATTCCAAAGGGCAGGCGGCCGAAGTGGCGCGGAAAAGCAAGCTGTTCAGCATTCAGCCCGAATACAGCATGATGCAGCCGCTTGACAATATGGAAATGCTGGACGCGGTGCGTGCGGCGACGAATCTGCCGGTCGGCGGTTTCTCTCCGGCTGAAAATACGGATAACGGAGCATTGGTGGTGGTGGTACTCAAGCGTACCGATGTCAGCGAGGCCGATCTGGCCAAATCCGCCGCCGATGCGGAGCGTTTTTATACCATGAACAAAAGACGTGCCGCGAATGCGGCTTTCCAGACCTGGCTCCTGGCCAATCTCAAACAGTATCAACAGCAACACCAGTAACCAAGAAAGGTAATTGAAATTGGAAAAGAATCTACTGAGGGGACACCGCGATTTTGCGCTCGGCAAACACATGACCGTAGAGTATTATGATTGCGATTCCTTAATCTTGGCTGATTCAAAGAAAATGGAATCAATTTTCCTTGACGCGGCACACGCCAGCGGTGCCACTGTGTTGGGGGCCAATTTTCACGCGTTTGAACCGCAGGGAATCAGCGGTTTTGTAATCATCGCCGAATCGCATTTTTCGGTGCATGCCTGGCCGGAACATGATTATGCTGCCGTCGATATTTTCACCTGCGGCGAAACCATCAGTTTCGACATTGCCGTCGAAACCCTGCGCAAAGGGATGAAGTCCCAGAACACGATTATTTCCAGCGTCATGAACCGGGGGATTGTGTCGAATAACGGGATTGAGCGGATGGTGCCGGTTTACGAGGGCAAGACGGAAAGCTATGCGTTGAGCTGGCAGTCGCGTTTTGCCGACAGCTATGCCTGGGGGCTCCTGGCCTCGGTGGACGTTTATAACTGCGACCCGGAAGTCATCCGCAACGCGGATGCGATCCGGTGTTTCGTCAAGGAACTGTGCGACAAGATCGACATTGTCCGCTGCGGCGAAACCACGGTGATCAATTTCGGCGGCGGACAGATGGAAGGGTTCACCATGACCCAGCTGATCGAAAATTCATTGATTTCAGGTCATTTTTCCAATAAATCCAATACTGCATATATTGATGTTTTCAGTTGCAAGTATTTCGAGCCGCGTGAAGTCGCGGAATTTGCCATCAACTTTTTCAAAGGCGCCCACTACCGCATGCAAGTTGGTTTAAGGCGCTAAAGGAGAAGACTCCATGGGAGCATTCCTCAACGAACACTGGTTCGCCGAAACCAATGAAGGATTCGGAATCGCCGTTAAAGTCGACAAACACCTGGCCAGCTGCAAGAGCGAATTCCAGCAGATCGACGTCTTCGACACCGTGAACGTCGGCAAAATGCTGGTGCTGGACGGCGTGATCCAATTGACGGAATTCGATGAATTCGCCTATCAGGAAATGTTGGCGCACCTGCCGCTTTTCTCGCATCCGAACCCGGCGAAAGTGCTGGTGATCGGCGGCGGCGACGGCGGCGTGTTGCGCGAAATCGCCAAGCATGACTGCGTGGAATCGATCGACAGCTGCGAGATTGACGCCCAGGTGATCGCGCTCTCCAAAGAGCATTTGCCCTCGCTGTCCTGCGGATACGACGATCCGCGTGTTAAAGTCCATGTGGCCGACGGCAGCGAATTCATCAAGACCCGCAAGAACTATTACGATGTGATCATTGTCGATTCCTCCGACCCGATCGGACCCGGCGAAGGGCTTTTCAATGAAGCGTTTTACGCGGGGATGAAAGAGGCGCTGACGCCGAACGGCATCATCGCTTCGCAGTCGGAATCGATCTATCTCCATATGCCTACGATCAAGCACCTGCTGAAAATCACCGTCAAACTGTTCAAGCACGCGGGCTACGGGCATTTTCTGGTGCCGTCCTATCCGACCGGTTCCATCGGGGCGTGCCTCGGTTCGCTCGGTCCGGATTTCCGTAATCCCGTCCGCAAACCGACGCCTGAAATGCAGGACAAACTCCGTTACTACACGCACGACGTGCACAAGAGTTGTTTCGCCCTGCCGAACTTCGTCCTCAAGGTTTTAAAGGACAACGAATAGACGTTTGGTTTACTTAAAAAACAAATCCCCGCGCATGAAATCAACATGCGCGGGGGTTTTTCGTTATTGGAATCAGAATTCGAAGCGGATGGCGCCGGGTTCGGTTAACAGTCCCGCAACCTTACAGCCCTTGGCGGTGAAACCGGACGGCAGGTTCCGCGGAGGTTGATGGAACAGCAGTTCCAGTTCACCGGCATGAGCAATGGTCAGGGTCAGGGTACGGCCGTTCAGTTCCGCCGCCGTGATCTTCTTGTCGGCATCCAGCAGTTGCGGGGCGTCCGTAACCGGGCTGACGGCAAAGAGGCGGCTGGCGTGGGGCTTCAGCTCAAAGATTGCTTCGGCCGAAAACGCCATCTGTTCGCCGCTCCAGACGTCCGTGAGCAGGTATTCACCCGCCGGAAGCTTCAGGTCGGACGGAGCGAATGCAATGTTTTTGGCTTCCTCGCCGGTGTTGAAAATGCCGACGGTCCGTAACGGCAGGGCGGAATTCCCCTCCAGCGTGCTGAAGTGCGGAGTCCTGAAGTACAAGGTTTCCGCCACTTGCGGATGGCGGGCGCGGTAATCGTAGCGTGCCAGATAAACGTCCTGTCCGTTGTTGGGATTGCAGACGGCTTTTTTCAATTGTTTGACGTGGGGATGGTCCTGATGTTGGCTGAGCAGTCCCGCGATTTCCACCATCGAATGCGTGACCAGGCAGTAGTTGATCCAGAACAGCGCCTCGTCGTCGGACAGGCCGGGGAGCAGTCCCACTGCGTCGCTGTTCGGTACGAACAGATCGCCGGTGTGAAGGGTGAAGCAGGCCACGCCCCAAAGGAAGTTGGTCCGGACATAATCCCAGTTGCCGTCGCCGACGTCGATGCCGTAGCGGTAGTTGGTGAAAAATTCGCCCAGGAACGGATTGCCCATGACGATGTCGCAGCCGGTCTGGAGATAGGCGTCGGCGGGGATGCGTTTGCGGACTTCTTTCAGCCACCAGTCGCGCCATTGATAGCCCGAGGCGTCTTTATTGGAGAGCAGGTCGTGGCTGTCCTCAAACGCATAGCTCCAGAAGTCGTGTTTCATGCCTTCGAAACCGAATTCGAGGAAGAACGTGTCGAGCGCTTTTTCCATGTAGCGGCGGACTTCCGGTTGGCTCACGTCCAGCGGCGCGCTTTTGGTGACGCGGTAATCGTAGTCGATGAACCATTCCGGGTGTTCACGGTAGATGGGGGTGTCTTTCGGACAGAAGCCGCCGATCCACACGGCCGGGCGGATGCCGTATTCCCGGACCTTGTCGGCGAAATCTTTCAGGCCGCGGGGAAATTTGTTGCGGTCGGTGCCCGCATCCGCTTCGTAAGGCGCGCCCAGGCCGTGAGCGATGTTCAGGCGGGTGGAACCCTCGGCGTAGCCGTCGTCCACCTGGAGCCATTTGACGGTAGGATAGTTGCGGCTCAGGAATTCCGCTTCCCGGAGGAGCTGGTCTTCGTGAATGTTCCGGTACAAACCGTCGTTCCAGGAGCCCCAGACCAGCGACTCGCGGTTGATCGGGGTCGCGCCGTAGAGCGGGGGCAGGTGCTTGCGGAGTTCGGCGGTATAGCGTTCGAAGATTTTTTCGAGGTCGTCGGCGTCGCCGGTGGCGCCGAGATACCAGTCGTCCGCCAGCGCTTGACCGGGAGCAAGGTTCAGGTGGGCGATGGCTTTGAAACCGGAAAAAATTTCCAGTTTCACGGTTCCGTTTTCATGGGAAACCAGGTAGTTGTGGTAAAAGACTTTCTGGCTCAGGGTGCCGTGAACCAGCCCGCGGGCGTGTTGATAATTGCCGAGCAGGATCGCCGGGAACGGCTGGTACGGGGAGCGTCCGATGCGGTCGCAGACCACGCCGGGGTCCGCCCAGCGGTTGCCCGCTTGAGCGTCGAAGCCGCTGTCGCCGGCGTCGCCCGCCGAACGGCTGTAATCGACCGGGAAGGTCATCCGTTCGTAGATGCGCGGGTTTTCGTTGTGATAAAAATAATCGTCGGAGGAGGAGGCGCCGAACGCGATTCCGGTCAATTCGAGCCCCAGTTCGACCAGTTGGCAGGGATGTTCGGAGTCGTTACGGAAATAACGGCGGCAGGTGATTTCATCGCCTTTTACACGGAGGTGGAAATCCTCGCTGAAGCCTTCGCGGTAGAGGCAGTGGACCCTGACGTAATCCGTACCGGCGGTTTCACGGATTTCATGAGGCGTAATCTTGCCCGCGGCGGTGACGGCGAACGGGCGGAACCGGATGGCGCCCGATTCCAGCACGGATAGCAGTTTTTCGACGTTGTTCATATTTGTTTCCCTTGAAATTTGGGGTTGATCTGGCGAAGGAACGGTTGATAGCGCCCGGCGGCAAGGGCCGCCAGCATTTGACGGGCGGTTTCCTGATAGGGGAAAAAGGCGGAGGCGTTCTGGCGGATGATGGCTTCGTCGAAACAGTTACGGTCGGCCAGCACCACTTCGAGGTTGTCCGGCAGCGCAAAATTCTGTTGAATGGTGAGGCGGTTGTCGATTCCATTGATGATCGCGCTGTCCAGGATCAGGGCGTCGAACCCGCCGTCGGATACGGCTTCGCGGAGCCGGGCGATGTCGCTTTCGCACTTCAACTCCCGGACTCCTTCGATATGCCCGGCGGAAGAGGTATCGGACGATTGGGTCCGGGCGATATCCCGGCAATGGCGGCCGGTCAGGTATTGTTTCAGGATATTAAGCCGTTCGCGGTCATTCATCTGCCAGACCTGCCAGTTGGGAACGGATGGATGGAGATTTTCGTGTTCGCGCAGGATCAGTGCCACCCGGCAGCCGCGTTCCTCCAGCAATGGAAAGATCTCCCGAAACCAGCTGCCGACGACGATTACCCGGCTGTCCGAGTTCAGGTGTTCCAGCAGTTTCCAGTTGATGTGCTGCGGGTTGTTGTCGGGGGTGAGGGGGATGGCTTCGATCTTGCAATTGTATTTGACGGCTTCCTGCATCAGCCCGAAAATCATTTCGCTGTGCGTACGGTGACTGGATATGCCGCTGGCGGAAGCATAGTCGGCGCAGGGCAGCAGGTAGGTGACGGTCAGCGGTTTGTTCACGTCCGCGACAAAGGTTCCCTGCCCTCGGACGCGGTGGATCAGCCCTTCCTCCTCCAAGTTCCGCAGCGCCGTGCGGAGAGTGCCGCGCGCCACGCCGAATTCTTCGGCCTGTTCGGTTTCCCGGGGCAGCAGGGTTCCGGCGGGGAGGTCGCCGGTCCTGATTCTGTTTTTCAGGATTTCGTAGAGTTCCAGACTCTTTTGCGGTGTTCTCATAATTGTACCTGATTGTTTGCAGGTATAATATAGAGCTAAAAATAATCTTTGCAAATGATGGGGATGAAGTTTTGATCAAATATTTTTCGTTTGAAAATCCGGTTTGGCGACTTATATTTGAGGTTATGAGAAAAGATACAGGCAAATCGGCCGATGAGCGTGGAGTCGTCGTGGTACACGGCGGCCCCGGCGGGATCGGTAGCGCCGCCGGTTTGGCGGCAGGGCTCGCCGGACTGGAGGGAATCCGGGTTCTGGAACCGTGGCAGTCCCGGTATTCCGTGGCGGAACTGCGGGACGAACTGGCGGCGCAGATCGACGCCGCCGGGTTTGCGGGCCCGGTGGTGCTGATCGGGCATTCCTGGGGCGCGTGGCTGGCGGCGCTGGTCGCCGGAGCGTATCGGGAAAAGGTCGAGCGCCTGATTCTGGTCGGCGGCGGTCCGCTGCGGGCGGGGTATGACGTCGATGCGGTGCGGCGGTCCCGTTTTTCGCCGGAGGACGCCGCCGAATTCGCCCGGCTGGCCGCCCGGCTGGGCGCCTGCGCCGAAGACGAATGCGATGCCCTGCTCGGTCAACTGGGGGCGATTTGCGAAAAAGCCGATACGTTCTGTCTCGCCCCGGCGGTTCCGGAAAAAGCGTCGCGATACGATGTGAAGATGTTCCGGGATGTCTGGGGCGAAGCCGCCCGGATGCGGCGAACCGGCGAACTGGAACGGATTTTCAGCCGCCTTGACGTTCCGGTGACGGTTATTCACGGGGATTATGACTCCCATCCGGCGGATGGCGTCAGCACGGTGCTGGCTGAACACGGCATTCCGTTCCGGTATCATCTGCTGGAGCGTTGCGGGCATACGCCGTGGCGGGAGGCATATGCCGCGGAACCGTTTTTCGAGATCCTGCGCCGGGAAGTGACGCCGTAACATACAATGACTCGTGCGAAATAAGAG
>DHTZ01000017.1 GCA_002408885.1 Lentisphaeria bacterium UBA5247 | reverse complement strand
CACAAAGTGCAGAAGAGGCAAAAAACCGAAGATAAAAAGACGGTTACAGAAAAAACGGTTGCTAAAAAGGCTCCGGTCAAGAAGGCCGCGCCCAAAGTGAAAAAAAACGCAAAAGGACAAGACGACTGATCGACATGGCAAACAACCATTACAATCACAACGATTGGAACGAATTCCAATGGGAAAACGAGATCAGGCAGGATGAGAAGCGGATCAGCCGCTACTTCCAGGAACTGCCGGATTGTATCGACCTGCCCGGAGAAGAAGACTACATCATGAAAAAATTGATGGGCATGCCGGATCTCGTTCCCACCAAAGCCGACAGCTTCCTGTTCGACTTCGACGACGATGACGAAGGACTGTCCAGCGCCGAATGGCGGAGCCGCCGCGGAGCCGACCTGTATGAACAGGCCGTGATGATTTCGCTGCGGTGGAACTCCGTGCTGGCCTCGCAACTGGATGCGGCCATGTTCCGCCGCGGGCTTTCGGTCACCTGCCTGTTCGGCAAGCTGATCTCGCGCACGGTTGATATGGTCAATACCGAAGACAATATGCCCGGGCTGAAAATCAGTTTATTGAAGCGTATCCTTCATGACATCAACGCTCTGGTCGGACTGCTCCGTTCGATCACCGTTTCCCGCCGGAATGCGATAGCGAACATCGACATCATCTGCGAGCAGCTCCAGAGCTGCCGCGAAAAGACCATCGACTATCTTCAGGAAATGAAGCGGAATCAGGCATGAACGAGCGCGATTTCCAATATCTGGCCGCTCAACTCGGCCTGACTTCCGCCAAAATCAAAACCGTTCACGCCCTCTTCGCCGAAGGCGCCACTGTCCCGTTCGTCGCGCGTTACCGCAAAGAAATGACCGGCGGTATGGACGAAGTCGTACTGCTGAAACTCCGCGACAGCTTCGAAGCACTCGAGAAACTTCACAAGCGCCGCGAAAACATGCTCGCCTCACTGGAAGAACGCGAACTGCTGACACCGGAACTCCGACAGCAGCTTGACGCGGTATACGACCTGAACGAACTGGAAGACCTTTACCTGCCATACAAACCGAAGCGCAAAACCCGCGCCGCCGCCGCCCGCGAAAAAGGGCTCGAACCGCTGGCGCGTTTCCTGATGGCCCAGCGTGACGGCTTCATCGACCTGAAAAAGTTCATCGACCCCGCCAAAGGCGTCAACGATGCCGAAGAAGCCATGAACGGCGCGCTCGACATCTGCGCCGAGGAGATCAGCGAAAACTCCGACATCCGGCGCGAACTGCGCGAACTGTTCCAGCGCCGTGCCGTTTTCTGCGCCAAAGCGGTGAAAAGCAAGGCGGAGAGCGAGGGGGCCGCCGTTTTCCGTGACTATTTCGACTATGCCGAACCATTGCACCGGGTTCCTTCGCACCGCGCCCTGGCAGTCATGCGCGGCAATGAACAAGGTTTTCTGACCATGCAGTTGCGCCCCGACAAAGAAGACGCGCTGCGCCTGCTCGAACGCCGGGTGATCCGCAACCGTTCGTTCCAATACACGCACCGCCTGGCCGCCGCCATCGAAGATTCCTACACCCGGCTGCTGATGCCGTCGCTGGAAAACGAAGCCCAGAACCGGCTCCGCGCCGACGCCGACGAAAAAGCAATTGCGGTGTTCGCCGCCAATCTGCACAAATTGCTGATGGAAGCGCCGTTCGGCCAGAAACGCCTGATCGCTGTAGACCCCGGTTTCCGTACCGGTTGCAAGACCGTGGCGCTCGATGAAAACGGCAAATTGCTGGAACACACCGTCATTTTCCCGGAAAACCACCCCGCGGCAACCGCCGCCATCCGGAAATTAATCGACAAGCATCACCCGGAAGCAGTCGCGGTCGGTAATGGTACCGCCGGACGCGAAACCGAAGCGTTTTTCCAATCAGGCGACTTCAAACTCCCGGTCATCAGCGTCAACGAAAGCGGGGCGTCCATTTATTCCGCCGGCGAAAGCGCGCGGCGGGAATTCCCGGACCTCGATTTGACGGTGCGCGGCGCGGTATCGATCGGGCGCCGCTTACAGGACCCATTATCGGAATTGATCAAAATTGACCCGAAATCCATCGGCGTCGGGCAATACCAGCATGACGTCAACCAGGATGCATTGAAAAAAGCGCTGGATGACGTTGTCGTCAACTGCGTCAACCACGTCGGCGTGGAACTCAACAGCGCCGGAGTGGAGCTTCTGACCTACGTTTCCGGGTTGAGCCGCAAACTCGCCGAAAACATCGTCGAACACCGCAATCAAAAAGGTTCTTTCAAGAGCCGCGCGGAACTCGCCAAGGTCAAGGGGCTCGGGCCGAAGACTTTCGAACAATGCGCCGGATTCCTGCGCATCCGCAACGCCGTCAACCCGCTGGACGCCAGCGCCATCCACCCCGAACGCTACGAGTTGGTGCGCTCCATTGCCGCCCGTGAACAATGCGACGTTAACGAACTGAAAAACCGTCCGGTTGATCCGAAAAAATACGTTTCGGACAACGTCGGCCTGCCGACCGTCCAGGACATTTTGAACGAACTGGCACGGCCCGGGCGCGACCCGCGGCCCGAATTCAAGGCATTTTCGTTCGCCGACGGCGTTCATACGCCGGACGACCTGAAGCCGGGCATGAAGCTGCCGGGGATCGTCACCAACGTCACCGCGTTCGGCGCGTTTGTCGATATCGGAGTTCATCAGGACGGGCTGATTCACATCAGCAAACTCGCGGACCGCTTCATCAAGGACCCGCACGAAGTGGTTTCCGTGCACGATCAATTGACGGTCACCGTGTTGGAAGTGGACCGCGCCCGCAAGCGGATTTCGCTGTCGCTGGTGGATTGATTACGCGGATATCTTCCGACGGCGGCAGTAAAAGTAGTCACCGAGAATCAGGAAGCCAAGCCCCAGGAAACAGGCTGGAATCAGGTAAATCGATACCTGCAATCCAAAGCGGTCCCCGAAAATCCCCATCAACCACGTGAATACACCGCATCCGGGCACCCCGGCACAAGAAAGCAGGATAAACAGCATGGTCGTATCCGCCTGCGGAATCCGTTCTACGCAATAGCTCTGGACGCTCGGCCAGAAGGGGCCCGCCGCCACCCCCGCGACAACCAGGAGAATATAGAGAATCCACATGGTGTCGAATAACGGAAACACCGCCGTCACCACCGTTCCAACAAATGCCGAAACGATGATCAGCATCCCCAGATGCTGTTGGCGGATCAATACGCCCCAACCGGTCCGTCCGAAGATCATGCCCCCGGCGAAACACGCGGTGGCGATCCCGCCGGTCATCGGCGTCTGCCCATACACTTCCTGCACATAGGCGGCCAGCCAGAACGTCAGGCAGAATTCCCCGCCGCCGGCCAGAAACATCGCGGCAAAAAACAGCCAGAAATACGGCATTTTTAAGATAGTTCCTGCATTCCGACAGACTTCCCCCCAACTCTGGCGGTTGTTCCGGTCCGGATGCAGTTCATATTTGCGACTGGGCAGCAGCAGAATCAGCATCGGCACCATGGTCAGTACGGCGATCCCAACCATCAGCCACCGCCAGGAAACGCCGTGCAGAAGCAGATATCCCGCCGCCAGCACCGTCACCACCACCCCGACCGACCAGAAGCCGTGGCTGAAATTGATATAGCGCCCCGGCTCTTCTTGATGGAGGTCCTGTACCAGCGGCGTCGCCAGCCCCTCGACGATGCCTTCGCCGAAACCGGCCACCAGCAACGCCAGGAACAGCACCGCGTAAGTCGGTGAAAACGCGCTCAACAACATGCCCGCGATCATGAACACCAGCGAATAGCCGATCGACTTGCAGTTGCCCCATCGGCCCGAGGCAAATCCGCAGATCACGATGGCCGCCACCAGGGCGATGCTTCGCCCCATGTGCAACGCGCCCCCCGCCCCCATTCCTCCCTCGCCCAGCGTGAAATGCAAGTCCGACGCCACCTGTACCAGCGCAATCGGCACCACCAATGAACAGGCCGCGTAACAGAAAAAGGTCAGGAAGGCGCCGTAATCGTAACGCCCGAAACGCAATTTCGACATACCGTTATTTCAGTCCGAGGACATCCTGCATGTCATACAGACCGGGTTTCACCCCGGACAGGAAACGGACCGCCCTCAACGCTCCCTTGGCAAAGGTGTCGCGGCTGGAGGCCTTGTGGGTCAACTCCACCCGTTCGCCGCCGGTGGAGAACATGACGGTATGATCCCCCACCACATCGCCGCCGCGCAGCGCGTGCATACCGATTTCGCGCTTCGTACGGGCGCCGACCATGCCCTCGCGTCCATGCCGGACATCATCGGCATAGGAAAGCCCGCGGGCGTCCGCAGCAATCTCGGCCAAACGCACGGCGGTGCCGCTGGGCGCGTCTTTTTTCTGGTTGTGGTGCATTTCCACAATTTCGATGTCATAATCATCGCCGAGAATGGTTGCGGCCTGGCGGCAGAGGTGGAAAAGCAGATTCACGCCCACGCTCATGTTCGGGGCAAAAACGATTCGGGCGCCGTCGGCGGCCAATTGGTTCAGAGCAACCTTTTCATCTCCGGTCAGGGCAGTGGTGCCGATAATGGAGGTGCATCCGGCGGCGGCGGCAGTCGCGGCATCTTCCACCACTTTGCCAAGGCTGAAATTGATCACGGCATCGGCATTGCCGACCGCCTGTTTCAGATCGTCGGTAATCGCCACCCCGGCCACGCTGCACCCGGCCACGCTGCCGGCGTCCTGCCCGAGCAACGGATTGCCCGGCGCTTCAATCGCCCCGGTAAGGGTCATATCTTCGGCTTCCATCACATTCGCCACCAGCCTGCGCCCCATGCGCCCGGCGGCCCCGATAATCACTACTCTGATCATATTTTTATCCTTGTTTTATGGTATTGTCAATTGTTGGGCCCGGGGGGTCCAGATGATTTCCGCAGGAATACCGAGCGGAAATACCCGCACGTTCCGATAGCGGCCGGAAATCGCTTCCAGCCGATCCGCCGCAAACAAAAAGGTATACGGCTGTTCCTCATGCAACAGGCGTTGGAACTGATGCGCCAGTTCAATCCGTTTCTTTACGTCGAACTCCACCCGAATTGCTTCGATCAACCGGTCGGCTTCCGGATTCCGAAAACCGATATGATTGCTCCCGCCGGAACCGTCCGAATCCGAATGCCAGACCTGATATTGGTCCGGATCATAAGGCATGCTCCAGGCCAACGAACAGGCCTCGTAGTTGCGCTGGTCCAGCCGTTGGATGTAAACCGACCATTCGAACGTCTGGATTTTCATATCGATCCCGGCTTTGGCAAAATCCTCTTTAATAATCGGAAACATTCGGGTCTGGGTCGGGCTGTTGGCGATCTCCATCATCGTGAATTCAAATTTCACGCCATCTTTGTCCAACACGCCGTCGCCATCCGTGTCGCGCCATCCGGCCTCGGCCAGCAGTTGCTTCGCTTTCTGCGGGTCGAACGGCCACGGCTCAAGCCCTTTGTCATAGTAGGGGCTGTCATGATAAAACGGCCCGATAGCAATCCGCCCCAGTCCGTAATAAATATCCTTCAAAATCCGTTCGCGATTCACCAGCATAGTCAGCGCCTGCCGCACCCGGCGATCCTGGAACAGCGGCTTTCTCAGGTTGTAGCCAATATAGGAATAGGACTGGCCTCCGGTCTGGTATTTATCCAGCGTCCCGCCTTTCTGAAACTGCGGCACATTGGTACGGGTGATCCACTGTTCGGGCGTCAATCCCATCCAGTCGATATTTCCGCCGAGCAGGGCCTGAAAACGAGTATTGGCCATTTTAATGATTTCATAAACGATATTCTTGACCGGCGGGCCGATGCCAAGTTCGTTGCCGAAATATTTCTCCCAGCGGGTAAATACCACCCGGGCGTCCTTGTCCCAGCGTACAAAGCGGTACGGACCGCAGCCGACGATAATCCGATTGCGTTGATGGTCATCATTGAACTTGAGCGGGTCGAATGGCCCCTCGTAGGCATGGTACAGGTGTCGCGGCAACGGTCCGAGCCCAAGCGTAATCAACTCGGAACGAAAATATTTTTTCTTCCAGACCACCTTGAATTCGTAATCATTGATGACTTCGATATCCTGAATATCCATCAGGCTGCCCCGGAGCGGCGCGCAGTTCGTCTGAGGATTCATGACCACATCGTAATAAAATTTAAAATCATGCGCCGTCACCTCGACATCGCGCCATTCCTTGCCGGTGACCGGATCGGTGAAATCATGCCACAAAATCCCCTTGCGCAGTTTAATCGTATACGTGAGTTTGTCTTCCGAAAGTTTCCAGCTTTCCGCCATCAACGGTTCAAACACGTCCGGGTTTGCAAGGTTCCTTGCCGCCGGCGACGAATTACAGATTCCGTAAAATTCGCCCAAGGTGGCTTCGTTGGTAATCAAGTAGTTCATGTTGCCGGTATCGGCCGCCGACACATAGATGATCCGGTCGCCCGGAGTCGCGTCGGGTTCGAAAAATTCACGGTTCGCCGCCGGAGCCCCCGTATTTACCACCGAAGCGGCTTCACCGCGGGCCTCACCCGCCGGGACCGACCGGATATTGCGGACAGCCTCCGTCAACTCTGCAATAACGCGACGGTTCGCTTCCTGTTCGAAGCGCATCCGATCGAACACACCGACCATCACCACCCCGAAAAAAATCAAAATCAGCAGGATCAAAGTAGCGACGATATTCAAATAAAAATTCCGGTTCATCCTGTTTCCTCCTCCTTGCCGGTCAGCGACGTTTGCGCAAGATGCACATGGCGTTACAGCGCGGGCACCTGGAGATATTGGAGTTGTTGTTCATCAGAAAGTTATAATGGCAATTGCTGCATTTGCACAGCTCATTTTTGCCGACTTTCAAATCGTAAAGACGCAGCCGCCGCAGTTCCCGTATCCACAAAATGAAGATCGTAACCAGCCAAATACCGAGGTACAGGACAAATCCCCCATAAAAATCGATTCCGATCATGATGCGCCTCCGTCTTTCCGCCAGTAAACAATCAACTCATGCGAACTGTTCGCATCCGGCGACGCCTGCCCGGCATGTTCCAAAAGTACCCGGACCGCTTCCCGGTCCAGCGCCGCATCGCCACTGGAACCCGTCACCACGACACGCGGCAACATTCCAGGGGCTTCCACATTCATGAGCAACCGGGTGGGCTTGCTGTTCGGCGGCACGTTCACCGCTTCAAACCGGATTTTCCGCAACGGTCTTCCGTCCGCGACCACCAATGGATAGGAGAGCGGCTCCGTCTGCGGATACACCGTATTGATTGAGCGAGGATCGATGGTCCTGAGCCCCTGCAGTTCCACGCCGCCAGCTCGTCCATGCGGATACACGCCGGCAGGCAGCATTTCAAACGGACGAATCGCCATTCTGACAATCAAATCCGGCGGTTCCACTTGCAAGGCGGGCAACACCGCCCGGTACGACGGCATCTGTGCGACCCGGCTGTAGCCGAAACGGTAGTCCGGACGCGACATCAGCGACGGGTTCTGGTACAAAATCCAATCGTTCACCTCGTGATGCCAATGCCGTTGCGGCGAACTCAAGTCCAACATCATGGTACGGAAAGGCTTCACCGGAACTTTCAAAGGCGGCGGCGGCGCATAGTCAAACAACAGCAACAGAAGCAGGTTCACCGCCAGAGTGGTGACCAACGCCGCGACAACGATTTTGCGGCAACTTTTTCTGCATGTCTCCTGTGGACTCATAACCCCGCCCGCTATTGCTGTTCAAAAACCGTTTCCCGCTGTTCGCGCGGCGGCAGGGTCAGCAGCACCACCGTCAGCCGGGCCCGCTCGGCCATCGAGATAATTTTGGCAATCACATCATACGATACATTTTTATCGGCCGCGACCACCACGGTCCCGAGCCGCGAATACGTGGAAACCATGATCAATTCCTGCCGCAGGTTATCCATATTGACCAAGCGGTCGTTAAAGCTGATCTCCACTCCGCCCGTTGTGTTCGCCACCGTGATCACGTATTTTTCCACCCCGATCACGCTGGGAGCCCCCACTTCGGGCAGCTCCACTTTCAGCCCGGATACCTGGACAAACGAACTGCCCAGCATAAAAAACAGCAACAGGACAAAAAACAGTCCGATCAACGGCGTCATGTCAGGCCGGGCGCCGACAATTTTCAGCTTTGTTTTAAAACTCTGACTGAACAGGTCTTTCATTTTTCAGCCCCGGGCTGTTCGCGCTCATGGTTCTTGAAAAAGTGAATGATGTCCGATGCCGCCTTTTCCATATCCTGCGTCATGGAAACCACCCGCGACGTCAGGTAGTTATAAGCCACGTAACAGGGAATCGAAAGGCAAAGCCCCCCGACCATCGTCACCAGCGCCATGCTGATATCCCCGGAAAGGTCCGCCGCCGAAAGATAGTCCGTCTTGGCGTGAATCGTCTGAAACGCCCTCATGATCCCCAGCACCGTACCGAGCATCCCCAGCAACGGCGAAATGAAACCGATCGTCAGCAACAGGTTTAAATGCCGCTCTAATTTCGGCACTTCCACCAGATTCGCGTCCATGATGGCCTGTTTGACTTCACCGAGGTCTTCCCCCTGTTCGCGGGCCAGAATCGCCGCCGTCAGAATCCGCGCCGCCGGCCCCGGCGTATTGTCGCACAGGCTGATGGCCTCGATATAACCGTTGCGGCGCAAAACATTGATCAGGCCGCGGACCAGCTCGCTGACATTCACCTGGTCGCGGTGAAATTGAAACCATTTTTCCAGAAAAAGGAACATCGCCAGCAAACTGCACCCGAAAATAATCCACATCAACGGACCGCCGTCCTTCATAATCTGTATAAAAAGCATTTCCTCGCCTCCGACCTTATAATTTATATTTTGCCTTCAAATTCAATATGGTATTGCTGAATTCTTCCGGAATCGTTTCCAGTTTCAGCTCCCGCAACTGTTCAAAAATCTTCAACGCCGCCGCCGCGTCCTCCGGCGTATTACGCCGAATCAGCATCCGGGTGGCCGCGTAACCGGCTTTCACCGCCCAGACCGGATCCGGCTTCAAGCCACGCTTCAAGGCCAGTTGATAACGGAAAATCACTTCATTAAAATGCAGCAGGGCCTGGTCTTCCTGATACATGCGATCTTCGCACACGGCCAATTTATAAAGGGTCTGATTGTATGCGTCATGCCCCAGCTTTTCATCCGTCAGCAAACCGGCGTAGGCTTCGCGGGCAGATTGAAGATGCTTCGTATCGCCGGTCTTGCCGAACAGCGAAAACCGGCAGTCGGCCACCCGTCCCCGGGCAGCCCGCGCCAGCTCCGAATCCGGGCGCAACTGTTCACAGCGCGCATACAGCTGGGCCGCCCTCTCGTATTCGCCGTTGGACGAGGCCAGGTCGCCGCCGAGGAACAGCACCTCCCCCATCCGCCGGTCATTGACAAAACGGGTAGCGAAATCATCCAGCAGCGTCAGCGCATCCGCGTATTTCCCCTGTTTTCCGGCTACAATGGCGCGGTCAATCACGATCCTCGCCAACAGATCCCGGTCTTCTTTGTAAAGTGTTCCCATCTCTTCGAGCAATTTCGCCGCCTCGCCCAACTGCTCGGAATTGCGCAGATAATCCACCTGCCAGAACAATGCGGCGGAAGCGGCTTCATTCTGCGGATATTTTTCTTTCAGCACGCCCACCTGCCGGATCGCCTCGTCAATCCGCCCGGCGAAGAAATTCGCATAAACCGACCGGTAAAGAGCCGACGGAAGATTCTTGTACCCGGAATCCGTTTTCAGCAGCAGATCAAACGCGCCAACCGCCTCTTGATATTCCCGCAGGTCGTAAAAAAGATTTCCTGCCTCGTACAACGCATTTGCCGCAAACTCACCGGAAGGATACTGTTCAGCCAATTGACGAAATGCCAACGCGGCCTCTTTTTTACGCTCCATCATTTTCAAAATATGACCGCGGTAGTACATCGCCTTTTCAACCGCGTCTCCCGATTTGATCTCACGAATCAACCGGTCCGCCGTTTCCAGCGCCGCCTCGTAATTCTTCAACTCGACCTGCGCCTTGATCATTCCGAGCATACAAGGCCCCTGCCAGACGCTTTTGACCCGGGCCGAACGGGAAAACACGCTCAATGCCTCCTGATAATTCAGGCTTTTCAAATAGATCATCCCGAGAAGATGGCTGCCTTCTTCGCGCTGGTCCACGGTTTCGCCGTTTTTCCGGACAAATTCCAACAACGCAGCAGCGGTAATGAAATCCCGCTGTGATTCACAGATGGCCGCCGCCTGTTTCGCCGCCGCCAGGCGGTGCGACATCGGCAATTTCTCATCGGTAATCACCTCTTCCAGAATTTTGCGGGCTTCCTCGTATTCCTTGAGCCCGGCGTAAAGGCCGGAGACCTTCATCCGGACTTCGGTCGCGTCCGGCGCATTCGGGTAAAATTCCAGGTATTCGCGGGCTGTTTCGGCGGCACTGCGCCCATCCTCGATCTCATAATAAGCGTTAATCAAATTGCGCATCGCCACCCGCCGATCCGAAGCGGACGGCGCCGAGCGACGGGCATCCTGCAAAAAAGCCACCGCACGGTCCGGCTGTTTCTGCTTCATGAAATATTGAGCGACGGTCATCTGGATATTATAAAGCAACGAATCGTTGCCGCTGCTCAGCGTTTCCCGTAAAGTCTGGTAATACTGCCGCGCTTCATCAAATTTTTTCTCTTTTGTCAACCGGTAAAGACGGAGGATCCCCACTTGATAATAATCTTTTTCGCCCCGGTAACGGTTCCCTTCTTCCAGCAGCTTCTCCGCATCCTTGAATTTCTCCAACTCAATCAGGCAGAGGACATGATTGACGAATGCGGGAAATTCCCATTCACCGTCGCTGCCCACCTGCCTCAACATCCGGTAAGTTTCCGCCGCCGCGTCCCATTTATCCTGCATCCGCTGGGCATAGCCGAGATTCGAAAGCAGATGAAAATAAAGCTGACCGGAGATCGCGCCGTCACTCATCATGCGTTCAAGAATTTTTTCAGCGTCAGCGTATTTCCGTTCCAGCAGCAACAAATCCGCTTTGTAGATGGTTTTGCGTCCAATTCCGGCCGACGGCATTTTTTGTTCGTATTCCGTCAATTCACGGCGGGCTTCGCTGATCTGCAGGGCTTTCAGGTAGGCGGCAATCAATTGTTCATACGCGTTCTGGAGGTCGGAGTGATCCTCCGCTTCCGCCTTGGCTTTGCTGAAAAAAGCAATCGCCTGTTCATAATTGCCGGCCTTATAGGCTTCATTTCCCAATTCGGAATGATTCAGGCGCGACGGCGGAGCGCTGTATTCATCAGCGCGCAAATGCAACAGACAAGAGAAAACCAATCCGGCAACCATCCCGTTCAGGATGATCTGCCGGAAACAGACCTGTTCTCTGACAAAGCTCAACAAAACGTCCGACCTCATACCGAAAGGTTATTCCTCGGATGCGCTTCCCGGCTTCGCTTCCCCGCTACCGAGCTTTTCCCTGATTTTGACCAGGAGTTTTTCTTCCACTTCGGGATTTGCGGCGATCAAGGCCTTGGTCTGTTCGCGTCCCTGTCCGAGCTGTTCGCCATCCAGCGAGAACCACGAACCGCGTTTTTCCAGAATCCCCATATCCGTAGCGACATCAAGGATCGAGCCGGAGCGGGAAATGCCTTCGGCGTAGTTAATATCAAATTCCGCAACCTTGAAAGGCGGCGCCATTTTATTCTTGATCACTTTGACGCGGGTACGGTTGCCGATGATTTCGCCGGCAGGGTCTTTGATCGCGCCGATTTTGCGGATATCCATCCGGATCGATGCATAAAACTTCAGGGCGTTACCGCCGGTGGTGGTTTCGGGATTACCGAACATCACGCCGATCTTTTCACGAATCTGGTTGGTGAACATGATACAGGTACGGCTGCGGCTGGCCGCGCCGGTCAGTTTGCGCAATGCCTGCGACATCAGACGGGCCTGGAGTCCCATGTGGGAATCCCCCATCGAACCGTCTATTTCAGCACGCGGAACCAATGCCGCCACCGAGTCAATCACCAGCACGTCCACCGCATTGCTGCGAACCAGGGTATCGACAATATTCAGAGCGTCTTCGCCGCAGTCCGGCTGGGTAACCAGCAGACTGTCCACATCGACGCCGATTTTTTTAGCATAGGTAGGGTCGATCGCATGTTCGGCGTCGATGATCGCGCAGGTGCCGCCCGCTTTCTGGGCGTTGGCAATCACATGCAGACACACGGTGGTTTTGCCGGAAGATTCCGGTCCGAAAATTTCAACGATTCGGCCGCGCGGCAGACCGCCGCACCCCAATGCAATATCCAAAGCCAGCGAACCGGTGCTGATGGTCGGCACATCGGTACTTCCGCTCGCATCGCCAAGGCGCATGATCGAGCCTTTGCCGAATTCTTTTTCAATCTGACTGATGGCGATTTCGAGATTTTTGTTCTTATTTTCGAGCGCCTTGTCCTGCTTTGCTTCCGCCATAGTTTTCTCCAAAAATTAAATATCCAAATCTTTTACAGTTGCTGCGTATTTTTCAATATAATCGCGGCGCGGCTCCACCACATCGCCCATCAAGAGAGTAAACATCCGTTCAGCTTGAACCGCGTCTTCCATCGTCACCCGGATCATTTTGCGGGTCGAAGGATCCATTGTGGTTTCCCAGAGCTGCTCGGCATTCATTTCACCAAGACCTTTGTAACGTTGAATGTACATTCCCTGGCGCCCGCTCTTCTTGATGGCTTCGAAAAGATCATTCAATGAATTCACATTGTTTTCATCTTCCTGAACAATCACCCGGAACACCGGTTCGTCGCTGTGGAAAATATTTTGAACCGTAACGCCGGCGTCCATCGCCTGGAGTTCAGCCAGAATATTTTCGCAATTCTTGGCTTCGAAAATATTGATCAGGTCAATCGCCGAAGACATATGGGGTTCCACATGCAATTCGGCATTTGCTTCCCCGTTTTCAACCGGAGCCTGTTCTTCCTGTCCGTCGACCGGCAGTGCCAGTCGCTGGAGGGTTTCCTCAACGACTGCTTCCTGCTCTTCTTCACTGAAGACATAACGCTCACTGACGGTACCGTCATTTTCGCGGATATTGAGCTTGGCCATCGGAAATTGGCCGTCACGGCAGGAAGCGAAATATTCTTCGCGGTCAACGCCGATACGGCCAAGGTTGGTGCCGACATGGACAATCCGCTTGAAAAGATTGATCAGGACCAGCACTTCCTCTCTGGTGAAACATCTGCCGCTGACGCCGCGAACTTCAACTTCTTCGCAACCCAGCCCGGTCAGGTAGGTGTCGAGCTGGTCTTCGGTATCGATATAACGTTCGACCTTACGACGGCGCACCTTGAAAAGCGGCGGGTTCGCGATGTAGATATAACCGGTTTCAATCAGCGGTTTCATCTGGCGGTAGAAGAACGTCAGCAACAGCGTCCGGATGTGCGAACCGTCAACGTCGGCGTCTGTCATAATGACAATGCGGTGATAACGCGCCTTAGAGACATCGACTCCGCTGCCATTTTCCTCGCCCTCGCCGCGCTGGTTGCCCACGCCGCAGCCGATCGCCGCGATCAACGACTGGATTTCCTTGTTTTCAAGCACCTTGTCGAGGCGGGCTTTTTCCACATTCAGCAGCTTACCGCGAATCGGCAAAATCGCCTGGAATCCGCTGTCGCGCCCCTGTTTCGCGGAGCCGCCGGCCGAATCCCCTTCGACGATGTACAGTTCGCACTGTTCGGGGTCGCGGGAGGAACAGTCCGCCAGCTTGCCCGGCAATGAAAAGCTGTCGAGAGCGCCTTTGCGCTGAACCAGTTCGCGGGCTTTTTTGGCGGCTTCACGAGCGCGGGCGGCAGTCATGGACTTCATGACCACGTCTTTGGCCACGGCCGGGTTTTCATGCAGGAATTCGCTCAAGCCGTCATTCACCACCGATTCGACGATGCCGCGAACTTCGCTGTTGCCCAGCTTGGTCTTGGTCTGCCCTTCGAACTGCGGCTCGGGAATTTTGACGCTGATGACGGCGGTCAATCCCTCACGGGTGTCCGTCGCGGTGACGCTTTTATCATTTTTAAGTTCATTTTTGGCATAATTATTGATCGTACGAGTCAACGCCGCCTGGAATCCGGTCAAGTGAGAACCGCCCTCAATGGTGTTGATGTTGTTCGCATAGCTGTAAATATTTTCGCTGAAGCCATCGTTGTACTGCATGGCGAGCTCGACGTCGATGCCGTCTTTTTCACGGTGGAAATAAATGACTTTCTGCAGCACCTGCATGTTGGCGTTCAGATATTGTACATATTCGATGATTCCGCCGTCGTAATGAAATTTTTCAAAACGGGGACCGCTGTCATCCGTATCACGCTCGTCTTTCAACGAAATCGTAATGCCGCGGTTCAGGAACGCAAGCTCGCGGAGACGTTTCACCAGAATATCCCACTGGTACACGATATCGGAAAAAATCTGATTGTCCGGCTTGAAACGGACGGTGGTTCCGGTGCGGACGCTTTCGCCGACCACTTCCAACTGATTAGTCGTCACGCCGCGCGAAAAACGGATCCGGTAACACTTCTCATCGCGGCAAACGTCCGCGATCAACCATTCGCTCAAGGCGTTCACGCAGGAGACCCCGACCCCGTGAAGCCCGCCGGAAACTTTATAGGAGTCTTTATTGAATTTCCCCCCGGCATGAAGCACGGTCAAAGCCACTTCCACAGCCGGTTTTTTCTCTTTGGGGTGGAGGTCCACCGGAATGCCGCGCCCGTCGTCGATGACCGAAACACTGTTGTCGGCATGAATAATCACCTGAACATTGGTTGCATAACCAGCCAGCGCTTCGTCAATACTGTTGTCCACGACTTCGTATACAAGGTGATGCAGTCCGCGAACTCCGGTGTCACCGATGTACATACTGGGACGGACCCGGACAGCTTCCAGACCCTCCAGAACGGTAATCGCATCGGCCTGATATCCATGATGCACTTCATTTGTTTCAGCGGCAAGATCTTTTTCCAACTCTGACATAATATTCGAGCACCTCAATTTTCACTTATTTTGAATAAGTTGTAAGGTACACTCCCGCGCGGGTTTTTTCAAGTTGGAATCAAGACTTTAATAACGAATATTTTTCCGATAGTATTCAACAAAAGAGATCATCCGCGGAAACAGCCAACAGCAACGGCGAAAACCAGTCCCGCATGGCGGCGGGCAATTTCCGGAATCCTGGATTTTTACCGAATTTGTAAAAAAACGCCCGCCATTCCGATGATTTTGTAAAACACCCCGTCGTCATCCCCCTGAAATAATTCTGGCATGATTCTTGCTTTTGTATTTTCAAACATCCTGAATCAACAGGAGGACTCATGAAAGGCTATCTGATCGACATGGACGGCGTGGTGTATCGCGGCAAGGGAATCATACCGGGAGCACAGGAATTCATCAATTCACTGGTACTGAACCAGGTCCCGTTCACCTTTTTCACCAACAACAGCCAGCGGACCCGCCGCGACACCGCCTACAAGATGAATCGCCTCGGTTTCAATATCACCGAGAAACAGATTTCCACCTGCGCCATGACCGCCGCCCGTTACCTGAAACGCCGGAATCCGAACGGTTCCGCCTATGTCATCGGCGAAGGCGGCCCGCTCCATGCCCTGCATTGTAACGGTTATGGCGCGAAGACCTGGCCAGATACGCCTATTTCCCGGATGAAATCGTCGGCAGCATTGCCGGGATCAGCCCTCCGGAAATCCGGGCGGCCGGATAAAAACAAAAAACCCGCGCCGGAAATTCCGGAACGGGTTTTCATTCTGCACGCAGAGATTAGAAACGACGACCACCGCCGCCGCCACCGCCGCCGCCGCCGAAATTGCGCCGCGGGGGACGTTCTTCACGCGGGCGGGCTTCGTTGACCTTCAGGTCACGGCCGCCATGATTGCTGCCGTTGATCGCTTCGATCGCAGCTCTGGCTTCGTTGTCGTTGTCCATTTCCACAAACCCAAATCCCTTGGCACGTCCGGTTTCGCGGTCCATGACCAGACGGGCACTCGAAACCGTTCCATAAACGCTGAAAATTCCTTTCAGGTCTTCTTCGGTCATTGAGTACGCCATGTTTCCTACGTAGATATTCATGATATCCCCTTTGTTTACGCCTTCCATTGACTCATAACTGTTTTTTTATTTTCCACAGGTGAAATACCGGATAGATCAGGGCGGAAGGCAAAAACTGCGATCATCTGGGAATCCCGCTGTGGCATATCCAAGACTTTTATGAAAAAGTGAGGACTTGTGGATGTGCGCCGGACGGCGACTTGAAGAACAGACTTCGAATTCAAAAACTACTTTCCTTACAGATACTTAAAATATAGGAACATATAAAGTATAACTCAATTTCAACAAAAAAGCAAGCATATTTGTTTCGGAAAATGAAAATTTCGTAAAAAAAATAATTTATCCCCGATATAAGCCTGTTTTTCAATCATCACATAAAAGAACTTTTCAGCGGTACGTTGCCGCCTTCTGCCGTCCGCCGAAAATTCAGGTCAAAAAGCAACGCCGGATGACCCGGATCATATAATCGATTTTCTGCGCAGTCATACCGGGATAAACACCGACCCACAGGCTGTCGTTCATAATCCGGTCGGTATTTTTCAATTCGCCGACGATCCGGTATTCGCGCCCTTTTTCCAATGCGCCGAAACAGGGCTGCCGCGTCAGGTTGCCGCCAAACAGGTTCCGGGTCTGAATCCGGTTGTCTTCCAGACAGCGGGCAAATTCATTGCGCTTCCCGTGCCGGAGCATCATCAGAAATCCAAACCAGGACGGTTCGCTGTCCGGCGCCGCCTCCGGCAGAATCAGGAACTCCTCCAGATCCCGCAATCCTTCGCGAAGCCTGTCGAAATTTTCCCGCCGCCGGGCGGTGAACTGCGTCAATTTCTCCAGCTGCGCACAGCCGACGGCCGCCTGAAGGTCGGTCGCTTTCAGATTATAGCCGAAGTGGCTGTATACATATTTATGGTCATACCCCGGCGGCAATTCGCCGAACTGCCGGGAAAAGCGGCATCCGCAACTGTTGTCGCATCCCGGTTCGCACCAGCAATCGCGTCCCCAGTCGCGCATGGAAAGCATGATTTTCCGCAACAGCGCGTCCGAAGTGTAAACCGCCCCGCCCTCGCCCATGGTCAGGTGGTGCGGCGGATAAAAACTCGATGTCCCGATGTCCCCGAACGTACCGGTAAACCGTCCCTGAAGCTTGGAACCGAGGGAGTCGCAGTTGTCCTCGATCAGCCACAACCCGTGACGATCGCAAAATGCCCGGACCAAATCCGCCCGGAATGGATTTCCGAGTGTATGGGCCGCCATCACCGCCCGGGTGCGTGGCGACAACGCCTGCTCCAGCAGTGCGGGATCAATATTGCCCTGAAGATCGGTGTCGACAAATACCGGAACGGCTCCGTATTGAACCGCGGGCGCCACTGTGGTCGGGAACCCCGCCGCCACCGTGATGACTTCATCGCCGCGGCGGAGGCGGCGTTCGCCCAGCAGCGGCGAAGTCAGTGCCATTAATGCGAGCAGATTTGCCGACGACCCGGAATTCACCAGCAGCGCGTGGCGGCATCCGAGGTATTCCGCCAGCCCTTTCTCAAACCGGGCCGCCCACTTGCCTGCGGTCAACCAGAATTCCAGCGACGCTTCCGCCAGATTGATCATTTCGCGCTCGTCGAATACCCGCCCGGCGTAATTCACCCGGGAGGAGGCTTCGTCAAACGGTTCCTCTTTCGCATGGACCAGCCGGTAATATTCCGCCACCTGCGCCAAAATCGACTCTTTGAGTTCATTTACCCGATCCACGGCAAACCTCCGGCTGCGGCATCTTTGAGATAGCATTCGAGATCGGCGGCGGTATTGATCCGCCCCTCCGTATAATAATCGCGATACCAGGCGGCCGTCCGCTCAAAACAGACAGCGCTGTTCCAAACGCAATGCCAGCCGAGCCGTTCGGCCGCTTTCGAACAGTCCAGGCGTAAAACTCCGGCTTCGTGCGGCGCATCCGGCGGCGGATTCGGACGGAAGCGAATCGCCGGCCAAGTCCGTCCCAAAGCAGCGGCAGCAGCCTCCACAGTCACTGATTCGGTCACGGGCGGGCCGAAATTCCATGCTTCCGCACAGTCCGCACGGCCTTGAAGCAGTTTCTGCCCCAACAGCAAATAACCGCTCAGGGATTCCAGCACATGTTGCCAGGGACGAATCGCGTCAGGACTGCGAATTTCCTCGATTTCTGCGGCGACGGCGGCGCGCACCAGATCCGGCACCAGACGGTCTTCGGCCCAGTCGCCGCCGCCGATCACGTTGCCGGCCCGGGCCGTAGCCGCAAGGGAACCGCCGTTTCGATAGAATGAACGACGGTAGGACGCCGCCACCAGTTCGGCGCAGCCTTTCGAGGCACTGTAAGGGTCGTATCCGCCGAGGGGATCGCTTTCGCGAAACGGCCGTCCGCATTCCGGATTTTCATAACATTTATCACTGGTGACGGCAACCACAGCCCTAAGCTCCGGGCGGTTTCGGCAGAGTTCAAACACATTGGCCGTCCCCATCACATTCACGCGCAGGGTTTCGAGCGGTTCGCGATACGAAAGCCTGACCAGCGGCTGCGCCGCCAGGTGAAATACAATTTCCGGACGGCATTTATCCAGAGTCCGGCAAAAATGATCTCCATCCAGAATATCACCGGTCACCGATTCCGCCGGCAACTCCAGCAGCCGCCAGTGAGACGGGCCCGGAAGCGGCTCCAGCGCATATCCCGTCACTTCGGCGCCCAGGCGCACCAACCAGGCGGCCAGCCATGACCCTTTGAAGCCGGTATGGCCGGTAACCAGCACTCGCCGCCCGGAATAGATATTGTCAAACATTGCGCCCCCAATGCCTTGTCCACGGCCTCTGCTTCTTTTTCCACAGATCGTTCAACAATTGATGCTCGCGCGGAGTATCCATGCACTGCCAGAATCCCTGGTGCCGAAAGGCATCCACATCTCCGGCCGCCGTGGCTTTCGTCATCGGCTCGGCCTCCAGGAATACATCCTGCCCATCCGGCAGATACGCGGAAATGAACGACCGGTCCATGACCATGAACCCCCCGTTGATGGATCTGTCGTCGCCGGGCGGCTTTTCCTGAAATCCCCGGACCACACTGCCCTCCAGAGAAAGCTCCCCGAAGCGCCCGACCGGACTCACCGCCGAAATGGTCAGGCGTCTGGAATTGGATCGATGAAATTCCAACAACTTATCCACCTCGATATCAGCCACTGCGTCGCCATAGGTCAGGAAAAAATCCTCATCAAAGTCGTGCAAATATCGAGATGCGATCCGGACCCGCCCCCCGGTCATGGTGTCCGGGCCGGTATCGGCCAACGTCACTTCCCAGTTTTCCTCGCCGGAACGGTCATGATAGGTGATATCATGCTCGCGTCCGAGGCGGACGGTGATATCGGAGGATCGGGCATGGTAATTCAGGAAATAATCGATGAATTCTTCGCGTTTGTAACCCAGGCAAAGTATGAACCGGGAAACCCCGAATGCCGCGTAGCTCTTCATGATATGCCAGACAATCGGCTGTTCGCCGACCGGGACCATCGGTTTAGGCAGCAATTCGGTCACATCGCGGAGGCGAGTTCCTTGCCCGCCGCACAAAATCATTGCCGGCGGCATTGCCGTTGCGTCCTTGTTTTTCTTCATCGCTTTCACCATAATTTATTGATCTGACAGCAAATATAACCGTAAAAATCCAAATTTCCAACACTCACGGATTGCATTTTCTCTAAAATCAATGTATTATTGGAATATAACCACAAAAACAGAAAGGAAAACAGAATGAACAGAAATTTGTTGCTCACAGGCCTTCTGGGTACTTCAATGATCTTCTCCGCCGCACTGGCACAGGAGCAGGTTATTGAGATCCAATCCGCTGCCGACTGGAAAAATGCCAAAATCGCCAAAGACCTTGAAAACGGCGAGGCCGAAGCCGCCAGAGGCGCATTGATTTCCAAGAAATCATTCAAGATAAACCCCGCCAAAACATACCGGATCTCCGGAGAATTCAAAAGCACCGAAGGGCCGAGCCTCGTCTACCTGGGCTTCCTCGTCCGGGACGATCAAAAACGCCAGATGTCTCCGAGCAACGTGAATATCGTCGCCAACACCCAGACTGAAGTGCTCGAACCCGTCAGCGCCACCGATACCCAGATCAAAATCAAGGACGGCTCCAAATGGAAAGTCACGAACTACCAGCGGATCGTCCTCGGCGCCAAGGAAGATTTCTCCGACCTGCCCAACTTCGGCATGCTTAACGTAATCGTCAAGGAAGTCAAACAAGATGGCGACGCTTATGTGGTCACCCTGGCTAAAGCGATCGGCAAAGCCATCGAAGCAGGCACGCCCATCCGTCTCCATAGCGCGGGCGGCGGTTACCTTTATACCGGCGGCTCCCGCAAAGTGACCGACAAATGGACCCCGTTCAGCGGTACCATTACCGGCAACACCAAACATGGCTGGAATCCCAAAGTCTGGCCTCCGAACGCCGATCATGCCGAAATCCTGGTCCTGACCGACTGGGGCGGCAAAAACAGCAACACCATGACACAGTACCGCAATATCAAAGTGGAAGAAGTGGAAAAGAAATAAAATTTCATCAACCTCCCAGATCAATAAAATGCCAGACGGACCGAATAGACTGTCCGGCATTTTTTGCATCTACCAATTGCATTTTCCCAAAATCAAGTGTATTATTATAACATAAACCCTCAAAAATAAGGAAGACGGAATGAACAGAAACCTATTGTTTATGGGCCTCTTGGGAGCTTCAATGACTTTCGCCGCCACTCTGGCGCACGGGCAGATCCTTGAGATTCAATCCCCTGAAGACTGGCGCAATGCCAAAGGCGTCAAAGCCATTGAGAACGGCGAAGTGGAAATCACCGGAAAAGCCACTTTGATTTCCAAAAAATCCTTCAAAATCGATCCCGAAAAGATCTATCGGATTTCGGCTGAGTTCAAAACCGCGGAAGGAACCCCGGGAATGAGCTACCTCGGTTTTCTGGTCCGGGATGAAAAAGGCCGCCAGATCTCCGCCTATGTCGTAAACGCCGTACCCAACACTCAAACCGAAGTGCTTGAAGCCGTCGCGGTCACTGATACCCAGATTAAAATCAAAGACGGGTCCAAATGGAAGTTCCAGCCCCACCACCGGATCGTGTTAAACGCTGCCGACGACTATTCCGATCTGCCGAATAACGCCATGATCAACGTCGCCATCAAAGAAGTCAAACAAGATGGCGATGTCTATGTCGTCACCCTGGAAAAAGCCGTCGGCAAAGCCATCGACGCCGGTACTAAAATCCGCCTCCACGCCGGCGGCGGTTACCTCTACACCGGCAGCGCCCGCAAGGCAGGCAATGACTGGATGACCCTCAGCGGAACCATCGGCGGCATCGCCAAGTTCGGCTGGGACCCCAGAAGCTGGCCGAAATCAACCGCCACCGCGGAAATTCTGATTCTGGCGAACTGGCCCAACAGCGAGGCCAAAACCTTGGTCCGCAATATTAAGGTCGAAGAAGTGGAAAAGAAGTAAAAAGCTTCCATCGCTTCCGATGAATCCTGCCGGACGGCCCAAATGGCTGTCCGGCATTTTTTTATCGTCAGCCGCGCCGGATAAAATCGTTCACAGCCGCCAGAAGGTTGTCAACTACCGGGTATTCCGGCGGCACCGAAGCTTCTTCCAGGACTTTTTCGCCATATCCGGTGCGGACAAGGTACGAAACCGCGCATCCGCCATTGCGTCCGGCCTCCAGGTCGCTCAGACGATCGCCCACCATAAAGGAACGCGCCATGTCGATATCATGTTCCCGGGCGGCGGCCAGCAACATCCCCGGCGCGGGTTTGCGGCAAGGGCATTCTCCGGTAAATTTCTCATGGTGCGGACAATGATAAAAAGCGTCGATCTCCGCGCCTTCCGCCGCCAACAGTTCACGAATCCGCCGGTGAACCGCCTGGATATCCTCCTCTCCGTACATGCCCCTCGCCACTCCCCCCTGGTTGGTCACGACAATCCGCAGGAAGCCGAGTTCTTTCAACCTCCTCAACGCCTCCGCCGTACCTTCAACAATTGCCACCTTGTCAGGTTCGTATAAATAATCGACTTCTACGTTAACGACGCCGTCACGATCCAGAAAACATGCCTTGTTCATCCGATTCATATCCTGTTAATGTTCGCGGACCGGTTTCGCGCCGCTCCGAAATATCTCTTAAAATTTGCGGAAAAATCCATGCATGAATATTTTAGCACACGGAATCGTTTTTTCCAGTCCGGGCTCTGAATATGTCGAATTTTGAAAATACCGTATGTGAAAGTTCTACCCGCCTGTCAGGCTTGACCGGAAAAGCCTCCTGTTCCGGCAAACGCAGATTAAATTTGTAATTTGCAAAAATCACAAAATAGTGATATTTTATACCATACGCCTGTCTTTTCAAAAGCCAGAATACGGAGTATCTACACGGCAATGTGTCGTTCCCCAAATATCTTTACAGGAACCGAATTTATGGGAAAAATATCTTTGTCAACCTCACCGGATATCGCCCTTGCGCCGTCCATCGAAATGCCCGCATGGCTTCAGGAAATCGAACAGGAAAACCTCGGTAAAGCGATGCCGGGAGACGAAGAAAAAATACTCTTTGCCATCATGCTGGCCATCGAAAACGTCCGTCGTGGAACCGGTGGGCCGTTCGGAGCCGCGATTTTCGAGTTGGGAACTCACCGCCTGATCGCCACCGGCATCAATCTGGTGGCCGGCACCGGACAGTCCTGGGCCCATGCCGAAATGACGGCTTTCGCCAATGCCCAGAACCGGCTCGGACGGGCGGACCTGAAAGGATACCTCCTCGCCGCCAGTTGCGAGCCGTGCGCCATGTGCTTCGGCGCAACACCGTGGAGCGGGGTCGAAATGCTTATTTACGGCGCCCGTGGCGAAGCGGCACAAAACATCGGGTTTGACGAAGGCGACAAAGTCGCCGACTGGCAACAATCCCTCGAGAACCGGAACATCAAAGTCATCGGACCACTGCCGGGCGACCGGGCCGACGAACCATTCCGGCTTTACCGGGAGTTGGGCGGCGTCATTTACTGAGGTGCCCCAATGCCCGAGCAGCACCGGTCGGCACAGGGCGAAACGGAACATTCCATCCTGCGCCCAAACAACTTTTTGCGACTGTATTAGTGTTGGCACCCCGACCGCGCCGGGTACAAACCATTCCTAGATAAAAAAATATCTATTTTTTGATTTTCCCGCTTGTATTTCTCGGATTTTGCTGTATTTTTCTAAATTAGATAAAAAAATATTTATCTATTTATATTAATTACCCATAATCCGAGGAGGTCTGATCATGAGTACGGAGAAAACAAAAAAGACGAAAGTTGAAAAAACCAAAGTCGAAAGTATCAAGGCCGAAAATGTAAAAGTTGAAAAGACGAAAGACGAACTGGAGCGCGAACAGCTCAATGCAATCATCGCCGGAGTGAAAAAGGCCCAGAGCATTTACGCGACCTACACACAGGCCCAGGTCGATGAAATTTTCCGCGCCGCCGCCCTCGCCTCCAACGACGAGCGTATCCCGCTGGCCAAGATGGCCGTAGAGGAAACCGGCATGGGCGTTATTGAGGACAAAGTGATTAAAAACCATTTCGCTTCCGAATCCGTTTACAACCGTTACAAAAATGAAAAAACCTGCGGCGAAATCGAATACGACGACGCATTCGGGATCATCAAAATCGCCGAGCCGGTCGGAATTATCGCCGGTATCGTACCGACCACCAACCCGACCTCCACGGCTATTTTCAAATCTCTCCTCGCGCTGAAAACCCGTAACGGCATCATTTTCAGCCCCCATCCGCGCGCCAAAAAAAGTACCATCGCCGCCGCGAAAATCATTCTGGACGCAGCGGTCAAGGCGGGTGCTCCCGAAGGAATCATCGCCTGGATCGAAGACCCCACCGTGGCCCAGAGCAAGCACCTGATGAGCCACCCGGACATCAACATGATCCTGGCCACCGGCGGCCCCGGCATGGTCAAGGCTGCTTATTCGAGCGGCATCCCGGCAGTCGGCGTCGGTCCCGGCAACACTCCGGCAGTCATGGACGAAACCTGCGACATCCTGATGGCGGTCAGCTCGGTACTCCAGAGCAAAACCTTTGACAACGGCATGATCTGCGCTTCGGAACAGTCGGTCGTCGTCGTGGAAGCCATTTACGAAAGCGTCAAGAAAGAATTCATCAAGCGCGGCGCCTACATCCTCAACGCCAAAGAAGCGAAAAAAGTCGCCGAAATCCTAGTGGTGGACGGCAAGCTCAACGCCAACATCGTCGGCCAGAGCGCGGTCAAAATCGCCGGCATGGCCGGAATCGAAGTCCCCGCCTACATCAAAGTGCTGATCGGCGAAACCGACGGCGTGGGTCCGGAATATCCGTTCAGTGTGGAAAAACTCTCGCCGGTGCTGGCCATGTACAAGGCGAAAGATTTCGACAGCGCACTCAATCGTGCGCAGGAACTGCTGGACTTCGGCGGCCTCGGCCACACCAGCGTGCTCTACACCAACGCAAACAACCTGGACCGCATCAAGCGTTTCGGCGCCGACATGAAGACCTGCCGTACGCTGATCAACATGCCCTCCAGTCAGGGCGCCATCGGCGACGTCTTCAACTTCAAGCTCGATCCTTCGCTGACGCTCGGCTGCGGTTCCTGGGGCGGCAACTCGGTCAGCCAGAACGTGGCCCCGAAACACCTCCTCAACATCAAAACCACCGCCGAACGGAGAGAAAACATGCTTTGGTTCCGTGTCCCCTCGAAAGTCTATTTCAAGTACGGCTGCATGAATGAGGCCCTGCGCGACCTGAAAGACGACGGCCGTAAACGCGCATTCATCGTCACCGACAATTTCCTGGTCAACTCCGACATCATCGCCGGCATGATCAGTTTCCTGAAGGAAATGGACTTCAAAATTGAAGTATTCTCCGACGTGGAGCCCGACCCGACCCTCCGCTGCGCCTATCGCGGCGCCGAACGCATGCAGGCGTTCAAGCCCGATACGATCATCGCTTTCGGCGGCGGTTCGCCGATGGACGCGGCCAAGATCATGTGGATGCTTTATGAGCACCCGGACATTCATTTCGAAGACATCGCGCTTCGTTTCATGGACATCCGCAAGCGTGTCTACAAGTTCCCGAAACTCGGCGCCAAAGCCATGCTGGTGGCGATCCCCACCACCTCGGGAACCGGTTCCGAAGTGACGCCGTTCGCGGTGATCACCGACGACAAGACCGGCACCAAATACCCGCTGGCCGACTATGAACTGACCCCCGACATGGCGATCGTGGACACCAAACTGGTCATGGGCATGCCGAAAAAGCTGACCGCCTACAGCGGTGTGGACGCCCTCGTTCACGCACTGGAAGCCCGGGTATCGATCATGGCCAGCGAATACACCAACGCGCTGTCGCTGGAAGCCGCCCGGCTGGTCTTCAAGTACCTGCCGGACAGCTACAACCAGCCGGATAACGAATTGGCGCGCGAAAAGATCCATCACGCCGCCACCATCGCGGGCATGGCTTTTGCCAACGCCTTCCTGGGACTGTGCCACTCGATGGCGCACAAGCTCGGGTCGGAGTTCCACGTGCCGCACGGTCTGGCGAACGCTCTGCTGATCGGGCATGTGATCCGTTTCAACGGCACCAGCAAGCCGACCCGTCAGGGAACTTTCTCGCAGTACAAATGCCCGGAAGCCAAGGAACGTTACGCCATGCTGGCCGACTTCCTGGGCCTGACCACGGAAAAAATGACCCCGGAAGAACGGGTCGAATCCCTGATCTCCGCGGTGGAAAAACTCAATAAAGAGCTTGACATCCCGGCCAGCATCCAGGAACTCGGCATCACCGAAAAGGACTTCCTGGCCAAGCTTGATGCGTTGTCCGAGAAAGCTTTCGACGACCAGTGCACCGGCGCCAACCCGCGCTACCCGCTGATCTCCGAAATCAAGGCCCTTTACCTGAAGGCCTATTACGGAAAATAACCGGCCGCAAGGCCACCCGGATGCCGCGCCCTTCTCCCCTTTGGGCGCGGCATCCGTTTTTCATGGAGCCAATATCATGAACAAGCCGAGAATCGTCATCTGTATCGGCAGCTCCTGCTTTTCCCGGGGCAACGCCGGCAATGTGGAGATCGCCGAACGCTACCTGGAAGAACACGGACTGAAAGACGATGTCGATGTGGTAGAGAACGACGCACTCGAATTCATCGTCGGCCCCAAGGTCAACGACGCGCATCAGGACCCGAACCTGCCGGTGGAGCTGGAACTCCGCCGCAACATCATCAAGCGCCTCGCCGAGGCGCTGGGAAAAAAACCGCAAAAAAGTCACCATTAAGTGTTTATCAACTAATAAAATCATAGGATCAACAACAAAACACAGGCCCTTCTGAAAGCGCATATGAACGGAAAGTTCGGCGCGAATTTCCTTGAAGTCATGGCCTGCGAGGGCGGATGCGTCAAAGGCCCGGGCGCGATTTGGCGCAAATAGCACCTGCCCCCGGGCCTTGATTCCGGAATTTATTTCATCCGCGACCGGCGGTAACTGAGCGCGAACTCGGTGCCGTCGTATCCCGGCTCGTCCTGGCGGAGATCGGTCAGAAATATTTTCTGTCCATTGTTCATCCAGGAAATCCGGGCGGCCATGGCGGCCAGTTCCGGTTCGAGAATACAGCTCATCGGGAGCGGCGGAGTATCGGTTTTGCCGCTCAAATACGGCACGACCGCTTCCAGCATGCTGCGGTAGATTTTGGTGTGGTCAATGCCGACCTGATAAACCTTTTTCGGAGTCACGGCGGTCACGTTGAACGGCAGCCAGGCACTGGGCCCGATGGTCAGAATGGCGCTGCGGCCGTCTTTCCATTTGAGTAGAACCTGCTTCTGGACGGAGGCGTCCAGATACTGGGCGTACAGGATGCCGGGGCCCATCAGGTGCAACAGCAGCGAATAGGCGTGGATGCCGTAGTTGAAGTCATCGACCCCGATGGCGGTGTACGCGGTATGGATTTCGCCGCGTTCTTCGGCCGGAATCGCCAGCAATTCGGCAATCTCGCGGGTGAAGCGCAACGAAGAACCGCCGGTGACGCGCTTGCCCTGCTTGAGCCAATCGAGGACAACTCCGGCGTCGCGGAGATTGCCGACGATGGGTTTGTCGAGAAACACCGATTTACCGGCTTCGACAAACGGGCGGGCCTGTTCCAGATGGCGGTCCCAGTTGGTGGTATGGACGATCACGCCGTCCACCAGCGGGAGCATGGCGTCGAGGGAATCGACCGCGTTCGGGATATTGAAACCGGCGCAGAATTCACGGGCGAACCCCTCCGGGCGGGTTTCGGCGGAATCCCAGGCGGCGGTCACTTCCACGTCCGCCCGGCCTTCGGCGACCAGGTCGCGAATGATCGGCACCCAGCATTCCGGGTGCGAGGTGCAAAGTCCGACAAGTCCGATTCTGAAAGTCATAAGTGTTGATCCTTTTTCGTTTATCAATGCGACATTTCGAGGACGATGCCCATCGCTTTGTCCGGGGTGTTGATCAGCAGTTCGGCAGCGGAACCCACTTCGGCCAACGGAATTTTGTGGGTGGTCATGGGATCGACCAGCAGCCGTTTTTCAGCGATCAGGGCGATGATTTCACGCAGGTTGCGGTTGGTGTGGAACTGGATGAACGCATTCGGGAAATCCTGTCCGTATTCCCATGCCTTGTCGTAGTATCCCGGGCCGGTACGGGCGGACGAAAGAATGTCGAGGTTGCCGCAGCCGGCGCCGCCGACGATATTGATCTTGCAACCGCCGACCAGCGTCACCCGCCCCATCTGGTGCGTGTCGGAAGAAACCTTCATGCTGTCCTTGACCTGGTCGAACGCCGCGGTGGCTTCGCCGCCGAACGCGATGACCGCGAAGTCCATGCCGTGGGGAGCTGCGAATTCACGGGAAGCCTTGACCGGGTCGGCTTTCTTGAAATTGACGGTGTTTTTGATTTTGCAGCGGGCGGCAGTCTTCAGACGCGAGGGCATCGCCTCCCATGCCAGGACGCGGGCGCCGCTGAGCTGTGCCAACTGCGCCGCCAGGTTGCCGACAATCCCCAGACCAAGCACCATGCCGTATTCGCCGAGTTCGACGTGCGTGCGGTGAATCGCCTGCAGCGAAGTGGCCCCGAGACAGGCATAAACGGCCTGTTCGTAGGTGACATTGTCCGGCAGCGGAACCATCATGTTGACCGGCACATTGGCGTAGTTGGCGTGGTTGGCGCCACCGCCGCCCATACAGAAAACCCGCATACCGGGCTTGAATTCCTTGCAGTCGCCATTGACTTCGATGACTTCACCGGCGTTCGCATAGCCGAATACCGTGAAATCGACTTTCGGATCGGGCGTGGCGCGGCGGATTTTGACCAGATTCATTTCGGTGCCGGGGCTGATCAGCGAAGCATGGACTTTGATGCGCGCTTCGTTCGGTTTCAGCGGGGCAAATGCGACTTCTCGGGCTAAAACTTCACCTTTTCCGGTGACTCCGGCGGCAATACGTGTTTTCATATCGACAACTCCGTGGTTGGATTTTTTTCTATTATACTATACAACCGGGGCGGTAAATAGTCTATTGCCTGAAATCACCTATTTTTTGACAGAAATCATCAACCTTATCCGGTTTCGTACGGTATCACGCTGATTGACAAATACAAAAAGACGCTGTATATTTCAACCAATGTCCAAAATACGGAGCATTTTATGAAGAAGCGCAGGGAACGCGGAGCAACCATGGTCGAGAGCCTGATGGCGATTGCGGTATTGCTGATGGTATTTTTCGGCATGTACCGGATTTTCGACTTTACCGTGGCGAACATGATCTGCGAATACGCTTCTTTTTACGCGGCCAAGTCCTGGTCGCTGGGCTACCGCCCCGCCACCACCCGCCGCGCCGCCCGGGTCGCCGCCATGCCCGCCAGCGGCAGGGATTATTCGGTGATCCGCCCCACCGCCAGCCTGAATTCCATGCAGAGCGATTCGGCGGCCCGCGCCCGCGATTACATGCAGTACGACCGGGCCGGAGTCTACGGCGTCAACTTCGAATACTGGGGAGAACAGGATGTCCGGCCCAACGAACCGCATTTGTCCATTTACGGCGAAACCGGCATCGACAAAGCCAGCGGCATTGTCCGCATCCTCAACAAACCGCTATGGCCATTCGAAACCCGCAAAAAAGCTCCGACCGTCAATATTCCCGGCGGCACCACCCAGATGATCAACTACTCCAACAATTATCTGATCAGTGACAACGATGCTTACCACCGGAGTCCGTAATGATGAAGAAAAATGAACGAGGCCAAGTACTTCTGCTGAGTGTGGTCATCATGATCGTCCTCGCGATGATGGTGGTTTTCATCTTCGACCTCCATCTGGCCGTCCGCGCCAAAATGAAGGTCGAAACGGCCGAACAGGCCGCCGCCCTGACCGCCGCCGAATGGCAGCGCAATACCCTGAACCTGATCGGTGAACTGAACCTCATTAAAGCCGGCGAAATCATGCTGGAGGACTTCAGCCCCCCTCTCGGCACCGCCGAAGAAAGGCTGAAAGAATCCACGGAATTCGTCCGCAATTCATGCCGCGCCATGACGGAAATGCAGTCGCGGCTCTCGTTCGTCGGCCCCCTGATCGCATTCGGCGCGGCCCAGCAGGCCGGCAAGTACAACGGAGCCAATATCTACGACCGTGAAAAACGCAACAGCGAAGCCTTTTTCGACGAAGATGAATCCCGTTACGAATCCGAAAGCAACCTCAATTCGGATAAAAAATACATCTACGACGATATCCGGGACTACCGCCGCAAGCTCGAAATGAACAGCCGTTACCTCGATCATGAATACTGTCACTACTACGCCTGGCGGGAACCCTATATCAGAATGCTGACCGATATCCGCGATCGCGGACTGGCCATGCGCGGCAGCGGCATCAATATGATGAATTCCATCACTCCGGCCTGGTTGGCCGATGAAAATGTGTATAACACCATTCTTCTGCTTCATCGCTACGGCGTCGAAACCATACGCGGCTATGAGCTCAAATATTGGGGCATTCTGGAAAAACCGGAATCGTTCTGGGAAGGGAATTGGTGGAAGGTGTCCTACATCCTGAGCGCATTCCCACAGCAAAGTGAAATTTACCCCATCTACACCGCGTTCTCCACTTATACGCCCAATGATTACGATACGCTCGAAAGCATCTACCGTTATTTCACCAACAACGAAACTCCGATCCTTCAACCGGAACTGTTGGCGGAAATCACCTGGTGCACGTACAGTTCCGAATGGAGCCATACGACCACCCGCCACGACTCCGGATGGTACGACGGCTCCTATCTGCGCGACAAAGTCAAGGATACGTTCCTGTATAACGGCCCCGTCGCCGCCGCGCAGACTTACGAGAGAATCCAGACCGTAAGCCGTTACCGGACCGATATCGCGCCCTCCACCACCGGATTCGCCCAGACCGAAGCCGCCGCGCAAAGGGCGTTCAGGCGGACCACCGAATCCGGCGGCATCGTCAAGGAAGTGCCGCAGATGAATTTTCTGGTGGGCAGCGACCCCCGCTTCAACGATGTCGGCGGTGTCACCGCCAAGGTGCTCGGGCAGTTGAACGACAATACGCCGCCTCATGTCAGCGGGCTGATTCTGCCGGTATTTCATGGCGTGTCGATGATTCCGAGCACCATGTTTTCGTACACCATGTTCCGCGCCGAGTACACCAACCTTGAACGTTTCCTGATGTGGCTGAGCGGACTGAACACCCTCTTCCCCCCTACGATCAGCCTCGTTGACGACAGCGGCAATCAGAGCATCATCCCGAGCAGCCCTCCGAACGGAACCTCATCTTATTATGAAGCGCTGGAAATCCTGCAGGATGTCCGGTTCCGCCGCAGCATCTGGAATCCCGATTACGTTCTTTACAGCGTGACGTTTGAACAGGCGTTTGAAGACGACTATAAATACAATCCAAGCCGGAATTCCGCGGGGCTGGACGCCGGGGCCGGATGGCTTCAGCAAGCCTATGTCGGGCCGCGCCAATATGAATTGGGGCGCGAAAAAGAATACGACTGGCATTATCAATACCCGGACGACGTGGACAAATCCAAATACCTGCTGACCTATAAGAACCGTCCGGGCAAATATGTGACCAATGAAGAATATTACCTTTATACCTATACCGGCAGCGGCGGCGAATACTACCGCGGCCAGAACGTCGGGCCGCCGCGCCTGTAACCCGCAAGGAACCGGAAACAGATGAAACATCCGCAATCAGCCGAAAAAGGCCAGGCACTGGTCGAAATGTGCGCCGGAATCATCGGGATGCTCTCGGTGTTCATCGGCATCCTGGTGGTGTCCGGGCTCTGCCTCAGCAACATTAAAACGCTGAAAAGCAGCAAAGTCAACGCCGAAACCGCCGTCCTGAACGCCACCGACAGTTATCTGATTGAACGGCGCGACATCTACGCCTGGACCTACGGCGACAGCAACATCCCTTTCACCGCCGCCGACCAGCCGCTCTACAATGCCATTGAGAGCGAAGGGCTGATTGACGATTACCTCTCCAACAGCTATTACTCCGCCCAAAGCGGCTACACGTTCAAACCACTGAACGACATCCCATTAAGAACCAACTACTCGCCGGAAGCTAATCTTTTCACCGGATTTTTCGACAATTACGCCACAGCGGCAAGCCTTGTTTACGGACCGCCCGATTCGTTCGACAAGCTCTACAGCTACCGGAGCCAGCCCGCCGAAGAACGCAGGGCCCTGCAACGGGCCGCCGCCTCATGGCTGGGAATCGACGTTGCACGCCTGAACCTTTCCACCCAGCGGACCAATCAAGCCTACATGCCGAATTTCGGGCGTTATCTGCCGCAACAGGTTCTTCCGGTCAATACCGGGGATGACGATTAATCCAATATCCGATACAGCTTGACCGGTCCCAAAAGCCCGGCGGGCATCCCCGCCAGCCGGTCCCGGTTTCCGGGACCATTGCTGATTTTGATACATAACGCATGCGCCTTCATTCCTTCCAGCCGCACCCGGACAATATACGGTTTCCACGGCAGGACCGCAACCGGAGAACCATCCAGCCGAATCTCGGCGCAGTCTTCCACGCGCCCGAGGTCAAGGAGGTATTCGCCGGTTTCCGGCGCCGTCAGTTCACAACGGTATTCCGCACTGCCGGAATAGGTGCCGTATCCGCAGGCGGACCACGGATACAGAGGGGAACATTGTATTTTCCCGTCGAAACTTTCCAGATACGGCAGCGTTTTCCCCGCATGGCGGAACTCCGCTTTGAACCGTCCGTAGAGATAGGGCATTTCCGACATGGCGCAGCCGTCGCCGCTCAGAATGAATTGGATGCGGTTGAGTGTGGGAGTCGATCCTGTAAGCAGGGCGTGCGTGATATCCGCGCTTCTGTTGCGGCAGTCGTATTCCTGTGACGGTTGGAAGCCATGGATTTCCGTGCCGTTGACAAAACAGCGCCGGTTGCCGCGGAATGTGCTTTCTTCAAGCACAAGACGCACCGGACGCTTTTCCCCGGTATAGAGGAATGTCGATTCCACTGTCGTCTCCTGAAGTTGCGAAAAATCGGGAATATCCCGTTCCAGAAGCCGGAATTCACTCCTGGCGCCGTTTGCAGTCCGGCAGGACCAGCAGTTCAGCGGGACATGGTTTTCATGGAATTCAATTTCCCAGTCGCGGACTTCCGTGACCGGTTCCGTATTGCTGAGCGGATCTGCCGACGGTTCGCCGGTAAAGAGCGTCCCCCCCGAAGGCGGAAGCCAGACCGGAGTGCCGTCGAGAGTGCCTGAAAAGGGGCGTTCCGCGCGGTTGAACAGAAAGGAAATCTTTTTCCCGTCGATTTCACGCTGCTGAATCAGAATATCCTGCTTTCCGTCACCTGTGAGGACGGGTCCGGAAAGTTCATCCGGATAATTTGCGCAACGGTACGTTTCCGCATTGTCCCAGTGGGAAAGGGCGTTTTCCGGACTGGAGCCGAGAAGCTTTGGAACGGTTCCGGCAAGCATCAGTTTTCCCCCTGCGGCCGCATAACGTTCCAGACATTCCGCCGTGGCTTTTTCCATGAACTCTGTGTCGGGCAGCAGGAAACAGGGGTATTTCCGCACGAACTCCTGCGGGTTGCCGTCGAAGAGTTCCCGGAGTGTGATCTCGTCGATGAAATCGAAATCCTTCTGATGCGAAAGCAGATTTTCCACAAAGCGCTGAATGGAGGATTCGAGTCCGCCGTTGCCGCCGGGATTTGCGTGACAGTAGAAACTTGCCGAGGTGTAGAGCACCGCCGTCTTGCAGAGATGAGTGCCGGAGGAGAGGATTTTGCACAATTCCCTCGTCCGGTTCAGGAGTTCCGGCATCCAGCGCCATTCCGTGTGCTGGTAGAACAGCGACGGCGGAACCTCGTCCTTGCGTGCGCCGTCGAAGGAGTAGCTGAGCCCGTGAATGTTGAAATAGGTGATTCCGAGCGCCATCTGGTAGTCCAGATGAAACCGCAGGTCGCGCAGCGAGACTTCATTGCCGAGTACCGCCAGAGCATCGCTTCCCGCCTGTTCCTTCCCGAAGAGATGCGCGGCGGACGATACCGCTTTGAGACCGGTATGATAGGCGCATGCGTCCGGCCACGCGGCACCCGCTCCGAGCGGATCTGTGCAGGGGATGTCGAGATACTTGCAGGAGCGCAGTTCATCGGGCCACATGAAACTGTTGCAGACGGAAAGATATTCGGTCCGGCTGAGATGACCGATGCTCCTGATGTGATGGCTGCGGCACCATTCCTGTGTCTGTTCCAGATAGTGCGTGCAGACGAGACGGTGCTGAGTCATGCGGTAACAGTGACGGATGAACGGGGACTGTTCATTGATATCGACCGCGAGATGAGGCAGATACGGGGCAAGCTCGAACCCGTGCTGTGCGGCGAATTCCTGCTCGAAAGCGTCGGTCCACGGGAAGACGCCGTCCACGGAGGGTTCATCCATGAACGAAGCGTCGAACAGCTCGTCGAATGTCTCCTGACCATACCTTCGCAGATATTCACCGTGCGTGGTCTCAAGGAAAAGCCGTGTCATTTCCGGTTTCATCAGATCGGTATTATGCCCCCCGGACGGGAAACGGCAGACCTGGACGGCAACGATTTTACAGTCGTCTTCCGCCTGCCAGTCGAGGGCAAAACGCCGTGCGTCCCAGACGGCGCGCCAGTGCGGCATGTTGATTTTGTTTTCAAGGGAATAGGCGCAGTGCCGGAGAGCGCGTTGAATGCACTCCGTTTTGAGGGTGCCGCAATATTCTGTGATATCGAGAATATTTTTTCCGCATACCGCGAAACACCGGTATATGCTTGCCGGCGTTTCAAAGACCTTGCGGACATGTTCTCCTTTCCGCGCGTCAAACTGCGTGAATTCAAGGTGCTGTGCTCCGAGTTCGGGATGTTCCCAGAGGATCCGGTTTCCCGCCACGGGTGAGGGGTAGCAGTCCTCATCCCAGATTGCGAATTTGATTCCGGCATTCCGGCACTCCTCAAGGATGACGCTGACTGCATCCCACCACCCTTTGGAGAGATACGGCGTCATAAGCCCCTGCCGCGCATGGGCATAGATGCATTCATATCCGCCTGCGGCGAGTTCACGGACCTGCTTTCGCAGTTCATCTTCTTTCAGGTGATGATTCAGAAAATATTGACATGCCAGATGGATCATGATCTCTGCTTTATTCCATTGGGTTTAATTCATTTGAAACAGCCAGGTAGCAGGGCCATCGGTTTTCAGAACAATATTGTCTGCCATAAGAGTCTGATTTGTGAATAGTTCGGTTACGCTTCCTGCGTTTTCCCGCAGGGAGATTCTATGTGTTCCCCTAGTTCCGGTATGAAACATGAAAACATTCCCGTGTTTCCGAAAATAGCTTCCCGGCGCGGTGTAGATATGACTTCCCGCCTTCCGCAAGATATTTTGCCATTCAGCTCCCGATTTCGGGACGTCACGGCAGAAGACCGCACGCGAACCATCCGCAAAAGTTTTCATGACAGAAGTCTCTGTGCTTTTCCGCGCCTCCTTATCTAGGCATTTTACCTCCGGATTCGTTCCAGCCCCCTGGAGAGTTATTCCTGTTAATTCTGACATTGCCTGATCGGAAAAGCCATTCTCCGTTACACTACCCGGTGCAATCAGCCAGACTGTGGTAATTCCTGGTTTGCGGATTTTTGCCTTGATCGCCTCCCGTTCCTTCTTCGACGGACTGAAAAGATTTAAAAATACAACAACTTTATAATTTTTTCCTGGAGCGTCCTTTTTCCCGGGCCTTGTTCAGCGCCGGGAGCAGCAGGGCCGCCAGGATGGCAATGATTGCCATCACCACCAGAAGCTCAATGAGTGTAAATTTGTACCGTCTCATCTTCTTATCTCCTTTCAGGTTGGTTCAATGTGGATTCGCCTTCGACGATTTCGGCGTCCATAAAAGAATAGTTCTTTTCAAGGGGAAGGCCCTTGATTTTCCGGTCGAGAATACGGCAGGCTTCTTTTCCCATCTCGAAGTAAGGAATCCGCAGATAGGTCAGGGAAGGAATCATGCCATTGAAGGCCATCCTGCTGCCGTGGCTGATGACGGCGATATTGGTTCCGGCCCGCAGCCCGCGGTCCGCCATCACCCTGTATCCTGAAAAACTTGAAAATCCATGTAAAAACATGCTTTGGATCTAGTCCTATGATCTGCTGTTGTCCTCAAAAACTGTGTTGTTAACGTCAATACGTACAAATTTTCCACCATATGGACATAAAAATCAATACGCAAAATCAAGCAAAGTAGAACCGTATTTTTAGGCATGAGGAGATTGCTGTCATTGTTATTTATTTGAAAGATGCGAAATCGTTTTGCAGTTCGCTGAAGTTTGAAGTTGCTGTTATATAACAGGCGGATGCTCAATCAATGCCGGGTGTGGTGGCGCGCAAAATCAGCGACGTATCGAAAACGGTCTGCATGGTCTGTTTACCGGCCCGGTATTTCTGATCGATAAGCCGTTTAACGGCGGTTTTGCCGATTTGCTCCATCGGCCAGTCGATCGTACTAAGCTTCAAGGCGCCATTCATGCAGTATCCTTCGAGGTTGCCGGAGCCGATGACCGACGCCTGGCCGGGGACATCGATTCCCTGTTCAAGCATGTAATCGGCTACGAGTCTGCCAATCAGGTCGCTGTCGCAAACGACGCCGGTTTTTTCGCGTCTGCAAAGCTCAAGCAGCGCCGGCAGCAGCGTTTTGCGGTAATCATCATCGGCTTGATAATGCACTTCTTCGAATGAAATTTTGCGGCCATATTCGCTGATGGCCTGCTTCATGCTGTCCCGCAGTGAAATCTGGATATTGCTGAAAGGAAAGCGCGGTTCGAAGTTCACCAGGACCAATTTTCCGCAGCCGTGTTTCAGTAAATAATGCGCCGCCTGCGACGCGCCCGATTCGTAATTGCAGCAGATCGAGTCACAGTTCAGCGGCATAAAATACGAACCGATCATGATGACGGAAATGCCTTGATCCACCAGCCTGACCAACCGCATATTAAGCTCGATGCTGCCAAACGGAAACCCGATTACCGCATCGTAATTCCCCCCTTCTATTTCCCGGATAAACGCTTTTTCGCCTTCGTCGATCGTCATACCGGTGGCGATGCAGGAGAGTTCAATATTGTAATACTTGCATTCCTCGCTCAAACCTTTGTAGAGACGCTTGAACAGCGGCGTATTGGTATTGTAATAAAACACCCCGATTCTTTTGTAGGAATGAAGGATGCGTTCCTCGGCCGACAACACATAAGAACCGGAGCCGATTTTCCGGACGATCCATTTTTCATCGGCCAATTCCCGCAGGGCGCGGGCAATGGTGGGATAGCTCACGCCGCCTTTTTCCATGAATTCGCGTTCGCTCTCCAGTTTTTCGCCGGGCAGGTAGACTCCGGCCTGAATGGCGCCCCGGATCAATTCCTTGAACTGGCGGTACATGGGCGGCGAATTTTTCGCTTTCCACAAAACCTGTAAATCAATTTTCATCTGGTTTCCTGCTTTTACTTTACATATATTTCATCGCCGCCAGAAATCAATCGGATTACAGAAAAAAATCGATTTTGTTGAAACAGGGTCTTGTTTTTTCAATCATTGACTGTATGCTTATATAAAAGATGAAAAATATATGCATTTGTCATATGCGGAGAAAAAATGAAATATTCAATTTTGATGTTCTCGGCCCTGGCCGTTGCAAGTGTCCACGCCGCTTCCTGGCATGATCCATATTATCAATACCGGATCCCATTGAAGATTCAGGTAAAACAACCCGGCGTATACCGTCTCAAGCTGTCCGGGCAGGAAATTTTTGCCGCCGTAAATGCCGTCAGCGAATTCAAGTACCGGGACGGATTTTTCCCCTATAACCATGTGGTCATCACGGAACGGAAGGACGGGCGGGAAGAGTTGCTGAAAAACAGCGGCTGGTTTCTGGGCATAGATGAAAAGGAACTGATTCCGCAGGGTTTCCCGCTGCCGGCGCTCGGCGGCGGAGAGAGCGCCAACGAAGAACAGGGCAGGCTCGATCCGGTGAGGAACAGCAAATACCTGCCGGTCAAAGCCGATGAACCGGGGACCATGTATTTCTGCCGGTTTACGAACGCCGGCGGAGGAAGTTCGCCCTTGTTCATCTATGAGCCAATTTTTCCGGACGGCAGCAGGATGCGGACCCATAACTATAAAATATCCTATATGCCGCGTTTATTGAAACAGGCCGAAACGGAATATGAAGCGCTGTTGATTCCGGACCCCGGAGAAATCCGGTTTTATTACAGCGGGCGTTTTACCGGGAAACTCTCCGCCTTGTCATTGCGCAAAGCGCAAGCCGTCCTGCTGGCGGAGTTCGACAGTCCCGGCGAGAAGGAACTTTATTTGTATTTCCAGCCGACAAACAACGCCATTTACCTGACTGTTCCGGAGAAAAAAACATCCATGCCGTCGCAGCAGGAGTTATCCGTTGCTGCCGCTACCGCTGAAATCCTGTCCGGCGGCAATTCAGGGATTATCGCCGAGCATGAATTCTATACGCTTGGGGCTTTTCCGGCGACCGCGAAGCTGACCCCGGAAACCGTACCAGTCAATGCCCCGCTGCCGGAAATAAAAATTGTCGCGGCAGCCAATGAAAAAGAATCCTTTCAACTCATCATTCATCCCAAAAGAACCTTTGATATCCGCAAAATCGAAGTCGAAGATTTGACCGGTGAGAATCAGCGGATTTCCGCGGAGATGGTCAAGGTCCGAAAAATCGAATATGTTCCAATCCGCCGCGGCAGCCGCCTGACCCCCTGGGAATTCCGGGGACTGCTCGGAGACCCCCTGACCCTGCAGACAACCGGCGAAGTGCAGAAGGACAAAGGCAATTTTCCGCTCTGGATCACGGTTCAGGTCCCTCCGGGGACGCGGTCGGGGGTTTACAGGGGGCGGCTCCGGCTGACCACAAACCGGGCGGGGGATATCGATATCCCGCTGCAGCTGAAAGTTTACGATTTCGAGCTGCCGGACCGGCCGGCGTTCAGGACCAATCTCGGGTTGCAGTATTTCGCCAAAGGCGCCAAACCGCTTGCTTATTATCACGGTATCGGGGACAAGGAAAATCTGAAACGGCTTGCCCATGCTTACTATGAGGAAATGGCCGCCAATAAACTTGCCCCGAAAAATGTCGCGCTTTATTCGGAGATCAAATTCAAATGGGAACCGCCTCCGCAGGGAATGAATGTGGACGGCGAAAATAATTTTTTCCGGCTGTACGACTGGGATTTCACGGAATTCAACCGGACACTGGACCATTTCGTCAACAAGCAGAAAGTGAATCAGTTCTGCATTTACCACACCAATGCGATCGCCTCCAATATTTTCCCCCAGCTGCCGGGCAAAGAGCTGGATGGATTCAACCCGGCGTCGCCGTTTGTCACCATGGGCAGCCAGGCGTTCCGGGAAATGAAGATGGTGGGCTATGGCATCAGCCCGAAAAGTTCTTATACGAAGCTTGCCGAACCGGTCACCCGGGAGCAATTCGACCGCCTGGTCACGGACTATCTCCGAGCCATTGCCGCAAACCTTCAGGAACACGGTTTCCTGCGGTATGCCACCATCCTGATCGATGAAAGCGAAAACGATGAACAACTGACTCATTTCCTGCGGCTCCTGAAGAATGATCCGCTGTTGAAACAGATCAAGGTCACGGGGTGCATCCAGAGCATGCAGTATTACTACAAAAAAGATGCGCAGGGGCAATACATGTTCCGCGATCTGATTGATACCTATGTCCCGCAGATGGATGAAACCTATGACCGGACCGAACCTTATTATTTCACCGATTACGGCAATTCTCCGGCGCGCGAAAAACTGCTGCCGTATATCGTCTATACCTCGCGTTTGAACATCGATGCGCCGGGCATCAATAACCGGCTGGTCGGTTTTGACGTTTTCCGGCGCGGCGGCTCCGGCGTACTGGATTGGGAAATCGCCCTCTATAATCCGAACCGCCCCGAGAATTCACAGAACCCGTGGCAGGAGCCTTATACGCTGGACAATGGCGCGGTCTGTTATTTTTATCCGCCGCTGCGCTGCGGGACGCCGGAAAAACCGGACTTCACCGTCACGCCTTCGCTGCGCCTGGAGCTGCTGCGCGAGGCGGCGGACGATTTCGAGTATGCCTATATGCTGGAGCAACTCATCCGCAAAGCCGATTCACAAAACCTCGATACCGCCGCCGCGAAAAATATATTGGCCTCGCTGTCGGCGTTTTTCAATAATGCGGTTATTTGGAGCCAGAACGACGTTTATCTGGATTCTGTCAAAGCCGCTATCGCCCGTGAAATCGAAAACCTGAAAAGGAGAATCAAATAATGCGTAATTTATTGCTGAATGTGCTTTGCCTGATAACCGTTGCCGCTGTTGCCGCCGAAAACTGGAGCGATGATTATTATCAGTACCGGATACCGGTCAGTTTCGAAATTCCCGCCCCGGGCGTCTATGAGCTGCAGATCGATACCGCCGGGCTGACCGGGCTGATCAATGAAAACGAAATATTCCGATATACGCCGGAAACCTTTGCATATCCGAATCTGCGTTTGTCCCTTGACGGCAAACTGACCGAAGCCCGGTATTATATCAGGCACGGTCGTGAACTGGTCAAGAACGGTAATTTCGCCAAGTTGAAAGACCCGCAAACTCCGGCCGATTGGGGCTATAGCTCAACCGCCGCCGTGGCCAACTTCAAAATCGAAGCTTCGGATTCAGGAAACACCGTCGTTTCCCGGGGTGCGAGCCGCCATTCCCTTTCGCAGACGATTGCGACCGAAAGCCATAAATGGTATTATTTCAGTTCCAAGGTCAAGGGCATCAGTGCTCCGGCCCCGATGATTTTCCAGAAAAACGATGTCGCCATGAACCCGGTTCCCGGCAGCTATCAGGACCTGTATCTGTCTCCGGCAAACTGGACCGAAAACGGATATTATTTTTGTACCGGCGACAAATCGAACTGGAAAGCGGACCATCTGTCCATCCAGATCCTGAATTTCGACACCGACGTGGCGGATGTTTCTTTGAAAGAGTGCTCCATCGCCTTTACCGCCGAATTCGGCAAAGCGGGCAAATACTCCGCTTATTTATATTATGCACCTCTTGAGGGACCGTCGCAAAATCCTCCGCCACTGGCAACCGGGCCGCTGCCGGAGAGCAAAATCCCGGTCGGATTTACCGGCGGGGTCGAATTGAATTCGCCAAATACCACTTTGGCCGCGAATGCCGCGGGGACCTTCTGGCACGCCCCGACTACCGCCAAGATCAGCCCGGATATGAAGCCCCCGGCCCGGAGCGGCAAGGAAATAACCATTCATGCCGCCCGCAATGAACAGGAAACCGTACAATTGGTTTTCACGCCGGCCAAAGATGTTGAGGTTACCGGCTTTGAAGTCGTCGTGGACAACCTCGCTCCGGCGGATATTCAATTATTCAACCCGCAGTATGTTACGATTTCCGCGCCGTCGAGTTATGCGGCGGGGCGGCGCACCGACCCGGGCCGTTCGACTTATACCGGCAGGCTTCCCGACCCTATGCCGGTATTTGCGCCCGCCGGAGCAAAGTCCGGCGAAAACTTCCTCCTCTGGTTCAATGTCAGGGTCCCGGCCGCTTGCAAAGCCGGAATTCATCCGGGCAAAGTCCGGATTGTCACGACCGGCGGAACCGTGGAGATACCGTTGAAATTGAATGTCTGGAATTTTGCGTTACCGGAAAAAAGCTCATTCAATACCATGCTGGCATTCAGCCAGTATGCCAATCTCCCTCTTTTTCCGTTCCACAAAGTGGAAAGCCGGGAAGATAAATATCAATTGAGCCGCGCCTATATCGCTGAAATGGCAAAATACCGGATCAATGCCAAGGCTCCGACTTCCGCGGGAGTATATCTGCCGGAGGGGGTGCGCCTACATAATAATGT
>DHTZ01000079.1 GCA_002408885.1 Lentisphaeria bacterium UBA5247 | reverse complement strand
GCATTTTGGGTGCCCGCTGACACATAATAATAAACAAATGCTCTAATTTATATAAATTTTCTTTCAAACATGAATAAAAATTGGTTTTCCGAAGCGGTACGTTGCCATATGCAGTTCATACGGGTTCGCATTCAATGATCGAACTGATAAGCACCTTGCAACGCCGCATAATGACGATCAACAGTGTGTATGGGAAAAATGAATGGGGCTCCGCGTGCGGATGACACGGATTAACTTGCAGAAAAAAATAGAAATTTCATCTTGCAGACGATATATTCTACCTTTGCACCGAAGACAGGATCAGAAATCAGAACATCCATTGGGTTCATTACCGTTGCCGACGACACAACGGTCAGTTCCGATTGTATGGATTATTTTCCCAGGCGGATGGTCTATTCTGCGGGATACTGCTGTATCCGCGTTTTTCCTGCGGCGACAAGCAGCCGCCGCAGCAAATCAACACCAGAAGCGCTGAAACCGACAACAGGAAGAACCACGTTTTATTCCGCGGCTTTGGGCTCGCCAGTCGCATTGCCATCCTTCGCCTGCTCCGGGGCGGCCGGAGCCGTACTTTGAGTGGGTTCTTCGCCCATGAACGATTTTTTGATTGCTTCAAACAGATTATATTCTTTCATCTCAAGCAACTGCATCGTCACCGCACCCGCCAGGATCGCCAATGTCAATGCAACAATCGCCGTGAATACTTTTGAGTTAAACATCCGACTTCTCCGTAATTATTGTTTGGCGGCTGTTTCCTGGACCGGACTGGTGACAACTTCGACCATATCGGTCGGCAGGAACACATAATCGCCGGCACGGACTTTTTCCTTGTCGGAATTGCCGTTCAACAGTCTGGCGTAAGCATTATGCTCGCTGATCTTGAACAGCTTGATGCGGCCGATGTATTTGCTGCTTTCTTTATCGAGGTCGCGGACGACAATGAACTCGGTTTCGTTGCCGAGTTCGGGATTGACCTCGGATTGTTTGGAACCAAGCTGCTGAACCACGGTGGTGCGGGTACCGACGTCGAGAACAATGAAACCATAATGATTGTCAATTTCGATGACGCGGCCCAGGAGGGCGCGACGCGCTTCCTTGCTGCCGTTCTTCCACAGCGGCACATCCAGCTGAACGCCGCCGGCCATCAGGACCTGACGCAGAGTTCTGATCTCCTCATCCAACTTATTGATTTGAGTATTGCCGTCGGCAATTTCTTTATTCCGGGCCTCCACGGTCTTTTCGAGAGAACTGATCGACTGGTTGCGGGTCCGGATGGTGTTATTGGCCGCAGCCAGATCGGCTTTGATTTTATTGACGGCCTTGTAAATATTTTCGGTGGTGGCGGAGAGCTTATCGTCATCCAGATCACTTTTGCCCAACGGGGCGCCGGCCAATTGCGCCAGCCTGGTATAACCGTTGTTGGCGGAAGCGATTCTGGTGTTCATCGCCGAAATACGGTTATCGAACTTGGCATATTCGGTCTTGTAGTTAGTGCCTTTCAGATTATTGGCATCCAGTTTGATCTGCACTTTGTCGCCAGTCTTGGCCAGCATGGAGACGGTATCGTCATAACGGCGCTTGATGTCGGTAATATAACGGACAACACTGTCACCGGCCTGGGCGTAGGTTTCGATGTTGCTGAGCGTTTCTTTGGCGGGCGCGTTGGTCATGGAAGCGGCACGGCCGGATTTGGCGACCAGATCAGCCAGCTCATTACGCTGGGTAACAATGCGTTTGGCCTGGTCCACCGGTTTGGCGAGCGCGCCGCCCAGATTGTCATAATGTTCGTGGTTCAGGGCGTCTCCGGTTACGGTACCCGCGACACTGGTGCCGCTGTCCGTATCGAGGGTTTTTGAAATTGTCTGAATGGTGTCCGCCATTTTGCCCCAGCCTTTCAACAGCAGTTCCCGTTTTTCAAACAGAAAAAACGAACATACTGCCGAAATGATCGCCAGCAAAAGGATGAAAGAACTCATCAAGTAATTAAACAACTTCATTATTCAGCTCCTACTTTATTATCTGAATTTTTCATAAAAATATCATTAACCTCCCAAAAGGTACAATCAAACAAAAACAATTTCAAATCGTAAATCGCCTGACAAGGCAAAAAAAATCGAATATTTAAGGCAAAAACGCTTTTTTCATCATTATTTTCATTTACTTTTCAAAATCCAGCGCCGCTTTGAAGATTTTCCGGCCATCCGGCATCCGGATTCCGGCGACGTTAAGCGCTCCCGATCCGGCATTCAACCGCGCGCCGATCTCCACGGTTTCGCCCAGGCGCAATTCATGGACAAAGTTAATGAAAACCCGATGTAACCGCCCAATGGATAACCCGTTTTCAGCCGCGCAGTCCTCCAGCCATGAAAAATATTCCGCGTTGTTCAGATGCCGGTTTACATCGATCCGCGATTCCCGGATCTGGTCCAGGAAGCACGCCTCCCCTTGAAAGTCCGCCACTTCCTCCAGCTGCCGGTACAGAAACGCCTGCTTCTGATTCTCCGGCAGAACGACCGGCAGCATGGAAACACGCCGCGGGCGAAACGCCGCCCCGTCCAGCAGCAGCCAGGCGCTGGTGGCACGGACCAGAATTCCGCCGCCGGAATCGCGCAGGACAAATTCGCGCATGGCGAACAGCGGACTGTTTCCGCGGCGCGGCCACGTTTCCAGCACCACTTCCTCATCCACCTCCGGCAAACGGCTGATTTCGATGCCCATCCGAGAGAGCACCCACAGCATCCCCGCCTCGCCCAGGGCGTTCAGCCCGACCCCGAGATTATCGGCATGGTGGGCGGCCGCCTCCTGGAAATAATCCGCCAGCGCCCGCAGTTTCAACAATCCGTCCCGGTTGGCCTCGCCGTAGCAGACCCGGCACCGGTATTGCCAGACCGGAACCGCCGGTTCCGACATATTCCTCATAATAAACCGTTCTTGAACATTGAATACCCGCCGCTTTCCTTATATAGTATACGTCATGAACCGGTTTTTCAATTTCGTTTCGGCAGGAACACGCCGCTTCGAAAATTTTTTGATTGAAACCGGTACATGACGTATATTATTATGGAAAGCAGAAAATGCAAGGACGCACCCTATGGATAACATCAAATTGTTACTGGAAAAACAGCGAACCGCCTTTCAGGAAGGATTGTTTCGCGCCCCCGCGCGCCGCCAGGAGGCTTTGAACGCGCTGTTTCAGGCGGTCAAACGCCACGAAACAGAAATCGCCAAAGCCCTGTACCGGGACCTCGGCAAATGCGAATTCGAGGCTCGCGCCACCGAAATCAGCGTGCTCCTTGACGAAATCGTCCTGTTGAAGCGCAAATTAAAGACATTCGCCAAGCCGCGGCGCGTCCCCACCTCCCTGCTCAATTTCCCGTCGAAAGGGTTGATTTACCCGGAACCGTATGGAAATACGTTGATTTTTTCCGCGTGGAACTATCCGTTCCAACTGATGCTCATGCCGTTGATCGGCGCCGTCGCGGCCGGAAATACCGTCATCGCCAAGCCGGCGGAGCAGGCCCCGGCCACTGCCGCCGTTCTGGAGAAAATTTTAAGTGAAGCGTTCACCCCCGAACACGTGGCCGTCGTCCAGGGAGGCCGCGAGACGGCATGTGAACTGCTTCAGGAACGGTTCGACTATATTTTTTATACCGGAGGCCCGGGTGGGGGGAAAGCCGTACTGAAAGCGGCGGCGGAATTCATGACGCCGGTCACGCTGGAACTGGGCGGCAAGAGCCCCTGTATCGTTGACGCCGACGCCAGGCTCGACCTCGCCGCGCGCCGGATCGTCTGGGGCAAATTCCTGAACGCCGGTCAAACCTGCGTGGCGCCGGATTATATTCTGGTGCATCAAAGCCTGCGCGAACCCCTTCTCGAACGCCTGAATTACTACATCAACCGTTTTTACGGCGCCGATCCCTCGAAATCGCCGGACTATCCCCGGATCATCAACGAGTCCCATTTCGACCGTTTGCTGAAGCTGTATCCGAAGGCCGATGCCGACCGTGAAATCCGTTACATCGCGCCGACGGTCATCGCCGACGCCACGCCGGACGCCCCGGTCATGACGGACGAAATCTTCGGTCCCCTGCTGCCGGTATTGGCCGTTCAAGACCTCGACGAAGCGATCCGGTTCATCAACGGACGCCCGAAACCGCTGGCACTGTATTATTTCGGCACGTCCGGACGGAAACGGGTACTGGCCGAGACATCCTCCGGCGGCGCCTGCATCAACGAAACCGTTTCGCACCTGATCAACCCGTCCATGCCGTTCGGAGGCGTCGGCCCCAGCGGCATGGGGGCGTATCACGGCAAATGGAGCTTCGAGACCTTTACCCACTACAAATCGGTCATGGAGAAATCAACCGGAATCGATTTGCCGATGCGCTACCCGCCGAACCTGTCGGGCAAATTGAAAATTCTGAAACTTCTGTCCCGTTAACTGTTGTATTTTCAGCGGATGCTGTCTATATTAACCGGAATTTCGGTGAACATGAATTTTAGTTGAAAGGATAACCATAAACAATGAATATAAGCCGTTTTTGCCGTACCCCCGGCTTTTTGTGGAGCCTCCTGCTGGTTTACTCCGGCATTATCTTTTTTGTCAACATCCATACCGGCGGCATTTACTCGGCCCAGGAAGGATGGGCGGCCATCGTCGCCCGTAACATGATCAACTCCAGCGATTACACCAAGATCGAAATCAAGGGCGAACCGGAAAATGAAAAACCCATTTTCTGTTACTGGCTCTACGCCCTCTGCGGCGAAGTGTTCGGCGTGAACGAATTCAGCGTCCGGCTGCCGTCGGTCCTGGCGGCGCTGACCTCCATCATCTGCGCGGCTTACCTCGGAATGCGGATTTACGGACAGCCCACCGGTTATATTTCGGGTTACGTGCTGGCCACCATGTTCGGATTTGTGAACCTCGGGCGAATTGCCCGGATCGATATGGTTTTGTGCGCGTTTTACGCCGTCGCCATGGTATTTCTGTACGAAGGCTATTTCCGTAAGCGAAAGGGAAATGCCTGGCTGTACCTGTTTTACGTCATGATTGCAATCGGGGTCGCCGTCAAGGGGCCGGTCTCCATCTTCCTCGTGGCGCTTACCGTGCTGATCCTGCTGATCATGGAATGGAATTTCAAGAAAACCCTGACCATGCTGTGGGAACTGAAACCGATTTCGGGTATGTTGATCTGCCTGGCGATTTGTGTGCCGTGGATGATTTTTGAAATGGCGCGGACCACGGAAAATTTTGCGCTCGACTTTTTCTGGACGCAGAACATCGACCGTTTCCTCGGCATCCAGACGCAATTCAGCGAGGGCAAGCGGAAAAGCCTTTTCTACTACCTCCCGAAATTGTTCGGCATGGCGCTCCCCTGGGCCCTGCTGGTGCCGCTGCTGTTCTGGCAATTCCGCAAATCCTGGCGCAAATTGCGTCCGCAGACCTGGTTTCTGGTGATCTGGGTGGTGGCGATTTTCGGATTTTTCTCATTGTCGTTCATCAAACGCGGCGACTATCTGCTGCCGTTGTTCCCCGCACTGGCCGTGCTGCTCGGGCGTTATGCCACGCTGCTGACCGAAAAAGGATTCCGGATCACCTGGCACTGGAAAATCGTCTGGGGCGTTCTGGCCGGTTTGACCGCCGTGGTGTGGGTCGGCATCCTGTTCGGCTGGTTCGACGCGCTGGCGCAGGCCATCATCAGCCAGAAAATACCGCACCTCAGCAGCCGCGACGGCATGGCCATGCGCGACTACCTCGAAATCTTCTCGACCTATCCCTGGATCACCCTGATCCTGGCGGCGGCGGCCCTCGGCATTCTGTACCTGTTCGGGCGCCAACTGCAACGCGGCGAGTCGTTTAAAGCACTCAGCACCCTGATGGGGATTTTGTTGATCGTGTTCGTCTTTTTCTACACCTGCCTGGACCCGATCTCGGGACGCACCCGGACCACCAAGGATTTCTGTCTGCGCATCCAGCCGCTGCTGCCGCCCGACGCTTATGTGGCGTACATCGGGAGCTGGGTGGACGAAGCGGCGTTCTTCGTCAACCGCGACTACGAAAACTGCGCCGGCAGGCTTGACCTGGTCTACGACGCCCCCACGGATACGTTTAAATTCAAATACATCATTTCCGACTCGGACTACTGGAAAGACACACTGAGCAAAGAAAAATTTGCCGACAGGCTGGAAGAGCTGGATGCCACCGTACCGGACCATCACTACCCCTTAACGTTACTGCGAGTAAAGGATTAAGATGAAAATTTTATTGATCGAAGATGACGCCAAAACAGCCGATTTTATTGTAAAAGGCCTGCAACAGGCCGGCTTTACCACCCTCCACGCCGCCGACGGCGCCGCCGGGCTGGAAAAGGCGAAAACCGAAGAATTCGATCTGGCCGTGGTCGACATCATGCTGCCGGAGATGGACGGCTTCACCGTCATCGAAAAAATGCGGGCGGCCAAACTCCGCCAGCCGGTGCTGGTGCTCAGCGCCCGGGATTCCGTGGACGACAAGGTGCGCGGCCTGCAAACCGGCGGCGACGACTATCTGGCGAAACCGTTTTCGTTCTCCGAACTGCTGGCTCGAATCCAGGCGTTGCTCCGCCGGATGCGGGGCACCGCCGAACCCACGGTCCTGACCATCGCCGACCTGAGCATCGATCTCCTGAGCCGCCGCGTCACCCGGGGCGGACAGGTCATCGACATCCAACCGCTGGAATATTCCCTGCTGGAATATCTGGTCCGCAACAGCGGCCGTGTCGTATCCAAAAACATGATCATCGAAAACGTCTGGGAATACAACTTCGACCCTCAAACCAATATCGTGGAAGCCCGCATGTGCAAATTGCGCGACAAAATCGACAAACCCTTCGAGCGTAAATTGATCCGCACGGTAAGGGGATTCGGTTATGTCCTTGAGTAACTACCGGATATTCGGCACGGTCAAGTTCAAAATCGCCATGTGGTATGCGGCGCTGTTCGCGGTTTCGGCGGGCCTCGGCTTCATCATTTTCTATTACCTGTTCAACCTGAACATGCTGCGTTCGAGCGACGCCACCCTCCGCTCGAACGCGGCCGAAATCTCCTTTGAATACCTGACCGGAAACCGGTTCCGCCGCTTTGACAAGGAAATCCCGATCTCCAGCATTTCACCCGAAATCCTGGCGGCGTTTCAGAAAAAAATCCCCGGCCTCCAGCCGGTTTTCGCATTCGAGCGCGACGCCTACGGGCGCCCCCTCCAGACCGTGGTCGGGCACGCCAACCGCAGGCTGTATGAACTCCGCTTTGAAAGCGACGGCTCCATTTACAACCGCATGCTCAATATCGCCGACCACCTGACCGTTGTGCAGAGAACATTCAACCAGAAAGTATACGGTACCGGCAGCAGCAACATTTTTTTCCGCCTGTACCGGCCGGACGGCAAACTGCTCATTGAGTCGGAAACCGCCGACGATGTCAAACTTGAAAACACCCCTTTTTCCACCGAACAGGACATCGAAAGCTATATTATTTCCGACAAGCACTTCCGGGTCCTGACCACTCCGATGTTCGACGGCAATATTCTGGAAATCGGGCGCACCCTCGAACCGATGCTGGAACGCCTCAACCAGTACAGCCGGATGTTCATCATCGCCATCTGTACCGTGCTGGTGCTCGGGGCATTCTGCGGCTGGCTGATCGCGCGTAAATTCATGACCGGGGTCGAACGCGTCAGCGAAGCGGCCATGGACATCGCCGGGGGCGACTTCAGCCGCCGGGTCGAACACGGCAACGAAGGCGAGGAAATCGACCGCCTTGTCGTCACCTTCAACCGGATGAACGACAATACCGAAAAACTGTTGACCGAACTCCGCATGGTCACCGACAACATCGCCCATGACCTGCGCACCCCCCTCACCCGGCTTCGCGGCATGGTCGAGGTCAGCCTCAATGCGCCGCTGGACCAGGATTCCTATTATGAAATCGCGGGAGCCGTTTCCGATGAATGCAGCAACATGCTGCTGATGCTCAACACCATGCTCGAAATCACCCGTACCGGCTCCCGCCCCGACGAACTCCGCAAAACCGAATTGTCCCTGAACGATATCCTCCAGCAGGGTTTCGACCTGATTCACCCCCTGGCGGAGCTCAAGGACATTGAAATGCAGATATCCCTGCCGCCCTCCCCGCTGATGCTTACCGTCGATAAACTGAAAATCCAGCGCATGACCGCCAATCTCCTTGAAAACGCAATCAAATTCACGCCCGCCGGCGGCACCATCCGCCTGTCATTGGAAACCGACCAGGCGGGCAACGCCGTCATCAAGGTCACCGATACCGGCTGCGGAATCAACGCCGAGGACCAGAAACACATTTTCGAACGGTTTTTCCGCAGCGACCAGAGCCGCACCCTGCCCGGCAACGGCCTCGGACTGGCATTGGTTCAGGCAATTGTGCTGGCGCATCAGGGAACGATTTCGGTTTCCAGCGAACTTGGTCAAGGAGCAACATTTATGGTTATATTGCCGTCGGCTTCGCCATAAACGGCCGTGGCGACATGGCATATTTTCACCGAATTAATCGCAGGATACCGGAAAGGATTCTTGAATAAATAAAACAGCCATGATATATTGGACAGAAATAATCAAACAGGTATTGTAAAAATTATGTACAGTAACGTCAATTTGTTTCCGGAAGACAGCTATGATACTCCGCCGGATAAAAAGCGGGATACGCTGGCCCGGTTGAGTTTCAATTCGCGATTTTATTTCTTTCTCCGTACCATTGCGGTATTTTACGGAGTCGCCCGTTCGGCGCACCACGGGCAACTCGACCGCGAACGCCAGATCTCTCACAGCAACAAAAACATTCACACCTTGGAAGGCCACGGCGCCAGGATTCACCTCCGCAACTTGAATAAAATCGACGCGGCGGGCGGTCCGTACGTCGTTATCGGCAATCATATGAGCGCCATCGAAACAACTGTTTTGAATGCCATTATCGGGCCCCGGCTGAATTTCACCTTCATTTTCAAACGCAGTCTGCTGAAGCTCCCCTACATGGGAGCGGCCCTGAAAGCGTTGGACGCCATCCCGGTAGACCGGGTCAATCCGCGCGACGACTTCAAGACCATCCTGACCGAAGGGACCAAAAAGCTGGCGGCGGGGCGTTCGATTCTCGTCTTTCCGCAATCCACCCGGAGCGTCCAGTTCATCCCGGAGGAATTCAACACCATCGGCGTCAAACTGGCGCGCAGCGCCGGAGTAAAAGTACTCCCTCTCGCGCTGAAAACCGATTTTCTTGCCAGCGGTAAAATCTTCAATGACTTCGGCCCGATCCATCCGAACCGCCACATTCATTTTGAATTCGGCGATCCCATTGAAGTCACCGGCAACGGGCGCGAAGCGCACCAGCAGGTCATCGACTTCATCACGGAACGCCTCTCGGCCTGGAACACGCCCGAAAGCACCCGCTGACAAAAAAATCCGCTATAGTCTTAAGCCGACTATAGCGTAATTTTTTTATTTCATGATTTCATGCTCATTCTTAGTATTTTACTGAATGGCTTATATTTTATTTTCAGGATTCTTCAACCATGCAAGCAAGTAAAGCTTCAATTGGAAATAAATATAAACCCCACAAAAAACTACACAACTCACCACTAAAACCCACAAAGCAGCATGGAATTCCGAAACCTGATGCCTTATTCCAAACTCTTGCCTCAACCACCATTCTGCCATCCCTTTAAACTGCCACCCCATGAGCACAATATAAACACGGGTAAATAATGATATGAAAAATCCAATTATTTCAAAATTCCCCAGCGTCTTGGGCGGTTTATTTTTCGTGACATTTTTCATAACCGACAAATAAGCCGTAACAAGAAGAATTAAACCGGGAAACGCAAACGAGAGATAGCCCCCCATCATAAATGAAACTCCCAGAATCATCAAAATGACCGACGTAATACTAACCCAAAGGGATTTCGGCTTATTGACCCCAAATACCACCGCCCCCAGCGCCATTAATTCCAGGATCAAAACAAGTCCGCCAACAATCGCCCCTTCCTGAAACATGAAAACCATATTGACCATGACGGAGATACAAGCTAGAATTACAAATAAATGGAGTAACCAACTTTCAAAAACCAAAAGAGATTTCACCTGCGGCCTGGTAGCCGACCAAATATTATCCCGGTTATTCATTTCCCGAAGTGCCAGAATCGGAGCCAAAAACCGCATTAATTGATCAAATATGCTCTTAATGCTGAAAGTTTGAAAATCGGTATCCTCCACCGCCTTTTGGCAATTTCGACAAATTTTAGCAGATTTCTTGATAATAGTTCCACAATGCCAGCATTTCTTTTCATCCGGCATCAAAATTCCCTGAGGCTTACTTCCTGATTTTTCATAAGTCAAGGCCGGCAATTCTTTTTTGCAGTACTTACACAATATCGCATTGATTCTTATCATTTCAGAGCAAAACGGACAAGTTCGTTCTGTCGCCGGAACTACCGTGATCTGCTCCATACAGAATGGACATTCCATGGACGCATTCCGTTTTGATTCCTCTACTTCCATATGAGACGAGCAATGAGGACAGAAAAAATGGAATTTTTTCTCATTTTCAGGCGGCACAGACGGTACAGATATCGCCTCCTTGCATTTCGGGCATTGAACTTCTTTCCCCCAATACGCCGAATCTACTTCCAATCGGCTGTTACAATGTTCACATTGCATTTTAAACGCTGGCATACCTTGACTCCTTTGTTATTTATGGTTTCGCCCAAATCATCCAAAAACCAGCATAACCTCTCCGTTATTTGCTGTTCAGTTGCAACAAATTTGCACAATTTTTTCTTGGATTCCCTACATGAAATTTTTATTTATAGCTTTTGATCCGATAATAATTGAAATCCAATTCATGATTCATCTCATAGCAACCTCCCGGTAATAGTTCTTTTTACCTTTTTTCTTGGAATTTACCCAAAAAAAGAGGCGCCTTCTGCCGCACACGTCAGAGGCACGCCAATGCCCAAGAGATCATGCAAACAGAAAGCGCCTACAGCACTTTCCTTAAGCGTCCGATCTCTTACACTGGAAATTTTGGCGTTTTCTGACGTGTAGATCAGCTTAAAGTTCAATATTCAATTTTTTAATGCTTCAAAAAAATAAATCCAAAGATTCGTCTTCTCCCTGTTATGGTTGAAATTTACGATACACTATTGAATTTACACTTTTCCCGGCCATTGTCAAATCGAAATTGTCTGTGAACATAATCTTTTTTGCAATTGGCATGCCTTTGACGAAGGCGCAAAATCTCCTTCTTTTGCACGGATATCATTATCCGTTATGAGATTATTCGCGCCTTGATGAGAAATCTATCAGAAGAAAAGAGAAAAAATCAATTTTTCCCGGCAGAATTGTTTTCCGCAACCATGGCATTGTACTCTATCACCAGGAAATCACGCAATTTCAGAGCCGTATATATACTCTTGATTTGGTAAAGGCCGGAATATTTTTGGAATCTTGTGAGGTACTTGTTTACGTATTCATCGAAATAAAGCAAACGGTCTTCAGATGAAAAATCGGACGGGCTCTTGATTTTCCGTTTCATTGTGGCAACTACGCCCGCGCAATCCAAGGGTGAATAATTCAATTTCACGTCACCATAATATTTTGTCATTTCTTGGATAAAATCATTGCGTGACCTGACTTTTTTCCATAATTCCGGATTTTTTTCCGAAGAAGACGCTTCATGTTTTTGAAACAGTTTTTCCAAAGCATTATCCCTTTGAATTTTTAATGCGCCATCTATACGGATTCCCGGCTCGGAATCCATTCGTCTGTACCATTCATCATATTCTTGAATCGCCTGATGGCGAATCGATAACGCGCGCTCTTTGTCTTTGGTAAAATCGGCATAAACGCTCGTATTATTGCTCATTTTTTTCCCCCACCGTTGAACGTCTTCCTCCGCACGCAAATAACGCAAAGGCAAGCTCGTGGATGCTCGCTTCATACGCCTGAATTCATTATCCGGATATCTGTCGTCCCAGATTTCAGTATTGAAATTCTCCGTAATACATTCTTCCAGGCGCTTCAAGGCGATCATGGCTTCGCAATTGACTCGCAACGCGTCTACATATTCTTTGCCGGCAACGTGAAGTTCCACATAATTTTCCGGCCCGTCAGCGCCATATTTTTCATCCCATTCTGCCGCAATCGCCATACGCTGCTTCTCTCACATGCGACCCGTACCGTCCTCCACTAGTCGCCGGGAAGACCTGGTGGTTCGTGATGGCGTATTACTTTTCACTGGTTTCGCTACTTCCCTTGGTGTGACAATTTTCGTTGGGCCGCCCATTGGCTTTGCCTCGGCGATTTTCTCCGGCTTCGGTATCTCCGGTTTCGGCATCTCCGGTTTCGGTATCTCCGGATTCGGTATCTCCGGCTTCAGTATCTCCGGATTCGGTATCTCCGGCTTCAGTATCTCCGGTTTCGGTATCTCCGGCTTCGGTATCTCCGGTTTCGGTATCTCCGGTTTCGGTATCTCCGGCTTCGGTATCTCCGGTAAGGCGTGAGGTATAATACCCTCTATGCTTTGAGGTGAGACAGGTTTGCGGCGCAGCGATAGAGATATTCTAAAAATCCCCAACGTAACGCATCCTATTAACAAGAGCGAAAGCAGAATAAACAGCCTGGTTCTCCTGTGTTTCGGAATAGGCGGAACGATGCCGTCTTCGGCGCAAAGCTCCAGAATTCGGTTCCATATCGGCGCCGCTTTCGTTATATTCAAATCGGCAGGAAAACGGGGGAACTCCCGGACCCCGCTGCCGGTCAACGCACAATACAACACCTTGCCCAGCGCATAAAAATCGTCTTTCGGCTCCAATTGGCGGTGATGGCACAGTACTGCGGGCGACATGAAATCCGGCGTACCAATGAGACTCGCGTCTTCGGAAGCAGCGACCAACCCGATATCACCCAGTACAGCCATTCCGTTTACCCAAAGGATATTTTCCGGCTTGATGTCGCGGTGAAATGAATTTTGCGCGTGCAGTGCCTGAATCCCGGAGCTTAATTCCTGTTCGATTTTTTTCAATGTTGCGAGCGGGAGCCGTTGGTCGCGCTTCAAGCGGTTCGCCAATGTATCCGGGACATAATCGTCTTTGTCACTGTTCAGGCTGTCTGCGGCCTCCATCGTGTAATAGAGATGATCTTCCCAATAATCAATATGATAAATCTGCAGCAAATGCGGGTGTTTCAACGTCCGGTAACGACACAACGCACGCAATTCGCGTTGCTGGGTAGTGCCAAGCGGCAGCAGTATCTTCAAGGCCAGCCGCTGTTCCGTCAACGTATTTTCAACCCAAAAAACCCGCCCATATGCGCCCGCGCCGCATTCTTTGAGCAGCCGGTATGGTCCGATCAAAATTCCAGTTTCAATTTTCATTCAGCAAACGCCCCAGCTCCGGATCGTCTTTACCGATGCGTTTAAAAATTTCGCGCAAAATATTGAGGCATCGGCTCTTGGCCAGATAAACCCTGGCCGGATTCATCTTCAGCATCTGCGCAACCTCCGCGGGGTTCCGGTGCTGCAACCCATGCAGTTCAAAGGCGGAATAAGTCTGCAACTCGACCCGTCCGCGCAATTCGGCAAGCGCTTCATTTAACAGCATCCGATGCCACTCCGCCAACAACGCCTCGTCCAGAATTTTATCCGGCGGCGGCAATTCCTCCGGCTGGAATGGACATTCAGTTTCCGTTGGAGCACCCGCCTGTCGGCGACGAAAAATATCGATAATACTCCATTGGACAATCCGCCCGAAATAAGTGCGGAACCGGGCGATCTCCGGATTGAACACAAAAGTCTCCGAGTGTTTGAAGAAACGCAACATTACCTCTTGGACAAGTTCATCGCATTCGACAAAAGAAAGTCCTTTCAGAGAGCCCAGACTCCGCACAATCGGCGCATAAGTGGAGTAAAATTCATTCCAAGGAATTTCGTCGCCGTCCCGGAGGCGTTCGATTAAAGTTTTCGGTGTTATCGGATACTGCATGCTCTTTCCTAATTTAGCACAAGAAGCGGAAATGCGCCAGTCATTGAATTATTTTTGACTATTAAAAAATATCTTTAGCAATCTTATTTCAGTAAACAATATTATATATTGTTCAGGTAATTAATACTCCGAACAGCACTCCCGGAAACGGCAGCGGCGGCAATTTTCCGTATTGGCGGCGCAGTCCGATGTCAAGAATTCCCGTGCCCGGTCTTCGATCCGCTGCAAGGCCGATGAAATCTCCAGTTCCTTCGCCGGATATTCACGATACGCACCGTCATTGAAATCGTAGGCGGCAAAATAAATCCGTTCAGGCGGCGTATTGAGCTGCCGCATCGCCCAGACACATTGCAGCGCCCCGGCGTAAAGTTCCGCTTCCGGGTTGAAGCGGTTCAGGAAAAACAACGTTTCCCCGTCGCGCCAGATCTGCAGCGGCGCGGTCCACGCCTCCACCAGATTGACTTCCACCGCCAGCGGGTATTTCACCCGGACAAAGCTCAATGGATTCAAGCCGGAAAAAAGTTCTTTCAACGGGCTATCTTCCGCCAGACGGCAACGGCGGCGCAATTCATCCTGAGCCTGTTCGAACAGGTGTTCGGGGTCTTCATCCCCGTAATACAGTTCGGACAGATTCAGAAAGACGGGGTCTTCGTTCCACCAGCCGCACAGGGCCTGCCGACGCCCGACACTGAAGCGCCGGAGCAAATCCTGACGGAATTCTTTTTCGCTCCACGGCACACACGCCCGGATCGCTTCCGACATGATTTCATCCAGCCACCGGGGAACATCCGACAATTTTTTCAACCGGTAAACCAACCGGCGCTGCTGTTCCGCATAAGCGTCGAAGCCGCCGCGCCCGCCTTCATAATGCAAACGATATGAACGCGGGCAAAACGCAAACATCCGGTCCCGATACCAGGACCATGCCATTTGCCGCGGCTGTTCCATCGGCCTCAGAGCTTGATTTGAAGTTTGTCGGCGGCACGCCGGACTTTAGCCAGCGCGGCATCAACATCGACATCGCGCGCCAGGAGCACAGCCATCCGCCGGTGCCCTTTCACCTCGCGCTTGCCGAACATCCGCATGGCGGTTCCAGGCTCCGCCAGAACTTCGTCCAGATTGCCGAATTCCATCCGGTCGGATTCGCCCTCGACCACAATCGCCTTCGAAGCGGACGGGCTCCAGAATTTGATCTCCGGCACCGGCAGCCCCAGGATGGCGCGGGCATGAAGCGCGAATTCGGACAGTTCTTGTGAAACCATCGTCACCATGCCGGTGTCGTGCGGGCGCGGCGAAACTTCGCTGAAAATCACTTCATCCCCGCAAATAAACATTTCCACCCCGAAAATCCCTCTGCCCCCGAGCGCGCCGGTGACTTTGGCGGCGATCTCCTCGGCTTTTTCCAGCGCGCCTTCGGACATCGCCTGCGGCTGCCAGGATTCCCGGTAATCGCCGTCGATCTGGATATGCCCGATCGGCGGCAGGAACGACGTCCCCCCCGCATGACGCACCGTCAGCAGGGTGATTTCGTAATCAAAACGGACAAAGCCCTCCACAATCACCTTGCCGGCTCCGGCACGGCCGCCTTCCTGGGCGATCCGCCATGCCTTGTCGATATCCGCTTCGGCCCTGATCACGCTCTGGCCGTGGCCGGACGAGCTCATGATCGGTTTCACCACGCACGGCATCCCGATTTCGCGCACCGCCTGTTCGAATTCCTTGCGGTCGGCGGCGAAACGGTACGGAGAGGTTTTCACGCCAAGCTCCTCGGCGGCCAGGCGCCGGATTCCTTCGCGGTTCATGGTCAGGAGCGCCGCCTTGGCAGTCGGAACCACCTGATAGCCTTCCCGTTCCAGCTCCACCAGCACCGAGGTGGCGATGGCTTCGATTTCGGGAACGATATAATCCGGCTTTTCTTTTTCGACAATTTCCCGCAGGGCCTTGCCGTCAAGCATGGAGATCACGTAAGCCCGGTGCGCCACCTGCTGCGCGGGGGCATTTTCGTATTTATCCACCGCGATCACCTCCACGCCGAAGCGCTGGAGCTCAATCACGACTTCCTTGCCCAATTCCCCGGAGCCGAGCATCATTACCTTGACCGCGGTCGGCGAATAAGGAGTTCCGATTCTGACCATTTCCAATCCTGCCTTATGCAATTATTGATTAAACGCCGGCAAAAAATAGAGCTTGCCGGCTTCAAGTGAAAGCGAGTTGTCTCCGGGCAGCCGCACGTCGAGCTGACGGGTTGAGCTCAGGACTTCGAACAACAGATTTTTAAGCGAAAATCCGCGGCGCAGGGAAATAACCTGATAATGGTCGATCCCCGCAAGCTCGGCGGCCTTGGCTTCGGCTTCGGCATTGTAACCGAGCGCATCCACCAGCTTCAGTTCCAGCGCCTGCGTTCCCAGGAAAATCCGGCCGTCGCCGATGACGCCGTTTTTGATGCCCTCCACGGTAAGTTCTTTGCGTCCCTCGGCCACGATCCGCACAAATTCCTCGTACACCCGGTCGATGTGCCGTTGAACCAGCGCTTTTTCTTCCGGCGAGGTGGGGCGGGAACCGGAAAGCATGTCTTTCATCTTGCCCGAGGTATAATTTTCCGTCTGGACGCCGATCTTCTGCATCAGATCATAATATTTGACCGCGCTCATGATCACGCCGATGCTCCCGGTCGTGGTCATCGGATTGGCGATGATGTAATCGCATCCGGCGGCAATGTAGTACCCGCCGCTCGCCGCCAGTGATTCCATCTGCGCCACCACGGGGATTCCGGCCTCGCGCACGGCAAGCACCGTCCGGTAAATCCGGTCCGCCGCCACGACTTCTCCGCCGGGGGAATCAATCCGCAGAACGACCGCCCGGATATTGTCGTTGGTCATTGCTTCCTCCAGTAACGCGCAGACATGGTCCGCCGACAGATACGAGGAACTGCCGAAGGAATCCGCCACGCGCCCGACGATCACGCCGTTCACCGGGATCAGCAGGATTTTATTGTCGGAATAACCGCTGCCGCTGAGCGTCACCTGATCGAAGCGCTGGCCGTTGATCGTCAACTGCGATTCGACGGGTTCGCCTTTCAGGTTAAACAGAAAGATAAGGCCTCCAATCGCTGCTGCGATCAGGACGGCGAAGAAAAACACGATTCCGCCAAATACCAGAAAACAGGATAGAAAACCGGATTTGCGGGACCGTTCGGAAGGCGCGGGCGGAGGACAAGCGGAACAGGATGGAGGAAGATGAGGCGTATTTTCATACTGGCTGTTCGGATAATCGTCCATGGGAATATTCCTTGTTTTATGTTACAGCTGACTGATAATGATCCGACGATAAAGGCTTTCACTGGCGCTCCGCTCAAAAGAACCGCACAAAGGCGTCAGGCAATTGGCCGAAGCCGCCGCCAACGCGTGTGCGAAAGCCTGTTCAAACGAGGTTCCCGCCAGGTATTCGGAAAACAGGACGGCCGCATTGGTGTCGCCGCTGCCGAGCGGACTGACCACGTCTTCCAGCACCGGCAACTGAAACGACCACGCCTGTTCACGGGTGGCGGCATACGCTGTTTCCGGCCCGTCCGTAATCGCCACCGCACATACCGGGTAACGCTCGAAAACGATCTCAATGGCGCGGCGGGGTTCGCGGACGCCGGTGATTTTAGCCAGTTCGTCCAGGTTCACTTTTAAAATCATTTCGCCGCCGAGCGCCAGGACTTCGTCGATGTTCTGCCAGGAATCCACCAGGACCGGCAAACCGTTTTCGCACGCCAGCGCCGCAGTCTGCCGATACAGGTCCGTCTTCATGCCGCCGGGAACCGTACCGGTGATGCTGACGGCGGAACAGGAGGCGATATTACGGCGGATCGCGTCAAGCATCTGCTCGACGTTTTCGCGGGGCAACGGCGGAGTCGGGTCGATGATCTCGGTCATGGTCCCGGATTTGCGGCACAAACAGGTGGTACAGGTTCTCGTTTCGGCTTCGGTTTCGATATGGAGGTACTTCAACCCTTCCCGGTCCAGCTCCCGGCGGAGCCGGCCGCCGATCTCCCCGCCGGCGAACTGGAACAGCAGGGTTTGCGTGGTTCCCCAGCAGCGGGCCGCCCGGCTGAAGTTAATCCCTTTGCCGGACGGAAACACCATCATTTCAGCGGCGCGGTTGACATGGCCGTAACGGAATTCCGGAAAAAACAACGTCTTCTGCCAGGCCGGATTCGGCCCAAGCACCAGAATCGACTTCATAGGTTCTCCTGTATTCTCTTTCGTATACAATAAGGGCAAATACCCGTTTTTTCAAGTAAAAATTCAAGGAGATTACAGGACATCCCGGAAAATAAAACGGGTTGGCCGAACCCTGCCGGCCAACCCGTCCGATATGGAGGCAATCAACCTCAGATCATACAACCCGATATCGAGCGCCCGTAACGGCAGTCGATCTGCCCGGACGGCTTATCCAGCTTGATCTCCAGTTCAGGAATGGAATCGACCACCCCGGACAGAAGTTCATCAATCCGGACCGCGATTTCATTGTAACGGGCAATCTGCCCGCCGAAACGAACCTGCATGATTTCAAGCCCGAACGGTTTGTTGCGCTTCAGCCATTGACGGCGGAAGGACGCCGCCATTTTTTCCATCGCCGCATTCACTTCCGGCACACCGCGGTCTTTCAGCTCCGTCAAGGCTTTACGGTCGCGTTTTTCGTAAGCGGCCAGCAGAGCGCTGCGGAAATCGATTTTCTTAACCAGGAAATCGCAGATGTTCCAGGCGTGCCCGATGTCGCCCGCCTCGCGGTTATCGACGGAGCCGGCCAGTTTTTCGCGGGTGCCCGCCAATTCCTTGCGGATGAATTCCCAGATATTTTCATCGAAATGCCGGAATTCGCGCCAGTACAGGCCCAGCATCGGGTCTTCCCAGATCATCAGGGAGGTGAAACAACGCATTTTGCCGTCTTCCCAGTCGATCCGCGGCTGCATGTCGCAGGCGGTCAACTGATCCTTGTAGGAGCCGCCGCAAACGGCCTCGAACAGAGGAGAGACTTCGTCATCGGAGCCGCCGCCGCCGTAGGACAGATCGGCCGCCCAGGCCAATCCCGCCAGCGACGAATCATACTCGCAGTATGCGCCGTTATCGCCCCACATGGTGAAGAAAACATCCTTGACTTTAGCCTTGCGGCAGGCGCTCAGGCACGGCGTGACGGTGGCGACGGTCTGTTCGTGGTCGTACCACATGCAGACCCAGGTCCAGACGCCGGAACCCATGAGCGGCTCGAACCCGAGGTCGCGGTGGCGCTGAATCCAATCGCTGTAAAAGGCTTCGTCGCGATGGTAATAGTCCCAGTAGCAAAGTTCGGCGTCCTGCGGAATCTTCGCCTTGACGTCGTCCGGAATCACCGTGGCCGGATCGTAATAGTTCTGGTCCGGGTTGCCCATGCGGAAATACATGTCGGACCAGATGATCGGCTTGTAGCCGAATTTTTTGCTGATCTGGTTGACCCGGTCCAGATGGCGGTTGAACAGGTCGAAACCGCGTTCGTAACCGAATTTGTCCATGAAGCGGCCGCGGCCGAGGTCATGGGTTTCGTCCATTCCCACATGAACGCGGCGGCTTTTGAACGCCGAGCTCCAGAACTGAAGCATTTTTTCGATCAGCGCATAGGTTTTTTCCTCATCGACCATCATCACACGCTCGGTATCGGTGACATTCCGATAAACGTGCCAGCGGATCATATGCTCCAGATGCCCCAGCGTCTGGATGCAGGGAACCATTTCCACTCCGAGCCGGGCGGCGTAGGCGTCCACATCCTGCATTTCTTCCAGTGAATAACCGCCGCGCATGAAACCGAAATAGGGTTCGTCCGGCAACTGATAGGTGTCTTCGCAGTACAGCATCACCATGTTGTAGCCCATCAGGGTCAGGCGGCGCAGCCATTTTTTCAGGTACTCCGTCTTCATCACCGCGTTACGCGAGCAATCCAGCATGATCCCGAGTGTTTCGAACACCACGTTTTCCTCGACGCATTTCCCGCTCAGGGCGTGCCCGATGCCGCGCCCGGCGGTCATCAGCGAACCGTACTTGATCGTCAGCGAACCGGCGCCGGGGGTCATTTTCAGGATGCCCGGTTCTCCGGCCTGCACGAATTTCAGCTGAACGCCTTCGCCGTTCTCCCGGATCGGGTATTCTTCAGCCAGCACGTCGAGCATCGCGTTAACCGCAGCCGGGGTTTCCGTGCGTTTCCATGTCAAATTTCTACTCATAATCGTTTTCCTTGTTGATTACGGGGTTGAATTTTACCATTTCCAATAATATACTATCGTTAAATGGAAAGAAAATGGATAAATCAACACAAATCGATCGAAAAAACAAACAAGGCGAGATAAACCCCTCCCCCATCCCGGCGGAACTCCGACCTCGAATCCTTGATTCCGGACTGCTGATCCGCAGTTATTACGAGGGAGTGCCCAGCCGCGGCAGGGAGACGCCCGAGCCCGTCCCGCGCGTGTTTTCCTATATGGTCCTCACGCAGATGATCGGGGGGCGGGGGCTTTACTGGAACGCGCAGTCGGGTTCCCGCGAGATCCGGCCCGGACAATGGATCTGCGTCACCAGTCATTACGAAAGCAGTTATTTCGGCTACCAGGACAGCTTCATCGAAGATTCCATCAGTTTCCTGGGCGGCACCGCGACCGCGCTGGCCACCAACGGAATCATTAAAAATGGACTTTTCGACTTCGGCAAAGAGCGCCGCCTGCTGCCGATCATCCACAAGCTCCGGGAATCGACCGCCGCCGCCTTTCTGGAGGCCAACGCGATGCTGGTTTCGCTGCTGTTCGAATTTCATCATGCCGCGCGCGAAAACAACCCTTCCCCCGCCCTGACCGATTTCAACCGCCTGCTGCAGGAAATCAAACGCAATATGGGCCGCTGGTGGACCGTCGGCGAGATGGCCGAATTCTGCAACATCAGCGAAAATTACCTGCGCCGCATCTTCCACGAGCATACCGGCGTGTCGCCGAAAAGTTACCTCGACAACCTGCGCATGAACCGCGCCGCCGAGCTCCTGACCGGGACCAGGAGGAGCATCCCGGACATCGCTAAACAATTGGGCTACATGGACCCGTACCACTTTATCCGGCGTTTTTCCCAGCTCATGGCCATCCCCCCCGCCAGATACCGCAAGAACTTCCGTGACCGTTACTTATAAAAGGCGTCAAAACTCCGGAAAAATATTCCGAAAAAGACTTGATAGTTTTGTAAACTGATTTATATTATAAACATAAAACTTATTGATTTTATGTAAGTGGGTTAGTTTCTTACCCCACTTTTTTTTTGAAAACAGCGTTAAACAGCAGAAAGGAAATGAGTCATGGCCAATGAATTATTGACAATCTTGGAATATATTGAGCAGGAACGTGGAATCAATCGTGAAGTTATGACCAAAGCGCTGGAAAGCGCTCTGCTTTCTGCCTCAAAAAAGAGCATCCACCCGGCGACGAACCTCGTCGTCAAAGTGGACCCGAAATCCGGGGAAATCCGCGCCTGGGCGCAGTTGGAAATCGTTGATACCGATCCGAACAACGACCAACTCCTGCTCGAAGACGCCGTTACCCGCATGCCCAACGCCAAAGTCGGCGACTTCATCGACTGGGAAGTCACCCCGAAAAACTTCGGCCGGATCGCGGCCCAGACCGCCCGCCAAACCATTATGCAGCAGCTCCGCAAAGCCGAAAAAGACACGGTCCGGGACGAATTCTCCGACAAAATCGGCACGGTCCTGAACGGTGTGGTGCGCCATTTCGAAAACGGCAACATCATCATCGATTTCCAGAAAGCGGAAGGAATTCTGAGCGCAAAGGACAAAATTTTCGGTGAATCCTACATGCCCGGCGACCGCATCAACGCCCTGCTGCTGAAAGTCGATACCCAGGCGGCGGGCCCGAGCCTGATCGTTTCGCGTACTCATCCCGATTTCGTCCTTCGTCTTTTCGAGCGTGAAGTCAGCGAGATCAAGGACGGCGTAGTCCAGATCATGGGCATCGCCCGCGAAGCCGGCAGCCGCTCAAAAATCGCGGTCCGCAGCAATGATCCGCGGGTTGACCCCGTCGGCGCCTGCGTCGGCATGCGCGGCATCCGGGTAAAGAACATCACGACCGAACTCGGCGGCGAGCGGGTTGACATCATCCCCTACGACGAAGACATCCGCCAATACGCCATGAATTCGCTCCAGCCCGCCAAGGTCCTCGGCGTCGAATCCAAGCCGGAACGGCGCGAATTGACGATCAAGGTGCTGCCCGACCAGTCGCGCCTTGCGTTCGGCAAAAAAGCGCAGAACGTGCGCCTCTCGTCAAAATTGCTGGGTTGGAACATGAACATCGTCATCGACGAGCCTCATAAAGTGGAATCCATTGAGGAAAAATTGAAAAAAGCCACCGACAACCTGGCTAAAACACTGGCGATATCGCAGGATACCGCGAAAAAACTGGTTGCCAACGGCTTCGTTTCCATCGAGGGAGTCGAGGCCGGACGCGATACGATCGCCTCCATCGAAGGCATCGGCGCGGAAGAAGTCGAACAGATATTCAAGACCCTGCAGTAATCAAAAGCAAATCTATCCGGAGCACCGGAGAAAGGATAAACAGTTGTGAAAAGTATCAAGGTAAAAAGTCTGGCAGATAAATACAAAGTTCCGGGAAGCAGCATTGTCGAAGAATTCAAGACGCTGGGTTTGGACGGCATTACGGCTTCAGGAACGGTACCCGCTGAAGATGTGGAGAAGGTCGAAGCTCACTTGAGCGCCAAATTCGACACGCCCAAACCCAAGGCGGCTCCCCCGAAAAAAGCAGCATCCACCGAAAAACCCGCAAAGCCCGCCTCTCCCGCCGGCGCGAAAACCGTGCCCCCGGCTGAAGAAGAAGATTTCGAAGAGATCAAAGCCAAAGTGGTTGCGCCGAAACTCGTCCAGGCTAACGCCCAGAAATTCGAAAAGATCCGTCACAAACCGCAACAGCAGCAGACAGGGCGCGCCGCCGCCCCCCCCACTCGCGAAAAAGGCGCCCGCCCGCCCGCATCGGTCGAGGCTCCGCCCAAAAATGATCCTGCGACGCCGAAAGAAATCACGATTTCTTCGCCGATTATCGTGAAAAACTTCGCCGAAGCCGCCGGTAAAAAACCGAACGAAGTCATTACGGAGCTGATCGGCATGGGCATCTTCGCCAGCATCAACCAGGCAATTCCGGATGAAGCGGTGGAAAAGCTTTGCGAAAAATACAACCTTAAAATTACAGTCGCCCATAAGCAGCGGAACGAAAAGACCGGTTCAGCCCAACCGGCTCCGATCGAATTCGTAGACCGCCCCGAAGACCTCCTGCCGCGGCCGCCGGTCGTCACGTTCCTCGGACACGTTGACCACGGCAAAACCTCCCTGCAGGACCGTGTCCGCCACACCAACGTGGTGGAAGGCGAAGCCGGACGCATCACCCAGCACATCGGGGCGTCGCAAGTCAATTTCAAGGGGCAGAATATCACATTCATCGACACCCCCGGGCACGAAGCATTTACCCAGATGCGTGCACGCGGAGCCAACCTGACCGACATTGCGGTGCTGGTGGTGGCGGCCGACGACGGCTTTATGATGCAGACGGTTGAAGCGTTGAACCATGCCCGTGCGGCCGAAGTTCCGATTATCGTGGCCGTCAACAAAATCGACCTGCCCGCCGCAGACCCCGGCAAAATTCTGCTCCAAATGCAGCAGAACAACCTCACCAGTGAAGAATGGGGCGGGGATGTCGGCGTCGTCAAAGTTTCCGCCAAGACCGGAGAAGGCATCGATACCCTGCTGGAGCGAATCCAGCTGGAAGCGGAAATGCTCGAACTCCGCGCCAACCCGAAGCGTCCCGCCGAAGCCACCGTGCTTGAAGCGCAAGTGGAACACGGCCTCGGGCCGACCGCCAACATCCTGATCACCAATGGCACGCTGCGCACCGGCGACGCCATCACCTGCAGCGAGTACTACGGACGCGTCAAAATGCTGTTCAACGCCCGCGGCGAAAAAATTCAGTCCGCCGGGCCAAGTACCCCGGTCAAGGTTATCGGACTTTCGGGCGTTCCGGAAGCCGGATCGGTTTTCGAGATCAAGAAAAACGAAAAAGAAGCCCGTCTGGCCGCTGAAGAACGCGCCGAAGCCAAACGCCAGGAAGAACTGGTTCAGGCAATCCCGGTGACCATGGAAGACATGTTCAGCAAGCTTGACAGCATCAAGACCCTGAACCTGATCATCAAAAGCGACGTCCGCGGCACCGCCGAAGCCATCGAAGAATCCCTGAACAAAATCGATTCCGACAAAATCAAGGTATCGGTGGTCATGAGCGGAGTCGGCGCGATTACCGAAAACGACATCATGCTCGCCAGCGCCTCCAAAGCGATGGTTGTCGGCTTCCACGTCCGGGTCAATCCCGGGGTCAACGAACTGTCCAAGAAAAACGGCGTCGAAATCCGCCTCTATACGATCATTTACGAACTGCTGGAAGACATTACCGACGCCCTGACCGGCCGCCTGCAGCCCGACAAACGCGAAAAGGAACTCGGCAAAGCCCGTATCCTCCAGATTTTCGAGCTCAGCAAAGGTCCGAAAATCTGCGGTTGCAAGGTGGAAAAAGGATTGGTCAAAGTCGGATGCAAAGCCCGTGTCTACCGTGACAACGAGCTTATCTTCAACGGTGAAGTCGCCTCTCTGCGCCGCTTCCAGGATGACGTAAAAGAAGTCAAGGCCGGTTTCGAATGCGGCATCCGCCTCGATAACTTCGCCGACTTTGAAGAAAACGACGTCATCGAACTCTATGAAATCGAATTAACCAAAGCCACGCTTTGAGGATGGAGGACTGATATGGGAGCACCCAATCGCATGGTTCGTGTCAACGAACTGATGAAACGCGAACTGGCCGCCCTGCTGGAACGCGAATCCTGGGGCGACAGGCTGGTATCGGTACTGGACGTTTCCACGGCGCCGGATCTCCGCTCGGCCATTGTGCTGATCAGCGTGTTCGGCGGCGGGCCGGGCTCCGGCAGAAGGGTGATGAATCACCTGAATTCCATCCGTGCCGATCTTCAGAAAAAGGTTTCGTCACGGGTTGTCCTGAAATACACTCCGGTGTTGGAATTCAGAATCGACGACCGGCTGGAAGCCGCCGACAAAGTCATTTCACTCATCGAAGAAATGGAGCAGCATGACGGAGAAATTTGAAGCGTCGCTGGCCAGAGCCGCCGAATTCATCCAACAGCACGATGATTACCTGCTGGTAACCCATGAACGACCCGACGGCGATGCGATCGGGTCGATTTTCGGCCTGCTGAACTTCCTGCACGAAAACGGCAAACGCGCCGAGGCGGTCCTCCCCGAGACGCTGCCCGAGAAATATTTGTCTTTTGTGTCCTCGAACTATCGCACCAATATCACCAAGTTCGAACTGGCCGCCTACCAGAGCTGCCTGGTGCTGGACACCCCGAACCCGGCGCGCGGCGCCATCGGCGGCGGCTTGAAGCTGGAGGCGGGGCCTCCGCTGATCCTGCTGGACCATCATCCGGACAATCAGCTTTACGGCATGATCAACGTCGTCGCGCCGAACGTGGCGGCTACTGCCGAGCTCCTGTTCATGATGAGCAAAAAGATGCCGGGCTGGAAAGTCTCTCCGCGCACCGCCACCCTGTGGCTGATGGGAATCGTCACGGATACCGGAGGGTTCCGTTTCGACAATACTTCACCGCAGACGTTGCGCCACGCGGCGGAGCTGCTGGAACGGAAAGCGGATCACCACACGGTCATGCTGGAGATATTTTTCTCCAAGTCACTGGAGCTCCAACAATTCGAATCGGAGCTGGTCACCCATCACCTGCATACGGATTGCGGAGGCCGTTTCGCCTGGATTTACATCCCGGAGGAGCTGATCCGCAAGTACCGCATCGATATGCGCGACACCGAAGGGCTGATCGAAATCCTGCGTTCCATCAAAAACGCCGACATCGTGGCTCTGCTACAGCGCAGCGACGACGGCTACAAAATGTCCCTGCGCTCCAAGGACCCGCGTTTCTCCGTCGGCAAAATCGCCCGGCAGTTGAACGGCGGCGGCCATGAGTTGGCCGCAGGCGGCAGAGTCAGAAATATCAACTTCAACTCGGCAATCGAAATCCTGACCGGCCTGGTCCGGCAAACCCTGAATCAGAACGCTTAAAAATCATTATGGAAGAAAATAAGAAAAAAGGCCGCCGTCCCGCCTTTAACGGCGACGGCATATTGCTGGTGGACAAACCGGCGGAATGGACCAGTTTCGACGTCGTCAACTTCGTCCGCGCACGTTTCAACATCCCCAAAGCCGGGCATTGCGGCACCCTCGACCCGGCGGCGACCGGCCTGCTGGTGCTGGTGATCGGCAAATTCACCCGGTTCAGCCAGAAACTCAGCGGCGACGACAAAACCTACGAAGCCACGTTGCTCCTCGGCACCGAAACCGACTCTCAGGATATGGACGGCGAAGTCACCGCTACAAACGATTGGACCGGACTGACCGAGGAAGCCGTCCGCCAGGCAATCATGGGTTTCACCGGTGACATTCTGCAAATCCCCCCGATGGTTTCGGCCGTCAAGGTGGACGGCAAGCGCCTGTATGAACTGGCCCGCAAAGGACAGGAAGTCTCACGCGAAGCGCGCCCGATCCGGATCGACGGCATCGATATCACCCGCATGGAACTGCCGCAGGTTGATTTCACGGTCAAATGTTCCAAGGGCACCTACATCAGAACCCTTTGCGCGGACATCGGCGCCAAACTCGGCTGCGGCGGTACTCTTTTCGGGCTGCGGCGCACCCGGAGCGGCATGTTCAACCTTGCCGACGCCGTCACCGTCGATACCCTGAAAACCTGGGAAAATCCCGAATTCGCGGCACACCTGAATGTGCTGCTCAGTAAACAAATCGCCGCTTTCGGAGGCTGACATGCACGAACATACCGACCGGATCATTGAACAATTCCTGCGCGAACGTACTGAATTCACCGTTCAGGACATGCTGGATGTCCTGCTGCCTGCGGACGATGCGGAGCGCAAACGCTTCACGGAAAAACTCGAACGCGAACTGAACGTGGATGACCGCTTTTTCTTTGACCATGAACGGCGGAATTTCTATTCGCGCCAGAAGTTTTTCCATCATGCCGAATTCATGGTCACTCCGACCGAATTCGAAATCAATGAAGGCATCCTGATTCCCGGACACCGGTTCCTGCCGTTTGTCTTCTCCGATGTGTTTCCGTCGGAAATCACTCTGCGCGAATGCGGCGGCAAAAACCTGAAAACGAAACGGATTTCCCTGAAACTCAGCGAATTGATCCCGTACCACCTGCTGCTGGGGCTCGAACAGATCGGCGACTTTCTGACCGCCGAAGACCCGGAACACGATATTTACGCCGACAATTCCTCGCCGGATACGCCGATTACCGTATCGGCTTTTGACCTGAGTACATTCTATAAGGAAACCGGATTCCGCCAAGGCGACACGCTGCTGGCGCGGGTATTGGATTGGGAAAAAGGCGTGGTGGACTTTACCTACACCTCCGCCAACGCCCGTGATCATGCGCGAATCCGGAACTGGGTGAACGAATATTCGCTGGCATTGGAAAAAGTCATCGCCGACTACGAAAACTACTTCGACCTGCCGGAATTCCTGGCCTGGGGCTTTTTCTATGGCGGCAAAATGCTTTTCGGTCCCAACGGGGCGTCCCTGGACGAATTTTACCGGATGATGGAGCGCGTGGAAATACGGATCGAGGACGGGCAAAGCATTCTCGCCATCGTCGAGGAAGACAACTCCCGTGATCTGCCGGAAGACGTGATGATCTCCACCGGCAACACCACTTCGCTGGAAACGATCATGGCCGAGGCCGGTTATCCGTTGAGTATGAATGAGCTTGACTCCTACATGCTTGACAACTGCTACAACCGTGAATTGGAATTTCAGGATTTCTACGCGCGCTGTTTCGGTGAACACCGCCTGGGCTTCGCCGATGAGGCGCAGGAAGTGATCTTCCTGAATTACCTTGAGGACCGCTGGGAGGATTTGAGTTCCAACTACAACCGGGAGCGCGATGAAATCAAAGCCCCGATTCGGGAACGCATTCTTGAATTGACCACCGAACGCCTCGACTGGCTGCACTCGACCACAGACTTCGATATTTCCACCATGCCGAAAGAGGATGTGAAAAAGCTCGCCGAACTGACCGCCCGGCTGGACGGTATTCTCGGCATGCTGAATTCCGAAAAAACGGAAATCAGCGAGGAAGAAGCCGAAAGCATGCTCGACCTGATCGACCGTTCCGCCGAACTCCAGAGTGAATTATTTGAAAAAATGAACCGGTACATGAACGGCGCTTGATATCTATTTCCGGTGCGCGGGTTTCGCGCGCCGGAATTTTCAGCTTGCACGCCTCCGCGCGGGCCATTACGTCGCTGGTCCGGATCAACCTGCCGGGGATCGCGCCGGAAAACATTTCCTGCGACCGGGAGGTCTCGATGGTCGAATACGGCCGGGACGGCGTACTCCTCCGTCTGGCGCTCGCCCCGGATGAATTTGCCGTCCTGACGGTTACGAATTGAGCAGTTCGCGGCGGATGTCTTCGCAACTGACGATTTTTTCGCGCAGATCGTTCAGCGAATAATAATAATGGTTGCAAGCCTCGTAGCCGATCCTCGGGTCGCGCCGGACGATTTCATGAAGCGTCAGGGCTAAGGCGATTTCGTCGTCGAGGATCGCCAGCAGTTTCCGCCGCACCGTTTCCTCGCCGCGCCGGGCGCGCAACCGTGCAAACCGGATCTGGTTGCAGGTACTGCGGAAATGGCATTCCGCCGCGACCGCCACGTTTTCCAGATCGGCGAAATCGCCGGAACACTCCGGCGGCACCGACTTAACCGCCGGTTTCAAGAGCGCCACGCCCTCCCGCCAGCCATCGGCAAGCAGCCGGAACTGTTCTTCAAAAACATCTTCCGGGTAAATCGCCCGCCAACCCGTCAAATCGTCATAAGGAAACCCGATCATGCTGGACTGATACCCGGTCGGTTCAAGGCGGAAAAGATTCATCGGCCCGAAATTCATCGGCCCGAGATAAATCACCCCCACATGAAAAGGAAAATTCAAAAACGCTTCGCCGAACTTCCGCCACGCGGCCTCGACGACCGGAGCGGCCTGAGGACCGAATCCCGCCGCCGCTTCGGCCGGGGATCGCGTCAGGAACACCAGATTCCCCCCCGGATAACCGCCAAGGCTCCAGCTCAGCATCAATGCATCCACTCCGTTTTTCTCCAGATTGTCAAGATGCCTGCAAACCAGCCCCGGCACCGGGATATATGGAACGGCAGACAGTTCCCATGAATTATTCAACTGGACCTTGGCGGCGGTTTTCATCCCCAACTCCCGCGCCCGCTGCCAGACGGCGACCGATTTTTCGCTCGGCCCGATCTGCGAGATGGAATAATCGATCACGCTGCCCTGAATGCCGCCGCTGTCGGTCCGGCACCCCCATTCACTGACGCAAAGCAGATAGATGCCGCGCGGCAGTTTTTCCAGCACGGCATATTCGAATTCCAGATCATTCGTGCCGCCGACGGGCGACCACGCCCAATCGTATACGATAACCCTGGCGGCGGGCGCGGCGGCGTGAATGCCGCGTTCAATCGAACCGACCACCTCCGCCACGATTTCCGGCACCGGGCGGTTGCGGCAGTCCGGACAGCAATCCCCGGCCCAGCGGGCGTGACAGTGGGTGGCGTTTTCCGACATGGTGATCATCAAGGCGCCCGCCAGCCCCGGAACTTCCGCAAAGACATGGCGGCAGGCGTCTTCCAGCCAGTTCAAGGGTTCACGGGTCCGCGACGTGCAGTTGGCGGAGGCAATGGCGCCGTCCGCCCGCGCTCCCCGCCACTCCGGGAAACGCTCGTAAAACGCATCCGGCATGCCGCGCGGTTCGTTCAGGTAAAAATAAAGCCCCAATCCATAGCGGGCGCATTTCGCCACCAGTTCCGCCAGGTTCTTCAGGCAGGTTTCCGCACCTGCGGAAAACTCCTCCGCGCCCGGAATCGGATGCAATTGGTGCATGATGGCGTGAAGCCAGAGCCCTTTGACGCCGCAGGCCGCATACTCCGCCAGCATCCGGTCCGGCAGCGGATCGGGGCCGGGATTCAGGAAGATATCGCCCGCCGGAACCGAAAACGGATGGATGAAGTTGAATTCAAACGGCGCTTCGCCCGAAGCAGCCGCCGGCCGGGCCCGCGGGGCGCGGTCGAACGCGAACGGCGGCACTTGGTATTCCAGCGATGCCGGGGCGGGAAAATAACGCCGCAGCGTTTCTTTCAGTTCAAGGGTTTGCCGCTCCTCCTCCGGAGTCAACGGATGGAATGAAAGCGGGCCGCAGTCCGGCTTCAGTTTGCCTGCTTTGGTCCAGAAAAAATCTTCTTCCCGGAGAATGCGCTCCAGTTCCGCCGCCGGGCGCCCGATCAACTCCAGCAACTGCGGGTAATCCAGCAGATGCCAGTTGTTGCGGATCAGGGTCTGGTAGCCCTGCGCCTGCCAGTCGGGGTAAACCCGCGGCGGCACGGCCAGCCCCATATCGGCGGCGGCGGCCAGCACGGTTTGCTCGTCGGTATGCAATACCGCGGCCAGGCGCGACGGAGAAACCATCTCCCAGTTGCGCCAGATCAATGCCTGCTGGCGGGTCGGAAAATGCGGAAAAGGCAACGCGGCAGGATGGCTGCCGCGGGGAAGCGATTCCATGTTCATGACGGCTCCTGCATGTCCATTCAAGGCTGAATTTCAGTTTAAGAACGGCACCTGTCGTTCAAGGCCGCAAGTTCATCCCGCAGAATATACAGCCCGCCGAAATACAGCGTGCCGCCATTGTTAAGGAAATTGGCGATACGCCGCTGTAAATCATTTTTGGGTTCAACAGCCCCGACGCCTTCCGCCAGCCCCTTCTCCCCGAACACCCGCCAGACCGCGTCGCTCGGCTTGCCGCTGCAGAAAAGATGCCCCAACCGTTGAAATTTCACGATATTGGATTCCGGCTTCAAAATCCGCTGCAACTGTTCGTCAAGAAACCACGAGGAACAGACAAATGCCCGGTACCGATAATTCCGCTCCGTGAAAAACCGGTCCATGCGGTTCAACGATTCCAGACAGTCGCCGATGCCGAGGGCCCCGGATGCCGGAATATGCAGATTGACGGTCGGATCGCCGGGGGCCAGCACGCAGGTCCACTCCGCGCCGGGGTATTCCAGGCTGTTGCGCAGTTCACCGGAGCGGTTGTTTCTGAATACGGAAAAATCACCATCGAACGAATGTTCAAGGTTGCACTGGAGGCGTCCGAATTGAATGACGTTTCCCATCGCCACGCCCCTCAGCCAGCCGGTTATGCGCCATTCCAGGCCGGGATACCCGAAATTTTCCTCATGATGCCCGGTCCAGATCGCGACGTCCCCGGATATCTCGCGGAACATGCCATCCGGCCAGCCGCGTTCCCGGTAGACTTCCTTCATGGAAGGATAAAGCCCGAGAATCAACAACAAATAATACTGCCGCTGCAGCCGGGTTTCGCTGAAACGCGACGCCGCCTCCGCCTCCGTCAGTGTTCCGTCTTTCAGCATTCGGAGGTGTTCGGCAAAAAATGATTCGCCCGCGACCCGCCTGCCCAGCGGCGCCAGTGTCTCGAGCTGTCCGGCGGAGAGGCCGCATTTCCGCCCCGCGTCCATCAGGCAATCCGGATTTCTCATAAATTCATTTCCCCGCATGGTTGTAAGAAGTGACCATTGATGAGATATTGTATCACTTCCGGCCTTTTTTGCAAGCCCCGGAATTAACGAATCCGGGGATTTTCGGGACCAGCCGCCGCGAGCATGAAATAAAGTCGAACAATTTGCGGAAAAATCATTGAATTTTATTCGTTTGGCGGTACATTTTTATCTAAAACAACAAGAGATGGAACATGCCGCAAAAGAAATTGATTTTCAACAAGGCGCAGATGGATGAAGCCATTGACCGGATTGCCGATGAAATCATCGCGGAATTCAAAGTCACTTCAACAAACAGCAATCCCATCGCGCTCCTCGGTATCCAACGCCAGGGGGTACCGTTCGCCCAGCGGCTCAGCGCCGCGATCAAACGCAAAACAGGCAGCAGCCCGCTCGAAGGCATCCTTGACATTTCGATGTACCGGGACGACTTCGGCCTGCGCAAGACCCTTCCGGTCATCTATGAAACCATTATTCCGTTCGACGTCGATGACTGCAACGTGATCATCGCCGACGACGTACTGGCCTCGGGCCGTACCATCCGCGCCGCGCTCGACGCCCTGACCGACTACGGCCGCCCCCGGATCATCCGTCTGGCCACGCTGCTGGACCGCGTATGCAATGAATATCCGATCCGCGCGGACTACGCCGGACTGCATTACAAAGCCGCGCACAACCGGAAAATCGTCGTGGAATTCGAAGAAAGCAACGGCACGGACGGCATTTTTGAAAAGCACTGGGACAAAGGTGGAGATTATAAAGAATGAACATAACCTGGACTAGAAAAGATTTACTCGAAATTTACGACCTGACGGCAGCAGAGATCGAGTTGATCCTTGATACCGCCGAAGAATTCAAAAAAGTCTGCCAGCGCAATGTCAAGAAAGTTCCGGCGCTGCGCGGCAAAACCGTGGTCAACTTCTTCGTTGAACCAAGCACCCGTACCCGGATATCCTTCGAACTCGCCGAGCAGCGCCTGAGCGCCGACATCATCAACATGGCAGGCAGTTCCAGCAGCCTCACCAAAGGCGAAACCCTTCTCGACACCATCAAAAACATCGAGGCGCTCCAGGCCGACATCATCGTCATGCGGCACTCCGCCCCCGGCGCCCACGAGTTCATCGCGCGCCATACCAAATGCGGCGTGGTCAACGCCGGCGACGGCGCCCACGGCCACCCGACCCAGGGCCTGCTGGATATTTTCACGATCCGCGAAAAATTCGGCAGCCTCAAGGGGCTGAATGTATCGATCATCGGCGACATCCTCCACAGCCGGGTCGCCCGCAGCAATATGTGGGGACTGCTGAAACTCGGCGCCAACGTCACCTTCGCCGGGCCCGCCACCCTGTGCCCCCGCGAATTCGAAGAAGTCGGCGTCCGGGTCTGCCACAACCTGCGGGAAGCCCTGGTCGGAGCCGACGTGGTCAACCTCCTCCGCATCCAGCACGAACGCCAGCACTGCGGATTTTTCCCGAGCACCACCGAATACAACCAGTTCTTCGGACTGAACAACGATTCGTTGAAATGGCTCAAGCCCCATGCGCTCGTCATGCACCCGGGGCCGATCAACCGCGACGTCGAACTATCCTCGGACATCGCCGACGGCGAACGTTCGGTCATCCTCGAACAAGTCAGCAACGGAATGGCGGTACGCATGGCCGTCCTGTTCCTCACCGCAGGAGTTTTGTAATATGAATACGAAAAGTCACTATATTTTAAGCGGCGCCCGGGTAGTGGACCCGTCACAGGGAATTGACCGGATCATGGACATCGGCGTAGCCAACGGCATCATCGTCGATCCCGCCGAAATCACCAATCCCGAAATCATCGATCTTGCCGGCAAAGTCGTCGCCCCCGGCTTCATCGACGTTCACGTCCACCTGCGCCAGCCCGGCAACACTGGCGCCGAAACCATCGCCACCGGCACCAGGGCGGCGGCGGCGGGCGGGTTTACCGGCGTGGTCGCCATGCCGAACACGCACCCCTGCTGCGACAGCGCGGGAACCATTGAACTGATCAAACGCGACAGCCAGCGCCATGCGCGGGTTCGCGTCTATACCTGCGGCTGCCTCAGCAAGAACATGGAAGGCAAGGAAATGGCCCCCATCGGCAGCCTGAAAAATGCCGGAGTGGTGGCGCTTTCCGACGACGGCCGCTGTATTCAGGACCATAACCTGATGCGCCACGTGGTCGCCTACGCCAAATCGTTCGGGCTCCCGATCATGGACCATTGCGAGGATGAATCGCTGAAAGGCGACGGCGTCATGCACGAAGGCAAATGGTCGGTGCTCCTCGGCATGCAGGGCATTCCCGGCGCCGCCGAGGAAATCATCGTCCAGCGGAACATCATCCTGGCCAATACCATCGACTGGAAAATCCACATCCAGCACATCAGCACCCGCGAGAGCGTCGACATGATCCGCCGCGCCCGCGCCCGCGGCATTCAGGTCACCGCCGAAGCCACGCCGCACCACATCTCCCTGACCGACGAATGCATCAAGCGGTTCGACACTAATTATAAGATGAACCCGCCCCTGCGTACCGAAGACGACCGCCAGGGCGTGATCGAAGGCTTGCGCGACGGCACCATCACCATCATCGCCACCGACCACGCGCCCCACACCTACACGCAGAAAGAAACGGAATTCGATATTGCCCCGTTCGGCATCATCGGCCTGGAAACCGCCATCCCGGTCTGCCTGACCGAGCTTTACCATACCGGCATCCTCACTCTGTCCGAACTGGTCGCCAAATTCACGACCGGCCCGGCGGAGCTCCTCGGCCTTGAAGTCGGAACGCTCAAAAACGGCGCTCATGCCGACATCACCATCATCGACCCCGATCTGGAATTCGTTTACGACGTCAGCCAATCGTATTCCAAATCCCGCAATACGCCGTTCAACGGCATGAAATTCAAGGGACGCGCCATCGGCACCGTGGTCAACGGCAATTTCGTTTTCGGCGAGAAGAAAGCATGAGAAAGAAGATCGAACAACTGGTTGACGCCGTTATCCCGGAAATCACCGCCCTGCGGCGCGAAATCCACCGCCACCCGGAACTCGCCGGCGATGAAGTGAACACGGCCCGCCTGGTCCGTGAGGTGCTCGCGCCGACAGCGATTGAATTTCTGCCTCCGTATCTGCAAACCGACGTCGTCGGGCTGCTCCACGGCTCCACGCCCGGCCCGAACGTCACCCTGCGCGCCGACATGGACGCCCTCCCCCTCGACGAATTGACCGGCATCGACTACGCCTCCCGCCATCCCGGCAAAATGCACGCCTGCGGGCACGACGGCCATACCGCGGTCCTGACCGGCGCGGCTCTGGTGCTGGACAAATTGCGCGGGCACTTCAACGGTTCGGTGCGTTTTGTCTTTCAGCCGGGCGAAGAAGTGGCCGCCATGGGGCATGAACTGGTCAAGGCCGGAGCGCTGGACAATCCGCTCCCGAAGGCGGTATTTGCCCTTCACGCCTGGGCCGGAGCCGAATGCGGTAAAATCCTGTCGAGGCCCGGCCCGGCCATGGCCGCCACCGGTTTTTTCAAATTTACGATTACAGGGCGCGGCGCTCACGGCAGCGCACCTCAGAATTCGATCGATCCGATTTTAGTCGGAAGCCATCTGGTGGCCGGTTTGCAGGCGATTGTGGCGCGGAACATCGATCCGCTGCAGCCGGCAGTCGTTTCCGTATGCCGTTTTTCCTCCGGACAGAACAGCAACGTCATCCCGGAAACCGCCGTCCTTGAAGGCACCTACCGTTTTCTGGATGCCGACATCGGGGCAACCACCCGGCGACTGCTGAAGGAGTATGCCGAAGGAACCTGCCGGACGTTCGGCGCCACCTGTGAAGTCGAGCTCAACCAGCCCTACGACATCCTGCTCAACACCCCGGAATACGTGGATATGGTCCGCGAAACCGCGCTGGAATGCCTTGGCGAATATGCTTACGAAGAACTGCCCGTACCCTCCATGGGCGGCGAAGATTTCTGTTTTTTCCTGCAGAAAGCCCCCGGAGCGTTTTTCCGGCTCGGCAATGGCACGGACAGCGTGTCGATTCACAGCCCCCGGTTTAATTTCAACGACGACGCCATCCGCAACGGCATTCTCATGATGGTGAATCTGGCGCTGAAAACGCTTAAATAACGATGAAATCGTCCGGCAGCGGCGATTCGAAAACCATCTTCGCCCCGCTGGACGGATGATTGAAAACCAATCCCGAAGCGTGCAAGGCCTGTCGCGGCATCCGCAACACCGCCCGGTCCTCATCGGTCAAAGCATCATCCAGAAACCGCAGGTAACAGGTCTCATCCGGGCCGTAAATCTTATCGCCGACCATCGGATAACCGAGCGAACAGAGCGTAGCCCGGATCTGGTGAAGTCTGCCGGTGCGCGGTTTCGCCAGCACCAGCGTCATGCCGTCCGCCTGGCGGACCGGGATGAATTCCGTGAATGCGTATTCCGCCTCCCCATCGCCTTTTTTTCGGCTGAAAACACGCTTCTTGCGGACCGCCGCGGACGGATCGCCGCTTAAATATCCCTCCGCCACCATCGGTGAGTTCATTTCGCCGTAAACCAGCGCATGATAGGTTTTCTCCATGCCGCCGTCCTGCAGTTGAGCCGACAGCGCCGCCGCCGCCGAACTGTTCCGCGCGACAATCAGCAGGCCGGAGGTCTCCCGGTCCAGCCGGTTGATCACGGAAACCTGCCCGTATGTCTGCGACAGATCATACCAGAGGGTATTTTTGAAAAAAGCACCGGCCGGATGACAGGGCAGTCCGCCCCCTTTGTCCACCACCAGCAGTTCCGCGTCTTCGTGGATAATCCGATAATCAAAAACCACCGGCGGTTCCTCGCCGGACGGTTGAAACGCCACGGTATCTCCTGCCCTCAATACTCTGGAACAACGGGTTTTCGCGCCGTTGAGCAGAATTCGTTCTTCACGGATTTCCTCCTGCCAGCGGGCGCGGGAGAGGTAGGGGAAGCGTCCGGCAAGCCATAGATCAAGCCGGGCGCCGTCATCGCCGGGCCCGGCGATACTGCGGATGATCCGTTCAGAAGCCATGCGAGATCAATACCGCGATTTCATCGCAGCAATCTTTCTTGGGGCACTTGTCGCAATCGCTCCAGATTTTCTCGGGAAACAGTTCTTTTTCAACGATTTCAAAACCGAGCTTCTGGAAAAAATCCGCGCGCAGGGTCAATGCGAACAACCGGAACTGCGAACGCTCTTCCTTCAGGCGTTCGATGATGAATTCCACCATCAGCCGCCCGAGCCCGCGCCCGATCAATCCCCGCTCCACCGCCAGCGAACGTATTTCCAGAAGGTTTCCCCCGAAATCCCGCGCGGCACAACATCCCCGGCAAACACCGTCAACCTCGGCGACGACAAAGTTCCTGCTGTAAAAACGGATATCGTCTTCGCTTCGCGGCAACACAATCCGTTCTTCCACATAAAGGTCCAGGATTCTTTTTATGGCAGGGGCGTCATCCGGCACGGCCGGACGGATCAGAACATTATTCATCATCCCCCGGCTCTTCTTCTTTCTCGGTGAATTCCGCAATCTGCCGGAACTTCTGATAACGCTGATCCAGCAGTTCGGATACGCTCAGGCCGCTCAACTCGTTCAGGTGAGCCTGCAACACTTTTTTGACCGCCGCCGCCGCTTCCGCATGATCCTTATGGGCGCCGCCGAGCGGCTCCGGAATCACTTCGTCGGCGATTTTCAACCGTACCAGGTCCACCGCAGTCAGGCAGAGCGCCTGCGCCGCCTGTTCGGCATAGGAACGGTTTTTCCAGAGAATGGCGGCACAGCCTTCCGGCGTGATCACGGAATAATAAGCGTTTTCCATGATCAGCACGCGGTTGCCGACGCCGATGCCGATGGCGCCGCCGCTGCCGCCCTCGCCGATGACCACGGAAATGACGGGTACTTCCAGCGCAAACATGTCGCGCATGTTGACCGCGATGGCTTCCGCGATATGACGTTCTTCCGACGCAACCCCCGGATAAGCTCCCGGCGTATCGACAAACGTAATGATCGGAACCCGCGCCTTATCGGCTATTTTCATCAGCCGCAGGGCCTTGCGATATCCTTCGGGACTGGGCCAGCCGAAGTTGCGAAAGACGTTTTCCTTCATCTCGCGCCCTTTCTGGGTACCGATGACCATCACCGCCAAGCCGTCAAAACGGGCAAAGCCGCCCACGATCGCCGCATCGTCCCGGAAACGCCGGTCGCCATGCAGTTCAATGAAATCTTCGAATATGGCCTGGATGTAGTCCATGCTGTAGGGGCGCTTCGGGTGGCGCGCCAACTGCACCCGTTCCCACGGGGACAGGGCTTCATAGGTCCCGCGCATGGTATCCTGGAGCTTTTTGGTGAGCAAATCGATCTCGTCATTGACGTCGATATTATTGGATTTGCTGTATTCTTCCAGCTCCTGAATCTTTTTTTCCAATTCCGCAATCGGCTTCTCAAAATTTAAAATCGTATCCGCCATAAGCTATTTCCTTCATTAATCGGTAATTTCAACCGGAGTCAACCGGGGTACAATCGCGTATAATTCCTCGACTTCGGCATTGCGCATGCGGACGCAGCCGTTGCTGCTGTTGGTGCCGATGGTTTCCGGTTTCCAGGTGCCGTGGATGCCCAGCCCTTTGAAACTCGGGCCGGATTCCGTGGTATGCTGCAGGGCCAGCCAGCGCGTGCCCAGCAGATTGTCGCCGTCGCCGAACGGAATCACCCGGCCGTCCGGCGCGTACCATTCAGGTTCTTTGACCTTGGACGAAATCACAAATGTGCCGTTCGGCGTCCGCTCCTGTTTGCCGATCCCGATCCGGTAGACCTTGAAAAGAGCGTCGCCGTCATAAAGCATCAGCAGGTGATTGGTACGCGACACCACAATCCGCCAGTCGCCGCTGTAAACCCGGAGGTTGTCGCCGACGCGGATCATCGAGCTGTTTTCAGGAATGCCGTTGCTTTTCTGAACGCCCTCAATGGTGGTTTTGTACTGGTTGGCAATCCGGTCAAGCGTGTCGCCGCGCTTCACCGTATGATTCACCTTGTGCGGCGCGAACGGAATGTCGCTGAAGAAAAGCCCGATATTGGCCGCGCCGAGCGTTTCGGCAACCGCAAGCCACGGGCTGCTGTACTGCCGGAGCCGGTCGGATTTCAACAGCGGCTCCAGCATTTTGCGGGCCTGCACATATTCACGTTTCTTGATCAGTTCATTGGCTTCGCCGGTGATTTCACTGAGCTTGCGCCCGCCGATCTCCACCATATCCAGCGGTTCATTGCCGATCATTCTATCGGCTTCGGCGACGGCTTCGGGCGCGATGGCGGGACCTTCCACTTTTTCATTTGCGAACGGAACGCGGGAAACCGGCGCGGCCGACGGCACCGGTGTTTCGATCCGGTCCTGCGGCTGTTCGACGGGGGGCAGCCCGACCTCCGCGATCGGCTGCGGCGTGTCTGCCGGAACCGCCTCATCGCTTCCACCGATCAGGAAAAACAGCGCCGTTCCGATGACCAGCAACGCCACAACCAGGATAATCAGGCGGTTCTTCCAGGGATTTACTCTCTGCTTCTGTCGGTCCGTATCAAATGTAAATTGTATATCCTTCATGCTTCCATCCTGAATTACAGTGAAAAATAAAAAAACTGTACTTGCTGACCGTCTAATATACATTCTCAAAATATTTTTACCAGTCCTTGAGAAAAAAACTTGACGACAAGATTAAGCGGGATTATGTTGATGTTATAACAAACAACTAAAAAAAAGGAATGGATGACATGACTATATCCTCATTTCTGAAGAATCCGTATCTGGACAAAGACACCGCCGGCAGTCTCGCCGCTTATGACAACGACGCCTGGCGGATCTTCCGCATCATGGCGGAATTCGTCGATTCGTTTGAAACCATGGCTTCCCAGGGGCCGTTGATCTCCGTATTCGGCTCAGCGCGCACCAATCCGGAATCCGTGGAATTTCTGGAAGCGGAAAAACTGGGGCGTTTGCTGGTCGAGAACCATTACGGCGTCCTGACCGGCGGCGGCGCCGGCATCATGGGAGCGGCCAACAAAGGGGCATTCGAAGCGGGCGGCGTTTCGGTCGGGTTGAACATCGAGCTTCCGCACGAACAGAAACCCAACCCCTACCAGACCACGAGCCTCTTTTTCCGTTATTTCTTCGTCCGCAAAGTATGCTTCCTGAAATACTCGCTGGGGATCATCATCTATCCCGGCGGCTTCGGCACGCTCGACGAACTCAACGAAGCCCTGACCATGATCCAGACCGGCAAAGTCAACGAAATCCCGGTCATCCTCGTCGGCACCAGGTTCTGGAAAAAATTCATCGAATTCATCACCGAAACCATGCTCCCGGAAGGCATGATCAGCGCCTCCGACCTTGAACTTTACTCCGTGGTCGATACCGCCGAAGAAGCCATTTCCATCCTGCGCAAATCGCACCGCTACGGATTCCATTCCACCGTCATCAAAGGAAAACAGCTATGACTTTCATGCAGAAACTCGACCGCATCTGGCAAAAAAACAACTCCCTGGTCTGTGTCGGCCTCGACCCCGATCTCCATAAACTGCCCGCCTGCCTGACCGGCAAGCCGGACGCCATCTTCCAGTTCAACAAAGGCATCATCGACGCCACCCACGACCTGGTGTGCTGCTACAAGCCGCAGGCCGCCTATTACGCGGCGTTTTCCGCCGACGACCAGTTGAAGATGACCATTGACTATATCCGCGCCACCTATCCGGAGGTTCCGGTCATTCTCGACGTCAAGCGCGGTGACATCGGCTCCACCGCCGAGATGTACGCCAGGGAAGCGTTCGAGCGCTACAACGCCGACGCCCTGACCGTGAACCCCTACATGGGGACCGATAACCTGAAACCGTTTCTCGACCACGCGGACCGCGGCGTCATCATCCTCTGCCGCACCTCCAACCCCAGTTCCTGCGAACTTCAGGAGCTCGTCAGCAACGGCAAAACCATCTATGAACACGTGGCTGTTCTGGCCCGCGACAAATGGAACTACAACCGGAACGCCGCGCTGGTCATCGGTGCGACGTTCCCGGAAGAATTAAGCAAAATCCGCGCCATCTGCCCGGATATGCCGTTTCTGGTCCCCGGCGTCGGCGCGCAGGGCGGCGATGTACGCAAAGTCGTCGAATGCGGTTCGACAAAGGCCGGAACCGGCCTGATGATCAACTCGTCCCGCGGCATCATCTATGCCGACAAAACGGAAAAGTTCGCCGAAGGCGCCCGCAAGGCGACCCTCGAACTCCGTGACCTGATCAACCAGTTCCGCTAAGCCTGAAACATTCGCGCCGCACCCGGGTTCTGCCCGGTGCGGCGCGTTTTTTATTCACAAACAACAAGCTGCTGTAAAAGATGTCTGGTCGCCGCAGCAACAACAGGGCTCCTCCGGCAGCGGCCCAGGCGGTCATGCTTAAAACCGCGGCGCACCGCCGGAGTTCCCGGTCCAGTTTTTCCATAAACGGACGGTCGGGCATTTCCCCTCCGTGATTATTTCAGGGACTGAATCCCCTTGTCGATGGAGCCTTTCACGCTTTCGAACGACTTCTGGTTACGGAGCTGTTCTTCCGTATTCACCGCGTTCGTGAAATCCGCCCGTTCGACAATCCGGTCGCCGATCGACACGCAGACGGTTCCGTCCATTTCGGAACGCGAGGAAAACGCCGCGTCCAGATCGATCAAGTCCGTATAGTTCTTGTCCTTGACATATTTGCTGATCATTCCCAGCAGCAACTGGCCGGGGCAGTTTTCCTGATTGGCGCAAATCGTCACGGTAATCGGAAGCCGCTTCGCGGCAGTACCGCGCATGACCGGAATCTTGGCGTCAAACAATTGACTGCGGTTCTGGTATGCGGTATGCAAACGGTGGTGCGCCTCGTGCGAACCCGGAGTCCCGCCCAGGTGCTGTTCGTAACACTTCGTCACCAGATGGTTGTCCTGCGATTTCTGGAGCTGCTGCCCCTTGTCGCTGTTGTAAAGCCCCTGCGCGCGGAGTTTGCGCACGTCCTTTTCCACCGGGATCGGCTGTCCGGCACCGGAAATACACCCGCCCGGGCAAGCCATCACTTCGACGAAATGATAATTGGATTTGCCGTCGCGGATATCCTGGATCAGTTTCTTGGCGTTAGCCAGCCCGTGAACCACCGCGATCCGGACTTCCTGCCCGGCGACATTCAATACCGCTTCTTTCAGGCAATCCATGCCGCGGACCGCTTTGAAATCGACATTTTCGAGTTCTTTATTTTCGATTTTCTCCACCGCGTAACGCAGGGCGGCTTCCATCACGCCGCCGGACGCGCCGAAGATCACCCCGGCGCCGGTGGCAAATCCCATCGGCATATCGAAGGCTTCCGGTTCCAGTTCGCTCAGGTGAATTCCCAGCGAATTGATCATGCGCCCGACTTCAACGGTCGTCAGCACAATATCCACATCGGGCTGGCCGTTGGTCGAGAACTTGGAGAGCTGGGCCTCGTATTTCTTGGCCGTACAGGGCATGATGGAAACCACGACCAGGTCTTCACGCTTGCAGCCCAGGGCTTCCGGCAGAATCTTCTTGGCCACCGAACCGAACATCGCCTGAGGCGAACGGCAACTGGACAGATTCGGGATCATTTCCGGATAATAGATTTCCGCGTATTTGATCCACGCCGGGCAGCAACTGGTGAACATCGGCAGCACGCCGCCGTTGCTGAAGCGGTCGATGAACTCGGTCGCTTCTTCGAAAATCGTCATGTCAGCCGCAAAGCTGGTATCATAAACATATTTGAACCCCATCGTCTTCAGCGCGGTGACCAGCTTGCCCGCGACGTTGACGCCCGGATCATAACCGAAATATTCGCCCAGCGCCACCCGGACCGCCGGAGCCACCTGAACCACCACCGTCTTGCGGGGGTCGTACAGCGCTTCCCAGGCACGGGCACGATCCTGACGCGGCGTAATGGCGCCGGTCGGGCAAACCGCCGCGCACTGGCCGCAGTTCACGCATTCCACATCGGCCAGGTTCTGGTCGAAAGCCGGGGCCACCTTGGCATTGGCGCCGCGCCCGGCGAAGTCGATCGCGCCGATTCCCTGAATTTCACTGCAGACGCGCACGCAGTCGCCGCAGAGCACGCATTTGTTCGGGTCGCGGTCCAGCGACGGCGAAGAATGGTCGATATCCACCATCTTTTCCATCTGCTTGAAGCGGATGGTTTCCACGCCGAGGCGGCGGGCGATGTCCTGCAACGCGCAGTTGGAACTGCGGACGCAGGTGGGGCACTCGCGGTTATGGTTGGCCAGCAGCAATTCCACGCTGATTTTGCGCATTTCGCGGATTTCGCGGGTGTCGGTCTGGATCACCATCCCGGATTCGGGCCTGGTCGAACAGGTCGCCATGATCCCCTTGCCCTCCACCTGGACCAGGCAGAGGCGGCAGGCGCCGTAAATGCTCAGTTCCGAATGGTAGCAGAATGTGGGGATCTCGATCCCGCCCTTGCGGATCACCTCAAGCAGATTGCGCTCGTCGGTAAAGCTGACCTCTCTGCCGTTTACCGTTATCTTTTTAACTTCGCTCATATGTGATAATCTCCTTATTATTCAATTAAAGTCCGACCACGGCGTCGAATTTGCAGACCGTCTTGCAGACGCCGCACTTGATGCATTTATCAACATCGATCACATGCACTTCCTTGACTTTGCCGGTAATCGCGTTGACGGGGCATTTGCGGGCGCAGGCGGTACAGCCTTTGCACTTGCTGTTGATTTCGGGCTTGAGCAGCGCTTTGCATTCGCCGGTCGGGCAAATCTTTTTGAACACGTGCATTTCATATTCTTCGCGGAAATAACGCAGGGTCGAGAGCACCGGGTTCGGCGCCGTCTTGCCGAGTCCGCACAGCGAACCGAGCTGGACGGCCCTGGCCGTTCTTTCGAGCAGGTCCAGCGTTTCGGCGGTGGCACGGCCTTCCTGAATGTCGTCGAGCATCGCCAGCATCTGCTTGGTGCCTTCGCGGCACGGGACGCATTTGCCGCAGGATTCGTTCTGCGTGAACTGCATGAAAAAGCGCGCCACGCTGACCATACAGGTCTGGTTGTTCATCACCACCAGACCGCCCGAGCCGACCATGGCCCCGGCGCTTTTCAGCGAGTCGAAGTCCAGCGGCATATCCAGCATTGCAGGCGTCAGACAGCCGCCCGAGGGGCCGCCGATCTGAACGGATTTGAAGTCTTCGCCAGTCACTTCGCCCGCGTCGTTGGTCACGCCGCCGCCGATGTTGTAAACGATTTCCCGGAGCGTGCTGCCGAACGGGACTTCGATCAGCCCGGTATTGGCCACGTGCCCGGTCAGGGCAAACGTCTTGGTGCCGGGGGATTTTTCCGTGCCGACCTGACGGTAGGCCGCCGCGCCTTCACGCATGATATAGGGGACCGAAGCCAGGGTTTCCACGTTGTTGATCACAGTGGGTTTGCCCCACAACCCGGACTGGGCCGGGAACGGCGGCTTCGGCATCGGCATGCCGCGCTTGCCTTCGACGGAAGCGATCAGGGCGGTTTCTTCGCCGCAGACGAACGCGCCCGCGCCTTCCATGATGCGGATACGGAAGCTGAAATCGGAACCGAACAGTTTATCGCCCAGCAATCCGTAACGCTCGGCGTCCGCCACCGCGCGGCGCATGCGCTTCACGGCCAGCGGATATTCGGCGCGCACATACACCACGCCTTCGTCGGCGCCGATGGCGCGGCCGGCGATCATCATGCCTTCCAGCACCGCGTGCGGGTTGCCTTCCATCACGGAACGGTCCATGAACGCGCCGGGGTCGCCCTCGTCACCGTTGCAGATGACGTATTTTTTGTCATTCTGGGAAGCGAGGGTGTATTTCCATTTCAGTCCGGTCGGGAAACCGCCGCCGCCGCGTCCGCGCAGACCGGCGTCGATCATGGTTTTGCAGACGTCTTCGGGGGCCATGTCCAGAATCGCCTTGCGGACGCCGAAATAGCCCCGGTTGAAAATGTATTCTTCAATGTTTTCCGGCTCGATCGTACAAAACTTCTGGACAATGCGCTGCTGGCGGGCATAGAACGGAATTTCATGCTCAAGGCGGCAGCTCTTGTGAGTCGCGGGGTCCACGTACAGCAAACGTTCGATGATTTCGCCGTTGACGATGGTGCTCTGGACGATTTCCGCCACATCCGCGGCCTTGACCCGGCAATAGAAAATACCGGAAGGCTCGATACGGATCATGGGGCCCATCTGACAGAATCCCTGACAGCCGCTTTTGGAAATGTAAGTGCCTTTGAACGGTTCGTGGCCGATTTCGGCCTGCAATTCGATTTCGATCTCCTCACCGGCCTTGGTCAATTCTTCCTGAAGCGCCTTGTGCACCGCCAGCGCGCCGTTGGCGATACAGCCGGTGCCGCAACAGATGATGATGCGGCGTTTCAACCCGGCCGTCCCGGCCTCGTAATGTTTGACAATATCTTCCAGTGTCCGGAATTGGGTATTTGCAGTCATCTTGATATCTCCTTCTTATTCTTCAACGTTCGCCGCAGCCAGGATGTCGTCAACGAGCTTGACGGCCTGCGCAGGGGTCGCCTGCCCGTAAACCGCCTCGTCCACCACCACCACCGGGGCGAGTCCGCAGGCGCCCAGGCAACTGACCAGCTCCACCGTGAACATCATGTCATCGGTCGTGCGCTTATCGTCATTAAGTTTTAATTTTTCATAAAGGGCATGCAGGATGCCGTGGGATTTCTTCACATGGCAGGCGGTGCCGTCGCAAAGCCGGAAGATATGCTTGCCTTTCGGATTCAAGGAAAAATGAGCATAAAAAGTAGCCACACCGTAAACTCTGGCCACGGGCACGTCCAGTGAATTGGCCACGTAACTGATGACGTCTTTCGACAGGTACTTGTAAACATCCTGTACCTGCTGCAGAATCGGAATCAAACGGGCGGGGTCATGATTGTTTTTTTCCAGAATCCGGTTTACCGCAGCCAGGTGCTGTACCATCGCTTTTGTTTTTTCCATTGTCTCTTGCATGTTTTCCTCATTTTTAGACATAGCGTATATTGACTTTTTTCAAGAAATTCTTTTCCAGCACGCCCGCCAGGCGTTTGACGATATTGCGCCGCAGTTCCAGGTCCAGCGGCAGGTTCGGGTCCTGATGCGCCTCGTTGATCCGGGTGCCGACCAGCACTTCGATGATATCGTTGTTCAACAGAATATCCACCAGTTTCCCGGCGGGATCGTCGTAATGCACTCCATCGTAATTTTCCAGATACTGCGCGGTACGGGTCAAGGTAAAAATCCCCTCCGTCACCAGATCGACTCCGTCCATCTTCGACATAGGCGGAATGTCGCCGCGCGCCTGCGACAGGTCCATCACCAGCGGACGCTTCAGCTCGCGGGCGATAATTTCCGCCGAAGTTCCGCCGCAAATCACTTTGTTCCCTTCGAAGTTCGCCAGCGTTTCGGCGCACATGGCGTCATGCTTGCGGTCAAACGGCGGGCCGGTGAACAGCAGCATTTTGCGGGGCGAACGGAAATAAATCACCGCACAGGTCATGTCGTCGCCGGCGACCAGGCGCGGCTCTTTCCGCAGCGCTTCCCGGAGGATTTCCTCCGCCAGTTCATGCGCCGACATGCCGGGATGCTCCGCCACCGTCTGCCGGATAAACCCGGCGCAGCCCTGAACCCGCCAGCCGAGCGGATAGTTTTTCGACCCGATTCCCGCCTGGGTAATGCCGTCCGAATAGATGATCAGGCGGTCGTCGGCCTCGATGGAAAAATCATAAACCCGCATCGTCCGGTTCTCCCATTTCGGAGAATCGATTTCCTGCGACGGAACGGCGACCGTTTCCCCCCGGCGCAGCATGATGAATTCCGGGTTGCCCATTTCGATCACCCGGATATTGCCGTTCAGCCCGGCGTTAACGATGGTAAAAGTGGCGTAACTGATTTTGCGCACCTGGCAGATTGGCAGCGCATCCATCATGATCTCCGCGGTGTGCAGAATATCGGCCTCGCTCTCGGTCTCGAACTTCAGAGCCATGGTCGCCGTCATCGACGCCAGAATATTGGCTTTGACGCCGCTGCCGAGCCCGTCCGAAAGCACCGCCACCAGGCGCGCGTCATCGTTGCTCTTTTTGTATTTGAAGGCGTCGCCGCAAATGTCTTCGCCGTGTTTGAATCTCTGACTGTAGCCCAGGTCTACGAAAAGCGCGGGAGGATTGATCATTCGCCGCCCCCCTTTCCATTGTTCGGGCGCGACGGCTTGGCCGCGTAATCTTCGGCAATCGAACGCAGCAGAATCTCCGTTTCGGCCATGTGTTCGCCCAATCGGCAGGCGATATCCTGTACGGTGGCCAGATTTTTCCGGATGACTTCGCGGGCCTGGGCCGCGATTTGTTCACGCCGGAGCTCGGTGCTGGTCACGTCGAACAGCATCGCCCCGACCACCTGTTTCGGTTCGATATTAAACACGTTGATGCTCAAGAGCCGCTTGCCGAACCGGATCATGTCGCGTTTCAGCTCCTCGCCGCTCACCAGCACTTCTTCTATCAGGTCGGCAAAAGGCACCAGACGCCGCAGGTCGGCGCCGCCCATGCCGGGCTTGGCCTCAAACATCATGGTCACATCCTCGCCGCAAAGATCGGCGAAACGCCGGTTGCATTCGACCAGCTTCAAACTGCGGTCCACAATCACCACCGCCGCCGGAACGCAACGCAGGATGGCGTTGGATTTCTTCTGCGCCAGCTTGCGCAGATACGAAACGCACATATTCGGCTCGGCCTTGCCGGCCAGCAGGGCGCGGGCAAAATTATTACAGGTGTCGTAACCGCAGCCGCCGCAGTTCAATTCATCCTCCTGGGAGGTTTTGCCGATGCTGCGCAAGGCCTGTTTGATGTCCTGCAAACTGACCGGGTCCACTTTGACGGGACCATTCTCGTAAGTTTCCCGGATATCGATGCCGTCGCGTTCCGGCAACGTTTCGCGCATATGCGTATTATGAATAATCCGCAGCCGCTCCAGCAGTCCCGGCGAAACATGCGACGTTCCCGGTCCATGCACGCAGCCGCCGATACACGCCAGCGCTTCGATGAAAACCGGCTCTTTCACGTCTTCCGGACGCAATCCCTCCAGCGCCTGCCGCAATGCCTGAACCCCGGAAACACACGCATAATTAATATGGTCTACACCCCCGTGCCGACGGATCGTATCATTCATTCCGCCTTCGATCGGGTACAAGGCCCCCTCCTCCGCCAGGTCAAGCACAAAATGGTCTTCCGGCCCCGGCGTCATCCGCCACGGGTCAACCCCTTCCTCCTTGAACCACTGGTGGAGCCGGGAAAAGAGAATCGCGTTATTGATCAGGTCCGGGTGTTTGTCCGACTCGTTTTTCTTGGCGATGCAGGGCCCGATGAACACCACGCCGATCTCCTGCCCGAATTTTTCCCGCAGCATTTTGGCGTGGGTCAACGCCGGAGAAAGCACCGTTGAAATCGCGCTGGTGAATTCCGGGATGTATTTCCGAACCATATCCACCATCACCGGGCAAGCCGAGGAAATGACCACTCCGGCATGCATATCCCGCATGCTTTCAGCCAGTTGATACGATACGACCTGAGCGCCGAGCGCCGTTTCGCTGACTCCGGCAAAGCCGAGTTTCTTCAGGGCGGCAATCATTTTCTCCGCCGGCATGCCTTTGAATTCACTGACCCAGGACGGCGCCAGCGACACATAAACCTGTTTGTTCTGATCCAGAAGCTGCCGGACCCGCCCGATGTCTTCGCGAACTTTTTTGGCATGGGCCGGGCAGATTTCCACACAGTGCCCGCAGGCAATGCAAAGCTCGGGCATTACCGAGGCATGCCCGCCTTCGACCTTGATCGCCTTGACCGGACAACCCCGTACGCACTTGAAACAATCCTGGCATTCGGCGTCGACCGTATAGATCGGATAACTGTGGTTCATGCTTGCGCTCCGTTTTCCAAGTCAGCCTTATGTGATATTAAATGTATGATTCAATATATCGATCAAAGCACCCCTCTCCATCCTGCGGTATTGTTTTCCGTCGATGATGATGTTCGGACCGTCGGAGCAATTGCCTTCACAGCAACTGCCGGACAGCTCGACTTCGGCATCCAGACGGTAGTCTTTCATGAACTGTTCGATGAGCTTCAGGTTCTGTTCATTGCCTCGGGCGAAGCATGAACTCCCCATACAGATGACGATTTTTACCGGCATGTCATTCGCCTCCGTTTTTGACGGCGTCCAACTGCGCGATTTTGACCGAAAGCAACGCAAAGCCACCCGCAATGACCTCGCGCTGGACGGCGACGCCGTCCGGCACCTGCAAACTGACATTGGCGAAATTCCAGATCGCCGTAATTCCATTCGCCACCAGTTGATCCGCAGTCTCCTGGGCGTAGGCGGTGGGCACGCAGATCATGCCGAGCCGGAACATTCCGGGCTTGAGCAACTCGGACATCCGGCTGATGTCCTGAATCTTGCGTCCATGAACAGAGGTGCCGATCTTACAAGGGTCCGCATCGAAGACCAGCGATATCCGCAAGCCGTACTCTTCGAATCCCTCATAACCCAGCAGCGCGCTGCCCAAAGAACCCGCCCCAACGAGGCAGGCTTCGAAAATATTGTTCCAACCCAGAAAATTCCGGATTGCCGCAATCAATTCATCGGTTTTGTAACCAACCCCGGGCTGTCCGCTGATCCCGGTGATTTCCAGGTCTTTCCGCACCACGATTGATTCCAGATTCATGTAATTGGCCAGGACCGTGGTCGAAACAGACGGGGCCCCCTCCGCATGCAGCTCCATCAGCTTATGCAGATAAGTCGGCATTCTCCGGATTGTCGGGGCCTTCGGTACTTTTATATTCGCCATTGTGCTTTTGCCTCATTGGATAATTTTTTATCCATTATAAAATACAACGGAAACCGAACATTGCAAGCGAAGTTAATATTTTTTTATCAATATAAAAGCAATTAATGCCGCATGCAGGTTTTCAACCATAAAATCAGGATGCGCGAGCATTCGTATCACACCGGCTCATGCCCGGCCGTGACCGATATGCCGGCTCCGCTCCAACGGCGAAACGTTGCCCGCGCGCAAATGTGGAATATTATGCTTCACCCTGCGATTGACCCGCTCATTGCGATAGACTGCCGGACGGTCTGTTTGCTATTCAGAGCAAAATCGTCCGGAGTGCGAACGTTTCAATCTTTTTTCGTTTTTCTTCATATTCCTCTATTGATTTTTTGCTTCTTCCCAGGTTATAATTTATATAATGCGAACGCTTCAACCCATTGCGGAATAAAATATGGGTGTAACCATTATTGACGTGGCAAAAGAAGTCGGGAAAAGTTATCAGACGGTAAGCCGGGCCCTGAACAACCATCCCAAAATCAGCGAAAAAACACGCCGCATGATCCACGACGCCGCCAACCGGCTCGGCTACAGCCCGAACCTTCTGGCGCGTTCCATGGTGGAAAAGAAGAGCGTTCCGGTCGTCGGCATCATGTTGACCCAACCCAGCGGAAAAATCCCGAATGACGATTATCTTCGCTATTTCTCGATGACGCTGCCGGCTCTGACCTCCCGTTTGAACCATTATGAACTGGAAGCCTTGTTTATTCCTTTTATCGATGAAGAACAACAGATCAGGCGCCTGAAAAAACTTTATACCCAGGGCTTATTAGGCGGAGTCATCTCCGGCATTCTTCCAAACTCAAACCGTGAATTCTGCGCTTATCTGGAAGAAAGCGGAATCCCTCATATGATCCTGGGGCATCCGGAATGCGGCAATCTGCATTGCGCCTATGCCAGCATCAACCATGTCGATATTTTAAGTGAATATATCCGGAAAAAAGACTTCAAGCGGATTTATCATGTCACCCGGCACAATGATGGAACGCTGATGTTTTCACGTTATCCGTTCCGCTATAATTACCACTGGCTTGCGCCGGATTCCGAGGTGGACGCCGGGGAACTGAACAGCAAAGAAGCGTTTTTTGTACTGATGGGCAACAGTATCTGGAAATTCAGTTATGCTGAAATGCGTAGCAGAACGATAGAAACCCTGAAAAGGACAGGACAATGGCAACCCTGGACAGAAGAAGATGAGGATAAGCTTAATTTTTCCCCTGATGGGCAGTCAAACAAAGCTCCCGAAATGCCATTTAGCTTCAGTGCCCATACAAAGGAAGTGCAAAAGTATACCAACGAGATGGCCAAGAATGATAATTTGATCAAGAATCATATGGCCATGTACTATGAGAAAACCCAGGACGGCAGTTACTGGGACAAGAATATCGACCTTACGATAAGGACGGCCGAAATCAGAGGCGGCCACGCAAATACCGTTGGTTTGAGGT
>DHTZ01000015.1 GCA_002408885.1 Lentisphaeria bacterium UBA5247 | reverse complement strand
ACACAAAATTTATGACACCTCCCATACTTCACCGTTTCCGCATTGAATAATTTCTTGATTCGCTCGGCTTGCTGAGCTACCATTTCCATATGCTCTTTTGCATGCTCTTCCAATTTTCCCCTTGCCCTGCCAAGTGGTTTATTGTTTAAGTTCGACTTCAAATCCCGATTGAGATATTCATCAGGATTCAGGTCCGGACTGTAACTCGGAAGAAAAAATATCCGAATAAATGCGGCATTCTCGCTCAAAAAAGCATTCAACGTCTTGCTGTGATGAACGCGCAAATTATCCAGTATTAAAAAAACTTTTCGCTCATGATGGCGAATCAGGCGCTCCAGGAACTCAATCAATAATTGCGCGGTCATGGTTTCCCGGTAAAACATGAAGTGAATTTTGCCCTGATTGGTAATTGCGCTGATCATGTTGATTTTCTCCCTGACGGGATTCACCTTTTGAACCGGAGTTTTGCCTTTGGGGGCATAGCTTCTGCCTTTGACTTCATCATTCCGAATACCGGTTTCATCTCCCCAGAAAATATCGGCCCCCTCTGCCTGGGCTTGCTGTTTTATTTTCGGAAACTCTTCTGTCAGCCAGCGTTGGACATGTTCTTCATTGCGCTGATACGCTTTCTTGATCGGCTTCTGCGGAGTAAAGCCCCAACGCTTCAGGTAATCGCCTACCGTACGAATTGGAACATCAAGTCCAAAACACACTTTTATGTGAAGCTTTACCGCCTGTCGAGTCCAAAGCGCAAAAGGCAACTTCAACTGGTCAGGACATTTATCGACCAAGTCCCGACGAATTTGCGTCTCTTCATGAGGAAGCAACCGCCGCCCTAAACCTACTTGCCGTCCTCGCCGCCCCACCGTCAATGCACGGAGACCTCCCTTCAAATACCCCCGTATCCATTTCCCCACCGTGATGGGATGTGCTCCGACGATTGAGCCGATTTCCGCATAACCACGACATTTCCCGCTTCGATATAAGCGAACTGCCTGCTTGCGCCGCTCAAAAAGCGCGGCATCATCTATTTGGTTTGCATCGTATTTTTCCATAATGGATAAAATACAGCATAATTCAGAAAAAGCAAGTCGATTTAATCGCCGCATCTATAACAGAAAGAAACCAATACTTTTGAAATTGGCTCGTATATGAACGCAAGGCATTCGCCGAACTGTTGAAGATGATTTTACAGATGGTTCAAGAACTCCTGATGTATCGAATCTTTCATGGTCAAACAAATACGTTGAAGTGTTGCGCTAGTGGTCATCTTCGGCAGAACGGGAGTTTCAAGCGTCGCATTCGAACCAGCTTGGGTGAATTCAAAATGAGTTTCTGGCGTGTGAGTTGTTCCACGTGTGGAAAAACCTTTTCGCCATTGCAGCGATTCATTCGCCTGGGACGTTATCAGACGAAAACCAATGAACTGGAAAAGCTGATTGTTGAAGCTGTGAGCGAGACGAATTACCGTCGTGCGGTTCAGGAATTGGCACGTGATGGAAAACTGCCGGTATCATTTCATACCGCGCATGGCTGGGTGTTGCGCACGGATTGTGATGAAATAGACATTTCAAAACGGGTGATCGGTTCCGCCCCGATTCAGATTATGCCTGACGGGACCAAATTTAAAAGCGAAGGTTGTAATGGAGAAGCACGCAAGGGCGATTTGAAAGTGGTCATCGGCATTAACACTCGTGGAGAAATATTTCCGCTTGGAACTTGGGCAGGAACGAGTTGGGATGCTGTCAGTAAGCAATGGCAAGAACAGGGAATGAAGTTTCCTGATGGTAGCATTTTGATCTGCGACGGAGAACTTGGATTGTCCGAAGCGTTTGCCGAATATGCCTCGGAGCAGCAACGTTGCCACTGGCATATCAAGCGGGATTTGTATCATGCGATGTATCAGGACGGAGGACGCAAGGGGGAGTCAAAACCGATTCAGGAGGCTTTAGCCGGAGCACTGGCGATTGAATTGCCGCAGGAAGATTTCAAATACGTGTCCGAGAAAGAGAAAGATGATATCGAGGAACGAATGGAAAAAACAGAAGCGGCCATAGATCAACTGATCGGATATTTTCAAGGGCATGGGTATGAAGCGGCGGCAACCTATATGCGACGGGCAAAAATCGGCATGTTCGGTTATATTCGCCGCTGGTTGAAATGGGGATTGATCTCTCCCTGAGCCTCGTCGATGGTTGAAAGAGTTATGCGGGAACTTGGACGCAGGATTAAGAAAATTGCTTATGGATGGAGTGACAAGGGCGTAACGAAAGTTGCGAGAATCATATTGAAACGGTTTGCTAATGCCGGTGCATGGGAGGAATACTGGCAAAAACGTATGGAAATTATCGGCAACGTCGTTATCGGCGTTGGAAATTACAGATGTGTTTCACAAAATTTGGGACATTATCCTTTTCTTTAGCTACCAGTGCCGGACAGGCAGGTTCAGGATTCGGGCAATCCGGTCACGCAAAGGGTGGTCCGGATGCTTCGGATCGATTTTATTTTTGGTAAACCCGAGTGCGATATGACGTCGGCGATCCAGCAATCCTTCGGCTCCGGCCGCTCCGCCGCGACCGATCAGGGCGGAGAGATCGTCTTCCGGGCCGAAGGTCATGAATTATCTGTCTGTTATATGGTTCCGATGGGACGATAACTATAAAATAGCATTCGCCCGCCAATTAGCAATCGTCGTGAGCATTTTTTTAAAAACTTCTTGCTTTCTTGTTTTTGATGCAAGCGTGTCCTTTGAAGTTATAGTTGCCTTTTTTGATTTCTGCGTGGTCAGCTTCGACGGCTTGGTGGTAGTCGGGGCGGTGGTGCTCGGTTTCGAGACTGTCGAGGCAGAGGCGGTCGGTGTTGAACATGCTCATTGTGCGTCCGTTTTTCAGGGATTTGCGGCAGCGGTCACAGTTGGGTTGGGTGAAAAATTTGTCCATTTTATTCTCCGGTGGTGAATTGGACTTCGATGAATTCGGCGGTGGCTTGGCTGGCGTAGAGCCAGCGGCCATCGTCGAAAAGGTAGAGAAAGGAGGCGGTGGTGTCGCGCATTGCTTGGGCGAGGTAGGCTTCGGGGCTGGTATAGCGCTTTGTGGGGCGAAGGGCTTCGCCACGGTCGCGGTGGTAGGTTACGGTCACGTTGGGTGCCGGGGCGGCGAAGGTGTGCGGTTCGTTGGGCGCGGGGGCGAGACGTTCAGCGATGGCGCTGAGATCGCCGAGGCTCAGGAGGGCGCGAACTTTTTCGGCGGTGGCGTAGAAGGTGGCGAGGGTGTAGCCTGCGTGGAGAACATAGCCGTCATTGTGGAGATAGGTTGCGTGGACGCTGCCGTCTGGGATTTTCATTCCGATCATTGCGTTGGTGCTCATTGCTTGGCTCCGTCGATGGTTTTGAGGAGGCTGCGGAGTTCTTCCGCTTGGGCGGCGTAGCTCGCCTTGGTCTGGAGGGCGGCGAGCAGTTGGCTCGGGTCGCGATATACGTTCAGGTCGATTTTGCTTGCGGTGAATTCGAGTTTGGCGATCCGCATGCCGATCTCCTTTTTGATTTGCTCGGTGGTCATTTTTCCATCCTACTCAGTTTTTCACGATCCAGTATTCGCCGTCGAAAATGTCGATCCGCTTGCCTTTGGCGGCGAGCTGCTCGTTGGCTTTGCGAAACCCGCCCATCCGGGCGACTTCTTTGGGGCTGATCCATCCTAAAACCATTTTCTTATCTCCTTGCTGTTGTTTGCATTGACTACATATTATCTCCAGTCTTGCAGTATAGCCAGTCGGAGTCGAAAGATATGCCGATAATAGATTCCGGCGGGAAAATAAAAAATCGGGAACTGACAGTTGACAGCTTGACAGAGTTGACAAAACGAGGCGGTTTGTCAGTGTTGTCAACGTGTCAATTGTCAAATTTGAGAAATTCACTTTTCGCAAACCTACCGAACGGTAAGATCGATGATGAATTTTGCGGAATCCGGAGTTTCTTTACCGAACGGTAAGAATAGCACTTGCGATTTCTTTTGGGCTGAAAACAATCTTACGAACCACATCGGAACAAATAACCGAAAAAAATATCTACAAATAACCGAAAACACTTGACGAAAGCACGACAAAGAGCTATCGTAATAGCGACACGAAGGAGCTGTTGCCATTATGAAAAAGTATAAGAAGCGCATTGCGGATGCGATACTCGTCAAAAAACTTGCGGGTAAGGGCGCGGTTTTGATCGAAGGCCCCAAATGGTGCGGAAAAACGACCACCGCCGAGCAAGTGGCCAAGAGCATTTTGTATATGAGCGACCCGGAAAGTGTCGAGCAAAATCTGACTTTGGCCGATATCAGTCCGAAAAGACTGCTTCAGGGTGAAACACCGCGACTGATTGATGAATGGCAAATCGCCCCGAAGCTTTGGGACGCCGTCCGGTTTGAAGTGGATCATCGGGATGAACTTGGACAATTTGTCCTGACCGGTTCGGCTGTTCCCCCCTCCATGGAAAAAGTTCATCATACCGGAACCGGTCGATTTGCCTGGCTGATGATGCGTCCGATGAGTTTATATGAATCCGGCGAATCGACTGGCGATGTCAGTTTAAAGGAGTTGTTTTCCTCCCCGAGTGACATCTCTGGAAAGAATAACCTGAATATCGATCAATTGGCGTTCCTTGTTTGCCGTGGCGGATGGCCGCGCGCCACGACTTTGCCCGATGAGATCGCCTTGGAGCAAGCGTTCGACTATTATGACGCGGTGGTCAATACCGATGCGTCGCAAGTGGATGGCGTCAGTCGGAACCCCGAGCGGGTGAAACGGTTGATGCGTTCTTATTCCCGTCATCAGGGGACGCAAGTCGGAAATCAGACCATTTGCGATGATATTGCGGCCAATGACGCGGCGACGCTGGATTCCGATACGGTGCTTTCCTATATCAATGCCTTGAAAAAGATTTTTGTGATCGAAGATATGTCGGCCTGGAATCCAAATCTTCGCTCAAAAAGCGCGATACGAACCTCGGACACCAGATATTTTGTCGATCCCTCCATCGCGACCGCCGCGCTTGGGCTTGGTCCGGATGATTTGATTGCCGATTTAAATACTTTCGGATTGTTGTTTGAAGCGATGTGCGTTCGCGATCTCCGGGTATTTGCGGATTTACTGGATGGAAAGGTTTACCATTATCGCGACAGTTCCGGCTTGGAATGCGACGCGGTGATCCATCTGCGGAACGGCTCCTATGGCCTGATTGAAACCAAACTTGGGGGCGATAGACTGGTCGCGGAGGGCGCGGCGAATCTGTTGAAGCTGTCTGAAAAAATCGACACGACAAAAATGAAAGCGCCATCGTTTTTAGCCGTGCTTACCGGAACCGGCGATTATGCCTACCGGGGGAAAGACGGAATATTCATCGTCCCCATCGGTTGCCTGAAGAACTGATTGCCGGTTTTGAAAAAAATCGTTTTTTCTTTGCCGGTGAATCGCAAGGACACGTTTTGTCCGTCTGGCGGTTTATATTATAGGCGAATGGAAACGATATGAGGATAATAGACGAAAACGATGGTTGAAATCGATCAATATAAGCATCCGGGGTTGTATCGCTATTCGATAGAGCTTCAGGAATATCCAGCATTGACCGACGAGCAGTATGCCGCAGTCATGGTCGAACTGAAAAGACCGGAGGGAGATTCCATATTGGAGGCGGCTCGCGAGAAATTGATCCAGGCGCATCTGGGTATGGTTCTCGGCATGGCGGTCAGCTCCTCGTATCAATATTATGGGCTTTCGATGGAGGATTTCGTCGGCATCGGCAATCTGGCGCTGGTGGAGAAGGTCAGCTATTTCAAACCGGGCAGAAGCGCCCGCTATTCCACCTATATGCGAAAGGTCATCGAGCGGTGGATCTATGGAAGCCTGAAAAATCACGTCACTTGGGATCGCGATGACGATGTCGGCGTGGAAGCGGTCGGCATTGATTTCTCAAAAAAACTGAATGATGAATGCGTACGAAAAATCAATGAGGCTATTTCAACGTTGACGCGAGAGGAACGAACGATTGTCGAGCTGATGTACTTTTCGCATGGCAAGCCGAAACTGGAGGCGGTGGCGGAGCGCCTGCATCGTACGCCTGACGGCTTAAAGCGTTCTTTGACGAAAATTTACGATAAACTGCGCCCGAAACTACGGGAAGTTCGTTTTCCAAAACGGTGCGTTTATATTACCTCGGAGGGTTACGATGAAGATATCGACAATTGAACTGAGTGTGCCGCAGCGGCGCTTGATGGAAATTTTCTCTCAGCATGAAGATGGTGGAGATTTTGTAGATGGGCGAATTCGCAATCTGCTGGAATATTTACGCGAATTGCTGAAAAACGAGAATACTCCGGCAAAAACGCTGGATGAAATGCTGAACGGCGCGCTGCCGCCCATCGATTTTTATGGTTATTACGATGCGACCATGCGCAATCTCTATGGCTCCGACCCCGATTGTTATGCCCAAATGCCGGACGAATTATCGGAGGCGGAGTATCTCGCATCTTTGCGCAATTGCTTTCCAAAAATCTTCTTGGCACTTTTGTCCAAACCGGTCAAGTGGGTCGATCCGAAAGGCAACCTCATTCTGACATGGGCGATGGGATATGACAGATATGTCTGCGATGAAGTGTGGTACGCATCGGAAGATACACGCATGATCTTCCGTATTATTTCCGATTACATCGAGGTCAGAGCAAATCCCTGGCCGTCCATGATGGAATATTTCTTGGCCGATTGGACTAAATATTTGCTGACCCGTGAGTGGCCGGACAACACCGAGGAACTGAAATATGAACGACGGCTACGACTGTCGTTCCAAGAGGTCAATGCTCATTTGTCAGCCGAGAATCAGGCATTCCGTGAAGCATCCCAGGATCATTTCATCACGATCATCGACGCCGCCCGCGCCGTTTTGCGCGTCGAGTTCGGGCAGGATGATATCGAAGTGCAAGCCGAAGCGCTGAAAAAGCGGATCATGCGGAGCAATCCAGATTTGAAGCCGATTTTCTCCGGCAAGTTACGACGCCGATATTTTCCCGTCGGTCGCGTGATCGCCGCATTTCAAGGAGATGAAAAAATCAAGCTGACCAACAACGCCATCCATGACGCGATCCGGGCAAAAGCCGTGCCGCGTTGCGATCTGGGGGAATAGGTTCGGACAAAGTTCGGACACGGCATCTTTTTTCAAAATATTTTCACCCATATTTTTGCCTCGGATATCTCCATATCCGGGGCTTTTTGCTTTTTTGCGCTTCGGACATGTTCGGACGCCACTGTATCTCCCGGTAGAGCTTGGCAATCCCGCCAGCTTGTAAATCCCAAGGAGGCATCTTATGACGATCCATTTCCCATTGCTGGCTCCGACCAGCGCCAATGCCGTCGCGCTGTTGAAGCGCATCCACCCCGTCCGGGCGGACGACACACAAAGCTGGCAGGCGATCTGCATCGCGCTCCGCAACCTCGGTGTGCCGTATGAGGAGTTCGAGGCGTGGAGCCTGACCGAACGGCATCGCGACAAAGCCCAGATCCGCCGCGCCTGGCAAAATCTCCGGGGCAACCACTCCATCGGCACGCTCTGTTTTTACGCGAAGCAAGATGCGGGCATGCCGCCGATGCCGCATGATTCGGGGCGCTTCGACGGTGAAAAGGCGTTTGCCGCGCTGATCGCGCCGTATGCCGATTATTCCGAAAGCGACTTGGAGTGCGAATTATGGGAACGATCACCGTATCGGCTCGATCATGCACCCGGAATCCGCGACGCTGAGGTTTTGCTGGAGAATCTTTACGATCCCGGCGATTTGCTTTTCATCGGTGACAAAATCTGCCCGTTTGAACGGCAGCGTGGAGCGATTCGTTCCGTAGCGGAGCATCTGAAATCGATGCGCCCGGCAGAGCTGTTTCGTCCGAATCCATTGACCGGTGAAGCGGTCACGCTGGATAGTGGCAAGCAATCGTTGATCGCCGATGGTTGCGTTGCGAAATTCCGCTATGCAGTCATTGAGTTCGACTCGTGTTCATTGCGCGATCAAATCGCCTTTTTTCTAGCGGTGATCGACAAAAAGTTGCCATTGGAGGCACTGACCTTCTCCGGCAACAAGTCTATTCACGGTTTGCTGGCGGTGAACTGCCCCGATGCGGCGGCGTGGGAGCACGAAGTCGAAGAAAAGCTCTTTCGCTCCTATCTGGAGCCGCTCGGCTGTGACGGCGCGTGCAAGAACGAAAGCCGAATGTCGCGGTTGCCCGGCGTGGCCCGCAGCAGCGGTGCAATGCAAAAATTGCTTTATCTCAATCCTAACTGGAGAGCTTGAAATGTCCATTGAAAATACCCTTGAAATCCTTGACGGCCTGATTCCGGAAGATACAAAAATCCCGGAATGGAAGCCCATCGTCAACCAGGCAAAACTGCCCGAACCGCCTGAGTTTCCGCTGGAGGCATTGCCGCCAGTGTTGAAAAATCTTGCAGAAGAGGTCAGTGTATCCATCAAAGTGCCTCCGGCGTTGGCGGCGGCGGAGATTCTTGCCATGGTCGGACTCGCAATCGGTCGGAACGTCTATTACATCTTGAAGAAAGGTGTAACCGGACGTGCAAATCTGTACATGCTGATTTTTGCGGCTCGTGGCGAACGGAAAAGCGCGGTCGATCATCTGCTTCGACAACCATTCGACGTTTGGCTGACGGAGAAGCTCAAAGAGTACAACAACCGCATCGAGCAGGCCGATCTTATCGCTAAGCGGCGGGAATTTCTGGTGACACGCCTGGTGAAAGCCAAGGATTTCAGCTCGCCGGAAAGCGATCAGTTGCGGGATGAAATTCAACTGCTTGCGAATCAGCTGGACGAGCTGCCGCCCCATCCGAATATCTTCACCAACAACATCACGCAGGAGGCGCTGTTGCAGAAGCTTTCACGCTGCGGCGGTACCGTGGCGGTGTTCGCCGATGATGGCCGCGCTCCGTTGAAGATGATTCTCGGCAAGCGGTACAGCAAGGATGGCGACGCGCAGGACGATGTTTTTCTTGATTGCTTCGACGGCAGCAAGACACTCTCCTATGACCGGTCGGGGCGTTCGATTGTGCCGATTTCGCGACCTTGCATTGGCTTAATGCTGATGCTTCAGCCGGATATGCTGATCCAACTGGCCGGGCAAGAGGAGATTTTCGACAGCGGATTCGCCTCGCGGTGTCTGTTTTGCTTTCCTGAAAGCTGGGTTGGCAAGCGACATGATGATGGCTCTCTCAAGCGCGATATCGACGACCTCGAAGTCAGCGATGGGGTGATGAAAGCATACAGCGAACTGATTCATCGGTTTATGAATCAGAGTTACGACCAGGAGGAACCGTGCTACATCGGGATTGCCAAAGCGGCGAAGGAGTTCTGGAAGCAACATTATCGCGAGGTGGAAAGCGAAAGCGATGTCGGCGGACGTTATTATGACACCTTATCGGTGGCGATCCGCTATCCGTCGCAGACCTTGCGGCTGGCGCTGCTGATTTCCCAAGTCAATGGTCATGAGCGTATCGAGTTGGAGGATATTCAAAATGCCCACACGCTGATGCGGTATTTCATCGTCAATGCCGAGCGCTGCCATTTCTATATGAAAGAAATGGCTTTGCCGGACGACGCACGGAAGATCATTCGGCATTGGCTTCGTTCCGGGTTGCCGTGCCACACAGCCCGCGACATCTACCGAGCTACCGGCATTACCGCCGGGGAATTAGCGGAAATGATTGCGTTGCTCGCCAAACGAAACTATTGTCGTATTGTCAAAACGGATGGGAATGGGCTGATTGAGGTCAATCCAGAACTTCTCCAAAGCGATCTGTTTTATTGAACTTGACAGTTGACAGTATGACAATACTGACAGGCTGGGCTTTTGTCGGCATTGTCAACGTGTCAACTGTCAATTTCTCAAAAACGCATTCGGCATTCGAACGAACGGCCCCAACGCCGACCGCCAACGGTTCCCCCCTGGGGCATTTCACTCGAGAGGGCGCGGGAAGGACTCAAGCTAATAAGCACACTTGCTTGCAGGTGATAAAAAACTCTATCCACTGCGGATAAGAGAATTGCGACTTTCACTTTTGCATCCATGGGCGCCTGTTTTTCATACCCGTCCGGCATTTATGCGCCCGGCCGATGGGCGTCGAATGCGGTGAAAAAATGAGAGATCTGGGAAAAAGCAAGACTGTTAGGAAAATCCTAATTCATGGATTTCTTCGCCTCAAATTTTTTCAAAGCATGCCATTGGGAATGGTTGTGCATGGCGGAAAAATTCCTTGGAGTCATTACTTGGATGCGGATGTCCCGTCCGAGACCGTTGCCGACTGGAATCAGCCGTCTGTTGATCTTGCGGTATGGACGTTCCGAGAGTATGAGGATTTCAAGCGGCGCGGTCGGGCGGTTCAAACAATCGCCGGCGAGGTATACGTCAAGAATATCGTCGCCGGACAATGCGCTCAGTAGCGCAGAAATCGTGCCATACGTCATTCGAACCAGATCGCATAGCGGTTGAAAAAATGGATGCATGTCGTTGGCGAAGCAGAAAATCTCCCTCCCGCGACGCTCACGGATCACCAGTTCCCCTGCGGCGAATTTACGTAAATCGCAACTCAAGGTCGGCACGGATAAGCCGGACAGGGCGGCAAGCTCGCGGAGGCGCAACATCGGACGCTCCGGCGTAAACAACAGCCGGAGTATTTCTGTGCGGGCGCGCGATCCAACGATGATGTCGAGCATGATACGCTCCTCCATTACAGCGTGAAAGTTCGGCGCAACCCGACGATGACTTCCGGCATGGTGAACGGCAGACCGAGCGCCCGGAGATCTACCGGTTCGTCCGCCAAGCGTTCGATGAACAACGCAACCTCCGAATGAATGCCCGGCGTCAGCGCGACTCGGCTCTGCGCCGTCAGCGCGGCAAAGAGGCGGCAGATATCGTTTTTGTGTTTGCGAATATTCTTTGCATCTACTGCTTCACCGCGTTCCTTGCGGGCGGATAAGTCAAGGTACGCCTTGGCTTTCAGGACGATCAACGACTCTGCCGACAGCAACGACAGCCCGTCCATGGGACGTTTGTGTGCTTGGATGAGTTGGTAATAGTCGTCATCCAGCAAGATAGCCGAGAGGCTCGACACCTCATCGTCTATCGAGATCGGAGTCAGTTGGCTTTCGGCATGAGGCGTGAAAGCGTCCGGTCGCCGAGAGAAAAGTTCGAGCATTTCCGGAAATTCCGGAGTCGCCGGTTTACGGAAGCGATAAAGTTTGCGTTCGCCGCTCGATTTCTCCTGAATTTCATAGCCGCCATCTCGGACGAAGTTCCAGAAAGCGCGACCGAATTCCGGCGTTAGCGCCTCCACGCAAAGCACGATGTCCAAATCGCGGGTGGCGCGGAACGGCAATGCCGCGTGTTCGAGCAACACATCGCAAGCCGCACCGCCGATCAGAACGTAATTGTCGGCATAATCGGCAAAACGCAGACGGAACAGTTCAAGACCCTTTATCATAAGACTCCGTTCATGAGTTCATCAAGCGCGATTTGAATCCGTTCGTCCGACTCGTTTTTCAACGTTAAATAGAGCGAAAACGGATCGACTTTGCCCCGCGTGAGGAAATCGGGCGGGTAAGTCCAGAGTTGAAGCAGAACCGGCGCTACGGAGGAGGGAACGGTCTGAATGTAACCGAGGCGATTGAATTGTCCTACCAACACGGCATATTCGAGTCGTTCCGATTCCGCCAGCATCGTTCGCTCCGCCAGCGCATTGGCTCCAGCGACGCAGACCGAAATCGCTTCCGGTAAGTTCTCCAGACCGATAACCCGGCGGCACGGATTTTTCAGTAGCGGCAACGCCGTCTCCCACAATTTCTGGCAAGGCATGGGAAACGTCAAGCGCTTGGAATATCCACTTCGCTCGGCGAGATGGAAAAATTCGAGTTCGTCGAATGCCCGGATCACGGAGATTTTCGAGTATCCGAAGCGTTCTTTAGCCATTGCGATGGACAGCGATTCTGTAAACTTCCGGTTGAGCCGACCAAGGATCAGCAGTTGCGCCAGTGTGCCAAGCTCGGTGAACTCTTTGGCATTCTTATTCTTGGCCTCGGAGAACGCGGCATGAAGAAATGGCAGATACAGCTGCCGCTCCGGGACGATGAAAGGAACATGCTGCTTCAGTAACCGATCGCGATTGTAGGCTACCATGCTTTCCGTCGCATACACTGCCGGAAGCTCCGCATGCCGCGCGGCAAGTTCCAGGTGTTTGGCGATGCCGCGCGGAGTAAGGGCGGTCTTGCGTCGGTCGCACAGCAAAAGAAACCGCTGTCCGGTCAGCGTGGCGAGGTAAAAGTCATAATTCCCCCGCAACAGGTACGGCAATCCCTCCACGCCGTCGAATGGTGCAAGATGAAGCTCTGCTCCGAAGAGCCGCAGAACGTATGTGGTCAGCTTTTCCGTCATTTTGAATCCATGCCTTTTTTGCTCTGGTTAAATATAAATGATACCAGTGCAAAAGTCAAGTTGGTTTCTAATGATTCAATATAAAAGCTCCCCGGTATTGGGCGCTGCGGATGATCCGGGGGCGGTCTTTGGTGGCGATTTCGCGGAAGATGGCGGAGTAGAGGGTTTGCTCCGGGGTTTTCGCACCGTTGTTCGCCCACCGGCCGCTCTGTGCCGCGAGTTCGACCAACTCGCGGGTGTTGAGCGCGGTTCCCTTCGGTTGCGCCTGTAACGCTTGGATCGCCGCTTCCAAGAGCGAAAGGCGCTTGGCGGGCGCGGGTTCGAGTTTGGCGACGGTGAACTCTTTGCCGGACTTCCGGCTTCGGACGCGGTAGCCGGATTCGATTTGCTCAAAGACTTCCACTTCGACCAGGTTCCGACCGATTTTTGCGCTGGCGATCTGCATGTGTACCTCCATGGTTTTGGGTTACGCATACATAAAGCTCTCCATTCGGAACATAGCAAATGATATTTCAACTTATTGAACAAAAAGGAGATATGATGGAAAATAGTAAAGTAAAAATGATAGCGAAACTGCTGGCGGCGGCGATTTTGCGGCTTGCCGGGGCGCGTGTTCCGGCAATAGCAAAGTAATTGTGAATGATAGACTTGCTATTCGGCAGATGGAGAGCTTTCTATATGAACAGGAAATAAATCCACACCTAACGAAAGGGATGAATGATGGATGCGAAAGACCACTTCAAACGGAAAACCGTTCAACGGCAATTGCTTGAATTGCAGTCGCTGGAATTACCGCAACTAACCGAAAAGTGGCGGGCGTTATTTGGTCATGAACCGCCGGGATATGGTGTCGTATTTATGCGTCGGCGGTTGGCTCACCGGATTCAAGAGCTGATGTATGGAGCCGTCAGCGAGGAAACTATGCGGCGAATCTCTCGGATCAATACCAAAATCAGTCGTTCCAACTCCGGTTTGCGGCGCGGGACGCAGATCAAGCGCGTCTGGAACGGTGCGGAATATCTCGTCACCGTGACTGATGGTGGTTACGAATATGACGGGCAGATCTTCAAAACGCTCTCCGCCGTGGCAAAAAAGATTACCGGAGCGCATTGGAACGGCAATCGCTTTTTCGGATTCAACAAGGAGGTAAAACGTGGCTGAAGTCATCAAACAAAAACGTTGTGCGATCTATACGCGCAAAAGCACTGACGAGGGATTGGACATGGATTTCAACTCACTCGACGCTCAGCGCGAAGCGGCGGAGAATTACATCGCCAGCCAGAAACATCGTGGGTGGAGTTGCCTTGATGCCGATTATTCGGACGGCGGATTTTCCGGCGGAAACATGGAACGTCCGGCATTGAGAAAACTGCTCGATAACATCTCTGCCGGGGAAGTGGATGTGGTGGTGGTTTACAAAATTGACCGCCTTTCGCGCTCATTATTGGACTTCGCTTCGTTGCTGACATTGTTCGATAAGCATGAGGTGTCGTTCGTCAGCGTGACGCAGGACATCAATACCTCCAGCAGTTCCGGTCGGATGATGCTGAATATTCTGATGACTTTCGCCCAATATGAGCGGGAGATTATCGGGGAACGCATCCGCGACAAGGTTGCCGCCGCCAAGCGGAAGGGGATGCATTGTGGCGGGCCGTCGCCACTCGGGTATGCCTCCGACCCGCAGACGAAGAAGTTGCTGGTCGTCGAGAAGGAAGCCCCTGTCGTACGCCGGATTTTTGAATCGTACCTTCGGTTCGGTTCGGCGCGGGATGTGGCGGAGGAGTTGGCACGTGATGGGGTGAAAACGCCTATCAGAGTCAGCCGCAAGGGAAATCGGCGTGGCGGGCAACCTTTCACCACCGCGCTGGTCTATGCGACACTTGCCAATCCAGTTTATCTTGGTTTGGTGCGACATGGCAAAGTAACCTATCCTGGGGAGCATGAGGCGATTATCGACAAAAAGCTGTGGGAGGCTGTCCATGAGGTACTGAAAATGAATACCGTTCATGACGGCAAACAGTCGCGGCGGCTCTCCCCATTGCGAGGATTGGTTCGCTGCGGTTGCTGCAACGGTTTGATGATCGAAAATTTCACCAAAAAATCCCACGGCAAACTTTACCGCTACTACATTTGCGAAAAGGACTCCAAGCGGATCACATCGAGTTGTCCGGTAAAAAGTGTGCCGGTGGCTGAATTGGAGGGGTTGCTGCTTGATGAGATTGGCGGTTTGTTGCAATCCCCTGCACTGATTGGTAATGTGATGAGTGTGGCAGGAGATCTCGCGGTCAACGGGCGATATTTGAAGTCGGAAGAAGTGACGAAGATTCTTCAGAACCTGCGAAACGTGTGGGATGTGATGTTTCCCGGCGAAAAACATAAATTCATCCGTGCGATTATCGAGCGGATGACTATCACGCCGGACGAGGTGAGAATCGAGTACAACGTGCAAGGCCTGGAGCAAGTGATGCAGGAAGCGGGGGTGTTTATCCATGAAGAAGCGTAGAACGGAAAAACTGCCGAATGGCAACGTCGAAGTCACCATTCCCGTGTGCCTGAAATACAACGGTGCGCGAACCGTGCTGGTGGTGAAGGACGGAATCGGCAAGCCGTTGATAGAGAATGATCTTTCTCCATTGCAAAAGGCTTTGATTCAGGGTTTCCAATATCGTGACAAGCTGGAATCCGGTCAAGTGAAATCCGTATCGGACTTATCGCGAAGCGAAAAGGTTGAGCGGGCATTTCTGTTCCGTTCGCTTTCACTGGTCAACCTCGCGCCTGATTTGATCGAAGCCATTCTCGATGGAACGGAATCGAAGAATCTCACCATTTGCGCCCTTCGCAAAGGTATCCCGGAGGACTGGGACGAACAGCGGCGGATATTTGGATGAGCGTCGGCTCACCGGGATGCGACATGAGTTCGTATCCCGGCTGGTACGATTATCGGCGAAAACGAACTGACCATTTCTGAAAGATGAAATTATGTTGAATATGAATATGTTAAAAGGGTGTGTCTATTTTTCGCCGGACACACCCTCGTCCAAAAAATCGTAGCACAATAGCACCGACGGCGAGAAATCGGGGAATGGCGGCGGCAATCTGGCATCGGATATAGACGCTTTGAGGCGAGGTTTCGGGGCAAAAAGAAAGCGCCGGAGTGTGTACTCGGCGCGTGTAAACAAAAAATGGTGGCCGGACCCAGAATCGAACTGGGGACACGAGGATTTTCAGTCCTCTGCTCTACCGACTGAGCTATCCTGCCACCTGTATATTAGGTTGATCTCAAATGGTGATCAACTTAATGAGCTACTAATAGACACTCTTTTTTTATTTTTACAAGCACAGTTTCCAGTATTTTCAGAAAAATTCAGGATTTTTTACGATTTCCTCAAAATACGACCTCCGTCCAAATTTTAACGGAGGAGTATACAGATTCAATCACTTCGCAATCGAAAATCAATATTATTACAAATTTAGCCAACACCTCCAAGTCGGTATTCGACCGCACACAGGGCGGAATATTCAGGGTTCACCTTCATTGGCGACAATGCGCCGCCTCGACGAATTTTGATTATGCTTGAAAACATCTACACCTCTATTCTATATTAAGAGCGTACAAGCGTTTCCTCAAAAGCCTTCGTATCACATTTTACAATGAGACCGAAAGCGCGCTTCGTCCACCTTTTGCCGGGGTACAGAAAAAAATCGAATAAAGTCCCTATTTGCGGTTGTAAATGCCACAATATGCTATACATTAGAAGCTTAGTTTGTAATTTCCAGCGGTTTGGAAATCCGTATCCCAAAGTAAAATCAGCAACCAGACAAACAAACAAATTAAAATGACAGAAGAAACCAAGATCCAAACGAGCGAGAGCAATTTTCTTGATCTCAGCAACCTGCCGTCCATGGAAGAGCTCCTTTCCGGAAAAGTAACGGAGAGCAACTTCACCGAAGGGTCCATCATCGAAGGCAAAATTGTCGAAAAACGCAATGACGGCGTTCTGATCGACATCGGCTACAAGGCGGAAGGGTTTGTTCCTTCCAGCGAATTCCAAAATTGGCGTGACGTTAAAGTCGGTGCCATCGTTGACGTTTTCCTGGAAGAAATTGAAAACGAAAACAGCATGCCCGGTATCAGCATGCAGAAAGCCCATGCCATCAAGGTTTGGAACCGGATTACCGGCGAATGCGGCGAAGGCAGCATCGTCAAAGGACTGATGAAGCATCGCGTCAAGGGCGGTATCATTGTGGATATCGACGGCGTAGAGGCCTTCCTCCCGGGTTCCCAGATCGATATCGGCCCGGTCCGCAACCTCGACGAGTTCATCGGACAGGAATTCGATTTCAAGATCCTCAAGATCAATCACGACCGTCGCAACATCGTGGTTTCCCGCCGCGAACTGCTCGAAGAATCCCGCCGTGACAAGCGTTCGGCCCTGTTGAAAGACATGGAAGTCGGACAGGTCCGCAGCGGTCTGGTCAAAAATATTACCGATTTCGGCGCCTTCATCGACCTGGGCGGCGTTGACGGCCTCCTCCATATCACCGATATGTCCTGGGGTCGCATCTCTCATCCGTCCGAAATGCTCGAAGTCGGACAGGATATCGAAGTCGTCATCCTCGACATCGACTACACCAAGGAACGCGTTTCCCTCGGCTTCAAGCAGAAAAGCGCCAATCCATGGGATAATGTGGTCGGCAAGTATCCGGTCGGCGCCTCCGTCAAGGGCCGCGTCGTCAACATCATGCCCTACGGTGCTTTCGTTGAACTCGAAGACGGCGTAGAAGGCCTGATCCACGTGTCCGAAATGTCTTGGACCAAGCGCATCACCAAGGCCGGCGAAGTCGTCAGCGTTGGCGAAGAAGTCGAAGCCATCGTCCTCGAAATCGATGAAGCCAACAAAAAGATCTCCCTGGGCCTGCGTCAGAAAGAACGCAATCCGTGGGAAGTCCTCATGGAAAAATATCCGGTCAATACCCGCATCAAGGGTAAAGTCCGCAATATGACCAGCTATGGCGCTTTCGTCGAAATCGAAAATGACATCGACGGCATGATCCACGTGTCCGACATGTCCTGGACCCGCAAGATCAACAACCCGAATGAAATCCTGAAAGTCGGCGAAGAAGTGGATGCCGTCATTCTCGACATCAATCCGGACCAGCAGCGCATTTCGCTGGGCCTGAAGCAGACCGAAAACGATCCGTGGGATCACATCGAAAATCTCTACAAGGTCGGCGACCTGGTTCAGGGCAAAATCACCAAAATCACCGCATTCGGTGCCTTCATTGAGCTTTCCAACAAGATCGACGGCCTGATTCATATTTCACAGATCAGCCGCGACCACGTTGAGCGCGTCAAAGACGTTCTCCAGCTCGGTCAGGATATCGAAGCCCGCGTGATCAAGGTTGACCGCGACGAACGCCGCATCGGCTTGAGCATCAAGGCTGCTACCGAAAACTATTCGGAAGAAGCCCTGAAGGCCGCTGAAGAAGAATACACCGCCGCCCTTAAACCGGGCGAAGCGATGATCGACATCGGTGAAGCTTTCGACGAAGCGATGGCCAATCAGGGTCTCTGATCCTGAGAACCCATGTATCTCCCGGCGGAACGGTGATTGTCACCGTTCCGCCTTTTTTCTTTATTTTCTTTTGAAAGAGCGAAGCCCCCCCTGAATGCTCAAGCGTGACAGTTCAGATCCGCTGTATTGCCATCCCAAACCCCTGCCCGAACGACAAGATAATGCCGGAATTTAACAGGTGACTCTTGACAAATCGTCGACTGACTATTATTTTATAGCCAACACCAACAAGGGAGTCGGATATATGGATGGAGTGAGCATTAAAGAGGCAATCAAAAGCCTTTCGGAGCGAGTAATCGCCACGCGCGACCGGATTCAGACGGAAGAAGCGACCAAAAACGCCTACATTATGCCGTTTCTTCAAATTCTCGGCTATGATATTTTTAACCCGATTGAGGTAGTCCCGGAATTCACCGCCGACGTGGGAATCAAAAAGGGCGAAAAAGTGGATTACGCCATCTGCCGAAACGACCTCCCGGTCATTCTGATTGAATGTAAATCCTGCGCGGCCGACCTCTGCGTAGACAATGAAAGCCAACTGTTCCGTTATTTCCATACGACAAAAGCAAAATTCGGGATATTGACCAATGGTATAGCATATAAATTCTTTACCGATCTGGAAGAACCCAACAAAATGGATTCCTCCCCATTTATGGAGATAAACATCCTTGATCATGAGAAAATCAATTACAAGGAACTTGCTAAATTCAGCAAAGCCGAGTTCGATACAGACAATATCCGACGCACGGCTGATATCCTGAAATGCGCCAATTCGATCAAGGCAGTACTTGACGCCGAATTTACCGACCCATCGGAAGATTTCGTTCGCGTGATCTTCAAAAAAATGGTTTGCAGTTGCAGCGGCTCCATGTTCACCGAGAAAGTAAAAGAAAAATTGACTCCGCTGGTGAAATCTGCCATAGATACCATGATAAAAGACAAAGTCAAGGCAAATCTTGATTCCGCGCTGCGCTCCACCGTCAAGGCCCAGGAAGCGGCGGTACAAGAAGCTATTCCAGCCGATGATGACGATGGACCGATCACGACTCAAGACGAGACGGACGCCTTTAATATCATCCGGGCAATTCTTCGCGAAGAACTTTCTCCGGACCGAGTGGCAATCCGTGACGCCAAAAGCTATTGCGCGATCCTTTGCGACGATAACAACCGCCGCCCGCTCTGCAGGCTTTTCTTCAACAATCCGGAGAAAAAGACGATCGTTCTGTTTGACGGTGACGGCGAGGACCGGATTGCCATAACAGATTTGAATGACATCTTCAAATTTTCCGATCGCCTGAAGGCTACTGCCAAAAAATATATTGCGCTCGGCTAATTTATCAAAATCCGGCCATGGTATTTATTTGCCATCATTCATCATTCACAGATTTTCCGATAACGAAAGCCTGAATGATGAATATCCATGCCATATATGATATTGAACCGTTAAAACAATGGAGCAATCAATGAAAACAAAATGTCCGCACTGCAATCAAATCTACGACCTTGAAGACAGTTGGTCCGGGCAATCCGTCAGTTGCCCAAATTGCAATAATGATTTCCCGGCAACACCGCTCAAGCCCGTGATGACGCCCGTGGGCATATCCGCCGCTTCTCCCGTCGTACAAACCAATGTAAAACAGGGAGCGGTAATCGGGGCTGCCGCTTGCCTGATGATTGCCATGATTGTTCAAGCCATTTCGAACTTTCTATTTCCGCTTTATCTGGTGCTTTATCTGGTAGCCTTCATTCTTTCTATTGTGGCGATGGCCCAGCGTCGGGTGATATGGGGTTTATTGATTTTGCTGGCGACAATTATCGGCCCATGGATTATTTTAATAGCGACAGCCGAGAAGGATGCCGAGATGGTAAAGAATGCCGTAGTTCAACATAAGAACAATGCCGAAAAAAATCAGGCACCTCAATAGAAAATGATCGTTCACCGTCCTTGCTGTGTTTGCTTTTATCGTTTCCGTAAATTCATTGAAGCAACAATGGATATTTTCGGGGTTTTTTAGGAGTCAGACTTGAAAATCACGGTTTATGGAGTACATTCTTGAGTTCTGATTGTTTATATTTTTTCGTTTCCGGCCGCATAAAACCGCCGGATTGTTATTTATGTTAAAAAAAAGAAGGTGAAGATATGAAAAGAACTTATCAGCCGTCCGTATTGAGAAGAAAACGCAGACTTGGTTTCCGTGCAAAAATGGCGACCCGCAGCGGCCGTCAGATTCTGGCCCGCCGCCGTCAGAAAGGCCGCGCCAGACTGGTTACCGCCTGAGGTTGATCCCGTAACGCCACTCCAGCAGCATATCCGATTGAAATACTCCCTGACAAGTTCCGATAAACTGCGCCTGAAATCAGACTTTGATTTCGTCCGGGCAAATGGTGTCAAGTACGTAGGCCGGATCTGTATACTGGCAGTGGCGCCGTCTAAAGACGGAGCCCTGCGCGGCGGAGTAATCTGCGGCAGAAAGTTCAGTGTGAAGGCGGTCATACGGAATCGGGCACGCCGGTTGCTTTGGGAATCGGTGCGTTTATTGAAACCTTGCTTGCGGACTGCCCACTTTGTCATGATCCCGCGCGCGGGAATCAAAGGACTGCAACAACAGGAGGTTCAGATTCAACTGGAAAAACTGTTTAAAAAGGCTGGAATATGGGAGAATGGCGGCATCGCATCAGCCCATCGGGGCTAGCTGTTCTGATGGTGAGAATTTACCAGCTGGTGATTTCGCCCTGGCTTCCGCCCTCCTGTCGTTTTCAGCCGACTTGCTCACAGTATTCAGTCGAAGCATTCAGAACACACGGTTTTTTGAAAGGATTGTGGCTGACGGGTTGGAGAATTTTAAGGTGTCAGCCGTTTTGCCGTGGAGGCTACGATCCGGTACCGCCCCGAAAGGATCGGAATAATAGATGAAATTAAGGATTTAGTTGTGAAATTTGACAAAGAAACGATTATCGTTCTCATCTTCTGCGGCATTTTATTGTTTGCCTGGCAGCCGATTTGCGAGTGGATGGGATGGATAAAGAAACCGGAACCATTCGCACCGCAACCTCCCGCCGCAGTAACCACAGTCACCAAAAACACTCCGGATGTCGTAACGAATAGAAACCAGGCGGCTTCCACTCCGACCTCCCAGTACATCGCAGGCCGGAAAATCGAGATCCCCCAGGAAATGGAGTCCATTCCGCTCCAGCACCTCCGCAATGACAGTTTCGACATGGCCATCAATCCGGCTTTCGGAGAGATTTCCAAAATTACATTTGAAAAACTCCTCCGCACCGGAAGCGACGAAAAACTTACTGCGACCGGCATTTTCGGAAACAACATCGGAATGCTCGGTGTCTCTGCCGACAACATCTGGCGGGTTCTGGAAATTCTGGAAAATAAGCTTGACGCCAACACCTTTACCCTTACCCGCCGAATGCAGGCCGGAACCGCCGAATTCATCCTTACACAAACGTGGGAAATCACCTCCGATTACGGCATCGAATATCACATCCGGCTGAGAAACAGCGGCGGAGAAAATCTCCTTTTCAACACGCTCCAGATCAGCGGCGGTGTTCTTGAACCGTTCGCGGTTCTGGGTCATGACCGAATCCGTAACGACGATTACATGCTCTATTACCGCACGGTTGAGGGCAAGGATCATAGAATCAAAATCGCCGCCAAAGATGAAAAATTCTTCGCCAAGCCTGAATTCAAACTCCAGTGGATCGGCCTCGGCACCAAGTATTTCATGAATGTGCTGGTATCCGAGACGCCGTTCAATACCATGGCTCAAGCCCGCAAACAGCAGAATGCCACCGTTCAGGAAGCAAAGTGGCTCGGCGATAAAACGTATTATATTTCCAACGTCAACGGCATTTTCAACAGTATCCAGATCACCCCGGGCGAAGCGAAGGTCCTGAACTTCAAATTTTACTTCGGCCCCAAGGATAAAGAACAGGTCAACGCCTTTGCCCCTTCCGCCACCTATATCAGCCGGCTGATGAGCTGGAGCCCGATGAATGTCCTGGCGGATTTCATGCTCTGGTCGCTTGCCCGGCTTAAAGACGTCTGCGGCAGCTATGGTTGGGCGATCATTCTCCTGACCGCCATTGTCCGCCTGCTCCTCTGGCCTGTCACCCACAAAGCAAACATGTCCATGAAGCGGATGCAGCTTTTCAAGCCGGAGATGGATGAAATCCGTACCAAGTACAAAGAAAATCCGCAGTTGATGCAGGTAAAGATGGGCGAGCTCTACAAACGCGAAGGGCTTCACCCGCTCCGCGGCTGCCTGCCGCTTTTCATGCAGCTTCCGATCTTCATGGCACTTTACTTTGCCCTGGACGGTGCAATGGAGCTGCGTCATGTTTCTTTCTGGTGGGCGGCTGACCTTTCTCAGCCGGATACCATTTTCCATATCCTCGGAACCCTTCCGATCAATCCGCTCGTTTTGATGATGACCGGGCTGATGGTTCTCCAGCAAAAGATGATGCCACAGGCAGGTGACGCCACCCAGCAGAAAATCATGATGTTCATGCCGCTCATCATGCTGTTTATTCTGTACAACCTGCCTTCCGGGCTGACCCTTTACTGGACCGTCAGTCAGATATTCAGTATTCTACAAATGCTGCTGACCCAAAAAATAGCGGGCAAAAATACCCCGCCAACCACGAAAGCAGCAAAAGCTTGAAGCGCTTAACCGCAAGTAAGGAGTTATCACAACATGGTTAACGAAAAACTCGAAGAACAGAAGTCCAAGGCAGCCCGTACCTTGGCCACGATGCTTGACTACCTCGGGCTCAATGCCCAGCTCAAGACCGAAGAAAAAGGCTCTAAAATCCTCATTACCATCACTTCCGATGAAGCGGGACGAATCATCGGCCGTAAAGGGCAAACCCTCGAAAGTCTGCAAATGCTCCTCAACCGGATGATCTTCAACAGCGACCAGGAATGTCCCCGGATCGCGCTGGACATCGACGGCTACAGCAAAGAACGCGATGGTGAGCGCGGCGACCGTGAACGCGGCGACCGTGAACGCGGCGACCGTGAACGCGGCGACCGCAGTGAACGCCGCGGCAGGGGCGACAAACGCGGCGGACGCGGCGGTGATCGTCGTCGCGGACGCAACGACGCCCCCGCCTCCGAAGGCGCCGACGATGACAACAATATTCAGGAAGAAGGCGGCGACAATGCCGATATCCTGCGCCGTCAGGCCCTGGATGCCGCCAAAGAAGCCAAGCGTTGGGGCGACGCCGTCACCCTGCCCAAGATGAACGCCCATGACCGGCGGATCATCCACATCACACTTCAGGAAGACCCCGAAATCACTACCGAAAGCCTTGGCGACGGCTCTCTCAAGAAAGTCGTGATTTCTGTTAAAAAATAATTGTTTTCTTTGCAATTAATGACGGCAGGCGGTTTTTTACCGGCCTGCCGTTTGTATTTTCCATGCAGGGATGTTATAATGACCGAAATCATTGAAATTCGGAGTAAAACATGATGAAATCTACCGATGTACGGGTAAGCGCCGTAAAGTTGTTTTTTCTGGAAGCCCCGATGCGGGTTCCGTTGAAATTCGGAGGCGAAACCATCAGCTCCTGCTCGGTCGCCAGAGTACACATGGAAGTCACCGGCAAAGACGGCAGAACCGCCTGGGGCTGGGGAGAATCCGTTCTGAGTCCGGGATGGGCCTGGCCCGCTCCTTGCACATTTGCCGAACGCGACGGCTTCATGAAAGAATTCAGTACCGGGCTGGCCGCAGACTGGAGCCGTTTCGATTTCTACGGACATCCGATGGAAGTCGGGCATGAATTTCTCCATACCCGCCTTGACACCCTGCTGGAACAAGCCAATGCGGGACGCGAATTTCCCATGCCTCATCTAGCGGCGTTGAACTGTACCGCCGCCTTCGATCTGGGACTGCACGACGCTTACGGCGTTTTGCATCAGGTCCCGGTCTACGACACCTATAACGGCGACTGGATGAACCACGATTTGAGCCACTATCTGGAGCCCGCCGCCCCCGGCGTCGATTTCAAAGGACGTTATCCGGCAGACTACATGGCGGCGGACGTGCCGGTCAAGCTGCCGGTATGGCATCTGGTCGGCGGCAAAGACCTGATTGCCGAATCCGAACGTACCGGACAGGAGCCCGGCGACGGTTATCCGGTCGTGCTGGACGAATGGATCAGTGCCGACGGCCTGAAATGCCTGAAAGTCAAACTCCGCGGCAACGACAGCGCCTGGGATTATCGTCGCATGGTGGATGTCGGGCGAATCGCGCTCGAGCGCGAAGTCCATTGGTTGAGCCCGGACTTCAATTGCCTGGTCACCGACCCGGCTTATGTCAATAATATTCTTGACAAACTGGTGAGCGAGCATCCTGCCATTTACGGCAAGATCCTGTACGTGGAACAGCCCTTTCCCTACGATCTGGAAAACAACCGGATCGATGTCCATAGCGTCTCCGCCCGCAAACCGCTGTTCATGGACGAAAGCTGCCACGACTGGAGCTTTGTCCGCATGGGCCGCAACCTCGGCTGGACCGGCGTCGCCCTGAAAACGTGCAAGACCCAGACCGGCGCCCTCCTGAGCATGTGCTGGGCCAAAGCCCACGGCATGACGCTGATGGTTCAGGACCTGACCAACCCCATGCTCAGCATCATCCCCCACATCCTGCTCGCGGCTCACGCCGGGACCATCATGGGGGTAGAGTGCAACGCCGCCCAGTTCTATCCGGCGGCGTCGGCAGCGGAAAGCGTCATCCATCCGGGAATTTACAAGCGCAACGGCGGTGTGGTCGACTTCTCCACCCTCCGCGGCCCGGGCTTCGGCTACCGTGCCGACGAAATCGACCGCCAGTTGCCCCCGGCCACCTTTGATTCAACCAAATAAAACCGAAGCGACAGAAAGGAACTGTAATTCATGCATACCATTGTAATCATTAATCCGGGACACTTTCACGCAGGACTGGTTCTTCGCGAAATGCACCCGCAGATTTCGTCCGACGTCTATATTTATTCCGAAGCAGGGCCGGATCTTGACAACTACATGAAGCTGGTGGAAAGCTTCAACGCCCGCAAGGACAACCCGACCTCCTGGAAATTCCACGTCTACTCCGGAGCCGATTACCTCGCCAAAGCCGTCGCCGAGAAAAAAGGCGACATCGCCGTGCTGGCCGGCCGAAATGACCGCAAAATCTACGATATCAAAGCCCTGCATGATGCCGGGTTCAAGGTTCTCAGCGACAAACCGCTGACCATCGACAGCCGCGGCGCCGCCACCCTGGCCGAAATCACAGCCGGCGGCGAAGTCCTCCTCGATATCATGACCGAACGCCATGAAGCGACCTCCCGGATTCAGAAGAAACTGCTGGAAAATGACGCGGTCTTCGGCGGTTTTGCCGAACAGGACGAACCGGTTATTTTCAAGGAAAGCGTCCACCACCTGGCAAAAGTCGTGAACGGTGCGCCGCTGGTGCGTCCGTGGTGGTATTTCGACGTCACCAAACAGGGTGAAGGGCTTGTCGACGTCACCACCCACCTCGTAGACCTGGCCCAATGGATGACCGCGGGCGACGCTACGCTGAATTTTGAAAAAGACGTCAAGGTACTGGAAGCCAGACGCTGGGCGACGGAAGTGCCGCTGGCCAGTTTCGCTACAGTCACCGGGCTGAACGCGTTCCCGGAAGCGCTGAAAAAAGACGTTGCCAACGATACCCTGAGCCTGTACTGCAACGGCGAATTCACCTACACCGTCAAAGGCGTCAAAGTCAAACTGGTGGTGGTCTGGAACCTGCAGGCACCTCCCGGCGGCGGTGATACTCACCGTTCGTTCATGGTCGGTAAAAAGAGCACGCTGATCATCGACCAGGGCCCGCAGACCGGCAACAAACCGGAACTCTACGTCGAGCCGAAACAGAACAGCGACGAATTCCGTAACGCACTGACGGCCGCCCTCCCCGGTCTGCCGATCATCCCGGAAGGCAAACGCTACCGGATCGATATTCCGCAGGCGATGCGTACCACCCACGAGGAGCATTTCGCCAAGGTCCGTAATGAATTTCTCGAGATGTTGACCGGCGACGAACCCGCCAATGTCCGCACCAACCTGCTGGCAAAGTACAAAACCCTCGCCATCGCCCGGGAAATGGCACTTGCCGCTTCACGCTGAGTATTTTCTGAGCCCAATTCCACGATGCAGCACACCTCATGGTCGTGCTGCATATTCATTTCCGGAAAGTCGGTGCAACCGCGCAAGTTCCTGACGTTGATCACTTGCAAAAGAGCGTCTGCGGGTGTATTTTTTCCAGTCTGTAAATTCACAATCATAACCGAGGTAAAAAATGACTCTGAAGATTGCATTTGCCGGTTTCCGGCATGGGCACATTCTCGGGCTTTACAACAAAGCCAAGGAATCGGCGGCACTGGAAATCGTCGCCGCCTGCGAAGAAGACGCCGCCACCCGTTCCAAACTGTCGGTCGAAGCTGCCTGGGATAACTACGATAAAATGCTGGCGGAAGTCCCCTGCGACATCATCGCGGTAGGCGATTACTACGCCAAGCGCGGTTCCATGCTGATCAAGGCACTGAAAGCCGGTAAACACGTTATCGCCGACAAACCCATCTGTACCAGTCTCGAAGAACTCGCCGAAATCGAAAAATTGGCCAAAGCCAACAACCTGAAAGTCGGCTGTCAGCTTGACCTCCGTACCAGCGTCAACATCACCGGCGCCCGCAACCTGATCCGCACCGGCGCGCTCGGCAATATTCAGGCCATCCAGTTCGGCGGACAGCATCCGCTGATGTACGGCACCCGTCCCGGCTGGTATTTCGAAGAAGGCAAGCACGGCGGCACCATCAACGACATCGCCATTCACGGCATTGACGTAATTCCGTGGATGACCGGTCTGAAATTCACCGAGATCACCGCCGCACGTGCCTGGAACGCGTTCGCCACGGAATGCCCCCATTTCAACGACGCCGGACAGTTCATGCTGAAGATGAACAACGGCTGCGGTGTTTTCGGCGATGTTTCTTATTTCGCGCCGGATAGCTGCGGCTACTCCCTGCCCTATTACTGGCGCTTTACCATCTGGGGCACCAAAGGGGTTGCCGAGTTCAACTACTCCGATCCCGGAATCAAATTCGCCGCTCTCGGCACCGTCGGCATCAGCCACCTGGCACAGCCGTCGTCGCTCGGGCCGGACTATCTGACCGACTTCCTCGCGGACATCGCGGGCAAGCCGGGGGACCTCGACACCGCCACGGTGATCGAATCCTCGCGCAACACCCTCAAGGTCCAGGAAATCGCCGACCGGGGTTGCTGCGCCAGTTCGTTCTGAACCAGTTCCCTGTAAAAGATAAAACCGCCGGAAAGTTCGTCTCTCCGGCGGTTTTGTTTTGATGCAATCTACATCCGCAACAAGCGGTCATTCACCAGGCTTCAAAAAACGGACCGATACAATCGGCGCGGTCATTTCCCGGTATAGTGACGGCATCGGGTCAGCATCGAAGTATTCCCAATAAACAGGGGCGGCCAACGGCGGCAGAGCGCCTTTCAATGCCCCGGAAACATCCTTCGCTTCGGCACGCCGCAGGAGATTAAAGGAATCCAACGCCACTCGTCCCTGCCGTTTGGCACGGTAAAAGCGGAACAGCATTCGCTCACTCCCCGGTTCCAAACCGGCTTCCGGCGCGTTAAAGGTTTTGACCGCCGAGCCATCCTTTAAATTGCTGTAAATAATATTTTCTGATTTTTTGAATGGCTTGCCATCTTTTTTACCGGTAAATTCCGCCAGCACATGCGCAGTTCCGTCTTCACCGCATTGCCCATTCAGCTCCAGCGTGTATTCCGCCCCCGGACGAAAGGACACGGACGGCGTGGAAAACAACAGATAATCCTCCGCGCCGGATTCCAGCTTTTCACCGGGAGCACGGTTGAATTTCAAAATATTTTCAGAAAACAACGACCCCGGAACAATCTCCCCCCGGGTTCCCCGGATTCGAAGAATTTCATCTTCTCCCAGTGTCCCCCGATAAACACACTCCCTGCCTGCCGACTTCACCCCCGGCTCCCGCAGCGCCCGGTTGCCGACAGGGCGTATTTCCACGCCGCCGGTTGCTGGCGTTTTGCCGTCCGGCACCAGCCATTTCGTATGTAGTTTCGAGAGCTGGTGCGACTGAAAAATATCGGGCACACTGCGAACCCCGGAAGCACGGGCTTCAACCGTTCCCGGAATGTTCTTCCCGGATACCCGGACACTCACCGACACGTTTTCCGGGATATCCCCGGCCACCCGGGCATACCAGGCATTGATGACTTTCACATCTTCACCGCCCATCTTCCCGGCTGAAACGTTCAACGGAATGCTGTTGTCCACCATCAGTTTCAGGCAATCCGGCAGGATCAGTTCGGCCTGCGGCTCAATTTCCACCATTCCGGCGTCACCACCGAACCATGAAGCGGACCGCCGGTTCAAAATCTGGACGCTGATATTGACGATATCACCGGACTTTTTGCCGGTAAGGTCATAAATGATTTCCATATCCGGAGCCAGGGCTTTTTCAACGATTTCCTTTCCGACCCCATATTTCCAGCCGAACCAGCGGTTCTGATAGTCGATGTCGCGCCAGGTTTCCACCTCTTTGGACGCCTCAATGGCATTGAACGCGGTCGGGCGCGGCTCCCGTCCGGCATAAAGGAAGGTACCAAGGTTTCCGGGGTGTTCCCAACGGGCGGTTTCGACCGTTTTGTCAAACTGTTCCAGGCGCATATACGACGGCGTCGAAATCTGGCTGAACACGACGCAATTATACCGCTTCAGCATTTCAACCGCTTCGGCATTCCATGTGCGTTGGCTGTTGGGATAGGCAAATACGCCATCGCAACGGTCGGGGCCGAGGATATCGCCGACGCTGAAAGGAAGAATACCCGGCCCATATTTCCCCGCCATGTCAATGGTCCGGTATCCGGTCGCCTGCCAATAGATCACCCTGGCGCCAGGGCAAAGTTTTTTCATCAGCCGGTGCGCCTCGTCCAGCATGGAAACGAATTTTTTTCCCCAGAAACGCATATGATCTTCCTTGGACGCGTTAAAATCCTCTCCCAGTTCCGCGCGGACCTGTTCCCGGTACGGAGCCATTTCCCTGAAATCGGCCTGTTCATTCTGCTGCCCCGCCCGGCGCATGATGTCGAATGTGCTGACGTGCCCCGGCAGTTCTTCGCAGAAAGTCAACGCGCAGATGGCGTCCGGATTGCTGATGTTGTCACGAATCAATTTCACTTGCGATTCCAGCCTCGCCAGCACTTTTTCGCGCACTCCCGGCGCATAATGATAGTCGAACACCGATGCATTGCGAAGAACTTTCCCCTGCCCGCCGACCGGCCAGAGCCGCAACAGGAATTTATGGTTGGGATTCAACTTCAGGATCGCATTGCAGCGTTCCACCGTCGCCTGCGACTCGGGGATGTTGCCGAAGTTCACGCAGGACCAGTCAAAACGAGCCACATCCTCCACGCTCCCAACGCCGTAGCTCCCCCAACCCCATTCCCAGTATTTCCCGTAAACGGCGCCGGACAACCCCAGCACCGCAATCGCAACCATGATCCACTTTCGTTTTCCGTTCATAACCTTATCCTTATGTTTATTTCCATGAATTTTGAAACGTTTTGTATTCGTTCTGATATTCTTCCAGAGAGATGCTCCCCGCGCTCCCCGCCAGAGTGGAGATCGTGACCAGCGGATGCACCGTGGTAAATTTATAACGGTTTGCGGGGAGCCATTCCGTGCCGTCTAGAATCGAATGCGCCCGGAAGGTCTCGCCGTTCAGGATCCGCTCGCGCGGAGCCTCGGAGAAAAAGATATACCGGGACGGATTTCGAGTCGAACCGGCTTTCCGAATGATATTGTACACCGTGCCGACAGAACTTCTCACATACCCCGCAGTATAATTATTGGCATAATGCGGCACCGTATTCTTAAAACGCGTGACAACCTGTTTCCGGTAATCATCGCCGGTCAGCGACGGACACTGGTATATTTCACCATCTTTGAGCTCCAGCAGCTTCAGGTTGCTCATCTTCACATAAGAGTTGCCCGCCGGGTCCGTATTGGTAAAAGGAAACCAATCTTCTCCTTCCTGCAGGTACATATTCAGGCATACGCCCAACTGCTTCAGGTTAGAGACACAGCGGATCCCCCTGGCCTTTTCCCGCGCATGGTTCAAAGCGGGCAGTAACAGCCCGGCAACGATCGCAATAATCGCAATCACCACCAACAGCTCAATAAGCGTAAATTTGTGTTTTCTGTACATATCCCTTCTCTTTGTTGTGTTCATTTGTTGAACTCCGTTGTCGAATCGCGAATGACCAGTTGCGGCATCTGTGTCAATTGCAACGGCCTTTCGGTCCCCTTGAACATATCAAAAACTTTCCGGATGATCTTATCCTCGCAAATACTGACGGACGTCAGCGGACAATCCGGGTATTCGCTCCAGGGTGTATTGAAATATCCGACCACGGCAATATCTCCGGGGATCCTATAGCCGCGCTCCCGGAGCACCCGGATCGCCTCCACCGCCAGACAATCCTGGAAACAATAGAGCCCGTCAAAACGTTCGGCCGTAATTTTCGCTTCAAATTCTTCCGGGGTCGCGGCAAAGGTCAACCGGGCGCTCCCGCCGAGGTCATGGAGGGCGGCCAACGCGCCGTCGCGGCGGACCAGCGACAATCGGAGAAGAATATTCCGGCAGCCGATTTCAAGCAGGTGCCGGACGGCGATATACAGCCCGTGGTTCCAGTCCGTAGCCACCCCGGGAATGCCGGCCTGAATGAAACTTGTCTTGGCGTTGAAATAGTAAAAAAGATTCAGGTGCCGCTTCAACCGCTCATAGGTTTCCTGTGTATAGATCGGAATCTGTTCACCGTCAAAGAAAACCGCTTCGACGTCTTCGCGGTTGCAGTTCAGCAGCCTTTCCGGTAAAAGTTCCGGCCGGCCGTTATATTTAAGCAGGTCTTCCAAGCCGATCAGATATTCGGGACATTCTTGAAAACAGTTCCGGAATTCATTAAGAAAATTCGAATAAAGATGCCTGTCTCCGCCCCGGTCAACAATCAGTACATGCCGGTTTTTCCGCTTGGCCCGGCTGTTGATGAAATACCCGACGCCATGGACGGCGTTGATATCACCCTCCTGCTGAAGTTTGATCAATGCCTGACGGACGGTTCCCGGAGAACTGCCGAATCGAACCGCCAACTGCCGCAATGACGGCAACATCGAGTCTTCCGGGTAGACGCCCGAATCAATATCCGCCCGGAGCAACCGGTAAATGCGGATCTGGTTAACAGTTGACTGGTTCATGATACCTCTGGCTATTTTATCTGTTTAAAACAGTATACTGCAAAATCTCATCCTGTCAACCCCTGCAAGATGGTTTTTTCCAAAAATCTCAAGAGATTCTGTTTGAATATCTTTTCAGACCTGCCGGAGCTGTGCAAAACAGAACACCGATACCGGCAGGCAATCGTTGGAAGTCCCGGGAAAAGCGTGACCATCAACTGGATTCGCCGCGGTAAAGCTCCGGTGTGATGAAAATTTCCTCAACCGGCCGGATGCGTTTCGCCGGCATCTGCATAAACTCCAGAAGCATGCTCGCCGTCCGTCGCCCGATTTCTTCAAAATGGTAATTCAACCCGGTAACTGCTGGAGCAATGATCTCTCCATACGGAGTATGACGGTGGCTGACAACCCGGATATCCTCCGGCACCCGGATTCCACGCTTCTTCAACAGCGTAATCAGCCGGATGGCAATGAAATTCCAGGAGACGATAACCCCATCCGCGTTCAGGCTCAAGAGGAGATCAATCAGTTGCCCGCAACCTTTTTCCGTTTTCAGGGAATCCGTGAACGGCGATTCCAGTGAATATTTGTCCGGCTGGGAGAAGCCGTGTTTGCGAAGTGTTTTTTTGAATGAACGGATACGCGCATAATGCCCCAGGTCCGTAACACCGGGGGTAATCAGATACGGCGACCGGCAACCGCGTTCGATCAAGTGCTCGGTCAGGATTTCCAGCCCACGCTCCTGATCCTGCGACACGAATGAAATCGAACCCCGGACCGCCGGTTCATTGATGACGACTTTGTTGGAAAAGCGCTCCAGGAGGCTGATGATTTTACCGCCGTGCGCGGCATAAGTATGCGAGGCGCAAATGATGCCGTCGACAGAGCGGTTCCAGAAATCCTCCATCTGCTCCTCGATCGAGGAAATATTTTCATGTTGCACGGCAACCTGTAAACGGTATCCGCATGCGTTCAACGTCTCCTCTACGGCGACCATGCAATCCAGCCATTCCTGGTTCGCCTGCGTATCAATAATAAAACCGACCACCTTGGCACTGCCGCCCGCCAATTGGCGCGCCGCATCGGTTTACCCTTGATTTCGGCGCGAAAAACAATGGTTCCACGCGGCGCGTCATCGGGCAAAATCAGGTGGGCCGTTTCGGCGAGGATTTGAATGCCGGCATGGGAGAGGGAAACGACGCCGACGGCGCAGAGCGACAGCAACCATTTCTTCATTCCCGCAATCTTCCTTGTGGTTTCGTGTTCGATAAAAACCGCAGGGGGAAATCTCCCTGCGGTTTGGACGACGGCAAATTACCAGTTTTTGCCCGGCAGCTCAAAATGAGCTTACGGATGGACGCAAGCCGAAGTGAATCGAAAAATAAGCGGCAAACTGGTTGAGCAGAGATAGTTGCCGTCTCATCATTTCCCATTATTTGAACCACCTTGACTCATCCAAAGATTAAAAAAAATCCTGTTCTCGCGTTGTCAATCCCCGAAATCACAAAAAAGACAATATTTATCACACCGATTCATCGAAACGTCACGGCGTTACGCTGTCATCTGGGCAGGCGTACAGCAATTCCCAAGCTGAAGCACGATGTGATCTCCGACGGCCAAGACGCCTCTGGCAGGGTATCTGAGGGGGGGCGGCGCCGCGGTCATGTTTTTCTTGGTGCTGTCGCTGAACCTGCTGGACGACGCGACACCCTGCGCGACCACCTCGACCTGCGATTTTCTACATGGCGCGGCGTCTGAACTCGGCCGGCGAGGCCCCATAATGTTTTTTGAAAGCCCGTGACAGATGGAACGGGCTGCTGAATCCCAGCTTTTCGGCAATCTCCGTCAAACTGTTGTTATTCAAAATCATTTCCCCGGCATACTCCAGCCGCATTTCCAGCTGGCGGCGGATCGGCGAAATCCCGGTCTCCTGCAGGTAACGATGGTTGAGTTGCGACACGCTCACGCCCAGCATTCCGGCAAGCCTGGCGGAGGTCAGCCGGATGGAGAGATTCCGGCGCAAAAAATTATCCACATTCCGCGAAAATGTGGCACTCTGCTCGAACTGTTCCCCTCGGATACGATGGAGGCGGGCGAGCAGTTCAAGCAGCAGGGTCTGCGCCTCCCAGAACCCGGCTTCCTGGCGGTGGTAGCCGGTGATGGCGATCTGCTGCATCAGCTTGATGATCTCCTGCGGCGTGTCGTTCAGAATATAAACGCGCTGCCCCGCGCTGAAAAGCTCCCGCAATCCGCAGGCGTCGCCGTTCTTGAACTGGACAAACGCGGAGTGGCGCAGCCCCCCGGACTCATAACGTGTCTCGAAACAAGTGTGCGGCGGGTAAATGTGAAGTTCGTTGATCTGTTGCACGGTCCACCGGTCTGCTCCCTCCGACCGCCAGGCGGTCCCATCGGCGCTGAACGCAATATCGATCACCCATTCAGGCAGATTGACCAGATACAAAGCTTCTTGGCGCGGCCCGTTGGCCCGGAAATACCGGGCACGTTTCAGACAGGGAAATACCGCCTCCCGTTCTTTCCATTCATAATAATAGTAAAAATGTTTCATTTTGCTGAATTATATATGTCTTTTGCCAATTTTACCATTCATATTTTTTCATATTACTATTATATTCTATATGTCCGATAAAATCAACCCCGTGAAAGGAGCGGAATATGATAAGTTTTCAAGATGTCGATAAATTCAGCTGGTCGCAAATCCGGGATCTGAAGCAATTAACCGGCCCGGCCCCTTTTTCGATTCATGCGCCGTTGAACCTGCCGGATTCGGAACATCTGGTCTTCTGCGACGCCGCACTGAACGCATATACGCTGCCCGTTCTGCCGAATATCAGCAACCAGTCCAAAAAGGACCACGAAACGATCATGAACCTGCGGATCCTGCTGGTCAGTTTTGCTTTTGGCGAAGCACCGTTCGTGCCGGATTTCCGGCTCAGCCGCCTGCGGCGGCACGACGGCAAATACCCGCAGGTCAATGCGCAGTATTTCGCTCATGATATCCACTATGAACTCGATTATTGCATGGCCCCGGACAAATTGTTGTGGGTTCGCTGCCGGGCAACCAACAGCAAGGATGAGAAGTGCACCGTCAATATCCGCTGCAAGGCCGGGTATCCGGTCGAACGCAAAATTTTTGATTATCACTATGTGGAGTTCCGCTGGGATTCGTCGCATTACAGTTACGAGGCGGAACGCATTCGTTGCCGCGACCAGGTTCTTAGCGGGCCGCGGGGGGATTTCGGGCGGGTTTACCCCGGCGGCTTCAATTTCGATTTCGAAGACTCCTTTACCTATACTGCCGAAAATTATAACACGGACTTCACTTGCGAGACGCCCTATTACGTACAACCTGCCATGCAAATCAGAAAGGGCCTCGATTTCCTGCGTTTCAGTGCTGGGCTTGAGCCAGGCGAAACCCGAGAATTCACGCTGGCATTTCAAACCGAAACCGGCCCCCTGCCCGGCCCGAACGCCGCTTACGAGCAAGCCGCGCAGGATGCTTTGCACATCTGGCGAAACCAGCTGGACCGGCATTCGAAATTCGACTTCGGTGACCCGAAAATGAACGATATATTCAACACCCTGCAGTTCTGCAATACCCAATTGCTGTTGAATAAACACAATATCCTCCAACCCTGCCAAGGCGGCAGCAGTGAGCGTTTTTACGTCTGGGTATGGGAGGCCATGGAAATGCTACGCCCGATACTGAGGCTGGGCTATTTTGCTGAAGTCCGGCGGGTAGTGGAGTTTTTCTTTATGCTGCAGGATGGCGGCTGTCCTCCTATCGGCGAATTCAGTTCGCTGGAAGGGGCCATCGGTACTACTGGTCCGCGTTGGACCAATGCCACCGGTTCCGCGCTGCTTTTGGCCTCGCTTTATTTGAAACATTCCGGCGACCGGGATTTCCAGGAACGTTACTTGGCGCCCATGCTCCGGGCTGCCCGGTGGATCATCGGCGAAATCCGGGCCACCCGCAAGCCAATGCCGGACGGTTCCCGCTCCCGTTTCCACGGCCTGATGCCAAAAGCCTGCGCCTCCGACGGCGATTTCGGCTATATGATCGCCTTTACCGACAGCTGGACCTGTCGCGGGCTGGGCGAATTTGCCGCATTATTGAGTTTGCTCCAGCACCCCGAAGCCGGGAGAATCACCGCCGAATTCGATCTCTACCGCCAGGATATTGATGCCGCGATCGAACTAATCCGCCGCGAGGACGGATTCATCGACCGCAAGATGAGCGATGAAGGCAAGCTCGCCCGAAAATTCAAGATCATCACCGGCGCTTTCCATTTCCATTACTGCGGATTAATTTCGCCGCGCGACGAACGTATGCGTACCCTCGCTGCTTATCAGGAAGAGCATGAGTTCAACGGCTTCTTCTGTTCGCCGATGGATGAGGATGTCATGTATGTAAGCATCGCCGAAGTCGGCATGAGCCATTTCTACATGCAAAACTGCGAGTGGAAAAAAGCATGGTGCGCGGCCGCCACCCTGCTGCGGCTCGGCATGAGCCACGACCTTTACCTGACCCAGGAACGTTATTCGCTGACCAATCCGGCTTATACGCCATGGCAACCGAACGCCAGCGGCAACGGTCGCCAGCTCGAGCTTTTCATGAATACGTTGTATTATGAAATTTCACCAGGGGAAATCCTGCTGTTCGGCGGTGTCGCGCCATTCGAATTCCTGAACCGGACGCGTTTCGGCATCGCCGGGTTCCATACCAATTTCGGCATTTTTGACATGGACTGCCGCAATGGCCGCCTGGCGCTGGAATGGAGCAAGGAACTGCCTGCGGAAACCATACTGCAGTTCCCGGAATATTTCGAACTGGAGTTCGCCAGAATGGTGAAATCCCTGGGAAATGGGCGTTTCATACTGGCATCTCCCATTCAAAAACTGACAGCAGGCATTCAGGTTAATCCGGCAAGCTGTTTCTCATAAATATTTCCGGACCGCTTTGATATCATAAGCGGCAAATTGGTTGAGCGGATATAGTTGCCGTCTCATCATTTTCCATTATTTGAACCACCTTGACGCATCCGTGAAGTGTTGAATTACTGCCACAGCAAAGGCGTCAAGGTGATTTTCAGCATCAAAGACGCCATGCCGGGCGGCGCGACCAACCAGATACAGAAAAGCTGGAACGGCATCAGCGATCCTATTGAAATGTCGGAAGCTGCGGTCAACCGCCTGGACCCGGACCATCCGACGTATGCGATTTATTACCAGTTCAATTCCTATCCGCGTTACCTCGGCTGTCAGGATATCTTCGGGATCGATCCATATCCGATCAAACAGAAAACGGATAATGACCTGAGTTCGGTGGTTCAACAGGCTTCTCACGCGGTAAAGGTACAACGCCTGGCTGGTACCGGCGGAGTCGCGTTGTGGGCCGCCCCGCAATACACCAATCCGGGCGTCTGGCTGGCGGACGGCAAAAACGATCCGAAAATTTATTATGAAAAATACCGGTTCCCCACGGCAAACGAATTGCGCGCCATGATCGCGCTGGAGATGATTTACGGAGCCAAAGGGTTCATCGGCTACTCTTACAGTTCCCTGTTTTATGGCCCGGACAAGAAACAGTTTGAAAATACCTGGCCGATCATCCAGGATGCTGTTGCCCTCCAGCGGGAACTTGCCCCCTTCATCTTATCGGAAACCGTTGCTCCGGAGGTCAACGTCACGTCCATCCGGGGAACGGTATATGCCAAAACATTCGCCTTGCCGGAGGGACAGATCAGAGTGTTGGCGGTTTCACAAGGACTGGGCGATTTCGAAGCGTCTCTGGAATTGGACGCAGGCAACCTGAAATCCCGCTACGGCAATATCCGCCAAAAAAGCCCCGGACTTTATGAATTCAATGGTTCCGGTATCTGTTTCGATATGCTCGAACCATGAAGTCCGATACGAATCAGGGCTTGCGCAACGGAACAGTGCGGTGGGAGTTGACGTTCTGCCAGAGATCGGGATCGCGGTAAAGCAATTTGACCAGTGCCGAGGTTGTCAACCCCAATCGCGGCGCCGCCTGAACCGGGTTCCAATCCGCAAATGCCAGATGGTCCAGCACAATCGCGCACCACAGCGGATATTCCGTATGTTCCAGCCCTACCCGCGAACGCGGCAATGCGGATGGGGCCTCGCGAAATTCGCAGGCGATTTTCAAGCGGAGTTTACGCAGGGCGCAGGCGCGGTTGACGTGCTGGCTGCGGTCGGAGCAATCTTCCGCGGTCAATCCGCTCGGCAGATGCCGGACTCGCGCCGCGGATGAGGTTTTATTCCGGTGTTGGCCGCCGTTGCCGCTTCCTTTAAAGAATTCCAGCTCACATTGAGCCGACAATTCCATATCGTCCACCGTCAGCCAACGGTTCCGTTCGCTCATGTGAAACCTCCGTGGTTGCAGGGGGCGGGCGCGAAGCGCTCCGGTTATTCCTCGCTGGTTTTGACTTTGACGCTGACGACTTTGCGCCCGTCCGACTTCACAATCGTGATTTGGGCGATACCTTCAAGGTTCAACACCTCGCCGGGCTTCGGTATCCGCCCGAATTCCCCGGATACAAAACCGCCGATAGTATCCACGTTTTCGTCCTCCGGGATATCCGTGTCCAGGAAATCGTTTACTTCATCAACCGGAGTCCGGGCCTCGAACACGACCGAGCCGTCTTCCTGACGCTCGGGGGGGGTCCCCCCTTCCTCGGCTTCATCATATTCATCGCGGATATCGCCGACAATTTTCTCCAGAATATCTTCGAGCGTAGCCACGCCGGCCGTGCCGCCGTATTCGTCAATGATAACCGCCACGTGGATTGACGAATTCCGAAACTCCTTCAACAGCGAACTGATATTCTTCGACTCCGGCACAAACAGCGGCTGATGCGCCAGTTCGATCAGCATTCGCCCCTCGGAGCAGTCCAACAGAAAATCTTTGGCATACAAAATACCTTTGATTTCATCCACGGTCCCGCTGTAAATCGGAATCCGGCTGTGCCCGGACTTGACAAACTTCGCCTTGGCCTCCTGAAAAGTCGCGGTATCGGGCAATGCCACCAGGTCCACCCGCGGCGTCATGACTTCCCGCACCTGCGTATCATCAAGCTCAAAAACGCCTTTGATCATGCGTTTTTCCTCTTCTTCAAGCGAGCCGCCTTCAAGGTCTTCGGTACTGCTCTCCACCAGCGACATGATTTCATCCTCGGCGGTCGGAATCTCTTTTTCCTCGCGCTCAAGCAGATGGTTCAGCCACTCCGAGACTTTCAGAACCGGCACGAAAAGAGAACGCAGAAGCGGCAATGTCAGCAACAGAATCCGGAGATCAAGTTTCCGGATGATCAGGCGGACCAGCAACGCGGAAATCACCAGCAGGATGCAAAGGACGCCCAGACTGACCAGCAACAGTACGCCCCAGGACAGAGTTCGCGCCTCCAGGTAAACCTCCATGTGCTGAAACACCGAGATCGCCAGAATCGACACGATGAAAAATTGAACCACCCGGAACATCCGGTTGTAAACCGCCCGGTTCTCCCGCCAATCCGTCATTTTTTCGGCCAGTTCTTCGTTCTTCTCTTCCATCCGGCGAATCCGGCCGCGGGAAACCCGGTACAGGGAATTCCAGGCAGCCATGCACCATAAATAAATCAGATAAACCAGCATTATCAATTCGTGTCTCACCCGTCAAACCTCCAGTTCATGATGGGAATACTTCGTCAAAATCAAATTCCGCGCCAAGCGCCTTCATCACCCGCCGTTCGGCACGGCGCATTTTGCTCCGTGCTTCAGGCTCCAGGTCGTCATAGCCGGAACAATGCAGAATACCGTGTACAACATACAGCGCCAGTTCTCGTCCATAGGATGAATCCCGGCGGCTCGCCCCCTCGCGACAGGCCACGTCCGGACAGATGACCAATTCAACGGCGGTTTCATCCGCGCCCGGCAACTCGTCGCCCTCCAGATAGTTGAACGTAATCACGTCGGTCGTCCCCTCGTGCCCGACAAAATCCCGGTTGATCCGGGCCATGGCGCGGTCCCCCGCGAAAATCAGGTTGAATTCCTGGTCTTCACCGATATCCAGTCCGCAGAGCCCGACCGCACGGTCAAGCATCCGGGACAGAAGTTTTCGATTCGGCGGAGTCCTTCGGCTTTTCAGCCGCCATGAAAGGCCGGTCTTCATCTTCGTCATGCTCCTTCGGATACGCCATACGGGCGTGGTGAATGCTGGTTAATTCACGAATGAAACAATCCCGGACAGCGGAGAGTTCCCCCATCGTGATATCGGCATGGTCCAGTTGTCCGTCCCGGATGCGCCGTTCAAAAATATCGCAAACCATCTGTTCGATCTTGGCCGGGGTCGGCTTTTTGATCGAACGGCAGGCGGCTTCGCAGGCGTCGGCCAGGCTGACCAGAACCACGGTCTTGCTGGAGGGGAGCGGCCCCGGATAGCGGAATTCGAGTTCCTCGACGGCGTCGCCCTTGGCCTGTGCGTCCTGCGCTTTACGGTAAAAATAATACACCATGTCGGTGCCGTGATGCTGTTCGATGGTCTTGCGGATGATTCGCGGCAGGCGGTATTTCGAGGCAAGCGTCAACCCGGCTTTTACGTGGTTCATAATTACCATGCTGCTCATGCGCGGGCGCAGTTCGTCGTGCTTGTTTTCGCCGGGAATATTTTCGGCGAAATATCCCGGTTTGTTGATCTTGCCGATATCGTGGAACAGCGCCGCTACCCGCGCCGGAATCGGATTGGAATGAATCTCCTTGGCGGCGGCCTCCGCCAGCGTCGAAACCGTCAGGCTGTGGTGAAACGTCCCCGGCGCCTTCCGCCGCAGCTCCACCAGCAGCGGGTGGTTGTAGTCAAACATCAGCAGAGACATATTGGTGCTGACCCGGAAAAACACTTCCAGAACAAACAATGCCAGCAATGCCAGCGTCGCCGTCAGGAATCCGTTCGCCGCGGCCACGCCGAGTCCCCACAGGACCTCACGCCAACTGATACTGTCGGCCAGCAACAGGATAATCGCCGCCCCCATCACAATAAACGATACGACGACGGCAAGCATGGTCCGTACGAAAAACGACCGGTAATTGTCCGCATTGCGTACCGCCAGCGCCGTGACGCCGCACAACAGCATACCTCCGATGGCATTATTGAACTCGTCGCCGATCATCATCGCCGTTATCGTCGCCACAAAAAATCCCATGTACAGCGATACCCGGAACCCCACCGTCACTGCCAGCAACGCCGCGCAGAACCCCACCGGCAGCGCCATCCCGATCAATTCCGGCGAAATATCCCAGGCGCGGCAGATCACATAAAATCCCCTGGCGGTAAGGTAATTGAGCGCAATTCCCGCAATAATCACCCAGATGCACAGCATCATGCTGCCGTTGTCCTTGACCACCTTCGGGTGAATATGGTACAGGTAGATCATGACAAACACCACCAGCAGCAGACACCAGTAAATCACATAGACCATATGGATGTAGGAGCCGACTTTGAACTGCTTGCTGTAATCTTTATTGTAGGCGTCGATGGTTTCCATGATTTTCGGAGTGATGATTTCGCCGCGGTGGACAATCACCTGATGCTTGACCACCTGCTCCATAACAGGCTGAACCTGTTTACGCGCCTGAAGCTGAAGATGCCGGCGGCGCTCATCCATGCGTTCGAGATTTCCTTCGCCGCCGAGGATGCCTTCCAGCATCGCCCCCAGCGGGCGCCCGGCTTCGGTAAGCCTCCCCACCGACACCTGTGGATTCTGCCGCGCCAGCTCCATGACGAAATACACGACGGCCTCATGGGCATCCGGCAATTCAGAAACAAGCCGTTCCTGTTCCCGGCCGAATTCATCCACCAGCCTGATTTTCTCTTCCGGCGGCAGAGACTGTTTATCGCGTTCGCTCAAAACTCCCCGCTGGATGATTTTTTCAAAATCCCGGGCCATGGAAGCCCCGGTCAACTCATCATCATACAGCGACGCAAGATCGTTTACAATTTCCGGCGGCAAAGAAGCAACAGCCATCCCATATTCGTCATTGTCCGCAGGAGTGTATTTCCGGTTCTGCCGTTCCAGACCGATACGGGCGTCCAGTGCATCGGCAAATTTGCGGAAATTCTGGGCGGCACGGCGTTTTTCCTCGGATGAAAAACGATAATATTTCTGTACCGCGGCCTCGGCTGAATGCCGGAGCGACTCCGTTTTGGCGCTGTCCTCATAGGTGAAGTCGATTTCCGCGATGATGGTTTCGGGGGCTTTCCGGTTGACCATCAGCTTGTATTCGCGCGGCGTCAACTGGGGCAGGATCAGGATGAATGAACTGAAACACCACAGGACGATCATCATCAGTACACCGATGGTCCGGGAATGATTGACCTGGTCCATCAGTTTTTCATACCAGAATTGGCGCTGGGGCACCCCGCTGTGATTATGCTTCATGCGGTGCTGGGCCAGTTTACGGTTGATCAGATTGTTCAGCCACTTAACCATTTTGCATCGTCAGTTACCGGACTTCCGTGGCTTCCGGTAAGCCTTGATGATCTTTTCGACCAACGTATGGCGCACCACGTCACCGGTTCCGAAACGGCAAAACGCAATTTCGGGAATTTCCTTTAAAGTCTTCTCGGCATGGACCAGCCCGGAGCGCTCTCCCTTGGCCAGGTCGTTCTGGGACGGGTCGCCGGTAATGACGCACTGGGAATCGAATCCGAGGCGGGTCAGAAACATCAGCATCTGTTCCTCGGTGGTATTCTGGGCTTCGTCCAAGATGATAAAAGCGTTGTTCAGCGTCCGCCCGCGCATGAACGCCAGCGGAGCGACCTCGATAATATTTCGCGCGATCAGCGCGGATGCTTCTTCGAAATCGATCATATCGTACAGCGCGTCATACAACGGCCGCAGGTACGGCATGATTTTATCCTCCAGCGTACCGGGCAGAAACCCCAGGTTCTCGCCGGCTTCCTTGGCGGGACGGGTCAGAATGATCCGGTTGTAATTGCCGTTCAGGAGTTCTGAAATCGCCAACGCCATTGCCAGATACGTCTTGCCGGTACCGGCCGCGCCAACGCCGAAAACGATATCCTTTTCACGGATGCTGCGGACATAATCCAACTGCGCACGTGAACGCGGCACAATATCCCGCTTGCGCTTGCCGACCCGGATCCGTTCGGCAAAAAGCATCCGGAGTTCGTCGTCGCGACGATCCCGGAATGCTTTCAAGGTCTGTTCGAAATCGTTTTGGTCCAGATGATTGCCGCGCAGGCGGTAAACCTCGGTCAATTCCTTCAGGAATTTACGGCACCGCTCCACCCGGGCTTTGGTCCCGGACAAGGCAATGAAGCAGTCGCGCCCAACCAGGTTCAGCGACAACTGCTCCTCTATCAATTTCAGATTTCTGATAATGTGCCCCGCCATCAAATCATTCAGCGAAACACCGTCCTCAAGATAATATTTATCCCCGTCGTCCGACATCAGGCGATAATTTTACTCCACTTTTATTGCTGGGGAATGCGCAAAACCGTACCGATTTTCAATTTATTGGGATTGGAAATCACCGAGGTGTTGGCATTGTAGATTTTCTTCCAAAGACCGGCTTTTTTGTAATGCTGGTGCGCGATGCTCCCCAGAGTATCGCCTTTTTTCACGGTATATTCCACATAAGCGGGCGCCCCCACTGCGGCAGGCTCCACATAAACCGTATCATTGACAAGCTCGAAATCACCTTTGCCGGAGTCTTCAAAAACCAGCGTTTCGTCCACTTCAGCAACCGTCGCACGGGGGGTGGCAATAACAGCGCCTGCCACCGGAGGAGGCGTCTGCGGCGGGCGCCAGCCCGAATATTGCCCCTCAAGATAATTCATCCATTCGGTTTCTTCCTGGGTGTAAGGGGTCTGGGCCAATTCCGGCCCGCACGCCGTCAGAAATACCGCAACTCCAACCGCTGCAAACAATACTGCAAATCTCATATTAGCCTCCATATCTGAATTTGATAAGCATTTCGAATTGCCATATCTATAATATAAGCTGTCTCGCCGCAAAAGCAAAGACGATAATGCAAAAAAGCACTATCGTCTTTTCTTTTTTTCAGAAAATTTTTTATTCGAAACGCTTGAACACAAGCGCGCCGTTATGACCGCCGAAACCAAGATTGGTATTGATGGCATAACGTATCGGCTTTTCCCTGGCGACGTTGGGAGTGATGTCCAGATCGCACTCCGGGTCCGGCGTTTCATAGTTGATGGTCGGGGGGACTACGCCGTCGAGAATCGCCCGGATACAGGCAATGCTTTCGAAACCGCCCGCGGCTCCAAGGCCATGTCCGGTGGTTCCCTTGGTACTGCTGACCGACACCTTGTAGGCGGAATTACCCATGGCTGCCTTCAGCGCCTTGGTTTCATATTTGTCGTTCAGGTCGGTGCTGGTACCGTGGGCGTTGATGTAGTCAACGCTTTCGGGAGTGATCCCGGCATGCTTCATAGCCACCATGATCGCCCGCGCCGCGCCCATGCCGTCCGGGTCCGGCGAAGTGATGTGATAGGCGTCGCCGGTAGCGCCGTAGCCGACGAGTTCGGCCAGGATATTGGCGCCGCGCTTCTGCGCATGCTCCAAGTCTTCCAGCACAAGAACGCCGGAACCTTCCGACATCACGAATCCGTCGCGGTCCATATCGAACGGACGGCTGGAGTGCTTCGGATCGTCGTTGCGCTGGCTCATCGCCTTCATCGCACAGAATCCGGCAAAACCGATCGGGTTGATCCCCGCTTCGGTACCGCCGGAGATCATGATATCGGCGTCGCCGCGCTTGATCATCCAGTAGGATTCACCGATGGAGTGCGTGCCGGTGGCGCAGGCGGTCACCAGACCCATGTTCGGGCCTTTGGCGCCGTAACGGATCGACAACGCACCGCTGGACATATCGCCGATCATCATCGGGATGAACAGGGGAGAGATGCGCCCTGGACCGCGTTCCAGGAGAATCTGCGTCTGCTCATAAAACGTGCTCAAACCACCGATGCCGCTGGATACCAGGCAACCGATCCGGGTGGGGTCGATGCCCTCCAGTTGATTCAGCAGACCGGCTTCTTTCATGGCTTCGTCGGCGGCCGCCACAGCAAACTGGCAGAAAAGATCCAGCCGTTTGGCTTCTTTGAGCGGCATATACTGAGAGAAATCGAAATTTTTCACTTCCCCGCCGATCCGGGTCCGGTATGATTCATCGAATTTATCAATTTTGTCAAGGCCGCAGATGCCGTTGGTCAACGCGTGCCAGAAATCTTTCACATTGTTGCCCACACAGGACACAATACCAGTACCAGTTATTACTACTCGCCGATTCATCAAACCCTCAAAATTTGCTGTGGTTCATTTTTTCGCCGATACAAAAAATGGGTCACACTTTTACAGCCGTGACCCATCTGTATGTATATCAGACCAAGGAAAGATTATTCGTTGCTCTTGCTCTCGACATACTTAATGGCTTCGCCGACCGTGGTGAGCTTTTCGGCGTCTTCGTCCGGAATATCAGAGCCGAACTCTTCTTCCAGAGCCATGACCAGTTCAACCTGATCCAGAGAGTCGGCGCCGAGGTCCTCGATGAACTTGGCTTCCGGCACAACCTGATCTTCGTTGACACCGAGCTGATCGACTACAATTTTCTTGACTTTTTCTGCAACTTGAGACATTTTCGCCTCCTTTTAAGGTTATCGTTTGTCTTGTCGTTTCGTTTTTACTTCGAAAAATAATTCTCTTATACTATGCCTCATTTTTCCGACATTTCAAATTCATTTTAAAAATTCCTGCAAATTTTATACCTGCCAACCGATACAAAGCCTCGGAATACAAGCACTTTTCAATCGAAAAACACACCGGCAGGAGTCGCCCGGACACGCTTGATCTTCTCATAATTCGTCCATACCGAATCCGGCAGCGACGCGCCCACCTGCGAGGCGCGTCCATAGCGATTCTTCACTTTGACGGAGGTCCCCTTTTCATCGGCTTGCACGCCGCCGGCCAGCCATTCGGAGTAATCTTTCGGATTGTCCTTGCGGAACGCGTCCCAGTCGTCACGCCCGAAGAGCTGTTTGTCGATCAGCAGCCCGGGCGTGTTGCCGTACAGGTTGCCGGTCAGGAACAGACGGTTGGGAAGAACGTTGTTTATGGTGATAACCGATTCCTTCATATTCAGGATCAGGCAATTTTCCATGGTCAGCGTACTGCTCAGGGCGCTGCCCAGGCGGGCGACGCTGCGCCCGTTCATGATCGTACAGTTCTTAAACGCCGCCATGCCGTTCTGAAGGCGCAGGATGTCTTTGTCCGGCCCCGTACCGACGATCACGCAGTTGCTGTACACCTGGGCGGAGTAATTGTTCTGCCAGAGCTGTTCGAAAGGTTCGTTGCCGGCGATCAGGCAGTTGGTGTAAAAATGAGTGGTGGTGTCGGTCGTATAGATTCCGGCTTCGAACGTGTTGTTGACGAAAATGCAGCGGTCGTACCGGGTGGCGCACCAATTGACGTCGCAGGAACCGGAACTGGCGCAGCGGATGGCGATGCAGTCTTCATAATAGACGTCGCTGGTGTCGTGGCAGGAGAACCCCTGCCCGCAGTTATCGATGGCGACACAGTTCTTATAGACGCTGTGGCGGGGATTCCCGGCGGCGTCGAAACCGTCGTTCCAGGAATGGATGAAATAGAAATCCTTGACCACGGTATGGTCTCCGGTGATATAAAATCCGTAGTTGGCGGGCAGTTCAACCCGCAGATCATCCAATTTCTTTCCTTCCGGCAGCTTGAAAAGGACCGACTGGGCGGACTTGTTCCACCAGAACCCGCCCGGGGTCTTATCCAGTTCTTCCCGATCCTTGCAGTTCGGAGCGGCCTGTCCGTCCACCCACCAGACCTGGGTGCCGGGCAGCCAATAGTTCTGCTGTTTGTAGCCTTTGTACATATTGCTCATCGGCCAGAACGGCAGCGAATAAACGCCCGGCGCCTCTTCCTTCCATTTATCAACGGGGATGACGGAAAGGCCGGTCAGGACCGCGCCGTTGCCGTTGATGATCATCGGCTGTTCAAAAGTGCCGCCGTGGGGGATACTCAGACCGCGGCCACGTTCACCCGGATAGGGACGCTGATACGGCTTGCCGGTGTTTGCGACATCCATCGAATCCGATTTTTTCAGCAGCGTCAATCCTTTTTCAATAGACGCGACCGGTTTGTCCTTGCTGCCGTCGTTGCGGTCGCTGCCTTTCACGTTGTCCACATAAATCGTCGCACCGTAGGAGAGCAAACACGAAACCATCAATGCCAAAGCCAGTAATTTATTCATAACTCCATATTTCCATTTTGTTGATACTCATACCTGTTAAACTTACATCCGGCGGAATGATTTTGCCAGCAGGCAACGCCACTTTGCCGGATTTTTTTCATTATCCTCAACGACGGTCCAGCCAAAATTCGCCCGGCTGGAGCGGCCGCCCCGAAAAACGGATTTCCCGAATGCCGCCCCGGTTCATCTGTCCGATGACCGCCGTGGATTTGCCGCTGCCGCTGAAAAGAACCGGATTCGAATCCAGCGCCAGCACACCACCGGCATCGACACCGCCGATCCACCAGGGCTTGTCCGGAAAAATCTGAAGAAGCTTTTGGTTCGAACGCGCCCAGAACAAAAGCCGCGAGCGGATACTGGTCGAAATATTGACATGCGGCATCACCGGCGTAAAACTCCAATTGCATCCGCAACTCCGCTCCCGCTTCGGCGCAGGGAAAAACCACCAACTCGGCAGGCATATACTGTCCCAGCAGTACATGGGTCGGATAGACCGAATAAATCAGCGGCGATTCCGTCACCGGTACCGGCAGGCCGCGCCAGCGGGCGGCATAGTGCTCCAGGATTTTCAGGCAGATGTCTTCCTGTTCGTAACTCGGCATGATGCGGCTGTTTTCCAGAATATCGAACCAGTTGGTGACGCTGATGGAACCGGGCTGCGACGCCAGAACCATTTCCCAGGAGCCGCGGTATTTTGAAGTCAGGTCCGGATCGACGCCGCCGTACCAATGGTGATTGGTGTAGTTGGTGTGTACCGCACCCTCGAAGATTTTCTCCGGGAACTCCCGCTTCATTACCGGAGCAATGGCGTCGAACAGCTCCTGCCGGGTCCCGGCACTCCAGTTGCCGTACATGGATATGCCGTCAAAATACTGAAGCATGCCGCGCAATTTGGGAAGCCATTGCCCTTTCGGCATTCCGACCATGGCGGCGTCGAAAAGCCAGACCATGCTGCCATATTTTTCCTCCACCGCCGAAATGATCGCTTTCCAGTATTCCGCATCGTATTTCGTCGCCCGGTAGATGAATACCACGGGGCGGCCGTCCAACCGGTAGAATCCGGGGTGTTTCCACAAGTCATCGTTGAACTTCCCGAATACGTTCAGCATGAATGCGGCAGCTTCTTCCGCGGTCTGTCCATGCACTTGCATAAACGGAATAACTTGCATCCCGGTGCCGGATTCGGCGAAACCATAAGCAGCCTCCTGGGCGCCGTTCACAAACGAAGCCGTTTCCATCTGGATTCCGGTCAGGCCGAAAGCGTGGTATTTCTGCGCCACCTCCTTCCACATGGTCACGCGGTCGGGGGAAAAATCATCCCAGGAATAATCCGGCCCGCCTCTGTCGTAAAAATGATGGCTGAGGTTCGGCGGCCACCAGGGATTGGCGGTGCTCCAAAGCGTTTTCGCATGGGCGGATTTATCAAAAGCCGGGCGTGGAAACGACGGTTTGAAAACTCTTTCCGCTGCGCCTCCCGCCGCCAGGCATCCCCCCAAAGCCAGCAATAACAAGAATCGAGACTTCATAGCGTCTCCAGATCAATCAGGGTTTCTTTACCAGGAAATAATAGTTGGTGCTGTCCGCATGATATCTGCCGACGGCATTTACAGTATGGGAAACATGCCCGTCCGCCCATACGATGTTGGAGCCGCCGGAGTGGTTGTCGGCCAGTTCCAGATTGCCGACGTTTTCGGCACCGGTCTTCATCATGAAATAGCCCCGTTTGTCGGCTCCGTATTTACTGCTCCAGACATCACCCGTCACAATGGTTTCGGAAGGACGCTGAAGCCGGAGCGATTTCACATAATCCGATTCACTCACCGCGCCCAGATGATAAATATTGTAGCCATAATGTATCCAGTTGTAAGCGGTGGAACTGGTCGGTGAAATTTCGACATTGCAGGTTCCATCCATCTGATAGATGAAATACGAAGCCCGTCAGAAAATGTCCGCCGTTATTTCTTTGCGCCATCTTGAAAGTGAAGCGTCGGCTCGGCGCTGAAGTCCACCGTGTAAACACCGCCCGTAACCGGAAACGAAACTTTATGCTTCTGTTCAAAGTCGGTCGGCCCGCTCTGGGCGCGGAAAGCACCGTCGGGGCGCAGGTAAACGTCGCCGTAGCGCTTGATCACCTCAAGCCGGTTGCCTACCGCATGCCCGGTATCGGTGATGACGGAGCCATCCACATGCGCCGGGGTCAGGAAATAGGCATCGGGCTTGAAACCCGCCGCCGCCATGTTGCGGTAGATGGCGATCTTATCGACCGCCGAACAATATTTATCGTCCAATCCGTGAACGATGACGACTTTGTTGGCGGAGTTGATTTTTTTCTGGGCGGCAAGATGTCCGGGATGCCCGAAATCGCGGATTTCGCGCATGGCCGGGGAGAGATAGGTCGGCGCATCAGGCGATTCGGAATAACCGGCGTTCAATTTGCCGCGGCCGAACGCGATGTCATCGGTCAGCCCCGGCATCCCGCAGATATCGACGATGCAGCCGAAGCTCGCGGGCGCAAGTTTGTTCACCATCTGCGAAACGTTGCCGCCGCCGGAACCGCCCGCCGAATACAGGCGGCGCGGGTTATAAGCCACTTTCGCGCCGTCCAACTGCCGTTGAATATGATAAATGGCGCGCAGGCAATCCATCGCCTGCAGCAAACCGTGGTCGTAAGGGGCGGTATCGCCCGCCTGTTTCGGGCCGCTCTGGAGGTATTCGACGCTGATCGCAATCACGTTGTAACGGTCGCAAAGATCGTCGCACCACGGCACCGTCATGGTATAGCGGCCGCCCCAGTTGTGCAACAACAGCATGAATCCGGTATGGGCGTCGATGCCGCGCGAAGGAGCTTTCACGTACATCATGACTTCGCGATTGCCGGGGGCAAACGAGTATTCCTGGCCGGGAAAAGTCTGGATATTTTCAAGATTGAATGCAACAGCGGCGGCGGGCGGCGCGGCGGACTCGGCAGAAACGGCGGGGACGTTGTCGTTCAGGGCAAGCAGGACGCCCCCCGCGCGGGTCTTGGAACACTCCAATTGAGCCGGGGGATTTTCCACCACGAACAACTCATAAACCAGCGGCCCGACTTTGAACGTACTGTTGAGCGAGATCAATTTATACGCATCCGCCAGGCCAGGCAGAGCGGCTCCCCGGCAAAGCCCGATCAAAGCGCGTTTCGTATCGGCGGGGAACACGATTCGGTAACCGGTACAGGCCTGCGCCGGGACCGGGCCGAGGTTTTCGTATTCGACAGAAAGATCGGTAATCTTGAACGCCCTGTCCGACCAGGCCTGCGAGCCATTGCCAAGACCGGACGGTGCGGCGGCCGCAGCAACGGCAGGAGCGGAAACCGGCGCCGCCGGTTGAACCGCGGCGGGAGCGGACTCGGCAGAAACGGCGGGGACTTTGTCGTTCAGGGCAAGCAGGACGCCCCCCGCGCGGGTCTTGGAGCAATCCAATTGAGCCGGGGGGTTTTCCACCACGAACAACTCATAAACCAGCGGCCCGACTTTGAACGTACTGTTGAGCGAGATCAATTTATACGCATCCGCCAGGCCGGGCAGAGCGGCCCCACGGCAAAGCCCGATCAAAGCGCGTTTCGTATCGGCGGGGAACACGATCCGGTAACCGGTACAGGCCTGCGCCGGGACCGGGCCGAGGTTTTCGTATTCGGCAGAAAGATCGGTGATCTTGAACGCCCTGTCCGACCAGGCCAATTCCCCATTTTTCAGCTCAACATCGGCAGCCCACAGCCCACAGGCCGTAAACACCAGAAAAATCCCCGGCAACAACTTCATAGAACACCCTCAGCTTGATTTCATTGAAAACAGGCGGCCGTTATTCGAGCCTCTTTTCCACAATTAATAATTTCCACCGCAGAAAAGATAGTTCGTAAAGAGCGTTTTTCAAGATATACAACCGGATCAATCCGCCTTTTTTGCCGGAAAACCATTTTCCCCGATCAACACACGCACTTTGCAGACGCCCCCGGTCCGTACCGGAAGAATATTGCCCTCCAGCGGATGGTCATCAAGTTCGACGGAGGAGCGCCCCGCCAGCCGGTTGACGACTTCGATTTCATAACGTGTATTCCTGAATTTCCGTACAACCCGGAAACCAGGCCAGTCCCGGGGAATACAGGGGGCAATGCAGAGGCCATTGAGCACCGGGCGAATCCCCAGGATATGCTGGGTGGCGACAATATACATCCAGTTCACCGTACCGGTGAGCCAGCTTAAATTCCCCATGCCACGCCGCAGGTCCGGTTCGGCGGCGATGTGTGAGGAATACATGTAGGGCTCATTCAGATAAATATCCGCCCCGGCGTTTTCCGAAACCACCGGCGGCGCGATTTTGCGGTAATATTCGTAAGCTCGGCCGCCGCGCCCGAGCATGGTTTCGGCCATGATCGCCCAACAGTTCGCCTGAAGGAAAATGCCGCCGTTTTCCCCCAGCCCCGGACCATTCGAAACCAGTCGGTCGTGCGGCTCGGGAATGCCGGTATAAGGCGGTGTCAAAAACCGAATGCCATATGGAGTATCGAGGTACTCCCGCATTTTGTCCATGCACTGTACGCCGCGTCCGTCCGGAGCAGTACCCGAAATCACCGCCCAGGCCTGGGTGTTGATGTAGATTTTGTTTTCGGCGCGTTCATGGCTGCCGAGGGCGGTTTTGCCGTGGCGGAACAATACCTGCCGATACCATTCGCCGTCCCAGGCGGGACCGTTCAAGGCGGCGGTGTAACGGGCAATCCGCGCGTCAATCCGGCGGGCGTCTTCAACGGCTCCGGCAATCAGGCAGATTTCCCGCATCAGGCGCCCGGCATAACACCAGTTCTGCGCGGTCATCACGCTCTCGGCCCCTTCTTCGCTGAAAAGTCCGAGATGGTCGTCCCAGTCGCGTCCTTTCAGGAGCGGCAGGCCGTGGTCGCCGCTGTCGCGGGCGATCTGGAACAGCCCGGCCATCAGGTGTTCGTAAACCGTGCCGGAGGAACCGTCGAGATATGGCAGGTTCTTTTCCAGATACGCCATGTCGCCGGTTTCGGCGAGATAGTTGTAAACGGTAACCGGGGACCAGACGGGGCTGTCGCAGCGCGGTTCTCCGGCGTCTTTTTTCTCGCCCCTGCCGCCGGGATAAAATGCGTTCGGAGCGCTGCCGTCGGGGCGCTGGTGGCTCAACACCAGATTGATGCGTGGTTCGGCGGCGGGCGGAGCGAGATTGCAGACCGCCATCACGTTCTGCATGGCGTCGCGAAAACGGACACCGGAGGAAAAACCGGGCAATTCCGAGGAAATATCGCGGTCCCGAAACAGCGTCACATAAGCGCCGTATGGATTCCAGGTGTTGATCATGTTGCGGATCGGTTCATCCGGAATTTCGGCATTGAACGAACCAAGCATGTCCTCCCAGAACGCGGCAAGCTCCCGCCTCGCCCGGTCCACATTCTCCAACTCCCGGTAATGCCGGATAACCGAAGCCGCTTCGTCCCGGCTTCCAGCCATGCCGATGCTCCAGACGATCCGTTCGCTCGCGCCGGGTTCAAGCGTCCGGCGGTAGCCGAGCGCGCCGATCCCCGCGCCGCCTCCCGGCAATTGCGAACCGGACAGCGCGCCGTCCGACACCGCCGACGGATTCGCCGTGGACCGTCCGCGTCCGATGAACGCATCGCGGGAACAGTCGAAGCTGTCCGGCTCGCCGCTGCCGGCGACGAACACAAGGTCGGTATATTCCGCTTCGTGGACGAAATAATCGTAAAACACCGCCTTCAGCGCATCGTCGTGAGTGAATCGCACCTGGTTTCTCAACACGATCCAGCCGATGATTTCCTTGAAATACTCGAACAGGCTGAATTCCAGATAATTGGTAATAAAAAGATTCTGCGCTGTTCCCCGCCGGTTGGTGATGCTCAGGTCCAGCAGGAGCGCTTCGCCGCCGACGGGAACGAACAATTCCAGTTCGGCGTCCAGCCCGCCGCGCCCGGCACAGAAGCGGGTATACCCCATGCCGTGACGGCACTCCCAGTGCGTCAACGGTGCCTGAACCGGCTGGAACGACGGGTTCCAGTACGTGCCGTCCTCCTCCCGGATATAAACGTAAAAACCGGGACGGTCCTGCGGCAAAGCCATGAATTCATACCTCGAGATCCGGCGGCTCAACGCCTGCTCGTGCCACGCCAGCCCCCCCGCCCCCTGGCTGACGAATGCCCCCAGTTTGCCGGTTCCCAGATAGTTGATCCACGGACGCGGCGGCAATGGGTCACTGACCACATATTCGCGCCGGGCTTCGTCAAAAAATCCATATGATTTCATCGTCGCTCACTCGCTGATAAATGGTGACGCCGGAAGTCCGGCGGAATTATAAAGGTTCGGATATTCCGGATAATCCAGCCAGCAGTAACGCACCGCCGTCGGCGCGGCGACTTCCTTGGCGGACACCAGCACCGTATCGCCGGAGATTTCGGCGGCGGCGGGGTGAAATTTGCCGTCCCTGCCGGAAAGTTCAAAATACCGGAGTGATCCGTTTCCGGCCCGCAGCCCGTCGGCATAATCGAAGTAAACCCGGACCTTGTCGCCTTCAATTTTCATTTCCCGGTACAGAGGACCGCCCGGAACCAGCTTTTTGCCATAGGTATTTGCCAGCGCCCAACGGGCCAGGCGGACGCCGACATCTTTTTTATTCTTCGGGTGGATATCCCCCGCCTCACCGATATCGATAGCCGAAGCCATGCCGGTGCCGGGGAGCTCCAGCGTGCGCCGCTGGGCATCTCGCAACAGCGGCCACCCCTCGCCGTTGCGGTTCCTGAAGCCTGCCAGTTGAACGTAATAAAACGGCATTCCCACCTGTCCGAACGCTTTGCGCCAATCCGTAATCATGGCGCCGAAAATATTCCGGTAAGCACGGGCGGCGGGCACATAGGCGTTGGCCTCGCCCTGATACCAGATCACGCCTCGGATTCCGTACCCGGTCAACGGCGCAATCATGCCGTTGTAGAGCGTTCCCGGCAGGCGCTGCGAAATCCCTTTGAATTCAAGTTTCGAAGCGCGATACAGCCATTCGCCGCCAATCGGAACCTTGCCGTCAGTTCCCTTCAATTGCAGGAACATGATGTTTTCCGGTCCGGTCAATCCGCCCCAGCCGAATTTGAATGTTTTGACGGCAATCGTATTTTTCCCGCTCCTGACCAGCTTGCCGGGGATTTCATAAACACGCCGCGCCAGCGTATGCCGAGCGGTTCCGCCGACTTCTTCACCGTTGAAATAAGTGGTTTCATAGTCGTCCACGGTGCCCAGCGACAGCGTCACGTCCCGGCCGGCCCAATCCGGCGGCAGCTCGACCTCTTTTCGCGCCCAGATCACGCCGTTGTATTCGATCGGATAGAGCTCATAATCCCAATGGATGCGCCGAGCCTGCCTGCTCCATCCCTCCGTCGAAACATCCTCCCGCATCCACCCGGAATCGTCAAGGTTCAGCTCGCGCGGCGAGCGCTCCACGACCGGCAGCGCCTGCCGGAGCTCCATATACCTGGCTTTGGTTTCGGGCAGTTCGCCGAGAAGCGCGGGAGCCATCCAGCTCTCCACGGCGGTGCCGCCCCAACTGGCCGCAATGATGCCGACCGGTACATTCAGCTCCCGGCGCAATTCCACGGCGAAATAATAGCCCGCCGCCGTAAAATTCTTCGCCGTACCGGGCGCAGAAACCGCCCAACTCCCCTCCACGTCATTCAACGGCGCAACGGCAGCCGTCGGCTTCACCGTAAAAACACGCAATCCGGGGTCCGCCGAGGCGGCGATTGCCTGTGCCGCGCCATCCGTCTGCGCCAGCGTCATCTGCATATTGGACTGTCCCGAGGCCAGCCAGACTTCGCCGAATGCAACATTGCGGATCGTCCGCGAACTCGACGGCGCCGCGATTTTCAATTCGTATCCCTCTCCATAACCGTGCGGTCCCAATTGAACCTGCCAGTGGCCGCCGGCGTCGGCGACGCCACTGTAGTGCGCACCGTCGATTTCGACGCGCACCGTTTCACCCGGCGTACCGGAACCGCGAAGCGCCAGGGGCCGGTTCGCCTGGAGAACCATATTGTCGCCGTAGAACCGCGGCAGTTCCAGCGCGCCCAACGAGCACAAACACGCCATACTCCAAAGAATCATCCAGTATTTCATCATTTCGAACTCATTCCTCATTTATTTCCCGGTTTGCCCGTCAACATAGTCCCAGGGCGGTTTGGTATTGTCCATCGTCAGTTCCGCTTTCTGCCAATCACTCATATGGCCGTCGACAAACAGAACATTCGACTGAGAATTCAAGTGGCGGAACTGCGGTTCCATAGTGGCAATAGCCATGGTGAACCGCTGTCCCTTCTGCGACTCCATCAACTGCGCTTTGCGCGACGGATGCTTGATCCGCTGCATCCGCGCCCATGGCGCGGAACCCGGACTGTAAACGCTGAAATACCCATTGATCCCGTAATCGTAGCCGTTTCCAAACACGTTGAAAACAATGGACTGGTCCCGCGAGGGGCATTGCAGCATTTTTTCGATCGTTTTGGTGTATGGAGGGGACTTCAGGATCAGGTTCCACCATTGCCCCCACGCATAGGTCGTGGTCGGGTTGATATAAATATTATGGGTAAACATACAACCGTCATTTTCATCCGCATAGAGCATGAAATACTGCCCCAGCTGGCGCATCTGGCTCACGCAGGCGATGGCCCTGCCCCGTTCGCGCGCCTGGTTCAAGGCGGGCAACAGCATGGCGGCGAGGATCGCGATGATCGTAATTACATTGAGCTCAAAATGGGCAAAAAGTTTTGCTTAATTTTGCTTATGAATCAATTTACCTGTTTTTTGTCCATATACGTGTATATGTGTGAAAATACGGGGCATGGGAAAATGCGGGAAAGTTTAGGGCAGGATGTCCATATACGAGTATATTTGGGTAGTTTACGGCTGTTTTTTCGTCGTTTTGAAAATGCGGGGAATGGTTGTCGTGTGGGCAACGAAAAAATGTGATTGAAATTTTTGTTTGAGGGTAATCCTATAATATATGGGGTTTGGCAGTTGGGAAGATTTGCGAGCCTCGCAATTACGACTCGTATTTTGCGGGTTTGATTGCCTTGTCAATGATGAATAAAAGGTGTTCTTGAGCTTGACAGCCTGTCTGTATGCCGATTCCGGGGTTCCGGATGATTTGCGTTCGTCGCAATCATGACTCGCCCCTGGAAACTGCCTGATGGTGTCGGGGGGATCTGGTATGTAAACGAACGACGAATACATGCCTATCAGTTTTTGCTACGGTATATTAACTGCTGAATTCGGGGTCATCGGCATAGCAAAATTTAGCAAAGTGTCTAATTTCGGGTTTCCAAAAATTAGCAAAGTGGCTTGGTTGGGAGAGACGGAAATTTGAATTGGAAACCGAAAATGGGCAATTTAAATTCATGCAGCAATCAGAGGAAATTATTAAAAATATAACCGATGATTTGTTATTTAACCGTGTATTAGTTATATTAATATTTATGGTTGCAAGTTGTACATTGATAATATTAAATAACTGAAACACAACCTATTGTTTGATTTATAACCGTAATCGGGTTAAATTAATACTATCTGGTTATTAGTCATGCCAAGATAATCGTAAATCATCGAAAATAGAACCGATTATTTGACTTTTAACTATATTGCGGTTATATTGGTATTAGTCGGTTTCGAGTATGAAGGATATGGTCTTATGGAAGTAGAGGAACTACAGGATTATTTGGAACAGGTATTGAATTACCGGGTGGCTCTGGCGCCTGTCGTGCAAGACGGTCTTCCGTTTTTCATCCGGAAGGCTTTTGCTTTTTATACGGGGGAACTTTATTCCTCGCAGGTCCATTTTCTGGTTGCTCAAACTGACAGCATCGCAATCAAGGAAATTGAGAGTGCGGTCCACGTGTTTGGCAAGAGTGTTTCCGGGAAGATGGTGCTGGTTTTTCCTTCCATGGTCAGGCGGGAGCGATTGGGATTGGTCAAACGGCACATATCGTTTATTGTTCCGGGCAAGCAGATGTTTTTACCCTATCTGGGAATTGATTTTTCCGAACGGCTCAAAGAACGGCGGGAAGTTGCGACCTTGAAGCTCCGTCCCATGGCCCAGGAGATACTTATTGCGTATCTGTCCGGTCACTTGAACCCGGTCAAGTGGTCGCTGGCGGAATTGGCCGATTACTTAAAATACACGTCCATGGGAGTTCTTCGGGCGGTAAACCAGCTTGCGGAGTTGGGTATGTGCAAAGTTTCCGGCGACTACCGCAAGATGGTTCAGTTTGAGACCGACAAAGAGGCTTTATGGAAACGGGCTCTTCCTTATTTTCAGTCTCCGGTTAAGAAGATGGCGGCAGTCTCGGATAATTCCATGTTTGGCAGTGGAGATTGGCTTTATGCGGGAGAGTATGCCTTGGCCCGGCATAGCAATCTTGTTGCCCGGCGCCCCTGTTATGCCATATACGAAAAGACCTATAATGCTCTTTTGAAGGAAGGAGAAATCCATTTGGCGGATGCGCCCGAAGAAGGGATGGCCGATATTCAAATCTGGCGTTATCATCCTTTCCGTGAAGACGGTTGTGATACGGTGGATCTGCTGTCGTTGGAACTCTCTTTTCAGGGTGTTTCCGACCCGCGCATCCGAAGCGCCCTGGAGCAAATGAAGGAAAATAAAGTATGGTAACGGGACTTGAACGGTTCAGGGAATATTTCAGGGATTACCCGGATGATTATATTTTGATCGGCGGAGTGGCCTGCGAGCTGATATTCAATTCATTACGCCTGGAATTCAGACTGACCAACGACTTTGACATCGTAGTCATCTCCGAACATCTTCAAGGCGGATTCGGAGCAAGGCTGAAACAGTTCATTCGTGACGGCGGCTATGAAGTGGAGCATCGCAAAAGTAACAACCGTCCCACATTTTTCCGGTTTGTCAAACCGAAAAGCAGTGACTTTCCCGACATGCTGGAACTTGCGTCCAACAAACCGGCGGAAGATTGGGCATATCATTTTGCGCCGCTTGATGTCGGGGATGAAAAGATCAGCCTATCCGCAATTCTGTTCGAGGAAGATTACTATACATTTATTCGCAGTAACCGCACCATCATCAATGGCATAAGCGTAATATCACCCGGCGGCGTTATTCCCTTGAAAGCTTTGGCATTCGAGGAACTTTCTCGGATTGAAAACCCGACATCAAAAAATTTACGCGATATCGAAAAACATTTTCTTGATATTTTCCAGTTTGCCAATATCCTTCCGGGAATCGGCATGACATTGCCGGAAAAGCTGGCCAGCGATCTGGCCGGAACCTTGCGGCGTATTCGTCAATACGAGCTCACTGCGGAGCAACTCGAACTGGCACAAAACATACGGCAGTTCTACGGACTTGCCTGATCAATATTATACTCAATTAGGGTGATGATGGTGAATAAGTCCCTTTCAGCAGTTTGGCTCCCTCCAGATAGAGAATCAGGGTCGGGGTATAGTTGCGTCCCGACCCGACCGGTGAACCATCGAAAGGGTTGAGTTCCTGCTGGAATTGCGTCCCGTGCGTCAGGTATGAGCGGAAATAGCGGAAAAGCAAGGCGGTCCGTTCTTCTTCGCGGCCGTAATGGCGCAGCCAAAGCAGCGCCCGGAGCGAAGTGAGCGACTGGGTGTTGCACCCCCAGGAATTGCGCGGGCAGTTCCAGTCAAAACGCGGATCGGCCGGCGATACCGAAGGAAAAGGATAAGGAGTTAAGAATTCCGCCGGGTTTTCAAAATAACGGTGATAAATCCGGTCAAATTCCTCCTGGTCCATCACCTCATTCAGAAACATCCGGGTGATGTGTTCAGTACGGTATTTGCGCAATCCGTTGCGGTCACGGTCGTAGTAAAAATCGTCCACCGGATCGTAAAGCAGTTTTTTGATTATTTCTTTCAACTTCGTCGCGCGTTCACGCCACAGGTCGCTCTCATCTGTCTTTCCGAGCAGTTCCGCCAGCTCGGCCAGAGCAATCCGTGCTCCGTATGCCATGGCGGAGAGGTCCACCGAAAGTACCGGCATGAAAGGCAGATCCGGCATATTGACCGCGTCGTTTCCGGGGCATGAACCTGGAATACCGCCGTCGGTCACTCGGGGATCATGGTCGTGGCCGGTATCGTACTCGCAGTACATCTCGACCAGCCCAGTGCCGTCGCGGTTACGGTAACGGCACAGCCAGTCGTCAAAACGGGCGGCGGCACGGTAAATACGATTCAGCTCAGCTTCTCCCTGTCCGGTGGTTTTGGCGATTTCCAGTGCGCAGCGGGCAAACGGATAGATGCTCTGAACCTGCCAGAAGTGCGCGTCGTCCGTAAAAAATGGTCCTTTTTCCGAGGGGATTACAAAAGGCAGTAACCCGTCTTCCCGCTGGAAATCCATAAAGGCGGTCTGGCTGGCCCAGGCGTTTTCCGGCGCGTATTCGGCCAGGAAAAGGTTGTCCTGGTTGTGTTCGAGCCACATGCCGGGGTATTTATCGCCGGCCATTAATAAGGGAACGGAGTATTGTTCCACTTTGAGGATATTGCCGAACAGCGCGGTTTTTGCCTGTTCCGCCGCGGTGTGCAGACGTTTTGTTTCCGATTCGGTGAAGTGTTCCAGCTGGATCATGATTTTTTCTCCTCGCGCCACGAGCGCATCGTCACCCGGCACTCCGGATAATCGGATGCCGGACGGAAGTTCATGTATTTTAGTTCTTTGCCAGGGGCCGGATGCGTGTATTCACAACGGAAAAAGAGCGTGCCGTTTTCATCCCGGACCGGTAATGTGCCGAAAAGCACCTCCTGAAACTGCGGATCAATCCGATACTGGTCGAAATCACGCCCATGTTCGGTATCCTCAAACGAATACGGCTCGACTCCGGGATGGGTGATGTTGCTCCCGAAGATCACCGGCAGGAGATATTCCATTCCGGTCCCGCGGTCACGGAACACATGGTATCCCAACAGATAATCTTTTTCGGAGAAAAAATTTCCGTCATAGTAGTATTTAAACTTGCGGTTGTGATCGGTATGGTGCTCGATCACCAGATAATCGCCGACTTCGCACATGGCACGTCGGCAACGGTCCAACTCAGTGATTACGAAGTCGACGATCCGGTGGTTATCAGTAGAGTCGAGAGACTTGTTCCAGCAAAACGCCGAGGTAAAGGCAAGTTCGCAGAAAATGCCGTTGCGCTGCAACGTGGGCAGGTCCATCGCGCCCCAATTCGAAATGACGACACCTCCCACATTCGGGTGCGAACTGCGACGTTTCCACTCGGGGAAATTCGACGCGGTAAAGTTCCAGAAGCAGATTTGGAAGTCGCGCCGGAACAGCAGTTCTTCCAGTTTACGGTCCACGCACCAGTACCAGTGAAGAATAGTAATATCGTTCCGCACCAAATTGATCGCCGGATGAGTGGCGGGGACGGTGTTTTTTCCGGACGGGGCACACTCGGAACCGCCTGCTGGTTTGCCGTTGACCAATCTGGCCGGCAATAATTTGTCAGAGGCGAGCATACACCCCACGCCATATTGTTCGAGAAAGTTGGTAATCTGGTTCACGTCGTCGGCATAAATTTCCTCTGGACGACGTTTCCCGCAGTGCTCGCAGAGACCAATGGAGTAGAATTCGTCGTGTCCAATATTGATGCGCCGAGGGTGGAAAAGCTCGATTGTCTCTCGGATCAAATCAAAAAGCAGACGATAACTCGCCGGATTCGAGGGGCAGTAGACTTCCGGAAACGGCGTCCCTTTCCGTTCTGCCAGTTCAGGGTGACGGGTCAACAGATAATCGGCGTGGGAGAGCGAGGGGATTTCTGGAATGATTTCAAGGAAATGTTCCCGGCAGACGTCGATCAATTCCTTCAATTGTTCCTGCGTCCATACCAGTCCCCCGCCGTTGGTGGCGTGAATGGAATTTTTCTCGTAATCGTATTTGTCCTGATACGCCTGCGCCTTGCCGGGATATTCATTCATGAAAGCGGCGTATTCGATCCACCCTTCGGCAATTTCCGGATGGGAAAAATACTCCATGGCGCCGCCCAGTTCGATCATGACCGCATTGAAACGCCAGCGTGCCAGTACTCCGGCCAGCAGACGAAAATTATTCAATCCGTCTTCGGTCGGAGCCGGTAAAAATATCTTCAAACAGCGCAGCGACACGACCGGGCAATCGTAAATCAGCGCCGGATGCAATACTTCCCTTTCCCACAGCCGCAGCAATGTCTGTACCGCATAAAACAGCCCGCGCTGTGAAATCGCGTAAAGTTCAATCCCGCCTCTGTCGATGCAGATGACATGGCTCTCCGGGTTGGTCGGCATTCCCTCCCCAGTTTCGTATTCGATCCGCTGCCTTATTTCAAGCGGAATCCGGTCATGCAGACGGATCGGGCTTTGGCCATGGCCGCCTTTTGCGGCAAGCTTGCTGTGCAACATGGCTCCGGCTTGCGGCAATGCCGCACATTCGATCGGGCAGTCCGGCGCGGGAAACGGAATGATTTCAGGCGAAAACTTGGCAAATGTGTGATCCAACATGATTATTTACCCAAGATACTGTTCGAGATCGGCATTTCTGACAGCAGCGACGAAGGCTTTTTCCTGCTCCGGCGTGATTCGGTTGCACGGCATCCGCATCGGCCCGACGTCGATACCGGCGTATTTCATGAAGAGTTTCAGCGAACTGATGCCGAAATTGCGGGCCACTAGTACCGCACGGCGGCTGACGTCCATCAGCTCGCGCGCTTTGTCCATCTCGTTGGCATGAAAAGCGTCGATCACCCCCCGGTAAACGCGCGGAAGATAGTTGAAAGTGGTTCCAATGGCCGCCTCCGCGCCCATGGCGAGCGCCCCGAGCAGCATTTCGTCGCGCCCGTACAACAGTTGCAGCCGAGGCGAAATCGTCATGCATTGACGAAATTCAAAAAGATCGCTTCCGGTGTATTTGACCCCGCCAAAAGACGGCACCTCATCCAGCATGATCCTCAGGAATTCCGGCAGGTCAAAACATCCCCCGGTCAGGCCGGCGGCATGATAAAGAAACAGTGGTTTGCCGCCACAAAATTTTGCGGCTTCCTTCGCGAAATCGGCAAAGTCGCGCGCATTCGCTGGCTTGAAGTAAAAAGGCATCATCAGACAAAAAGCATCGACATCATGCTTCAACCCATGTTCCGCCAGGGCGCGCAGTTCCTCGATGGAGCAGGAGGCGATGTTGAGAATGACCGGCAGGCGTCCTCGGGCACTCTCCAGATAAGCCTCGGCGCAGACCTGCCGTTCGCGGGTAGTGAGCGAGGGAAATTCCCCCGTCGAACCATTGACGAAGAGCCCGGCGAAACGTTGGCGGACCGAGTAATTGACCAGTTCACCGATTTTTTCCGGGGCGATTGATTCGTCCGAATGCATGGGGTTATAAGCGGCAGCAACCAACCCAGTGATTTTTTTCATTTGAAATCTTCCATTTTATTGAGTTTTCCTAATATTAAAAATAACAGATTGCATGCAATATGTCAATAGATTAAATTTAAATATTAAAAAAATTATTCATTTTTATTAAATACTGTATTGCAAAACTGCATGCAATCCATTATAATATAAGAAACAAAAACAGACAATACAATCGAAGGAGCTTTATCATGATCAATGCTGTCCGCGGCAATACGGTGGAAGCCGTCTGTGGCCGAATACTCCAAGACCTCAAGGACGGAAAGTTGCGCTCCGGCGAACGGCTGGTCGCTCACGCACTGGCTGACCGCTACCGGGTATCGCGTACCCCGGTACGGGAGGCCTTGCTGAAATTGGAAAAAGAGGGCTTTGTCACCGGTACCGCCAACGCCGGATTCGAACCGCGCCGGCTGACGCTGGAAGAACTCTGCGAACTGTATGAATTGCGCGAACTTCTGGAAGGTTTCGCAGTCGAAAAACTGACCGAAAGAGGCTGTCCGCCCGAACTGATTCGGGAGCTCAAGCGCCTGTGCAATTTGCGCCGGACCTGGCATGCCAACGGCAACGATGAAGATGGGGCCCGCGTCGACCAGCAATTTCACCAGCTGATCTGCGACTCCTGCGGTTCGCCGCTGATTCAGAAAGTATTGCGAAGCCACCTGGAACTGTCGGTAATCTTCAATGCCAACCCGAACTTCCTGTCACTGCTGAATGCTCCCCGGGATGTCGACGGGGAACACGAATTGATCATCGCCGCTATGGAAGCCGGCAAATCCAAGCTGGCCCGCAAACACATGGCGGCACATATCGCCAACGCTCGCAAGTGTTTCGAAAAAGCGCTCCGCCGCCGGCAGCGGCTAAACGCAAAAAACGATGGAGACGAATCATGATAATCCCCCGGCTTACCGCATCCATACTCCTCGGTATCATCGCCTGTTCCCTGTCCGCCGCTCCGGCGGAGCTGGGCAATTCGCGGGAGCTTTTTGTTGACGAACAGCTGATTGAATCGAAAGACAAGGTCATATTGAAACTGCACCAGCCGCTTCCGCGCGAAATCGCTTTTTCCTGCGACCGGACGCATGAGGGTAATGTTTCCTGTTATGGTACGATTTTCAAGGACGGCAATCAATACAGATTATATTATACGGGAGCGCATTACACCCAGTTCGGCGTCATCGGTACCGAGCGCAAACAGCACCCGGAGTTCACCTGCCTGGCAGAAAGCACTGACGGTCTGAGCTGGACCCGCCCGGAAATCGGCCAAGTGGAATTTGCAGGTTCCAAGGCTAATAATATCCTGCCGGTCGGGGCACGCTGGACTCACTGTTTCACACCGTTCAAGGACACAAACCCCGGTTGCAAGCCGGAGGAACGCTACAAAGCAGTGGCCTTCGATCACGGCACGCCGGGCAAGCTTTTCGCGTTTATCTCGCCTGATGGGATAAGCTGGAAAATGATGCAGGATGAACCAATCATCACCGGTGGCAATTTCGATTCCCAGAACTTGGCGTTTTACGACAATACCCGACAATGCTACGTGGCTTATTACCGCAAGTCGCCCGAACGGGTCCGCGGGATTGCCACAGCTACCAGTACCGACTTCCGCAACTGGACACCGGGCGAAATGATTTCCTGCGGCGGAGAGGAGAAGCAGGTGGAGTTCTACACTAATGCGATCATGCGTTATGAGCGCGCGCAGCGCTTCCTGGTCGGGTTCCCGATGCTTTTCATGGATCGGCGGCTACGGCCAGGCAATCTCGGAGGCGGCGTTGGCGACGGCGGCTTCATGAGCAGTCGCGACGGCAAGAACTTCCATCTTTTCCAAGAGGCCTTCTTGCGTCCCGGACTAAATCGCGAGCGCTGGTTCCACCGTAACAATTATGCAGTTTGGGGCATGATCCAGACTCCGGGTGAATTCCCCGGTGCTCCCAATGAGCTTTCGTTGTATTATACCGAGGGATATAGCGAGGGCAAAGAGGTCAATTTTCGCCGTTGTACGCTCCGACTGGATGGCTTCGTGTCGGCCCGCGCCGATGCGAAAGGCGGTACGCTGCTGACCAGGCCAATCACCTTTGCCGCCACCCCGACGACTACGGTGAAGAAAGCGCCGGCGGCGGATTATTTCATGCCGCTCACCATTGACCGTACCGACAAGGTCAAACATTTCGGCCGGAAGGTACTACGGGTCTCCCACCCGACTTCGTTGGAAATCCCGGAGAGTGCCGAACTTGGAAACAACGCCACATTTTCCCTGCAGACCGACGTACTGTCGCGCGGCGGCGAACGGCGCTTCTTCTCAGCCAACAACAAACTGCCGGAGGATGCACGCTTCTGTTTTCACATCTACCTTGCGCCGCAGCCCGAACAATACAAATACTCGCTGCTCCGTTGCGAATATTCCCCGGTCGGCAAAGCCGAATTCGGCGGAGAGAAATTCGAAAAGCTTATCGCCACTAAACGTGACCATCATTTCGCCGCGACTTATGAAAATGGCAAAATTCGCCTTTATATGGACGGCAAGCAAGTCGCCGAAAACACCAACCCTAAACCACTACCGCTCAAATTCGACCTCGGCAACCTCCGCTTCGGCAATGATTATCCACCAAACGGACTTTTTAACAGCCCCTTTATCGGCTACGCGGACGATATACTGGTATTGAAGCGAGCAATGTCCCCGGACGAAGTCGCCGGACTGGCCCGCGACGGCGCGGAAAAAGCGCTCGATCTGAGCAAGGAGTCCGGTATGCTTTATACGCTCGAAAGCGACACCGCCGCACCACTGAAAGATCAACTCACGACCGATGGCGCGCAGGACGCATTCTTCCCCTCCACGCTGCCGTGGGGCGAAACCATGTTGCTCCTGAATTGCTCGACCGCCGCCCGCGGTTCCATCCGAGTAGAACTCCGTGATGCGGGAACCAACCGGGCAATTCCCGGTTATACGCTTGCCGACTGCGACGTAATCTATGATGACGCCATTGAGCGGGTCGTCAGCTGGCGCGGCAAATCCGAACTGAAGCAACTGGCCGGAAAACCGGTGAAAATCCTGTTTGAATTGAAAGACGCTGATCTTTATGCATATCGTTTCGGACAACCCGAATAAACAATAGGAGACTTGGATGATGATGAAGCATTTCACACTTATAGAGCTTCTGGTAGCGATAGCTATTATTGCCATTCTCGCCGCCATGCTGCTCCCGGCACTGAACAAGGCGCGCGAACGCGCTAATGCCAGCAACTGCACAAGTAATCTCAAAACACTAGGGCTGAACCAGAATATGTACGCTTCAGATTATGAAGACATGCTTACGCCCAGCCGTTGCGGTACGGCCCCCTTCAATGCCGCCAATTCTCTATGGATCTACCGCCTGAAGACCTACCTCGGTTCCAATGACAAGCTGACGCTCAATTCGTTGACAAACAAGCTGGTCTGCCGCTCCGTCCTCGGTCAACGCCCCTTGGTTAACGTTGCCAATGGCTATGACAATAACCACACCGATTACGGCCCGCTCATCCTGACCTACGCGATCAATATCGCCGTTTCAGAAGCAGAATGGGATGCCGGAGTGGGGGTCAGCACCTGGCACAAATACCAGGCACGCAAACTGATCAATATTCAAGATCCATCTGGTACGCTGATGCACTCCGAAATGGCTAAATACAACGATTATGTCGCCAAAGGCAACCTCGGTAATCATCTGAACATGATACATGGCCAACTCATCAACATGGTCATGGCCGACGGGCATGTCGAATCGCTCGACCTGAACAAAATCCCCACTACCAACATTGGGCTCTGGACCGTAAAAAACGATTGAGGCAGATTATTTATGAATTTCATTGATTACAGCATACTGATTATTTATCTGGTTTTCACCCTCGGACTCGGCGCCTGGATCGGCCGTCGGCAAGGCAATACCGAGGATTACTTCCTGGCTGGTCGGCGCATGAAATGGTGGCCGGTGGCAATCAGCCTTTTCGCTTCGCTTTTCAGTGCTATCAGTTATATCGCCATGCCAGGCGAGGCTTATAACCACGGCTGTAATTTGGCGCTGGGTGGGCTGACCGGGCTCATCGCGTTACCGGTCATGCTTTTTATTTTTCTGAAATTCTTCTACAACATGCGTCTTTTTACCATCAATGAATATCTGGAAAAACGCTTCGACAGTTCAATCCGTCTCCTGGTGGGCGCGCTTTACATGATCCTGCGTTTCGCCTACCTCGGCGTGATGTTCTATGCCACGGGGTTGCTGCTGGAGGGTGCACTTGGCTGGCCGCCGTGGATGTCGATTCTGCTCATTGGAGTATTCACCACCATCTATACATACCTCGGTGGCATGGAGGCAATCATCTGGACCGACGTCGCGCAATTCATGGTAATGATGGGCGGTGTGGCAATGATCATCGGTTTCGTGGTTTGGCAAATGCCCGGCGGAATAGCCGAAATATGGGAATTTGCTGCGGCGAACAGCCGTACTTTCGACCTGAGTATCTCCAGCGGAGTGTGGAGCTGGGACCTGGCACAGCGGATTTCATTCTGGATGATCCTGCTGAGCGTACCTTTTGCCATGATCACTCCGGCCACCGACCAAGGCAATCTACAGCGCTGCATGACCTGTCGCAATTTCAAAGAAGTGGTCCGCGCGGTCAGCGCGTCCACCTTGGCTAATCTGCCGATTTGCCTGCTTTTTTACTTCGCCGGACTTTGCATTTTCGCCTACTTCAAATCGATTCATCCGGAGTTGGACGACGCCGCCCGAGACGGTGACACCGCCTTTGTCTATTTCGTCTCAAACGTGCTTCCGGGTGGATTGCGCGGGCTTCTGGTAGCCGGGATTTTAGCCGCAGTCATGTCCAGTGTCGACTCAGTGATTAACAGCATCGCGGCGGTTTTCATAAAAGACCTGTACCAGCGGAAATTAGTCCCTGATCGCGACGAAAAACATTACATCAAAGCAAGCGGTCTTGCTTCATTGGCGATCGGCCTTGCCGCTAGTTTGGTCGGGCTCGTGGTCCTGCTGATCTTTACTGATCGCGACATCCCACTGGTCGAAGTGACCAATGTCAGCCTCGGTATTCTCGGTGCTTTCAGTACCGGAATTTTTATAACCGCATTGTTGACGCGCCGCACCAATGCCACGGGAATCTGGATCGCATTGGCCATATGCGTACCGGTGACGCTGGCAGTAACCATTTTCGGTTATCTGCTCAAGCCCCGCGAGGAACGTATCGGATTTCTCTTCCTGATCACGCTACCGGTTTTTCTGGAAATCGCGGTAGCCTATGCCGCCAGCTTCTTCGTCGGTCGGAACAGTGAAGAAAGCCAACGCTATGTAATTTGGAGCCGCTGGCGCAAAAACAGAGGCAGAAAAATACATAAGCATGCAAATTATTGTTCCGGCGGATAAATCAGCTTGCATACGTCACCATTTCTGCATCAAATAACTTCTTGACTCTCTCTGCTTGCTGAGCTACCATTTCCATATGTCCTTTTGCATGCTCTTCCAGTTTTCCCTTTGCCCGGCCGAGTGGCTTATTGTTCAGGTTTGACTTCAAATCCCGGTTGAGATATTCATCCGGATTCAGGTCCGGACTGTAGCTTGGTAGGAAAAATACCCGAATGAACGCGGCGTTCTCACTCAAAAATTCATTCAGCGCCTTGCTGTGATGTACTCGCAAATTGTCCAGTATCAAGAAAGAACACTTTACGTTCATGATGACGAATCAAGCGCTCCATGAACGCAATCAGTAATTGCGCAGTCATGGTTTCCCGGTAAAACATGAAGTGAACTTTTCCCTGATTGGTAATTGCGCTTATCATGTAAGCGCCCAGCCAGGACCA
>DHTZ01000088.1 GCA_002408885.1 Lentisphaeria bacterium UBA5247 | reverse complement strand
CGGCGCAAGGTTCCCATGCCAACGGATATGCCGGAATCGTGGACGCCTGAGTTCGCCGCTAATCCGTTGAAGGCGACACAGTGGGCGGCATTCCTTCGCAAGAATAAAACGGTAGCCGCACCTGAGGATTTTTCTGTAGTTGCCGAACGGATTTCAAAATTCCTTGTCCCTGTCTTTTTCCCTTCGGAAAAAACTCCGGGGAAATGGATTGCCGCGCAAGGATGGGAATAGTTCTCACGCCCACAATCGCGCAGAGAAGCCCCACCACCGCGTTTTGCGCTCGCATCCTTGCGCCGATATGACTTTTGCGCCAGTGCGCGGTGGCGGGACACAGGAACGCGGCTGTGGGGGTGACGGAAACAAAGGAAGCCTTTAAACATGCTTGACAAAATATTGGGATCGAAAACCCGGCTGGCAATATTTCGGCAGCTCTTTGTTGCAGAACGTCCCGTTATGCGCCCGCGAGACCTCGCGGCGGCATCGGAACTGACCTGCGCACCTGTGTGCCGGGAATTGCGCAAACTCAAAGAATCCGGATTGATTGCTGTGACCGGACGGAAACGAATGGCAACCGTTCAAGCGGATGATTCGCATCCGTTTTTTCAGCCGCTCTGCGAACTTGTATTCCGCGAATTCGGTTATATGGATGCACTCAAAAATGCCGTTGCGGACAATGACATCTTTGCCGCTTACATTTCCGATGGGTTGGAGCATACAAATGAGCCATTGACCATTTGTGCCGTAACCGGACAATCATACCGGGAAATCTCCCACCGGCTGATTCCGGTCGGGAATGCAATCGGACGGGAAATCATCGTCAAAATCCAATCGCGAGAGGTTTTCTTATCCCGGCGAAAATCATCGGCATGGCATTTCTTGAAGCATTTCGAGGCTAAAAAAATGCCTTGTTGCTAAAAAAGCAATAACTTTTTCCTTTCCGAAAAGAGCTTCCCGGCGAAGGATGGGGCGGAGATACCAGCGATCAGGAATTCCCTCGCAAAAATTCCGGCACTGTATTCTCCGTGCTAACCGGCTCCGAATTCTTTTGAAAAAAGAAAACGTTTTTAGCTTATGTCAGAATAGGTCAATATGCTTATTACCAATACTTTGCAACTTAAAAGCGGACTGATGAAGAAACTCTCTCTAATAGCCGGAGTCCTTCCGCCGCCCTCAGTATCAACGACTTAAGGGGGGAACCATTCGATTTTTCGCCCCTTTTCGGCTATTTCGGGACTTTGGCCGGGTCCGGACCCGAATCGGCGGCATTTTGCGGTGGCGACACCTTAAAACGCGTCTGACGGCGTGCCAATTCGATGAAATTTGACGGACTCGCCCGTCATTTGAGCGGGACCGACGGAAAAGTGACGGGATGTGAAATATCGCCGTTACGCGCCCTTGACCGGATGCCACGCCTTGCGCTGACCGTGATCCAGCCGTCTGCCATGCCCGGTTTGAGGGCGTTTGCGCGGCGTTTGAAGCGTCCGGTACGAATGGAGAATATTTTGCCGATGCGTCACCCATTCGAGGTTGTCGGCGCGGTTGTCGCGAGGGTTGCCGTTGATGTGGTTGACCTCAGCTCCGGCAAAGTATGTATCTGCATGCCAAACCATTGCAACGAGTCGGTGAACGTAGAGCGTCTGCCCATTCACCTTTGCGGTGGCATAATGCGGTCTGCCGTTCAAAGTCATGAGCGATTGCGCCAGGAGCTTTGACGGCAATACCTTGCGGACACGCCGCCCGTTCACGATGGCCGTAACCGTCCGCGCCTTTGAGCGGATGAGACCGTTGTCGGAGGCTTCATACATCGGCAGACCGGGGATGGTGCGCCAGCGCATCAATTCTCATGCGGAGCGAACTCACCGCACCAGTCGTTGTCTTTTACCAGAGGCCAGACGAAACCCGGGTGCGATGGCACGTGTTCGCAGGACAACTCGCCGAAAGGTGCATTCTTACGGCAGAAATTGAGGTTATCATTGAGGTAGGGTTCTGCGTATTTGCAGTGAGCGCAAACAGGTGGGATAAAGTTTTCTTCGTTCATGGTTGTAATCCTTTGTTTTGGGATTGGCGGGAGATTTTACGATTTTTCCCGCGATTATACATGCACACACACTTTTGGGATGGAAGTGAAGATGGTCCGGAATTATTGAAATATCTCTGAAAAGAATAAATAATATATATATTTACCCTCATATCCTCTCTCTTCTTTCAAAAAGATATTTCACGAGATATTTCACAAGTTCCCGTTTTTGCCGCTTTTTTCGGTCTGAAAACGGCCGCTGAAAACATGAACAATCAATATCCGGAAATAATTATCCCCGGAGCAATCGATATATTCGCGTCGGCTTGGTTTTACCCTTGTCAATGTCAATCTCAATAGAGCCGTTTTCACGAAGTGTATCGATGATTTTTTTGAACACATCAAGCGATTCTCTCGATTTTCGCAAAAGCTGACTGTGTCCCATTTCGCCGTCAGCCTCGGATAAGGCTCGCAACACACGCTGACACTTTTCGTCGAACACGTTCTCGTAGACGTAGGCATCGGCCATGTAGAGCATGCGCCGCGTGAGGTGGTCAATGAATTTCCACGCCCATTTGACGGACTTTTCCGTGATGACCGGGTCATAGACGTTCGAGCTGATGCCATGGAGCATCGCCAGCTTGCAGATTTTCTCGTGAGCACGAGCCCAAAGCGCCATCGCGCCGCCTTCGCCACGGGATTCAAAGAATTTGTAACGGCGGTCGCATTCCTCCTGAATTTCTCTCAGGGCCTTGGTTGCATCGGACGTTTCGGTGATGATCAGGGGCTTCGGGTATTCGTGTGCCAGATTGCCCTGCAAATCGAGGTCGACGAGATACTTTGCCGCCCTCAACAGGGAGTCCGCGGGAGCAATCGGCATTGCCGTGCCAGCCTCGCCGCGCTTGCCCGCCTCCACGATGATGCACCGGGCGACAAGTCCGTTTTCGAGTACGCGCCGGGAGAGCGATTCGTAGAAATACTTCGGGACGGCGGTTCCGAACAGCACCAAATTCGGGTTCACAATGTGTGCAACCTCCATTTTTTCATCACAACCTTTCTTTTTGACCATCGCCTTTTTCCGCATGGGATACAGGCTGTTAGCCGAGCCGTAAAATTTCAGGAGTTTTTCGTTGATGGATTCTGCTCGCGCGTCCTTATTGTATTTCATCGTGTTGAAAATACAGTCGAACTCATCCGCCTGGAACAACATGGAGGGGTGCATGAAAAGCGCGTCCTCCAAGCCCTCGCCGGAAGCGAATGCGTCGCCGATGCTTCCCGCGACTCCGGCGCGAAAGGCAATGTTGAAATTGACTTTGCGCGGATGGTCTTTCCCCGTTCCGCTGTCGGCCAGCGCAATCAGATACAAATTGCTCCGGTTGTCACGCTTGTCCTGTACCTTGCGCCCGACGAGAAAAGCCAGAAGCGCCAACGCCCCGGTGAACGCCAAAACACGGTTCGGATACGGTGCGGAGGACATGGTGAGTTTGACCACATCCTCTATAAAGCCGGGAACGGCAAGCAGTTTATCCGGAACCGGGCCGGGGTTGGGAAACAAGGATTCTTGTTTTTCTGGCTTGGTCTTGTTTTGATTCAGAATCCCGTCAAGATTCACATCCGAATCATCGACCGGACGGTCGTAACAGCCCGGTTCGAGCAACTCGCGGAGCTTCGACCAATCGTTGCCGGCACATCCGTCATGGTGACATTTGAACGCGATTGCACCGGACGGCTGTTCGATCAGCACGGCGGACTTGTTCGTGTGCGCCGGATTGAACGGACAGACCGGAAACACCCAGCGGCGACCGCCTTTCCATTCCTGCGGCGCGCCAAGCTCCGGGCAGTGTTGCCGAATCCAATCATCAATGCAGAATGCGGATGGTGTGCTTCCATCGATACTCGCCTGGATACTGTCGCTGGGAACCTCCGAAACAATATCTTTTAACATACCACCCGACACAACCACAATATCTTGTGGTTCGGAAATGATTTTTGCCATGCGGTGCGGACGGGTTGGGATGCTGTCGCCTTTGCAGTTCATCGTGCCGGGAATGCGCCAGATACGGGCGGCGTTATGGACGGTCAGGTCGATTTTGACGGCATCGGAGGAGGCTTTCGCCACTTCCGCCACCACACGCTGAACGAGTCCGCCATCGTCAGCCGGAAGGTCGATCCGGTACATGAGCTGTGCGCCGTTTCCGCTGTCGGTCATGATGGGATCAGCCCAGCCAAGGGAACTTAAACCATCGCGGACTTCGCGGGCTTTCGCCAGCGCCGCATTGTGTTCCGCATCGGAGCTCGACACGCCGGACGGACGCACCGCGTCGCAGTCAATCAGAAGCCAGCGGCGACACACAATATCCGCGTCGGCGGTGGTCGGATTCTTTCCCGCCGGACGGATGCGGTTGACCGCGCGAGCCAGCAAATCGGGCTTGACCGGATTGACCGTCACATAGACCCCGCGATAGGAAAGCAACCGTTTCAATGCCTCCGGAACAGATGCAATGTGTTCAAAATCAAAGTATCCGGACTCGACATGCTCCCGGCGATAGTCGGAAGTCACGGCATCCAGAACGCGCACTTCAAAGACGTCACCGGGGGCGAACCAGCATTGAAGTGCGCGCAAAATTTCATCGTTGTCAATCATTTACCACTCCCGGAAGCAAAAATCATCACCGTTCCGGAACACTTGCTTCGTTTTGTGTCCCGGTCGGCGAAATACTGTTGCGCCATTGCCGTGTGCATCATTCCGACAAAGCCGGAAATAATATTCTTTGCTTCTTCCAACGCTCTCGCATCAGCGTCAAGCACCGGAAAAACCTCTTTCATCAGCCATCGTTGAAGTTGAAATGCTTTGCGCCCGTCATTCGCGTCAAGCAGTTTTTCCACATCCGAACGCGGAATCAGCCGGACGATCTGCAAGCCTCCGGGAGTTCGGATACGCTCATATTTCGGGACATTATCGGTGTGCTTTGCCAGCTCCCGGTTCGGATTGGAAAAGCCGAGGATGTTACAGATATCGCGAATGACAAAGAGTTGCTCTTCGTTCAGCTTCACGACGCGAACCGGCATGCGCCGGAACATATAAACGCTGACTTCACTCATTGGGATCAGTCTCCTCGATATTTTTCAGAAAGCGGATCGCCATCGCCGCCGTGTGTACGGCTTCGGTAATCATCTGACGCTTGGAACCTTTGTGTTCATCGTGATTCAAGGCGGCCTGCAAACATTCTCCAGCTTCTTCCGCGATGACGGCACACTGATGGATGTGGTTGCGCGGCCAGACCGGATGGATTTTTTCGGCGCGGTCGATTTCGCTCATGACCTGCGCCAGTACGGTTTCAATTTTCATGGAGCAATTTCTCCTCGGTTTGCAGTAAAAGTTGCAGATGTTCCCGCGCCTCGGATTGGATCGCGGCGACCTTTTTCATGAATTCGTCGCAGTCGGTGATGAATGTCTCAAAACATGCCCGGTAATCCGCTCCGCTTCCGTGCGGCGTCAGAAGTAAATCCCATTGAGAAAGAAAAAATTCCGGTTCGGATTTTCCCTTCTGCGTTCTGGAAATGTGCCAGCGGTTGTCTTTGCTGACCAACTCTTGCGAAAGGTTCTGCTCGGTGATTTTCCATTCAATTTCACTCATTGTCATGCTCCCGTAAAACGTCCTCGACCAGCCGCCAGCC
>DHTZ01000034.1:6538-6671 GCA_002408885.1 Lentisphaeria bacterium UBA5247 | reverse complement strand
ACGCTCTCTGACCCAAACCGTTCAGCGCGCGGCGGCAACGTGCCGCCGCGAAGTTCTTTCCGTCAGGATGCGAAGCATCCGTTCGCACCGGGCCGTGCCCGGGCGTGCTGCAGCGGCGAAACGCTGCCCGCTC
>DHTZ01000034.1:0-6357 GCA_002408885.1 Lentisphaeria bacterium UBA5247 | reverse complement strand
GCCCGCTCACAGAGCGGAATCTTCTGTTTCACACTGTACATTTATGATTGAAATCAGTAATTTTTTTATTTTAATGTTGACTTTAACATTTTTAGTGTTATAATATATCTTATGAAAACAAGTCAACGAAAAACCGTAGCTTCGATCGCGGCCGAATGCGGCGTCAGCGCCATGACCGTGAGCCGGGCATTGCGCCATGACTCCAGGGTTCGCGAAGAAACCCGGCGGCAGATCGTGGCCGCGGCGGAAAAACTCGGTTATATCCGCGCTCCGCGGATGGGGCGCCCCGGACATCCGGAACCCGGCAAGGGGGGGAAGGTGGAGCTGATCGCCGGAATCATCGGGCGCAGTATGGCGATTTTTCATTCGCAACTGCTGGTGGCGATCGAACAACGGCTGGCGAAGGCGGGAACCGAATGCGTCATCCGTACCTGCAACGGCGATTACGAACAATTCCTCGTGCTGTTGGAAAACCTGCGCGCTTCCGGCGCGGACACCGCCATACTGGTGGGAAGTTTCATCCCGGAACAGCTCGCCGCCCTGCTGGACGCGGTGCCGGAGGCCGTATTGCTGGACAATCCGGGAATTTCACCGTCAACCCACAGTACCTTTCTGTTTGACAACGCCGAGGCGGCGCGGCTGGCCGTCAACCACCTGGCCGGATGCGGAAGGCGGCGGATTCTCCTGCTCAACGGCCTCCCCGGACATTTTTTCTCCCGCGATATCGAACAGGGCTACCGCACTGCCCTGCCCGCCGCGGGATTGCCGTTCGATCCCGGCTTGCTCCTGCATGCGGACTTCACCGCCGAATCCGCTCACGAGGTGATGGCGCACGCGATGGATTCCGGGTTGAAATTCGATGCCGTTTTCACCAACGACGAAATGGCGGCCGGGGTCTTCCGGGCGCTGCTGGAGCGCGGCAAACGGATTCCGCAGGATGTGGCGGTATGCGGATGCGACGGATTGCCGGTGGGAATGCAGCTTTTCCCGCGGTTGACCACGGTGGCGCTCGACTACGAGGAGCTGGGCGACATGGCGGTCGAATACCTGTTGAGCCCGGAACCGGACCGCCGCAATCCGCTTCGGATTCAATTGCTCCCGCGCCTCGCAATAAGGGAAAGTTCCTGTTGACGATTTTATCCGTTCATCATATACAATAATAGAATTATTTAACGTATTTGAAATTAATCCACATAAAAGAAGGAGATTGATCATGGGTTATTTGATTCAAACAGAAGCCGAAAGTCGCCTGAACAAGGTCCGCAAACTGCTGGAAGAAAAAAATCTGGACCTCGCGCTGGTGTATTATGACGAATTCAACATCGGCAACGGCTGGTACTTGACCGGCTGGTGTCCGCAATTCGAAAGCGGCGCGGTCCTGATCCCCCGCAAAGGCGCCCCGATGCTGCTCGGCGGCCCCGAAAGCGAGCCGTTCGCCAAGCTGGACAGCGCCATCACCGAGACCCGCAATTTCCCGGTGTTCATGGTTCCGGACGAAGAATACCCGAACGCAACGATTATCGATTTCCCGCACCTTTTCGGCGAACTGAACAAAACGCTGGGCCAGGTAAAGGCGATCGGGCTGGTGGGGGCGGACCGCATGCCGGCGGGTTGCTACAGGGGCATCGCGGAAGGGTTCAACGGAGTCAGGATGGCGGATATCACCGCTGATTTCGTCCGCTTGCGCTACCACAAATCACCGTGGGAAATCGAGCAAATCCGGGCGGCTTTTGCGTTGGCGGACCATTGCTACGAAGCCATGAAAGCGAAGGTTGCTCCCGGCGTTTCGGAAATCGAAATCGCCGCAGCCGGTGAATATGCCGCCCGCAGCCGCGGCGCCAGCGGTTTCGGGTTCAGCGCGATCGTCGGCAGCGGCGCCCGCGCCAACGCCGTGGTGCCGACCGCCAGCTCGCGAAAAGTCCAGAATGGCGAGATGGTGATGATCGGGCTCGCCCCGAAAGTCAACGGCTACGCCGGAGTAATGGGCGACGCCCTGCCGGTGAACGGCGAATACACCGCCCGCCAGAAGGAATGCATCAAGCACCTGCGCGAAGCCTACTGCCTGACGAAAGAGCAATTGAAGGTCGGCAAAACCGGACGCGAAATCGACGCCCCGGCACGGGCGTATTTCACGAAGCACGGATTGAGCAGATACCTGGTCTGCCCGTTCGTCCATACGATCGGACTGCACGAGGCGGAATCGCCGTTTTTCGGCCCCGGCAGCGACGACGTGCTGGTGCCGGGTATGACGGTCTGCGTGGACGTGAGCTTTTTCGGGCATCCGGAATTCCACGGCGTCCGCATCGAAACCGGCTACGAAATCACCGAGCAGGGCGCGGTGCCGTTCAGCCCCATGATGGACAGCATCCACACGGCGCTGTAAACATGAGTACGGCATTCGACGTCATTCTCGGAATCGATATGGAAACCGATATCGGTTCGTTCACCGACGGCTACGAGGGGGTCCGCCACGGGACCCCCCGTTTGCTCGAAATCATGGAGCGCCAGCAGGCTCCCTCCACCTTTTTCTGGACCGGGCACGCGGCACAGAACAATCCCGGAGCGGTGGCGGACGTCCGCCGCGCCGGGCATGAAACGGGCTGTCACGGACTGGTGCACGAAACGCTCGGCGACCCGATCTTTCCGCTGCCCAACAACTGGCCGGTCTTTCCGTTCGAGGTGGAAGGGCGCATCCGGGAGGCGACCCGACTGGTGGAGGAAGTATCCGGTATCCGCCCGGTCAGCTTCCGCTGTCCGCGGCTCTGGGGCGGCACCCGGGTGGTCAATGTGCTGGAATCGCTGGGATACAAGGCGGACGTGTCGCTGCCGCTGTATTTCCACCGCGAATTGTTCCACCCGTACCATCCGTCGGCCGAGGATTGGACGAAGCCGGGTTCGTTAAAACTGGTGGAAATCCCCAATTTCTGCGACCTGACCATGACCAGTAATGACCCTTACCAGCGCGACCGCGACCAATGGCCGCTGTTCCGCACCGAATCCGCCGGGGCGGTACTGCAGAAAGCGGACAGTTTCATCGAATACGTCGGTTCCCGCGGGCACCGCCCGGTACTTGCATTCTACTTCCATCCGTGGGAGTTCCATCCGATGCCGCAGGGCGCGATCGATTACGGCGAAGCAAGCGTCACCCCGCTGCCGTTCATCACGAAAAACTGCGGCGAAGTCGCCTGCCGGGAATTCGAAACCCTGCTCCATGAACTCAAACAACGCGGCGGCGTGTTCAAAACCGCCGGGGAGGTCGCCAATGACCGGCAATGAATTGATTGAACTGTTCCGGCGGCACGGCAAGCGCTGCCATGTGATCGGAAACAGCGACTGCGGCATCATCGCCGGGCTGGACCTGGAGGGGCGGCTTTACACCCTATTGGACGGTCGGGTAGTGAGCCGGGTGAACCCCGCCGCCGTGGCCGGGATCAGCACCCGCCGCGGCTACCTGAATCCCGGCGGGGACGGGCTCTGGCCCGCGCCGGAGGGAACCGCGATGGGCTACCAGTATGCGACCGGAAGCTGGCGGGTTCCGCCGGGCCTGACCGGAGCGCGGTTCCTGTTGACGGAGGACGAACCGGAGCACGGCGTGATCGAGGCGGAAATCGACCTGATCAACGCCCGCGGCGTCGGCATTCCGACGCTTTTCCGGCGGGACGTGACGGTAGTCGCCGGGAAAACGGCACTGACGGTAAAAACCGTCGAAACCATCCGTTATCTCGGGGCGAAAAAGCTCGGGCGGGATGAAATGCTGCTGGCTCCGTGGTCGCTGTGCCAGTTCGACTGCGGGCCGGGATGCGAAACCGTTTTTCCGGCCGACGGCGCGGACATCTGGGATTTGTACGAGCCGGGCGGCGAATGCCGCCGGGTTCAAGGCGACATGATGCATTGCCGGACCGATTCGAGCCTCCGTTACCAGATCGGCATCGGCCGGGCAACGCCGTGGATTGAGTTCCGCCGCCCGGCGGACCGGCTTACCGTCCGGCGGAGCGCCCTGCCCCTGCCGCCGGAGCAATCGTATATCGACATTGCCGACGCTCCGCCGGAAGCGTTTCCGGCAAACCGGGACACCCGTTACAGCGTTTACAGCGACACCGGCGGCTTTATGGAAATCGAGGCCGTCGGCGGCTGTCCGGCGGTGTTGGAACCGGAACAAGAACTCTCGGTGGCGATCACCACCAAATACAGCAAAGGCTAACCCTCATGCAAACAAGCGATCTGCCGTCCGGCGAACGGAAGCCGGCATTGAATTTCGAGCATTTCCCGAACCGCCTGACGGCGTTCGTTTTCCGCAACTGGAACCTGCTGCCGCTGTCGAAACTGGCCGCGGTCGTCCGCGCCCCCGAGGCCGAGCTCGCCGCACTGGCCGCCCTGACGGGATTGCCGTCCGCCGCCGATCCGGGCGCCCTGTGGCGCGAACGCGGCTATATCACCCTGATCCGCCAGAACTGGCATCTGCTGCCGTTCGAACAGCTCCTGGAACTGCTGGACTGGACGCCGGAGCGCCTGGCGCATTGCCTGAAAGAAGACGATTTTCTCTGGCACAAACTGGGCGATCTCAAGCCGGAAACGGCGGAACTGCGCTGGTCCCCCTTGAATGCCGAGGAAACGCGCCGCGCCGCGGAAATCGGGCAGTTGACGGCGGAATGGCCGCGGAATTTCAAACCGTTCGAATTCATGCCGTCGCCCACGCTGCCGGCGGATGCGCCGTCGCCTGATTTGCGGATGATCTATCCGTATGACACGGTGTACGGCGATCCGCTGCTGGACGATTCTTTGAACGGATTTCCGGAAACGATGTTCCGGGATTACCAGGCGGCGGGGATCAACGCCATCTGGATGCCCGCGCTGGTCTATCAACTGGCGGAGTGGAGCCGCGCCCCCGAAATGGCGGCGCAATGGCAAAAGCGCCGCGCCAATCTGCGGAAGCTGACCGCCCGCGCCGCCCGGTACGACATTGAAATCATCCTGTATTTCAACGAACCCCGCTCCGTGCTTCCACGGTATGCGGAGATGTTCGCGGACCTGAAAGGCGTCGGCGGGTTGTGCACCTCGCAACCCGAAGTACTGGATTATCTGCGCGATGCCCTTGGCGCGCTGTTCGCGGACTGCCCGCTCCTCGGCGGCATCTTCACGATCACCTGTTCCGAGAACCCCACCAACTGCGCGTCGCACCGGTTTCAGACAAATTGCCCGCGTTGCGCCCCCCGCCCCGCCGCCGAAATCATCGCCGAAACCGTCAACGCGATGGCGGACGGCGTCTTCCGCGCCAAACCGGCGGCGCGGGTGCTGGCGTACACCTGGGCATGGCCGGAAGAATGCCGGGCGGAAATCATCGCGAAACTCCATCCGGGCGTCCGCGTGCTGTCCGTGAGCGAATGGGGCGTGGAAACCGATTGCGAGGGGTTCAAAAGCCATGTGATCGATTATTCGATCTCCCATCCGGGGCCGTCCCCGGCGGCGCTGGAGGGCTGGCGGCTGGCGCAGGAGCGCGGGCTCGCCTGCGCCGCCAAAATCCAGATCAATAATTCCTGGGAATTGAGCGCGGTGCCCTATTTGCCGGTTTATGACCTGTTCGAGGAACACCTTGACAATTTGCGCCGAGCCGGAGTCCGGGATTTCATGCTCAGTTGGACGCTGGGGGGCTTCCCCTCCCCGGTCATCGCCCTGCTGAACCATCCGAAAGAGCGGATCGCGCTGGAACTGTACGGGGAATCCATTCACCGGACCGTACTGGCGGCATGGAAATGCTTCAGCGATGCGTTCAGGCATTTCCCGTTCGACCAGATCAGCGCCATTTACCAGTCGCCGGTCAACTGCGGCTGCGCCAATCTGTTGTGGCGGACGCCGACCGGGTACAAGGCAACGATGGTCGGAATCCCGTACGACGACCTCGACGGCTGGCGCGGCATTTACCCGCCGGATGTGTTTGAACGCGCATTCGGACGGATGACAGACGGCTGGGCGGAAGGGCTGGCGCTGCTGGACGAAGCCCGCGCCACCGTCGCACCGGAATTCAAGGATCATCTGGCGGAATTGCAGCGGATCGCCGAAGCGGCGTTTTGCCACCTCAAAAGCACGGAGAACCAGATTGCCTTTATCCGCGGCCGCGATTCGTCGCCCGCCCGCCTGAAAGCGCTACTAAATGCCGAAATCGAGCTAACCGAACGACTGTTGCGCTTACAGGCGGAGGATGCCCGGATCGGTTTCGAGAGCAGCAATCATTATTATTACACGCCCAATCTGCTGCAGGAAAAAATTTTGAACTGCCGTTGGCTTCGGGAAGATATCGAGTAAGTTAGAGTGGCTGCCCCTCGTATAGCTTAACGTACTCCTGATTCCGTTAATTTTTTT
>DHTZ01000027.1:75169-75784 GCA_002408885.1 Lentisphaeria bacterium UBA5247 | reverse complement strand
GGCGAATACGCCATCAATCTCCTGCAATGCCGTCCGCTCCAGATTCACGGCCGCGGCGCGGAGGTCCATATCCCGCCCGCCCGCCCGGAAAATATCTTCTTTGAACTGTCCGGGCAGACGATGGGCGGCGGCGCCGATTATCCGGTCGACTACGTGATCACGGTCGACCCCGGTGAATATTACCGAACCGATTTCAGCGGCAAATACCGCACCGCCCGCACCGTCGGCAAACTGAACCGTCTACTGACCGACAGCGGCCGCCGGGTGATGCTGGTCGGGCCCGGACGCTGGGGAACCAGTTCGCCGGAACTGGGGGTGCCGGTGAATTTCGCGGAAATCAGCGGTATTTCGGCGATTTGCGAAGTGTCGAGTCCGGATGGACGGATCATGCCGGAGCTTTCGTACGGAAGCCATTTTTTTCAGGACCTCGTGGAGGCGGAAATGTTTTACGCGGCGATTTTCGACAACCGGCCGGGGAACACCTACCGCCCTGACTTTTTCGCCGCCGAACCGGAATTGCTGGCCGAACTTCTGGGCGAAGCCGAAGCCGCGGGTTCGCCGCTCCGCGTTTACAACACCGGAAAACGAAAACTCGTCCTGAAGTCCGACGTCATC